>NZ_LQYA01000004.1 GCF_001531445.1 Sporosarcina koreensis
TTTGGACGCAGGATGACCTGCTTTGGACGCGGAACGACTCGCTTTGGACGCAGGATGACCTGCTTTGGACGCGGAACGACTCGCTTTGGACGCAGGATGACCTGCTTTGGACGCGGAACGACTCGCTTTGGACGCAGGATGACCTGCTTTGGACGCAGAACGACTCGCTTTGGACGCAGGATGACCTGCTTTGGACGCGGAACGACTCGCTTTGGACGCAGGATGACCTGCTTTGGACGTGATACTTCAAAATAAAAAAGGCAAAGGAAATAAACTCCTTCACCTGCTAACACAACCTATTTAAACCATCCCTTTTCCTTGAAACGGGAAATCGCTTCAATCCGATTGCCGACCTCCAGCTTTTCAAGAATGACGGATATATAATTCCGAACCGTTCCCGGCGTCAAAAAGAGCTCACCTGCGATTTCCTTCGTCGTCTTCCCTTCTGCTACAAGTCCTAGCACTTGGCTTTCGCGGTCGGTCAGTGGATTTTCGGAGTCGTCCTCGTACGCGATATCGACGAGCTCGGGTGCGTAAATCCGGCGTCCTTCCTGGATCGCATGGATGGAATTGACAAGCTCCTCGATTGGACTGTCTTTCAATAAATAACCGCGGACCTTGGCCTTTCGCGCGCGCTCAAAATAGCCCGCCCGTGCAAACGTCGTCAAGATGATGATTTTACAGTCCATGCCGATGAGTTCCTCCGCCGCATCCAAACCGGTCATGACCGGCATTTCGATATCCATGATGCAAATGTCGGGCTTATGCTCCTTCACAAGGCGGACCGCTTCCTCCCCGTTCCGCGCCATCCCGACGACTTCCATATCGTCTTCCATATTCAAAAGGGAGCCCAGCGCGCCTAACATCATTCCTTGGTCCTCTGCAATGACGATTCGAATCATGCCTTCCCCTCCTCCAATTGATGTGTAATGACGATCGGCATTCGGATCGTCAATGTCGTTCCATGCTCTTCTTCGATTTCGAGTGTACCGTTCACAAATTCAAGCCGTTCCCGCATGCCCTTCAATCCCGTGCCAACTGATTTTATCGTTTTCATACCTTTGCCGTTATCATGGACGACGATCGACACTTCATCTTCCGTCTGCTTGATTAGGACATTGCAAACCGTTGCCCCGCTATGCTTCACCACATTCGTCACCGCCTCTTTCAGGCACATGCCGAGGACGTTTTCAAAGTTGGATGGGATGTTGGTCACGGCAGGATCCCCTTCAATCCGTAATTCGATTTCCGCAGCCGCAAGAATCTGACGGATGCGCATCACTTCGTCCACAAGCCTTGTCGCACGCATATCCGCCACAAGCTCTCGCACTTCCTTCAATGCAGTGCTTGCCGTTTGACGGATATCGACCAATTCTCTCTCCGCCTCTTCCGGATTTTTCGAAATCAATCTTCGGGCCAAGTCGCTCTTCAAACCGATCATCGATAATTTCTGCCCGAGCGTGTCATGCAGATCCCGTGCGATCCTCTCGCGTTCCTCCAACAACATCAATTCAGAAATGCGCTCTTTCGCATCCTCCAGCTGGTCTTCAAGTTTCTCACGCTTGCTCCTGTTGTAAAGATTGAAAGGCAGAAGGATGACGCCGATCACCGTAATGAGGATGAAATGGACTTGCGACAGAAAGAGGTTGATTTCCAAGAAAAAGCCCGTGACAATCGCGCCAACCGTGAAAAAGATATGTAGGCCATACATGATGAAGAACCCAACTGTCGATCGTATATTGCCGATGAAAAACGCAGTAAAAATCGACAGGTACACATAGCCGAACAGAAGTGTCATGACAATATTGATCACGATTTCGAAACTGATCCACATATAGACGAGGCCACTTTTTGATTTGAATGAAAAGAAATAAGAGATGAAGAAAAGTACCAATAATCCAGTGCCGACCGAAATGTCGACCGCCGACCATGACCGGAAGATGAAAAAGAACGGCAATAGGCAAAAAACGGCCCATGCATAAATACTGAGCCATGGGTTTTTAGGGAAAATACTGTACCATTTTTGCATCCAGTTCACCGTCCTATTTCTTCCATTGTACCAAAAACATGCAGCCGCCTCATCGAAAGGCGGCTGCATTTGTTCATTTACTGTCAAAGCTTGTTCGTTTCGGTTTCAATTCATTCAGATCAATGCTTGGCTTGGCACGTTTGACTGCGTTCTTCACTTCTTTGAATGTGATGAACCGCTTGTTTTCCGGATCGTATAGTTTGTAACGAAGCGATTCCAAGCTTGTTTTAATATTGATTGTCGTCGCCATTTGAAGCGGAGGAGTTGATTCATGCGCCATTTCCAAGTTGTAATTTGGCACACGCGGCGCCAAATGATGGACGTGGTGGAAGCCGATGTTGCCAGTCGCCCATTGAAGGACTTTTGGCAATTTGTAATACGAGCTGCCTTCAACTGCCGCTTTCACATAATCCCACTCGGATTCCTCTTCGAAATAGGAATCCTCGAATGTGTGCTGAATGTAGAAAAGCCAGATGCCTAGCGCTGCAGCGACAAACATGATTGAGCCTTGCACGATGAGGAAGGCTTGCCAGCCGACGAGCCACACCATGAACGCATAGAGCGCTACGAGGAGGACGTTCGTCAAATATGTGTTATTGCGTTCTTTCCGACGTGCATCTTTCCGGTTGATCCTGCCCGTAATAAGCACCAAATATAAGGGTCCGAGGCCGAACATAACAATAGGATTCCGATAGCAGCGATACATGAGTCGTTGCCATTTCGATGCTTCCATATATTCCTCAACGGTCATGACCCAAATATCGCCGACGCCCCGCTTATCCAAGTTGGAGCTTGTCGCGTGATGGATTGCATGCTCGCGTTTCCATTTTTCATATGGGAACAACGTGAGGATCCCAGTAATCGTACCGACAATGTCATTCGCTTTTTTATTCTTGAAAAATGAACCATGCGTGCAATCATGGAAGATGATGAATGTCCGGACGACAAAGCCCGCTGTAATGACTGCAATGCCGATCGTCAGCCAAACGGACACCGACAAACTCTGATACGCCAAAAACCAGAGAAGAAATATGGGTGGAACCGTATTGATCAGTTGGATAACACTCTTTTTTAAATCCGATTTGGCATAGGGTGCAACATTTTTGTGCAACTGCTTCGTTTTTTCCTTGCTCATTGTGAACGCCTCCTCGTGAATTTTATGATCTCGTTATTATCTATACTAAACGGGAAGCGGGTTTCGCAGAATAGATGAACGTCATAACTTTGCATATGATAAGTGTCATTTATTGTGAAGTTATTCACAAGGAGGGAGTGCTCGGAAAAGTTTCGCACGAGTTTTAATGGGTTTTGCTCAAGTTTGGGGGGAGTTATGCTCACTTCGGTACTTTTGACCTCTAAGAAATAACGTATAAGCGTTCAGTGGATGCCCGTAAAAATGAAAAACAGACACCTTATAAGAGGTGCCTGCATCTTTCATCCGTTCGCTTCGACGGCTGATTTCATATTGCGTTGGCTGATTTTGGAATGGCTCGCATGCCATACCGCTTCGCCGTCCTTCAGTAAGAAGAGCTGCGGACTTTCATGCTGAATGCCCAATTCGCTTTCCACTTCATTCGACAGTTTACGGCTTCTTTGGACGATCAAAACGTATTTTGGAATTTCCGTTTCGAACTTGGCAAACGCCCGATAACCCGCGGCGCTAATCGGGCATGTCGAGCTATGCTTCATCAGGAAGACCGGCTCTCTTTTCGATTGATTCCGTATTTCTTCCCATTCTTCTATAGATCGGATCTCTTTCATTAGATATTCTCTCCTTTCCGTTTTTGAATGGCGATTATCCATACTATTAGCGGTCTCAAACGGTTGCTCTACTGACTTCCATACCCCTTTGAGAGCGGTCAAATCTTTCCGATGGGCAAATATAAGCAAACCTACGACTAGGATGGCGACAACCGATTGCGCCCACTCGTTCGTCAATCCAAACAGGAAAAGCGGCGACAATGCCATCGCGCTTAACCCAGCGGCCGTGAAGTTTTTAAGAAATGGATAGAGGACGAGGAACATAATTACAAAACAGGCAACTACGAGCGAGTTGAACGCAAGCATTCCGCCAATGAACGTCGATACCCCCTGCCCGCCGCGGAACTTATGGACGACCGGATAAATATGGCCTGCCATGACGGCAAGGACACACAATAGTTGCAGCCAGTCGTCCATCCCCAACCATTTGGCAATCAATACGACGGCGGCTCCCTTTACTGCGTCTCCAATGAACGTCAAGACAAAAGCGGTCTTGCCGAGCACCCTTCCCGCATTGCGCGCGCCCGGGTTTCCACTCCCCGCATTGCGAATATCTCGGCGATATAAAAACTTTCCGATGACCGTTGCCATCAGCAAATTCCCGACCAAATAGCCGCTAATAAGCAATAGAGCGATTTTCATTGCCCATCCACTTCCCTTTCCACTTCACTATATGCAACGCCCTGTCTTTTCCTGTACAATATGTCGCAGAAGAGAGGATGATCTAGTTGAAGGAATCACCAATTCGCCCTTTTGTGGCCATTAGTTTATGTATTTTATTCGGCTTCGCCTTTGCCTTTATTGTAACAGCGATTCTTAACGGAATGATCACCGGTTTTGACCGATCGATCATCGATGCCGTTCAAGGTTTGGAAGCTCCGTGGCTGACGACAATCATGCACACTTTTTCATTCATTGGCTCCACGAAAGTCGTCATGCTTCTTATCATCGCAGTGACCGCACTTCTATTGTGGAAATTCCACGTCAGAAGCCAAGCCTATTTCTTTTTCTTCGCAATGATCGGGACAGGCATATTGAATCAAACCTTGAAATTCATCTTCAAACGGGCACGTCCTGAATTCCACAGGCTTGCCGAAGTGGGTGGCTACAGCTTCCCGAGCGGTCACACGATGATGGGTTTCAGCCTGTACGCGCTTTTCGCATATTTGCTTTGGCGCCATATCAAGTCAACGGCAGGAAGAGTCGCCTTGGTACTCTTTGCGATTTTCATGTTCGGCATGATTGCAGTTAGCCGTATCTACCTTGGCGTCCATTATCCGAGCGATATTCTCGGTGGCATGGTCGCAAGCGCATTCTGGCTCCTCTTTACGATTTTGCTGTTCGACCAATTCCAAAAGCGGAAGAAACGCGGCCTCGTCCAAGACTGACGAGGCGCTTTTCATTCGGCGAATTTAGCGGCTTCCTCATCGGATAAAATGCGCGGTTCGAAGTTCCCGAGCTCCATAAATTCGATACGCCCATCCACGGAAATTTTGAAAATATATGGATCGCTCGTTTTTTCGATTGATTGGACGGTCGATTGCATTTTTTTGTAATAGATGTTTACATGCTGTTCCGCCCAAAACGGCACATCTCCTTCCGGCACGACAATCTCCTTCTCCTTCCGCTCTTCCAACCATTGCCGCTTAGCTTCCGGTTCCATGCTGAAATAAATCTTCTGCAAGTAATCAATTACTTCACCAAATCCGATGATCAACAATCCGTATAAGAAATGTGTCGCAATAATTCCCAGAAAGGCGAATAATGCTGCGCCCGTAATCCCGCTTGTATACTGCATTTCTCCCCATTCATTCATATACTGATCACCCATTTGCGCCATCATCGACAAAGAGAAGATCCCTTGGATAATCCCCCATCCAATCACGACAACTCCGGCGATCTTAATGATATATCCGATGAAACTCTGTTTCGTAAATAAGTTGTTCAATGTGACCACTCTCCCATTTATATTTTTGCATAACTTGTGTACGATTAAGTGACTTGGATAGTTTCATAATGAGGAGGAGAGACAATGGTTCCATTTACAGAACGGGTTGTGCGGATTATCCTGGACATTCCTGCCGGCCGGGTGATGACTTATGGACAAGTGGCAAGCGCTGCGGGTAATTCGCGCGGTGCTAGGCAAGTTGCTCGAATTCTCCATTCGATGAGCGCCAAGTACGAGTTGCCTTGGCATCGGATCATCAACGCGCAAGGCGGCATCTCAACTCCTTCCGATCGGGAAGAAAAAGGCGGTTTGCAGCGGGAGTTGCTGGAGGCAGAAGGTGTGGAGTTCATGGAGAATGGGAAAGTGGATCTTCAAATCTATCGGTGGTTTCCTGAAGAGGAATTTGAATAACACATTTCAAATCGCCTTCGGTTCGCGGCTCACTATACGTTGGACAGACAAGACCCGTTCTATTTTGAATGTGCGTTTTTCATGTCGCAGATGGCAATAAGCCGAGAATGAATCCATGCCGACTGCAAGGATACGGACACGCCTTTTCGTTAGTGTCCCATCCGCTCGCATATAGATCATTTCCGCCAATTCATGGCGCTGACATATTTTGAGTAAAGCTTGTCGCATCGCTTCCACCCCCCCATTAAGAACATTTGTTCCTATTATATGCGAACAAGTCGAAAAAAACAACTTGAAAGGAGGTGTGTAGTATGTGGAAAGCATTTAAGGAATTTGCGTTCAAAGGCAACGTCCTCGACCTTGCAATCGCCGTCGTTATCGGAGCAGCATTCGGCAAAATTGTATCATCGCTAGTCGATAACATCATTATGCCGCTCGTCGTTGCGATTACCGGAAAAGTTGACGTATCCAAGCTAGAGGTGACAATCGGGGCGACTCCCCTCAAATATGGTCTTTTTTTACAATCCATTATTGATTTCATCATCATCGCCTTCTCGATTTTCCTATTCGTCCGTCTACTCATGAAGTTCAAACGGAAAGAAGAGCCCGCGAAGGAAGAAGAGCCTGCGCTTGATGCAAAAGAAGAATTATTGAAGGAAATCCGAGATTTATTAAAGGAAAAACAATGACATAAGAAAATGCCGGTCTATCTATAAGCCGGCATTTTCTTATTAATCTGCGCCTGCACCGCCACCGCCGCCATCTCCTCCGCCTCCGCCGCTGTAGCCGCCGGAATCATAAGAGCCCCCTCCCCTAGAAGAGCTGCTCTTGTCGACGGACATCGGACCCCAAGTGGAATAGGTGAAATAAAGCGGATCCACTTGCAACGCGAAAAGGGGTGCGAGTGAAGAGGTTTCTGGCAATACCCGTTTCAACCTCGGAAGTCTTTTCTTTGATTTATTCAATAAATAAGCACGAGCCATCCAACGGTCTGCTTCTTCCAGGTGAAGAAAATCGGGTATTCCCCGCCTCACACGGTTTCTGAATTTCGTAATGCTCATCTTTGTATAAAGAGCGGTAAATGAGCTTGGCATTGCTTTCGGAATCGCGAAAAACAGAATTGCCCCACAGACGATTGCGGAAAGGACAGCATTCGTTACTTCCGTAGCAACGGGTTGAGCGCCTGCAGAAAACATCCCGATAAAGAACAGGATTGCTGGCCATTTCTTTTCAGGGTTTGTAATGTAAAAGTAATACATGATGACAGCTACAATAGCAGGAAATGCAATTCCCCAGCCACCTGCACCATCCGCGTAAAATCCGTACATGGTCATTATCGTGAGCAGTAGAAAGATTGCTGCTTTCACTACTTTTGGCATCTTCGTGGAAAGTGCCCCCGCCTCATCCATAAGACTAAGCACATCGTTATGCCAAGCTTCGTGGTTTTCATGGAATTGCCGCTGCTTGCGCAGATGGATCCGATTCTTTTTATCTCCATGCACGGAAGCCCCCGCCATGTCATGCAAATGGAATTTCCGATGACCGACCCTCCCTTTGAATAACCATGTCACCAAATATTGCTCGTGAGGCAGTAAATTTTGTTTTGATTTTTTCAATTGTTCATTTGATTGGGGCAAGCGGAAAACTAATGTTTTTTCAGGGGCGCCTTTCTTCCCTTGGAAACGTGCTGCCGAATCCGTCAGTTCCACCTTAATGACCCCTTTATCAACGAGCGAAAACAAGCCCGACAGAAAGCTTTTTCGATTGAATCGGCCATTTTGATCGACAAAAGCCAAATACGTCGGATCAGTCTGCAAGACGAGATCAATGCTGCCGAACAAGGAGAATACCCGTTGCCTCAGTAAAATAAGCAAGCCGGTCAGTGTAATGAAGAAAACGCTGAGACCATTCGCCGCTTTTTCCACTGCGGGAATTTTCGCCCATCTAGATTCATTTCTATCGATGCGCTGCTGTTCCTGCCGGATTGCTTCTTCGAACGAGACGGGCTCCGTTATTTTTTGCTGCTCGGTCATAATTATGGAAGGGAACAGCACGCGGGTCTCCGTCACTGTATGTGCGGCCGACTTGGGCGTATGAAACGAAATGCCGTCGCGATAAACCTTCCGCACCTGCCCTGCCCGGTCGTGCAGAAACCCATGGATTTGGCCCTCGCCGGCGTCGCCGGGCAATGCGTAGGTGATCTCGACATTATTCAAGTGCTCGTCGTGATTGTCGCCTCCTTCAAAATAAGTAACGGACAAATCACTGTATGTATCGTATGACGTCACCGCGTTCTGCATCGTGTAGACGTAAAGGACGGATACGATTTCATCCCCCGCCCGAATGGCTGCCCGGTACGTGCCGCCTTCGCGGGTCACCGGCGCTTTCGTCAAAGCGGACTCCTCGATTTCCCCGACGATAGGATCCAGTCCATCGAGTAGATACGCCTCGAACTGTTGGACCTGCCCAATATGCTTCTCCGGAAACGATCGCATCAACTGCGAAAACGAGCCATCCAACGTATACGTGAACACCTCATTCACCAACATATCACCGTTCGGCTGCACCCACCCCTTGATCTGCACCCGGTCAATTGCGTACGACTTCGCATGGGCAGTGGCTGGTGAAAGGATGAATAATACCATTATGAATATGACCATTTTTCGCACAGGCGGCACCTCCTTTACATGACATACGACGGACGTCGAGCAAGGGTTTCAAAAGTATAATAAAACGGGCTGTTTGGCATGTTTACCAACAATAAATTAGTTGTTATCTATCATAGAAATAATTATCTATTGAATCTCTGGAGTTATCTATTGAATCCTTGAACTTATCACCAAATCATGACCTTTCACCTACAAATTGCTGTTTTCTTTAGTAATCGTTCTACATCCTTCAAGCCCGCCATATAAAACCTGCCTCTTTTTTCTCCAAAAGAAGGTATATCCAAGTGTTTTAATAGACAATTTGCTTTTTGATGGCTATCCAATCGCAAGAAATATCTGCAGTCTTTATTCGTTATTCGATTATTAATTAATATGAAATAGTCCAGTAGTGACTCCAAGTGTGCATGCTGATCGACATGACCACAAAACTGGCATCTCCATCCTTTATGAATGGATTGCATACCAAATGAGCCGCAATGATTGCAGCGGACTCCCGTGATTAACTCTGAAGGTGAAATGTTATAGCTAGATGAGAAAGGAAAAGGGTTATAATCGTGGTGGCTCTCCACCAAAGCTGCAGCAATGCTGTTCAGCTCATTTTCATCGAAAGTTGGGGATTGTTCTCCGATGTTTCGTAGAAAAATTGGAATTTCAAGGGGAAAAGAACTGTTAGATTATGACGCAGATTTTCGAAATGCTGTTGCGGTCTTGGAAAAACTACTGCTTTATGAATGGGAATTGCTACATTTTGTGCATTAAGCCAATCTTTCAATAATAGCTGATTTCGCTCAAGTTGGATGGAGGGACATTCAAATGAGTCGACTTGTCCATTATCAAGAGTTCGAGTAATTTGATTCTGATTGGCCGGAAAACTAATACGGCCCGCTATATTCTTCATTTCCAAAATGACCGCTCCTTGCTTACATAGAAAAAGCGTATCAATTTGAAAGTAACCAGTGGATTTTAAATGAAGATCGTGAAATATATAATGTTCAAATGGAACCATATATTTTTGAAATATCTCTCCTAATATCCTCTCTCCATTCTCACCAGCTCGTGTTGACCGTAATGCACTTTCAATGATTGGAAACCTTGAATGTTGGTCTGGCAACCTTTGCAATAACCTCTCCAAAGCAATCCGCTTAAATGAATTCGTTTTTTCTTAATTATCAATATAAACCACCTCCTCGAATGATTGTAGCACGTCAATTATTCTTTTTTCATAAGATTTTCCTCCTTTCAATAGAGCGGCATTAAATTTATCTATTGAAATGGATAAGTTATCTATCGAATACCGGTTTTTATCTATTGAATAGAGAAAGTTATCTATTGAATCTGCACATTTATCTATTGAATATCAAAAACTATCACCGGATCATGACTTTATAACTACTCGAGCGCCATCAAAAACCGATGCACGCCCGAATTCCAACATCCTTGTGTCTGCCGTTGCCACCTTTCAAAACTGATGCTACAATGGAATGTAGGATTTACGATAAAAAGGAGTGAAGTCTTCATGTGGTTCCTATACATCATGTACGCGCTGTTCGCTTTTATCATCCTTGGTACAACATTTGGTCTTGTCAGCACATTCAACAATCATAAGTGATTGTTGAAGTGCTTTTTTTGTGGAATCGCGTCACAATGACAGCAAATAGAAAAGGTGTCCCGCACCCGAAGAGCTGGGGACACCTTTTTCTTATGTTTGTGGAGGTAAGACCGATGGTGGAGTTAGATTGTCTTTACCTTTTGCGTTCGTCTCCATGCTGTCATTCGGTTCCAATGCAAATCCAGTTCCCATTCCAGCAAATGCGGCAAACATTGCTGTTAGTAAAATAATGGTGATCTTCCGTTTCATAATTCCTTCTCTCCCTTGTCATAATGATACAAACTATACACTCCCGCTTTTTCGTAATCACCGATGGAGCGGTAATAGTTTGCCAACCTCCATGCGATACTTCTTGCTTCCCCTATATAATCATGTTTCTTCAGAAAAGGAAATGCTATTTGTTCACAATAGTTTAAAAGTTCCTGTTGGGAAATTTTAGTCTTTCTAAAGTAATCCAACTGCACCTTTAAATACGGGTCTTTTTTCCTTCCCGCTAATACTTCCAATTCATCAAGAAGAGAATCGATCTCTTTATTTTCCTCAACCGCTGTTTGCAATAAATGAATGAGGACTGCTTGATATAAATCGGCACCCGGTTCCAAAAGCGCCTTCAATTCTTTCAACATATCATATGCCGAGCTATGAAGCTCCCTTCTATTTTGCAACATGGAATAGTTATAGAGTGCCCCCTGATACAACTGTTCCATCTGCATCATCCTGGCATTTCGAAGGATAGTTTTGAACAAACCATCCGCCTGCAGGATGAAATCTCGGTTTGTATAGTTAATGGCCAACAGAAGCTGTGCATGAAGAAGACGGATGTAATTAGAGTCTTTCCGGAAATGGTCGACAGCCATTTCTGCATAGTAAGTCGACTTGCTATATTGTGCTCTGTTATGAAGCAAATAGGCTCTTTGATAAAACAGTTCCCCCTCGAACATATGGGGAATCCGTTCACGGAATTCCTCTATCCTTTCCAAGCGATTTTCCGCTTCTGTAAAATTTTGCAAGAAGATATCGTAAATAAGATAAATGACTTTCGATACGCCTTTTTCATATTCCGTGAAGGATGTCTCCATTCGTTTCAAGATGGAAACTTGTTGTGTCGCGCGAGGCGTGTCCTGTTTGAATAAAAAATAACGCAATTTGTAGAGCTCATATCGATTCACCAAGTCCGTCGATTGCAAATAGTCTTCATGCGCGGAAAGTTCTTTGTATCCCTCTTCCATCGCTTTCAAGTCATAGTAGACCGAATGCATGATGAATGTTTCCAACTTCTCTTTCCAGCCTTCGTATATATCCACTTCACGCTCCCATTCAATGCCCATCCGTTTGAACAGTTCATTGATTGTTTCGTTATGGGGAATGTATTTATTCGACTCGATTTTACTTAAATGGGAGATGGAGCATACGCCTTTACAAAGCTCGGCCTGTGTCAAATTGTTTCTCATTCTGTAGTATTTTAGGATGGATCCGATATTCATCATTAGCACCCCCTTAATAATTTCTTACTATTCGAACATATCACGTTATATACATGAATACATGAGAAAACAGTCCCAGGGGAGTAAGGGACTGTTTTCAGCCTAATGTATGGGATTTTCATTAGGAGGCTATGTTGATTTTCTTTCAAAAAGCATTTTTCTAGTATTGCTAACTTTACTGTATCAGATATGTTCACTATAGGAAATTGGGAAAAATACGATAGGAATCGACAGCTTTCGCGACTGTGGTCTCTATCTATCCACCCCTAAGAAGGTGTTTGTTTAAATCCAAAGAACTAGAAAACACCGGCCATTGATGCGGCCGGTGTTGGGCAAATTGTGGAATCCCTATTTGATTATACCTACCAATCAGGCAGTAACATCGCGTTTTACGAATGTTGTAAAGCTGATTACGAGGAAGACTATGATATAAACGGCCAATACGGCGAGCGAAAAAGGCATTGTTAAGTCAGGAACTAGCATCATGCCCGTCTCAAATTGGGTTAAGTCCATATGTGTAAATAATAAGTATTTCGCGATTTCATACCTTGAAAGAATGGCACTAATCGTAGAGCCTGTAAAATAGATGAACAGTGATAGTCCAATTGCGAGCGAACTGGAGCGGAAAACACTGCCGATTGCGAACGCGAATGTCGCTGTGATGAATACGTTACCGAATGAAAGAAGCAACATATATAGACTTTTGCTCCAAACCGACCAACTTGATATACTTTCGCCTGCACCCGATTTGAATAATAGAAGTGCCAGCAAGACATATACGGCATAACCGATCACCATAAGGAACATACCAAACACATTCACTGTGAGGAATTTGGACAAAAGAATTTTCCACCGCTTCACTGGACGTGTCAGCAACATTTTAATCGTTCCCTGCGAAAACTCGGATGCGACAATACCCGCCGCAACGATAACTGTCAGCAATAAAACCGTCCCACCAACCGATGATGGATCCTGAATCATCCCTGCTCTTGTGAAATTGCCCCCCATATCCTGCTGAATACTTATCCATTTCATCAAGCCCATCATGCCGGCAGTAATAATAATGAGAATGCCTGTCATAACCCACGTCCCTTTTTTATGCCACAATTTCATCCATTCATTTTGCATAAGCTTCAGCAATCTGGCCACCTCCAGTCATCTCTAAGAACTCATCTTCCAATGTCTTGCGATGCGGCTGAACCGCAAATACTTGCAGCCCTTCGGCAATGAACGACTCGACCAGCCCTGGAATTTGGTGCTGCTCCGCATTCACGAGTAAGCCGTCTTTAAACGCTTCCACCGTGAATCCTCCATCCATTAGCATTTGTTTCGCCTTCTCGGCAGGTGTCGCTTCAATATAATAGAACGATTCCCGCGCATCGGACATTTCACGAATATCAATGAGTTTACCGTTTTGGATAATAGCAATACGGTCGCACATCTGCTCAATTTCGGAAAGCATATGACTCGAAACGAAGACGGACACACCTTCCGCTTCGGCAATTTTACGCAAATATTGCCGGAATTCGCGGATTCCCGCTGGATCCAACCCATTCGTCGGTTCATCCAAAATCAAGAACTTCGGACTATGCAAGAGTGCTTGCGCAAGTCCAAGTCGTTGGCGCATCCCGAGTGAATAGGTCCCCACTTTTTCATGAATGCGATTTTGCATGCCGACTTGGCGGACGACTTCATCGATCCGCTCCTTCGTCACGCCTTTATGCATGCGCGCAAAATGAATCAAATTCTTATACCCCGACATGAATTTATACATTTCCGGATTTTCAACGATGACGCCTACTTTCGAAAGCCCCTCCTCGAAATCATCACGGAGCGATACGCCATCGATAACGATGTCGCCGCCCGTCTGTTTCATGAGCCCGACCATCATCCGGATCGTCGTCGTTTTCCCTGCCCCATTCGGACCGAGGAAGCCCGTGATCTGTCCCGGATACAACGACAAATTCAAATTGTCAATGATCTTCTTGCTGCGAATCGTTTTGGATAAATTCTTCAATTCCACTACCGGTTTCATTTTCCCAACTCCCTTTCTTTCTGATCTTTGAATAGTGATACCATCCAGCTTGTTGCATCCATCCCATAGAAATCCCGGATCTCGTCAACCGATTCATGGGCAATGACGACTCCTCCTCGCATGACGATAATGTCATCCAAAAGGGGCTCGACTTCCCTGATTTCATGCGTCGACATGATGACGGTCTGACGCTCCGAGTCTGTATATCGAATAAGTCCTTTCGCGATATCATCCCGCACCATCGGGTCCAGCCCTGAAAACGGTTCGTCCAGTAAATAGATATCGGCTTCCCGCGCAAGTGTTACCGCGATTTTCACACGTCCCCGGTTTCCTTTCGACAAGCTTTTTATCTTCGAATGTAATGAAACATTCAGGAACTGCAAGATTTCCTTTGCTTTAACTACGTCAAAATCCTCGAATTGCGAAACGTAAAAGTCAACAAGTTGCTGAACGGTGAAGTACGTGTAGAAATCATCCGTATCAGACATATACGCTACCCGGGCGGCAATCCGCCGTGTAATCAGCTGTCCATCAAACGTCGCGCTCCCTGTGTTCGGCGTCAATAGTCCTGCCATCAGCTTCAATAACGTCGATTTGCCGCTTCCGTTTTCACCGACAAGCCCGATCACTTTTCCCCTTGGAATCAATAGCGTCACATCATTCAACGCCCTTTTACTCCCATATTTCTTCCCGACTTGTTTCAACTCAATCAATTTCGCCACCCCGTTCCTGCAAACACTGTACAATTTCGTCGGTCGTAAATCCGAATGCTGCCACACTTTGAAGGAATGTCGTCACAAGCTGCTCCTTCATTTCATTGCGAAGCGCTATGATCTTTTCCTGATCCTCTGTCACGAACGATCCCTGCCCCCTTCTCGTCTCGGTGATCTCCATCTGTTCCAACTCCTTGTAGACGCGCTGCATCGTGTTCGCATTCACGCCGACTTCTACCGCGTACTCACGAACGGACGGCAACTTTTCTCCTGTCGCAAGCGTGCCCCGCATAATATCCCCTAATATCCGGTCGATGAGCTGCTGGTAAATCGGCTTATCCGGTAAGAAATCAATGCTCATCGTCAGTACCTCACTTTCTTTTCAAGCAGGACTGCCCCGCCTGCGAATAATACGATTGAAACGATGATATATATAAAAGTACTCGCAGGGAGTTCCAACGTCTCCCATACTGCAATTAGAATTCCCCATGTTATTGCTGCGAAAGAGATGGGAATCAGTGAAATTATCGAGGCCAGCCAACCAAGCCTGATTTCTAAAATCTTATAGATCACCCAAATCAGCAGGCCGGCAGAAATGAAGAAAAAAGTATTTACTAGCATCTTTAGCAATGGTGTAAGTCCAGGAATTCCATCTGCAAAACCACCGATGAAATAGGCACCTACCCCTATTCCGCTCCAAATGATGAAACCTCCCAAAACAAATAGAATCGACGTGAATGCCTTGACGCCTAAAAGTTTCACAATCGAAAAGGGCGAGTGAAGCCAGACATCCAGCTGCTTCGTATCCGTATGAAGGCTGTGGAGGAAAAACGACGTTGCCATAAATATAAGCATCATCGAAAACATTTGAGTGAGATCAATTCCGTCCACAATACCGCCAACCGCCATAGGTGCAAAACTTGATACGGCAATCACGACAAAGACCACGATAAACGTCACCAGTGAGTACTTCATGAGCACCCACTCTTTTCTCAATAAACCATTCCAGCTCGTCATAGCCTCACCCGCTTCTCAAACAAGGCGATTGCCAAATAGAACAAGCCGACAGTAAAGAGAATGGCAACTATGATCTCTCCTGCGTACAAAACCGTATTCGTGACGGTGAAATTATCATATTGGAGATCAATCACCGGGTTCTTAAGAGACATCAAATCGAAACTGCCAACCTGTATGAATTTCTCGTAAAAATCGGAACCCGTAACCTCTCCGTAAATCCTTACTGAAATGATGAATAAAATCAATGTAACAACAAAGGAAAACCCTTTAAGAAAAGGCTTCAACAACTGGTCGATGACGATAAAGAAAAATCCGTACACCATGAACTGTATGGAAGCGAGAAAAACGGCGCTGATCAGCAAACTTCCATAAAATAATAACTCATTGAAAATGGCTTCCGGTTGAGGTGTAATCGCATATCTGATTGCAACGACAAGTACCGTAACGAGCAAATATGCCAAGCCCATTCCGGCTGACATCACCATTTTGACCGCGACAAGCTTCACTGTAGAAGCCGTAGAATGAAACCATAAATCTGGCCGTTTCATGTCCTTGTTGAACATCATGGAGAACGCAATGACAGGAACCAATATGCATGCACCCGCCGCTACGAAACCGATAACCAGTGTCAATTCAAATACGGGAACTTCCCCTACTGCAAGCAATCCCGCAAAATACGGCAATATAAATAATCCCGCCAATAGCAGGAAGATCAGCACGATGATCTGCCCTCTCCACTGGACCCATTCCTTCTGCAATAAACCATTCCACTGTTTCACCCGTCTACCTCCTTCTGTATCGGTGTATTAGTTATATAGTACACTATGATATGCAGAAGTGTAAAGGAATTTGTGTAAGTCGTCTGAAATGATTCGTAAGTCCCTTTTTGGTGATAAGATTTCTTATTCAATAGATAACTCCTGCTATTCAATAGATAACACTTCTGATTCAATAGATAACTTCCACTATTCAATAGATAAGTTTCCATATTCAATAGATAAAGAGCTCCCTCTAGTTTGCCAAGATTATTCCATTGCCCGTACTTATCATATAACTCGTTACCCATAAGATAACCTTATACTTATCGTTTCATATCCCGTCATAGCTTCTCCTTTCCAACTCATCTACACTAGAGATAACAATAGAAAAGGGGCGAATGATTATGACTCAATTTCTCACCGGCATCGACCATATCCAAATCGCGGCACCTCCTCACTCAGAGGAACAGGCACGTGAATTTTATGGCGAGCTTCTTGGAATGAAGGAAATTCCAAAGCCGGAGAACTTGCAAGCGCGTGGTGGCTGCTGGTTCCAATGCGGGGCGCAGGAGGTCCATATCGGTGTCCAGGCCGATTTCACGCCCGCCAAAAAAGCGCACCCCGGCTTTACCGTACGTGCGCTTGAACAATTGAAATCCCGATTGAAAGCTGCTAGATATGAAATTTCAGAAGAACCGCCGATTGCAGGACGGGCCCGTTTCTTCACTCACGACCCATTCGGCAATCGGATCGAGTTTTTGGAATTTGATTAAGACACAATAATATCCTTCTCCTGCTGGTCCAGCCGACTCAATTCTTCCATTGCTTCATCTCGTTTCCGCCGCAACTGATCCTGTACGCGGCGGACGTCGTGGAGTACGGTGTTCAACTTGCTCTTCGCGTCCGTAATCCGCGAATGAACCGCCCAGTCGGAGAAGATGTTATCGAAGAAAATATCCGTAAATGTAAAAAAGTCATTATGATTCACATTGAATGATTCCGTTGCCGCATTTTGGACATCCATCAATTCTGTCTCATAATGGCGAAGAGCCCGTTGTGCGCGGTGAACTAGATCGTCCGAGCTGTTCATTTCCGAATACTTCATTGCAGAAACGATGAGCCCGCCGCCTAAAAACGTGTCCCACATCGAAAGCCCTTCCGCATTGCCAAGTTTGTCGAGTGCAGCGTCCAGCGTTCGTTTCGCTTTATCCCCCGCTTCATACGCCTCGTCGATTTCCCTCACTAACGACCGGACACGCACCCGGTCATCGGCAATTTTCTGTAGCGTCCCATTTGCCGCCGTATCATTTTGCCGGATCCACGCCTCTTTCTCCTTCAAAAAGTCCGCCCAATCCTCTTCGATGTAGATAAATTCTTCCCGATTCATCCCAGTGCGCAGCCGCCCGACTTCGGCTGCCAAGTCTGTCACCGTCTTTTCGGCTTCATTGTATTTCAGCTCAGCTTCTGCGACTTCATTGATTTCCTTTTCCATCTGCTCATCCCATTTGCCCGTCCACTCTTTGATTTTATTCGCAAATGAAAACTTGCCTAACTTCACGACATCCTGCTGCTCCTTCGACAGCTGCCGGTGAAGACGGTCACGCAATTGGACCGCCTCCTTGTATTGGCTCTCCGCTCCATCGAGCCTGCGCTTCACTCGATTTCGCTCATTCCGGAGCATCGTCAGCTCCATTTGCCGTTCATGAATATCCGCTCTCATCGCGCTCACCCCTTTCCTTTTATACGGAAAAAGCAGTTAGAAGTTTCAACAAAATAAGCTGATGGCTTAACGCGGTAAGACTTTACCTGCAAGTAAGCTGATTCTCGCGCCTAATGCCTTTGACATACTAAAGACGAACTGTGGATGTGGCAGGCCAAAAGCCCCGAGATGAGCATAACCGCCAACGCCCTTCGGCAAGCCCCATAGTTCAACCCCTTAATCTGTCAAAAGCATTTATCGCGAACGGCAAATCCATGTATGAAAAGATCTCCGCGATTCGATTTTCATTTCCCCATGCAAAAAGCCGCCCTTGCCAGGCGGCTTTCCTTCAATGCTTGATTTCCCTGCGCAGCTTCCGGTGATTCCGGCGAGCAGGGCCTGTTTCAAATAACCGTTTTTCCGCTTCGGTTTCCGGGTAGACGCCCGGGACCGGTGTCGGTTTGTTGTTTTCATCCATCGCGACCATCGTCAGGAATGATTCCGTCGTCAGCTTTTTTTCGCCTGTCAACAGATCCATCGAATGCACCGAGACGAACACTTCCATCGACGTGCGGCCCGTCGAACTGACGACCGCTTCGAGTTCGAGTACATCCCCGACCTTCGCGGACGATAGGAAGTCGACCGAATCGATGGAGGCTGTGACGGCAGCCGCCTTGTTCGAATGCTTCATCGCCGTAATGGCAGCAATTTCATCTATGTACGCCAGGACCTTCCCACCAAAAATCGTCTGCATGTGGTTCGTGTCCGGCGGCAATACAAGCTTTGAAATAATTGTGCGTGATTGACTCATCGGTCGTTGCTCCATTGTTCCATCTCCCTTTCCATACTCTTTGCCAGTATACCCACTCTCCAATTGGTTCTACAAGCCTAATCGAATATCGTAAGGGAATTGGATTTATGAATGAAAAGAGCAGAAATTCTCCATATTTCCATGATTCTTATATGAGTGCTGCCAATTCGGAAAATACGCGCTTCATTTCTTGCTGAAGTCTCCATTGATTGACACCAAGAAAACGGCAATGTACCGCATTTCCCGAAAGCCTTGTTATGCCTGCACGCAATCCGTCCCCGACCTTCATCGCTTCTTGGATTGCCCGCAGATCGATTTCATCCGCTTTCTCTGAAACGAGCCAAATGGAGCCGACATACAATGCCTCTTCAAGTAAACCAAGTCCATTGAGATGCAGATTCTCAGGGACGAAATGTAGGCTGTCGAAAGCGAGCAGCTCCCCTTCGACATAAATCTTCATCATTGATTTCAATGAAGAGAAATCGAATACCTCCCCGCGCATTTCCCTGCCTGGAGCGATGATTTCACCCCACAGAAAGGTGGCGCTTTTTTCCAGACGGATCGTCGTTTCCATCTGGAACTTAGAATCGGCGAATGGGATGATCACTTCCGGCATCCAATCAAGTCGCGCCTTTTCCGCAACTTCCACATCGATCGACTGCACGCAAGTTTCACCTGTATGCGACTTGTACACCTTCAATGCCGATTGCTGGATGATACGCGCCTTGCTTCCCGGCAACAGGCGGATTGAAATGTCATTGCGGTCGCCCGCCACCATGCCGCCCGACGACTCCATCACATACACCGTCGCCGTGGGGTCATTGCCTTCGTAGAGCTCGCGGCTCGCCTTCAAAGGAGGCTGCTGGAACACATGCGGCATCCGGGTAAAGCCTCTTCTCGGCTCAAACACCATATCCAGCACACCGTTATGGTGTCTACGTGCCACTTTACTCGCCAGCACTTGTCGTTCCCGCGCCTTCCAGCAACATATTCCGTTTGATCCAATTGACGATCTGGTCGACATTTTTACGTGTCCGGACATCCGCAAGGACGTAAGGACGGCCGCCTCTCATCTTCTTCACGTCGCTCTCGTACACTTCAAGATCGACGCCGACATGCGGTGCAAGGTCTGTTTTATTGACCAGCAAAAGATCGGATCTTGTCAAAGCTGGACCGCCTTTTCTCGGAATATCCTGTCCTTCCGCAACGTCGATCACGTAAATATACCCGTCCACAAGCTCAGGGCTGAATGTCGCCGAGAGGTTATCGCCGCCGCTTTCGACAAAAACGATGTCAAGGTCCTTGAAACGTTCCTTAAACTCATCGATTGCCGCAAAGTTCATAGAAGCATCTTCACGGATTGCCGTATGCGGACATCCGCCAGTCTCTACCCCGATGATCCTATTTTCATCCAACACTCCGTGATTCATTAGGAATTGGGCATCCTCACGTGTATATATATCATTCGTAATAACTGCAACATTATAGTCTTCATGCATTGCGCGAGTCAACGCGTCGACGAGCGATGTCTTGCCCGATCCGACCGGACCCCCGATGCCAATACGTACTGGTTTCATATATAGAAACGCCTCCTGTCATGAAATAAATAATCTTGAGAATAAATACTCGTGCTTCATTGACGCAAGCTCGACGCCTAGCGCATTGTTGCTAATGTCCACTTCCGTCAAACCGGCAACAATTCCAGCAGCCACAACGACCTCTTCCGCCAGCTGATGCATCGCCTGCACACCTGCATTTTGCCCGAACGGCACTGCACGCACGGCGTTCTGGACAAGCCCGTTCACCGAAGAAAATAAATAAGAAAGGACTGAATAATGCGCATCGATATCATTGACAGCGCAATAAATACCGTACAGAATCGCATAATGCCCTTTGATTTCATTCGCGTTGATCCGGTTTTTCCACTCGTCGAAAAAAGCATCCTCGACGAGCGGGGAAATTGTCCGGATGAACTGCCTGCCTAAATTCACGCTCGCATCTCGGGATTCCTTCGCGAGTTTAATGGCGCCGCAAAGGTTTTCCAAATGAAGCAGCCGATTGGGATCACGATTTTCCGCTGCCTTATGCGCTTCCTGAATGAGAATCGCATCGCCATACACGAGATTCTGATGTAGAAAGGTTGAACAGAAAGCAATCAACTCATCCTTCGTTCGGATTGCATCCTCCTGGATATATGTCTCCATCCCGTATGATTGCGTATACGTGCCGATTGGGAATGCCGAATCGTGGATTTGAAGCAACCTCAGAAACTGTATATCAGTGGGAATGGCCGCGGTATTTGAAAGGTTGTTTGAATCTGCGTTCAGTTGTTTCATAGTCCACACCCACCTCATCCAATAATGGTGCCAATGTGTGATCCGCACGAACTACAATTTCATCTTTTTCGATTAATGCAGGAGTATGGCGATTGCCAAGCTCGAATGCGGTCTTGCCCATTTCGACCATATCTTTCGGACGGATGACGATGACCGGTTCCATTTTCGTTCGGATCACGATGCATCGCTCGTCGTCTTCGAACAATAAATCACCGTATTGCAACGGCTCTTCCTGATCGATGCGCAATGCGACATCCGTTCCTTCTGTCGTCTCTGTCCGCAAAATCCGCTTGCTTAATTCTTCCCATTCCAGTTCGACCCATTCGATGCGCTTCCCTGGAATTTCTTCTGTATCACCGATATTGCCTATGATTTTTTCAATTAGCATCTTGCATTCTCCTTCTCTGCAAAGACTATGGTTTTATTAGAATAACTTTCAGACTCCGGGTACTAGGCACCCTTCGCTTTAGAATAAAAAGTACCTTTGTGCCATCGGTAGAACGTCGACCGGTTCGCACGTTGCTAGTTCGCCGTCAATCTTCACTTCGTATGACTCCGGATCGACATCGATGACCGGCATTTCACTATTATGTTTCATATCAGCCTTCGACACGTTGCGGCAATTTTGCACCGTTCCGATCATCTTCTTCAGCCCGAGCTGTTCCGGAAGTCCTTCTTCCACAGCAATTTTCGGCAGGAAAGTCATCGCGGCATTCTGAGGGCCTTGTCCATGATAGCCGTACATCCGGCGGCCCATCAACGGCTGTGGCGTCGGAATCGAAGCGTTCGGGTCGCCCGTCATCGCGTACACGGCAATTCCGCCTTTAATAACAACTTGTGCTTTCACGCCAAAAAATGCCGGATCCCATAAAACGATATCCGCTAATTTCCCGTCCTCAATCGAACCGACTTCGTGCGAAATCCCTTGGGCGATTGCAGGGTTAATCGTATATTTTGAGATATAACGCTTGACCCGGTAATTGTCATGGCCCTTTCCTTCATCCTGCGGGAGCGGACCGCGCTGCTTCTTCATCTTATCCGCAGTCTGCCACGTCCGGATCGCCACTTCTCCAACCCGGCCCATCGCCTGGGAGTCTGATGACATAATGCTCAAGATTCCAAGGTCCTGCATAATATCCTCAGCAGCAATCGTCTCTGGACGGATACGTGAATCCGCGAAAGCAACGTCTTCCGCCACATCGCGCTTCAAATGGTGACACACCATGAGCATGTCCATATGCTCATCGATCGTATTCACCGTGAACGGTTTCGTCGGGTTCGTCGACGCAGGCAATACATTCGGCAATGATGCCATCTTCAACTGGTCCGGCGCATGGCCCCCGCCCGCTCCTTCCGTATGGAACACGTGGATGACACGTCCATTGATCGCATTGATCGTATCTTCGACGAATCCAGCCTCATTCAACGTATCGGAGTGCAAGGCGATCTGCACGTCATATTCATCCGCAATCGTCAAGCTTTGGTCCAATGCGGACGGAGTCGCCCCCCAGTCCTCATGGATTTTCATACCGATTGCACCCGCCCGGATCTGCTCAACGAGAGGCGCCGGGAAAGCAGAGCTTCCTTTACCGAATATACCGATATTCAACGGAATATCTTCAATTTGCTGAAGCATCCGATGCAAATGCCATTTCCCTGGCGTCACCGTCGTCGCAGTGGAACCTGCCGCTGGGCCTGTTCCGCCGCCGATGAATGTCGTCGTACCGGCATTTAGTGCCACGTCCACCTGCTGTGGGCTGATAAGGTGGATATGCGTGTCAATCGCACCCGCTGTCGCAATCAAACCTTCACCCGCATATACTTCCGTACCGACACCGATGATCATCCCTTGATCGACGCCGTCCATCGTATTCGGATTCCCCGCCTTGCCGATGCCGGCGATTCTTCCGTTCTTGATTCCGATATCCGCCTTCACGATCCCTGTGTGATCAATGATTGTCGCATTCGTAATAACCGTATCCAACACGCCGTCTTCGGAAGTCTTTTCACCGTTCTGGCCCATCGAAACGCGAAGGGATTTCCCGCCGCCAAAAATGCCCTCATCTCCATATGTCGTGTAATCCTTTTCAATTTCAATCCATAAATCAGTATCCGCCAAACGGACCTTGTCGCCCACAGTCGGGCCGAACATCCTTGCATATTGTTCGTGAGTAATTTTCACTTAACTGTCAGCTCCTTTAAATCCGCCATCCGACGCCTTCTCGACAATTTCGTCTTTTTTATGAGTGGAACCTTCCGTCAATTGATTCAAACCGAACACATGGCGCCTTCCGCCAAACTCGACAAGTTCCACTTCCTTCTCCTCGCCCGGCTCAAAACGCACCGCTGTCCCGGAAGGAATATTCAAATGCATCCCGACCGCCTGCTCACGATCGAATTCAAGAAATTTATTCACTTCAATGAAATGGAAATGAGACCCGACTTGAATCGGACGGTCGCCTGTATTCGCAACCGTCACTGTCTTCGTATCACGTCCCACATTGATTTCAATCCATCCTTCAGCCGGTTTGATCTCTCCTGGTTTCAAACGAAAAACCCCCTCTATTATTGAATTGGGTGATGAACTGTGACCAGTTTGGTCCCGTCCGGAAACGTGCACTCGATTTGCACATCTTTCACCATATCGCCGACACCTTCCATCACATCGTCCACCGTCAGCACTTTCTTCCCTTCACTCATCAGCTGCCCGACAGATTTTCCGTCACGCGCACCTTCCATAATGAAATGACAAAGAAGAGCAACAGCCTCAGGGTAATTCAACTTTACCCCGCGAGCCTTCCGTTTCAACGCAAGCTCACCTGCCACATGCAACATTAATTTTTCCTGTTCAACTGGTGATAACTTCAATGAAAAACACCCCCGACATTTAATCAGACATTTTAGACAACTATAGACAGTATTCTACTCCGTCTACTAATTCTATTCAATTTTTTCGATTTTCTAGTGATGCAAGAACATGCAATTATGGGCAGACGCCCGATAGATTGGGACCTGGCGCGATGCAGGTCGAAAGAGGGAATTGAGGGATTACAACTACACTATTATAAGATATGCGAAATCGCTTGGCAACATATTCAGAATGCAGACACCTTCTCGTGTTAATCGCGTCGTTGTCGGATGCAGCGCCATACAGAATCCCGCATTCATCTCGAATCGCGGCACCTTATGAAGGAAGATTGCCAGTTCACGGCTATAAAAAAATCGCCCTGATCAAATCAGGACGACCCTACTGGAACCTTTACCGCATCCGACCGCTTCATCACTTCCTCATCATGCAAGTGGCAGGCGACGAAATGACCCTCTTCCTTTTCAAGCCATTTCGGCTTCAGCTCACTGCAGACCGGCATCGCATATGGACAGCGTGTCCGAAAAACACATCCGGACGGCGGATTGATTGGGCTCGGCAGCTCACCTTGCAAAAGAATCCTTTCCCGCGATTCCTCAATATCCGGATCCGGAATCGGAATTGCCGACAACAGTGCTTCCGTATAAGGATGCAACGGCTTATCATACAGCTGCGCGCTCGTCGTAAGCTCCACCATATGCCCCAAATACATGACGCCAATCCGACTGGAAATGTATTTGACCATCGACAGATCATGGGCGATGAACAAATACGTCAAACCCTTCTCCCGTTGGAGACGCTGAAGCAGCTTGACGACTTGCGCCTGCACGGACACGTCGAGCGCGGATATCGGTTCATCCGCGATGATGAATTCCGGATCGAGTGCTAACGATCGGGCGATGCCGATACGTTGCCGTTGACCGCCGGAAAATTCATGCGGATAACGGTTGGCGTGATCACGGTTCAGACCGACGTCTTCAAGCAATTCATTGACACGTGCACGCATTTCCGCCTGCGTCTTATACATGCCGTGGATCTGCATCGGCTCGGCGACGATCTCGTATACAGTCGAACGGGGATTCAACGAAGCATACGGATCCTGGAAGATCATCTGCATCTTCTTCAGGAAACGCTGCCGTTCGTTGTCGGTCATCGTATGGACGCTGCGACCTTCGTACAGCACCTCGCCGTCCGTTTTATTGTATAGGCCCAGAATCGTCCGTCCTGCAGTCGATTTTCCGCAGCCCGATTCACCGACAAGCCCGAACGTCTCTCCTCTTAAGATGTCGAAGCTGATGCCATCGACCGCCTTCAGCTTCATCCCTTTGCCTACGTCAAAATGGCGTTTCAAATCCTTTACGGATAAAATCACATCTCCTGCCATTCAATCTCCCCCTTCATCGTCGCCGTACCGGCGGACTGCGCACAATTCCCGTTCCAGCTTCGAACCCTCAAGCTTCAATAGCTCGATCGATTGCCCGGTCGATGGTGAATGCAGAAGCAACCTATTTCCATAATAAAACCCGACGTGCCGGACATTGCCTTTCCCTTCATCATTCGCGAAAAATAACAGATCCCCTTTTTCCCATCGTTCCGGCTTATCCACCGGCACTTCCACGCCGCTCTTCGCCTGATCGCCTGCATCCCGTGGAATGAAATGCCCGCAAGCCTTCAGCATATTGTATGTGAATCCCGAGCAATCAAAACCGTACGAGGACATACCGCCCCAGAAATACGGGAGATCCAAATAGGCGAGCCCCTCTTCGACAGCGGCGGACGCATTCCGCTTTTTAAATTGATGAACAGATGGCGCCCGCACAATATCCGTTTTCAACACCAATGCCTCTCCGTCCGGCGTCTCCACTTGGAAATGGTCTTCACTTTCATCAGTCAACGGCATAATCGTATTAAACGGTACAATGATGAGCGGCATCCCATCCGTATTCCATAATTGCGATTTCCCGACTGCCACTCTCACGAATCCACCGGCCTCCGCTAACGGAGACGCCTTTTTCAATTGGCGCAACGGCATCCATCCCGGGTAGCCCCTTTCATCCTTCTTTGACGGTTGCCATACCGCAATGACTTTCGCCCACTCACCGGCAATTTCGTCGACGATGACCGGTTCGCCGTATAATAGTTGTGTCTGTACACGGTTTCCATTGCAAAGGTCGAGCCGTTCCTCATAAGCGAGCTTCTCCAGCCATTTATTCAGGTGGAGCGGATTGGAAACACCATCGGCATCCATCTCGCGTGCGGATTCCGGAGAAGTCCACACCGTCGCGACTGGTACTGCGCACGTATACATATTCACTGTCAACTCGTTCATTGTCCTTCCACCTTCCTGATTAATCCCATCGCTTCCTGATCCAATCCAAGGCCTGGTCCTTCAGGCAGCCGGATGACCCTTCCCTCATAGACAATTCCTCCGGCGACAATATCCTCTGCCAACATAAGTGGCGCATCGAAATCGAATCTCGTAATGTTCGGCTGGCTTGCCGCCAAATGGGCTGCAGCCGTAATTCCAAGCTTCGTCTCGATCATGCTGCCGACCATACATTCAACACCATACATTTCAGCCAATGCATTGATCTTCAATGCCTCATGGATGCCGCCTGATTTCATAAGCTTAATATTAATCAAATCCGCCGCCCGCAATTGCAAAGCTCGGAGCGCATCCTTCGCGGAAAACACACTTTCATCCGCCATGATTGGCGTAAGCGTATGATTCGTCACATACGCAAGACCGTCGACATCATCCGCCGCCACCGGCTGTTCAATCAATTCGATATCGAGCCCTGCATCCTCCATCTTGCCAATTGCGAAAACCGCTTCTTTCGGTTTCCATCCTTGGTTCGCGTCCAGCCGGATTTTCGGCGTCGAACCGACCCTTTCCCGGATCGCCTGGATACGTGCGATATCCTCGCCAATATCCCCGATGCCGACTTTCACTTTCAACACGTTGAAGCCGTCAGCAATATAACGCTCTGCGTCATCCGCCATTTCAACTGCATCATTGACACTCACCGTGAAGTCGGTTTCGATTTTCTCGCGGAATCCACCAAGCAATTGATACAGCGGCAATCCCGCCAACTGGCCAAGCAGATCATGGATAGCCATGTCTACTGCAGCCTTGGCGCTTGTATTGCGGACGATTGACCGTTTCAGCAGATGGAAGACTTCCTCGCGATTCCGGACATCCAGCCCTACCAAAAGTGGCGCAATCACCTCTTCAATCGCGTATGTAATGCTGCCGAGCGAATCGCCTGTGATGACGTGAGTCGGAGGCGATTCCCCCCAACCTGCACGCCCGTCGTCAGTCGTCACTTTCACATAGATAGCATAGGCCGTCGTCACTGTCCGCAACGCCGTTTTAAACGGTTTCGTCAACGGAACAGCGACTGGAATTGTTTCGATTGCTTGAATCCGCATTCATTCCACCCCCGGCAATATCGTCAATGTCTTATGATCTGCGTCCAGCTTTGCATCGACCCCTAGCGGAATCGCGAAATGCGGCTCGCAGTGGCCTATCTTGAAGCCCTCCACAACCGGCTTCCCCAAGCCACCCAAATAATGATGGAACACGTCATCCAACGACAAGGTCCTCTGTTGTTTCTTCGGCTCAACTTCCGAGAAATCCCCGATGACGATGCCCGCTGCATCTGCAAGTTTCCCAGCCATTCGCAGCTGGTTCAGCATCCCATCGACCCGGTACGGCTCCTCGCCAACATCTTCGATAAAGAGCAGCTTATCCTTCGTATCAATCTCAAATTTCGTCCCGATCGTGTCCGCAAGCAGCGACAAGTTGCCGCCGACAATCTCACCTTGCGCACTGCCCCCGGCAAGGGATGTCAACGGGGAAATGTCGTCTGTATAGTGAAGCTCCATCGGTTCGAATAGTTGCTGGAACATTTTTGCAGACAGCTCATGGAATGTATCTTTGCCGACGCATGAAGCGAGCATCGGACCATGGAAGGTAACGAGATTCGAGTAAAGACCCATGGCGGTATGGAGGAATGTGATGTCGCTGAATCCCCAAAACACTTTCGGATTTTCCCGGATCAGCTGCAAATCCAACCGATCCGTGTAGCGTGCGGAGCCGTAACCTCCTCCCGCACAAATAATGCCACTGATGGACGGATCCTCGAACATATCTTCCAAGTCCTGCAGCCGTTCATCATCCGTCCCTGCTAAATAGCCATTGACGCTTTTCACATGTTGCCCGAATTTCCATTTCAAGCCGAGCTGTTCCAGAAAAGCGAGGGAACGCTCCAGGTTTTCTTGATTCGGCGGGCTCGACGGCGCGACGATTCCGATCGTATCCCCCTTTTGAAGCCTTTTCGGTCGTATTCTCAATCTCCTACACCTCTTTCAATCAAAAATCATAATTAGCACGCATAATTTCATCCAAAAACGCATAAGTAGCTGGAATCACGCATAACGACGTTCAAACACGCATAAATTTCGTTTTTCGTGCATAAATCCTTGAATTGGTTCATAAATCGCCGGATTCGCGCATAAATCCTTCGAAACGCGCATAATGCCCGCAACTAGTTCATGAATTGTCGAAAGGCATTTTGCGCGACTAGCAGTTTAAATTAATTTAGACTTCCCGCGTACATCAAATTGGAAAGTCGCGGCGCCATGACGGACACCGCGACTTGTGCATTAGTTCTTATCTGCGTATTTCAAGTCGACATAGCCGACAGGGTGGCGCAGGATACCGGATACGCCCGGTTTTTCAAGTGATGTCGAGTTGTAGAAGTATAATGGGAATACAGGCATTTCATCCATTAGAAGCGTATCTGCCTGCATCAGCAATTCCCAACGTTTGTTTTCGTCCGTTTCATTTTTAATGTCTGCAATGAGCTTATCGTATTCCGCGTTCGACCATGTCGTACGGTTCATGGAAGAGTCAGTGATAAAGCTTTCAAGCGCGTTCACAGGATCCGCATAGTCATGCAGGAATGAGGAACGGGACATTTGGTATTTGAACTCTTTTTGCTCGGAAAGGAATACTCCGCTTTCCACGTTTTGCAGCTCGGCGTCAACCCCTAGTACTTCCTTGAACTTGGATTGAAGAGCAATTGCGATGTTCTGATGCGATTCGCTTGTTGAATAGGAAAGTGTCACTTTCGGAAGTTCCGTATAGCCTTCCTCTTTCATTCCTTCTTCCAAAAGCTGTTTCGCTGTTTCCGGATTGTAGGAAACGAGGTCGCCTACCGTTTCACGGAATTCTTTCCCGTCTGGTCCGATAAATCCATATGTGACGAAGCCATGAGCCGGCTTCTCCCCATTCTTCGTTACAAAATTGACGATTTCCTCTTGATCAACCGCAAATGCGAATGCTTGACGGATCTTTTTGTTCGTGAATGGTTCCATCGATGTGTTGAAGCGATAGAAATACAAGCCCGCTTGGTCATCGATGCGAAGCTCTTCGCTATCCTTCAATTGATCTGCAATTTCCGACGGTACACCTGTCACATCCAACTCATTTGCTTGGTACATTTGATAGGCAGTTGTATCGTCGTTTACCATCGCCCAGTGGACTTTATCCAACTTGACTGCACCCGCATCCCAATAATGTTCGTTCTTTTCAAACTCGAAGCTGACATCATGGCTCCATGCAGCCAATTTAAACGGCCCATTCCCTACGAATGTTGCGGCTTCTGTATGCCACTTCGGATCTGCGGATGCCACTTTTTCGTTGATCGGGAAGAAGCTTGGATTTGTGATGATATTCAAGAATGCTTCGTTCGGTGACGTCAATTTGACGACGAACGTCTTTTCATCTTGCGCTTCGATCGCGATGTCATCAGCGGAGCCTTCGCCGGTGTTGTATTCTTCCGCTCCTTCGATGAAGTAGGCAAGGAATGCTGCAGGTGACGCTGTTTCCGGGTTCAACATATGCTTCCAGGCGAATACGAAATCGCCGGCTACGACCGGATCACCGTTCGACCATTTCGCGTTATCGCGGATTGTGAATGTATATGTTAATCCGTCATCGGAGATATCGATTTTTTCAGCTGTCGCCTCGACCGCTTTGTGATCTTCATCCATGCGCGTTAGACCTTCCATAATATTGTTAAGCGCGCTCCAGGATACTGCGTTGAAGCCGATGGAAGGATCGAACGATGTCGGCTCTTCCCCATTGTTCATTAAGAGTATTTTCTCTCCGGAAGTCGCTTCCTCTGTCTTGCCTTCTTCTTTTCCTTCATCCGTCGACGTCGTATCCGCCGGTTCTTCCGGCTCCTTGCCTGCATCCTTGTTTGCAGTACATGCCGCAAGAACGAGCGCAAGCATAGCCACCATCAAAAATGTCAACCATTTCTTCATTTCAATAACCCCCTTTGTTTATATATGACTTGCTAAGCACTTTCGTGCGAAAAACCTAGTTGTGACCAAAAACTTTCTTTGCCCGTTCATCCTGCAGCCAGCAATCCACAGCGTGGGTAGCGGATAAGCCGGTCGTAGCTGGATAGATGCGGTCACAAACCTCCATGGCGAATGGGCATCTTGCCGTGAATGGACATCCTATCGGCGGTGCGAATAAATCCGGCGGCGTCCCTTCAATCGGCTGAAGCTCTTCTTCCTTCAGATCGAGCCGCGGAACCGATGCAAGCAATCCTTTTGTGTACGGGTGCTGCGGTGAATAGAACACCTCGCGCTTCTCACCGATTTCAATGACTTTTCCTGCGTACATGACCGCGATCCGATCTGCAATCTTCGCAACGACCCCCAAATCATGCGTGATAAGAATGATCGAAACGCCCGTCCGCTCCTGAATTTCTTCGAACAGCTCGAGAATCTGTGCCTGGATTGTGACATCCAGCGCAGTCGTCGGCTCGTCTGCGATGAGCAGTTCAGGCTCGCAGATCAAAGCGATTGCAATAACAATCCGTTGCCGCATTCCTCCTGAAAATTGATGAGGATACTGCTTCATCCTTTCTTCAGGATTCGGAATGCCGACCACTTCCAGCAATTTAATCGCTTTTTGGCGGGCTTCGGTTTTACTCACTTTTTGGTGTGTGCGCAGCCCCTCCGTCAACTGCTCGCCGATTTTGAGCGTCGGATTCAAGGCGGTCATCGGATCTTGGAAGATCATCGAGATGTCCACCCCTTGCACTTTCCTCATTTCGGATTTATCGAGCTTCGTCAAATCCTTTCCTTTAAAGAGGACATTTCCATTTTTAATACGGCCAGCCGGTTTTGGTATCAGCCCCATGATTGTATTCGCAGTGACACTTTTCCCACAGCCCGATTCTCCAACGATGGCAAGTGTCTCTCCTTTGTATAGATCGAATGAAACGCCGCGAAGAGCTTGTACTTCCCCTCCGAATGTCTTAAATGATACATGCAGGTCCCGGACGGAAAGCATGACATCCGTAAACGTTTTATTGCGCTTGCGCAATCGGGCCGGTTCCTGCGCGACTGCTGTGCCGCCTTGGTTTTCATCAATCGGTGCAAATTTTCTACTTTCCAATCCACTCACCCCCTCAGTTTCGGATCAAGCGCGTCTTGCATACCGTCTCCGAGGACGTTAAATGCAAACATTGTCATTGAAATGAAGAACGCAGGGAAGAATAACCTCCACCAATGTCCTGACAAGATAACAGGCAATGCGTCATTCGCCATGACCCCCCAGCTTGCAACTGGTGCTTGGATCCCAAGTCCGATGAAGCTTAGGAAGGCTTCCGCAAAGATGGCACTCGGCACGGTCAATGTCATTTGGACGATAATCGGTCCCATTGTATTCGGCAGCAAGTTCTTCCGAATGATCCTAGGTGTCTTTGCTCCGAATGATTTCGAGGCAGTCACAAATTCATAATTCTTAATCTGAAGCACTTGTCCCCTCACAATCCGGGCCATTCCGACCCAGCCGGTGATCGTTAGCGCGACAATGATCGTCGTTAAACTCGGCCCCATGATGACCATCAACAGAATGACGACAAGCAGATGAGGAAGCCCGTAAAGAATTTCAATGATTCGCATCATGATGGTGTCTGTCCTGCCGCCTTTATAGCCGCTGATTCCGCCGTAGATAATGCCGATGAAAAAGTCGATCAACGCAGCGGCAACACCGACGAACAATGACACACGAGCACCATGCCAAGTTCTTGTAAAGACGTCCCATCCCTTATCATCTGTGCCAAACCAATGTGTCGAAGATGGCGGCAAGTTCTGGTTTGCATATTGAGTCGTTTCTATATTATGCGGCGATAATATCGGAGCGAAAATCGCAAACAGCGTCAGGATGATTAAAAATACCAAACCGCCCATCGCCATTTTATTCTTCCGTAATCTACGCCAGGCGTCTTTCCAATAGGATAGCGACGGACGCACGACCGACTCCGCTTTCTCCGCGTCCTTCCCTTTCTGCTGGAACCATTCATCCGGGATTTGTACGTTTTGCTGATGACTCACCATCACGCATCACCTTCCTTTCGGTGAAGTTTAATGCGCGGATCAAGGAATCCATAGACGATATCTACTAAAAACAACATGAATACGAGGAACGCGCTATAGAATACGGTCGAACCCATGATGACCGGGTAATCCCGGTTATTGATGCTCTCGACGAAATATTTCCCCATGCCCGGTATCGCAAAAATCTTTTCAATGACGAATGTTCCCGTCAAAATTCCTGCAAGCATCGTCCCCATAATAGTGACGACCGGCATTAATGCATTGCGCAGTGCATGCCGAAGCACAATACGCATCGGCGATAACCCTTTCGCTCTCGCCATTTTCATATAATCCTGCGTCAGTACCTCAAGCATGCTCGATCGTGTCAGACGTGCGATGATTGCTGTTGGACCTGTCGCAAGCGCCAATGTCGGCAAAATCATATGTAGAGGGCTGCTCCATGTTGCCGGCGGGAGAAGGTTCCAGTTGACCGCTAATTGTTGGATCAGCACCGTTGCCAATACGAAGTTCGGGACCGATATCCCTACGACCGCAAACGCCATCGCCGCATAATCGATAATGCCGTTATGTCGCAAGGCGGCAAATGTCCCTAATGTAATTCCCGATATGACAGCGACGAGAATCGTTACCATTCCTAACTCGAGTGATATCGGAAAGCCTCTGGCAAGCAATTTATTCACTGAGTCATTCGGCTTTTTAATGGAAGGTCCGAAGTCGAATGTCGCAATTGATTTCAAATAATGAATGTATTGCACATGTGTTGGTTGGTCCAGTTTATAGAACTTCTCCAGGTTCGCCTGGATCGTCGGGTTCGATGTCCGTTCTTCATCGAACGGCGATCCAGGTATTGAATGCATTAAGAAAAATGTTAGTGTCGCGATGATGAGGATTGTCGCAATCATCATGAAGAATCTTTTTACTATGTAAATTGCCATGCGCCATCCCCCCTTAGCAGAACTTTGTTTGCATTGCCAATTCAACCATGACGAGCATCGCCCGGTACGCTTCCAGAATGTCCTTCGCTTCAAATTTCACGATGGTTGTTCCCGGCTCAATTTCACATCCTGGCATAAGCGCGGCCCACTCGGCCTGACCATAATTCGTGAATTCAATGCGCAAAACTGGATTCTCAGGTGGTACTAACGGTTGGATTGTTGATCGTTTAGCAATTGCTTCTGCAGTCTTCTCTTCGATTAATGCGTGTGCCTTCGTCGGATGCAGTGTCTTCACCGCAGAACGGGATATAGATTGCTTAACTGCAGCAGTCACAACTCCGGGAATCAAGGCTTCCGCTTCTTGACATGCACGATCATCCCCAGCGACCATGATGACAGGCACTCCGTAATAGCCCGCGACATAGGCGTTCAATCCAAGTTCGCCAATCGCCACGTCATTGATATGCATATTCCTGACGCCGAATGTCATCGAATGGCTCATAACACCTGGTTGACCGGCCCTTGCATGGTATCCGGCAAATATCGCCCCATCGAATGATTCATTCACTGCCTGCACCATTGAAAACGCTTTCAAATCTCCTGTTATCAAATCCGCATCTGGATGCAACTCCTCAACAAGAAGATTGTTCATTTTAGAATGGCTGTCATTGACAAGCACTTGCTCGGCTCCTTCTCGGATTGCCGCGCGGATGATGGCGTTCGCCTCCTCTGTCATAATACGTCGGGCACGTTCATAATTATGCCTAGCCGAGTCGACAAACGTATAATCGGGAAGTCCCGTAATCCCTTCCATATCGACGGATACATAAATTTTCAAATCGATTCCCCCATTTCTTCTATCTCTCTAAAAACTTTAACTGACTAATTGGTAATTTCAATACTATCAAACTTCTACACTTAATTCAACGAGATTTCAGAAAATAAAGAAACAGAATAATAGAGTTAGAACACGAAAACCGCCGCTTAAGTAAATGGCTGATTCTAATGTACATATGCGAAGATGGGAACAATCGGGGTCTTTTGGCAAGTGAGAAATTGGAGTGAGAAAGAAATTGCAAAAGGCAAGCTTTCAAAAAAGGGATTATTTTATCGTCAATGAAAAAGAAACGGGCCTCGAATCGATGACCGGTAATTTATAGAAGTTCACGATTAAACAACTGTGGGTTGCCGGGTAAAAATGTAAAAAGTGAAATTGGCATGTCCAATTCCACTTTTTATTTGGTGTTAGTTGTCCAAGCCACGTAATATTGACTTATGGATCCAGTTGATGACATCCTACATTACAACCATTTCCTGGAGGCGGCCCCGCGGGTCCTCGGTTATCGGTTGACTCATTATGCGGCCCTTGGGCATTTGCAATCGGTGCAAATACAAGCAAGCATAACAGCATTCCCGAGAATAGGATATTTCTCTTTTTCTTCATATTCTAGTTTCACCTCCTTTTTCTTTATCATCTACAATATTCTACTTATTCCAACAAATACCTTCATACTTACGTATCATTTAAATAAACGAGCCAATAGTCCTAGCCAGGAGTTCCTGCATATGTTAAATTGACTTAATCGAGTAGGAGGCTAACCATTAATTGATTAGCCAACCTCTCAGTCGTGTAGCCAATGGGAATTTCACCCAAAGGCTCTCACAGAACCGTACGTCAGACTGTCTAACAAATGGTTCTGGGTACTGTTATAAAATTGTTTTTATGCAATTTTACTTAAATAAACGTGATGAATAGTAAATTTTGAAAGGGATCGTTCTCTGAAGAGGCGTATGAGATCCTGAACTCCATTTATTTTAATCATTCTTTTTAAATTATAGGCAAGACAAATCAGGGTGGTCTCAGTACCTACTGATGCCAACCCTCGTGTTAAAAAGTATGTGTAACCCCAGTGACGTTTCATCGTCCCGAAAGGGTGCTCCACGATTGCCGCTCTTTGTTTATAGATATGACTTTGATTAAGTGTATTTTCGGCAATCCGTTCGATTACTTCTTCGTCATTGAGCCTAGTTACCGACCTCCCTCCTTTGGCAGTCGTACAGAACTCTTTTTTTCCACAAATATCGAAAGTTTCACAGGTGTAACGTCTATACTCTTTCCCATCTTGTTTTCCATTCCACTTGAAAGGTAATTCATAACCCAGCGGGCAAATATATCTATCGTTTAGGGCGTTATATTCAAAGCGCTCTTTATCAAATCCACTTTCCACTTTGTTTTTCTTTCCTTTTTGCGGCTTAATTAGAAGTTCGGTGCTATCGTTAACTACTTCAATCATTTGAAGGTAATTATAATAGCCTGTATCGGCTAGAAATGTGGTTTTCTGATCATGAAAAACTTGCTTTGCTTTTCTCACCATATTTGACAGTTGTCCTTGATCGTTCACGTCGCTGACAGTATCACAGTCCACAATTAGTTTATATTTGCTGTCCACCGCGGTTTGGACATTGAAACAGACTTCATGCTTTCCGTTGTTTTTCATCGATTCAGCATCCGGATCGGTCACGCACAGCTGATTTTTACCTGTTTCCTTGAGTTCTTGTTTAATTATTTGCAGTTCATGCATTCTTTCTTGATAGACGTCTAATGTTTCTATGATTTCCCGCTTTTTTTGATGATTATCTTCCCTAAAAAAATCATGCAAATATGCCTCGATTTTTTCATCGATATACCCCAGCTTTTTACTTAAAATATTGCCATTAAAATGCTGTTTTTCAGAACAGTTCGCTTTTAATTTTGTCCCGTCAATCGCGACAATTTGACCGTCGATTAACCCAAACCCTTTTAACATTAGGGTAAACTCTTTAAACAGTTTCTTTACGGCCTTTTGGTTGTTTTTCATGAAGGCTGATATAGTACCGTGGTCTGGTTGAAGCCTACAAATTAGCCACATTAGTTCAATGTTTCTTTTTGTCTCAGTTTCTATCTTGCGAGAGGAGCGGATGCCATTCTTATAACAGTAAAGATAGAGCTTCAGAAGATCGCTGCGTCGATAAGGTTTTTGTCCAGCTTTGGTGCCTAAATAGACTTGAAAGCCCACTTCTTCTAGGTTCAAACTATCCACATAAGCATCGATAACTCGGACCGGGTTTTCTTCATCTACAAAGTCATCCAACGTATTTGGTAGTAATGTAATTTGATATCTATCTTCACCTTCGATATAAGACATATACGCTCATCTCCTTTTAATATAGAGATTCGACAAAGGTCGTTCATTTCCATGCCAAAAATTAAAAAATTGTTAGACAGTCTGACGTACGGTTCCGTATACGGCGGTTCAATCTCTTAAGTATCGCGACTCATAAAGTTGGGACATATCCTTTAGTCCCCACTTTGTGAGTCTTTCTTTTGTTATGGCTTGATGGAGTATTTCACTGCACGATAAACGCCAATATCCCTTTCGGGAATTAGCTAATTTCATGGCATCATCATGGTCTATTCCAAATTTACGAAGCATTTGATATCGAGTCCTTGGCTTCTTCCATCTCTTCAATATCATTTGTCTTAATCGATAATTTAACCATTGTTGGGTTTGACTGATGAATGTCTTCATACGTCCAATTCCATAGTAGTTAATCCAACCTGTTATTGTTTGATTAATCTTTGTGATAATATCAATGAAAGTTCCGGGGTGTTTTCGACTCGTTAAATTTCTAATTTTGTCTTTGAATCGTTGTTTAGCCGACCCGCTGGGTCGGCAGACTACTTTCCCATGAGGTTCTGAATGTTAAAGCCAAGGAACGTGGCGGATGTAGCCCCGCAAATTCGGCTTTTCTCTTGGTTAATCGTAAGCTGAAGCTCCCCTTCTATGAACGAAGTAACACTTTCCATCACTCTCTCCAGCCCGTTTGCTTTTCACATAAATGACGAAGTCATCTGCGTAACGGATGTAGCGGTGTCCTCTCTTTTCCAGTTCTCTATCTAGCATATTTAAATAAACGTTTGCTAGAATCGGAGATAGAGGCCCACCTTGTGGTGCACCTTTGGTCGTCTCAATGTAGATGTCCTTATCAAGGATGCCCGAGCGAAGAAATTTCCAAATCAGTTTGAGCACTATCTTATCTGAAATGAAGTATTCCAGATATGCCCTCATCCTTTGATGGTGAATGGTATCGAAGTAACTTTTCAGGTCGCAATCTACTACGACTCGGTAGCCTTCTTGATAATACTCTTCGGCTCGTTTAATGGCCTGGTGGGCACTTCTGCCTTTTCGAAAACCATAGCTATGGTCCGAGAAATGGGGGTCAATAATCGGCTCGATGACTTGAAGTATCGCCTGTTGGACAACCCTGTCCAGGACACACGGTATACCGAGATATCTTTTTGATCCATCGGGTTTTGGGATGGCAACCTTTTTTTCAGGTTAGGGTTCATATGTCCCGTCCCTCAATTTGAGCTTTAGGTGTTGGTAGTATTTCTCCATATGACCTTTCAATTGGTAGACTGTAATTCCATCTACACCCGGAGCACCTTTGTTTTTCCGTACTTTCTTGTATGCTCCCCAAAGATTATCATCTGTAATAATTTGGTCGATTAAGCTGATACCATCTTGTTCTCTCATATCCATGTGACATCCCTACGCACTCCTATGTACCCTTCAGTTTCATACTTATCTCTCCATAGGTAGCCATCTATTCGGTCTTTACCACGATGTTTTCTGCGTTTAGGCGGCGATGTCTACACCTCCCTGTTTTCCAAGATTTAAGATTGTTCGGTCCTTCATTTCCGTAAGGAAATTACTATGACGTCTGCTGACTTCTCACGATTCATCGAATTATCACTAAACCGATTGTTAATTGAATAACCCTCGTGAGACCTCCCCGGGTAAGGGCTATAACCTTCCTCCCATGTAACTGCTGTATTTACTGTATGGAACTCGGGCAGTATAGGACTTCGTTTTGTAATGCAAACTCGTCCATTCCAATTCAGCCTTATATACAGTTTCTGTCCGTCAGTTGGGGATTTTGCCTTCGGCTTCCTTCAGATTCCACCTCACGGTGGACACCCTTGCCTTCAGCTAACAGTTCCTACTGCCAAGCCTGTAGTGGACTTTCACCACCAAGTTATAGCCCATGCCGGGCACACATCAAGAAAACCGCCACCCAGTTTCCCGGATGGCGGTTTATCGATTACTGAGGTTGCTCAATAATCAACTATTATTCAGTTACGCCCCACTTCCACAGACGAAGGTCTGTGCCTGTTTCGATAGAGTAGTTTGTAACACGCTTGTTAACACCCATTAGGTAGTAACGGAATACTGTTGGTGCAACTGGAACTTCATCAACCATGAGCTGTTGCCATTCGCTGAACTTTCCAGCACGGTATTCAGAATCCAAGGACTGCTCGCCTGAGATAGCATCAAGAAGCTCAGTGTTCTTATCGCTTGTAAAACGAGTATAGTTGAACGCAGCATCTTTACCATATAGACCAGATGGGTTCGGGTCAGAACCAACACTCCAAGCACCTTGGTAGATATCGATATCCGGATCGTCAGCCTCTACTCTATCATAGAACGAGTTGAACTCATGCAGACGCCCTTCAAGAAGTTGTACTTTAATACCTACGTCAGCCCAGTTTTGCATGTAGAACTGTGCAATCGGCTCAGCAGTTTCTCCACCTGACATGGAAGCGAAGTTAAGAACGAATTGCTCACCTTTGTCGTTTTCACGGAAACCATCTCCGTCAACGTCAACATATCCAGCTTCGTCAAGAAGTGCTTTCGCCTTCTCAGGGTCATAAGATGGTGTTTCAATGCTTGAATCATGGAAAGTAGAGAATACAGGTACAATTAGAGTTGTCGCTGGGAAACGAAGACCGTGATAAAGTTCTTTACCGATTGTTTCGTTGTCCATTGCGTACCACATAGCTTGACGAACAAGTTTGTTACCCATTTTTGCGTTGGGATCAGTTACGTTTGTTTTGTTATCTGCATCCCATTTACCAAGTTTGAACCCAATGTACGTATAGGCAATATCAACTTCCGCTAGCAATTCGATATTATCGACTTCTTTAGCGTTCAAGTACTGGTCAACTGGAACCGAAGCGATATCTACATCGCCTTTCTTAAGTGCTTCAAGAATAGACGCAGAGCTTACTACTTTCAATACGATTGAATCTAGCTGAGGTTTGCCTCTCCAGTAATCATCGTTGCGCTCATAAAGAACAGATTCACCCGGTACGATTTTTGCAATTTTGTATGGTCCAAAACCGATAGGGTTTGTGCGGATTTTATCAGAAGCAGCAAGTTCTTCAATCGTAAGTTCACCTGTCATAACATCTCCGACATGGTGTCTTGGTGTTGGATAAGCCCAAATACCTGACAATAGTGACGGAGTCGCTTCAGTGTAAGTGATTGTAATTGTTTTGTCATCATCAGAAATCTTAATACCGGAAATTTCAGTTGTTTCACCGTTATGGTATGCAGGCATACCTTCAACGTTTTCGATCATGAATGTGTAACGAGTTCCCGTGTAGTCAGGGTGACCAAGTAATTGGTAAGAGTAAAGAAGGTCGCTTGCTTTAACAGGCTCGCCATCATGCCAGTTTACATTATCACCGATTTTGATTGTAATCGATTTTTTATCATCAGAAACTTCGTATGTTGCAGCGCCGTCATTAGTGATCAAGAAGTCGCCATCAGTAGTGAACAAGTTTTCATCAAAAAAGCTCAATACAGTGGAATCTGGTGTACCAGAATATAAGACTCGGCTTAGAGTACCTTCGAATGGAGTGTCGGAAACAAGTGCATAGTTCAACTCTCCACCATCGATTGGAGTTCCTGTGTTAGAAACTGTCAGTGGGAACTCTAGACCCGCGTTCGGATCATCAACTTCCTCTGGATCCTCTTCATTTTCTGTTCCTTCTGTTTTCTCTGGATCTTTAGATGGTTCTTTCTCAGTAGCACCATCTTTGTCTTTGCCTGTACATGCAGCTAAAAATACGCTGAGAACAAGCAATAGACTTGCAAGTAGCATAAATTGCTTCTTTGCCAATTGTATTACCTCCCCTTATTTTTTAGGCTAATCTTTGCCTTGCGTCTGACGCGCGTTTGACCGCTTGCCCGACATAATTTATACACAGCATCATTACTAGAATCAGTAATGCTGCAGGTAACCATACCCACCACTTATTCTTGACAATATCAGGATTCCTTGCAAACGCAACAAGCGTTCCAAGTGAAGGAGTTCCAGCAGGCAAACCGAAGCCTAGGAAAGTAAGACCCGTTTCTATCCCGATATTTGATGCAAGCGTAAGTGTCATATTTACAATGACGAGTGAACTCAAGTTAGGAAACATTTCAAAGAACATGATTTTCCAACTTGGGGTTCCTAACGTCTTGGAGGCATTGATATAGTCAAGCTCCCTTTCCTGCAATGCTCTAGATCGGATAAGCCTCGCTTTTCCGAGCCATAAGAAAACACTCATAATAAGAATGAATGTGAAGACATTATAGTTTGGAATAATTGTTACGAACACGATGATGAACATCGTAGTTGGCAATACCATCATGAATTCAAGAAAACGCATCATGATATTATCGACGCCGCCACCGTAAAAGCCCGAGATCAATCCGTATGAAAGCCCTATCATTCCTGCAATCACCGTAATAGCGATGCCGATTGTAAATGAGTTGCGCGCACCTATCATCAGTTGTCCGAATACATCACGACCACCGTCATCAGTTCCAAGCCAGTTCGCTGCGGAAGGTGGCTTCCAAGTATTCAGGAAGTTCACACGCGTCAATGCAGCTTGGTCAATAAAAAGTGGTGATAGGTATGCAGTTGACAAAAGGATTATAAGCAAAATTAATGAACCGAGAGCCATCTTATCATGTAAAATTTCTCTCCAAATCGTTTTCATAAACGATGGATTATTCAGCTTCTCTCTAGCAATCAGTTCTTTTTCGTTTAATGTGACTGTATCTTTCATCGGTGTTCCCCTCCTCTTCTTCCTTTTCCATTATTCAATTCGGATACGCGGATCGACTAGGCTCAAGATGATATCCGACAGCATAGTACCGACGACTACAGCAGTCCCCGATATCAAGACAAGCGCTGTCACAACGGTAAAGTCGCGTAAGTTGATGGATTGAATGAAAAGTTGTCCAAGGCCCTGATAACTGAAAATGGTTTCGATGAAGACCGAACCACCGATCAAACCTGTAATTTCATACCCGAGGAAAGCAGCAATTGGTAAAAGTGAATTCCGCAATATATGACGTGAATACACCCTTCCTTCAGGCACTCCTTTGGCACGGGCTGTTTTTATATATTCCTTAGTCTTCTGATCGATAATATCGTTTCGTAAATACTGTATCGTTCCGACTGTACCAATTATCGCTCCGGACATGACTGGTAAGACTAAGTGCTCCGCCCTGCTCACCATATAGGCCCACGTTCCCGACTCGATTTTTATATCAACACTTCCGGTGTACGGAAACCACCCTAATACGAAAGCAAAAACGAATAACATCAATAGAGCAAAAACAAAAGTTGGTGTAGCAAATGCAACATAGTTATAAGTGACGATTAACTTATCCGCCCATGAATCTGTCCAGCGTCCCGCTATAATACCGAGAGGAATGGCAATTAAATAGATCATTATTGCGGTGAATAATGAAAGTAGCACCGTATTTTCAACCCGGCCCGCTATCAAAGTTGTAACAGGCTGTTGGTGGGTATACGACATTCCAAAATCACCTTGTACCGCTTTTCCAAGCCATCGTCCATATTGGACATACCATGGATCGTTCAAGCCGAATTTTTCACGTATCTTCTCTATTTGTTCAGGTGTAGCATCAGGATTCCCCATGAACGCTCCCGTTATCGCATCCCCCGGCATCGCTTTTGCGAGCATGAAGATGACGAGACTCAGGAGGATGAGCTGCGGAATCATGAGCAATGTTCTTCGTAAAATGAACTTCAACATTTACATCATCCCCCTTATTGCATAGCGACGGAATGCGTATCCGAGATTCTCTTCAAATCGAACATCCGCCCATCTTTATCGAAATAGCTATTGTATTCAGTTTGGTATTCCTGATTGATCGCCTGACGCAAATGCATTTTCTCGAAACGCTTTTCAGGGTTCATTTCCGGGATCGCCGCAATCAATCGCTTTGTATAGACGTGCTGTGGATTGTTGTAAATCTCGTCTGCAGTTCCTTCCTCTACGAAACGACCACGATACATAATGCCAATCCGATCGCACATATGCTGGATAATGCCCAAGTCATGCGAGATGAAGAGATACGTCAAGTTGAATTCCTCTTGGATTTCTTGCATGAAGTTCAATACTTGCGCTTGAACAGATACGTCCAATGCAGATACAGGCTCATCCGCAATAATCAGCTTCGGGTTCAATGCGAGCGCCCGGGCAATCCCAATCCGCTGTCTTTGCCCACCGGAGAATTGGTGAGGATATTTATAGATCGATTCAGGACTTAGCCCGACACGTGCGACTAACTCTTGCACTCTCAACAACTCTTCTTTCGCTGATAGCCTTTCAAAATTGCGAAGCGGTTCAGCAATGATGTTGAGCACATTTTTCCGCCCGTTCAGCGATGAATACGGGTCTTGGAAAATCATCTGTATGTCTTTCGTATAATTCCGTCTTTCGGATCTACTCAATTTGGCAAGGTCTTTTCCTTCGAAAAGCATTTCCCCGCTCGTAGCTTTGTTCAATCCGATGAGCGCGCGACCAGATGTCGTCTTGCCGCATCCCGACTCTCCAACCAGTCCATAAGTCTCGCCAGGCTGTAATTCGAAGCTGATGCCGTCAACCGCTCTGACATGGTCTACGACTTTACGGAAAAAACCGCCTCGTATCGGATAATGAATCTTCAAATCATTAACTGTTAGTAGCGACATATTCTCTCTCTCCTACTCTGTCCTCCGGAAAGTAGAACGTTTTATAGCATGAGCATCGGACAAAATGATTCGGTGCCGCTTCATGCATTTCCGGTGTTTCCTCATGATCCTCTTGAGGGATCCAAGCGATCCGCGGTGCGAAACGGCATCCATTGCGGTCCAGATTCTGAAGGGATGGAACGATTCCATCAATGACATGCAATTTTTCTTTTGACTCCATATTGGAAGGGATTGAATTCAATAAAGAGCGGGTATATGGATGCAAAGGGTTTTCAAACAACTCTTTAACATCCGCTATTTCAACGACTTCACCTGCATACATGACGACGACGCGGTCCGCCATTTCAGCGACAACTCCAAGGTCGTGTGTGATCAGGATGATACCTGTTTTCATCTGGTTTTGCAGTTCTTTCATCAAATCCATAATTTGCGCCTGAATTGTAACGTCCAAAGCCGTCGTAGGCTCATCCGCGAGAAGTAGAACCGGGTCGCATGCTAGCGCGATGGCGATGACGACACGTTGCCTCATCCCGCCCGATAGTTCATGCGGATATTGCTCATAGACGCGTTGTTCGTTTTTAATGCCTACCCGTCTCAATAGTTCCAAGGTACGCTTTTTCTTTTCACTTGCGGATAGCTTCATATGGTAATCCATTGGCTCCTCAATCTGCCGTCCGATTGTCGCGAGTGGATTCAAAGCGGTCATCGGATCTTGGAAGATCATCCCGATGTCTTTCCCTCTTACTTTATCGAGACGCGAACGTGTTAGCGTCAGCAAATTTTGCCCACCAAAATTCACTTGTCCATCAAGCTTCGTGTTCTTCTGTTCATGCAGGCCCATGACGGATAGGGCCAATGCGCTTTTACCACAGCCTGATTCGCCGACGATTGCAACGACTTCATTTTCGTGGACAGTAATGGAAACTCCATCTACCGCAGCATAATAGTCGCCCTTAATGTTGAATGACGTCCGTAGATCTTTTATTTCCAAAACTGGGTTTTTCAACAGAACTTCCTCCTTACCAACTACTAACTGACACTTTCCCAAATAACTAATTTTCAGATTTCGTTTAAAGTTATTGAACTCAATATACTACACAACATTAGTCCTGACAATACTGTTTTTTTAGAATATCAAAATCTTGTATTATTTCTAATATGACAAATATGTTACAAACATTGCCGCGTAAGCGTTTTCACTGAGATAATTTATACGTAAGTTTTTTTCGTTCTTTTGTCCCGACCAATAAAAAAACAGGCAGAAAAAGCCATTGTTGTATGACAACAGCTTCTTCTCCTGCTCATAATATTATTTAATACCAATCATCCATTCGACGAGGTCGCTGCCGATGACGCCGCGACTGCAGCAACCGTGGCAGCCATCACCGCTTGTTGCGCCTGAAGAATCATTTCGACTGATGCGGCAAGACTAACACTTACCTGATCGGCACTTTCCGTCAGCTGGTGCATGACATAACCAATCGCGACCGACAAGGCCATTTCCTTGTTCCATTTGAACCGTTTGGATTGTTCCAATTGCTTCGCCAGTTGAATGATTTCACTAATCTTTTCATCCCCGACATCGAACACGGTCAGGAATCCAACCATCGGATAATGAACAGGCTTTGCTTTCGATTCTTCACGGAGCATTTCAAAAATCGTCCAAGCCCTTTTAACAAGCCGTTGCTGGAAAGAGATGTCTATATACGTCATGACTTGTGACAGCCATTGGAGCTCATTCCCCGTCCGGAAGCCCTCTTCACGGAGTGCATCGTAATAAGAACGCATTGCCTTGGCATGCTCTACGGGGTCCTCCCCCATTTTACCAAGCAGCATGGCATATGCATAATCATCATCCGACGTGAGAAAATAATGCTGTTTTTTCATCGCATCATATAGCTTTTTGGCACGGTCTGCCTCTTCCTGGAATCGAGCGGCATCATTGTCCATGAGCATTGCAGCAAGGTAGGAATGAATGGTATTTCGGAAACCGGCCTGCTTCAACGTCCTCTGTTTATCCATTAGCCGTTCTGCTTCCCCTTCCACCGATGCGTCAGATTGCGTAAGAAATGCGGCCATCATCGGCAACAGATTCCCCCGCAACGGCGAAAACCAGCCCGCTCTTTCCTTCAAAGCGGCCAAGGCACGGCTGAAAGCGACAGCATCGAATTCCTTCTCCGCCGTCACATAATACGAAGTAATCGTCAACACGACATTTTTGTCGACGCTCCAACCCGCCAAGGATTTCACTTTGTCATATGTCGTTTCCACTTCCTGCCTGATCATATCCATTTCCATGCCGTACAACTCCTTTGCTATATGTACGTCATAGCCTCCTGAAAAGTTTCAATGTAAATTGACAATTTCAAATTTCTCTACACCGGCTTGCACCAATTTACGGATCCTATCCAGCTCATTCTGATGGAAGGCTTCGACAATCGTGCTGCCGACGATAACGCCATCCGTATGATTGCCCATTTCCTTCACTTGTGTTTGCGTTGAAATGCCGAACCCCGCCAATACTGGCACATCGCTCATTTGCTTCACCCGTTGCAGATGGGAGTGGAGTTCCTCGCCGAATTCATTTCGCTCACCTGTAATTCCATTCACGGTTACCGCATATAAAAATCCTTCGGCACTCTCCGTTATCCTTTTAATCCGTTCGTCAGGGCTTGTCAATGAAACAAGAGGAATCAATGCGATATCTGTCCCGTCTAATTCATCGCGAAGCGGTCCGCTCTCCTCAAGCGGCAAATCCGGGATAATCACTCCAACAATCCCCGCTCGTTGGCACACTTCGACAAATTGCGGCACACCGAACGCCAAAACTGGGTTCAAATACGTCATGACGACTAAAGGAACCGCCACTTCCCCTTTGCATCTTTCAAGCTCCCCCAATACATTACGGAGCGTCACCCCTTCCGCAAGTGCACGCGCTCCCGCCTGTTGAATCGCTTCCCCATCTGCCACCGGATCTGAAAACGGAATGCCGATCTCAATTGCCGTTACGCCGGCTTCCTGTAAAAAGAGGAGCTTTTCCTTCAACGTCGCTAAACCGCCATCGCCGGCCATCATATAGGACACAAACGCCTTTCTGCCTTCTGCCATACTTTCACGGATTCTCTTCTCCAACGTCTTCATTCAACTTCGCCTCCAAGCGCATCACGTACCGTTTGCATATCCTTGTCACCGCGACCGGACAAACAGACGACGATAGCTTGCTCTTTTTCCATACTTTTCGCCAGCTCCGACGCAAACTGGACGGCATGCGCACTTTCTAACGCCGGGATGATGCCCTCCGTCCTCGATAGAAGCTGCAATCCTTCCAACGCACCCGCATCCGTCACAGCCTCATATTTCACCCTGCCGATATCATGCAAATGGCAATGCTCCGGTCCGACCGCCGGGTAATCAAGCCCTGCGGAAATCGAATGCGCTTCCTGGATAAAGCCGTTATCGTCCTGCAGCACATACATAAATGCCCCATGCAAGACGCCTTCCTTCCCGTCAGCGATTGCAGCTGCATGAAGACCTGTCGCTATTCCGCTCCCCGCCGCTTCGACACCGTACAATGCAACTTCCTCATCTCCGACAAACGGGTGGAACATGCCGATCGCATTGCTTCCGCCCCCGATACACGCAACGACCGCATCAGGTAAACGACCTTCCTTCTCGACAATCTGACGCCTCGTCTCCACGCCAATCACCCGCTGAAAATCACGCACAATTTCCGGGAACGGATGCGGACCGAGCGCTGAGCCTAAAATATAATGCGTATCCTCCACATTCGCGACCCAATAACGAAGCGCTTCATTGACGGCATCCTTCAACGTGCCCGTACCCTTGTCGACCGACACGACCTTTGCCCCAAGCAGCTCCATCCGGAACACATTCAGCTCCTGCCGGCGGATATCCTCCTTACCCATGAAGACAACGCACTCCAATCCGAACAGCGCACAAGCCGTCGCAGTTGCCACGCCATGCTGTCCGGCGCCAGTCTCCGCCACGATTTTCCGTTTGCCCATCCGCATCGCAAGCAACGCCTGCCCAAGCGAATTATTGATCTTATGCGCGCCCGTATGATTCAAATCTTCCCGCTTCAAGAAAATTTTTGCGCCGCCGATCTTCTCTGTCAATCGTTCTGCAAAATAGAGCGGGTTCTCCCTGCCGACGAAATCACGTAAATAGTAATCCAATTCCTTCGCAAACGTCGGATCGGCCTTCGCCTCCCCATACGCCTTCTCCAATTCGATCAGCGCAGACATTAACGTTTCCGGCACATACTGTCCGCCGAACTTTCCATACCTTCCTTTTCTCATCTCAACCGCCATCTTAGCTCTCCTCCTCTTTCACCGTGCGAATGAACTCGCGAATCAACGTCGCATCTTTTCTACGTTCAATCTCAACTCCGCTCGACACGTCTACCATGTAGGGACGCACTTGCCGGATCGCTTCCTTCACATTTTGTGCATTCAGTCCGCCCGCTAGTATCACCCGCTCCCGCGACACATTCCCTTCGAGCAAATTCCAGTCAAACACCCGCCCGCTCCCTCCTCTGAATTCAATGCCCGGCGTATCGAATAATACAAATTCCGTGTTGTATCCATTCATCCTTTCTACATCTTCATCACCATGAACTGATAATGCTTTAATGGAAGGAAGTCCGATTTTTTTAATGAACTCTGCCGTCTCATTGCCATGATGTTGGACATAATCGAGCGGCACTTCCCGGAAAACCCGCTCCAATTCCTCTCGCTCCGCATCAACAAAAACACCTATCTTCATCACGTGATCCGGAACAAAGCTTGCCAGTTCCTTCGCTTGCGCAATCGCGATACGACGTCTGCTCGGTGCAAATACGAATCCGACCGCATCCACGCCCGCGTCCACCGCAGCTTTGACGTGCTCCGACTCCATCAATCCGCAAATCTTCACTTTTGTCATAGCGGCACACCTGCCTTCGGAACTTGCAACGAACGGAGTGAGTCTTCAACGGAAGCGCTCCGCATGAGCGACTCTCCTACTAAGACAGCACTCGCTCCAGCTGCAGCCGCTCGTTTTGCATCCTCTGCACCCATAATTCCGCTTTCACTTATAAAGACACGGGCTTCATGGAAGGGAAAATGATTTGCCACCTCTTCGGTTCTGAAGAGATCCACATCGAATGTCTTTAAATCTCGATTGTTGACGCCAACCAGTTTTGCATTTACTGCGAGTGCACAATCCAATTCTTTTGCATCATGGACTTCCACAAGCACTTCAAGCCCAAGGTCAGTCGCATAACGATGAAGCCGTTGCAAAGTTGCATCATCGAGCGCAGCTACAATGAGCAAAATGACGGAAGCTCCTGCTTGTTTCGCGCGGTCAATCTGCACTTCATGGATGATGAAATCCTTGCAGAGCAACGGGATTGCGACAGCTTCAGCTACCTCCGCCAAGTCATCAAAGGAACCTTTGAAAAAGGTCGAATCCGTCAATACAGAGACGCATGCTGCTCCAGCTTGTTCATACGCCTTTGCCTGCGCGACCGGATCCGTCTCGACTATCATCCCCTTTGAAGGCGAAGCTCGTTTCATCTCCGAAATGACTTCCAAACGATCTGATTCTCGTAAAGTTTCAAAAAGGGAAGAACGTTTCGGCATTGTTTCACATGAAACGACACATTCCTCCATTAGCAGCTGCTTCACTTCGAGCCGTTTCGTCTGCAAAATCTTTTCTAAAATCGTCATCGTCATCTCACCATCGCCTCCTGTCCAATCTGTTCACTGAACGCAACGACCGCCTCCAATTTCCGTAGCGCATTGCCTGAAAGAATGCTGTCCGTCGCCTGTTCAATCCCTTCCTGTATCGAATCTGCCACACCGTTCGTGAACAATCCTAAACCAGCATTGAACACGACTGTGTCAAAACGCGGACCCCGTTCGCCTTGCAATACGGAACGTATCATGATTGCATTCTCCTCTGGGGTTCCGCCACGGATTGCAGATAGAGGAGCATATGAAAGTCCTACATCTTCTGCTTTTAGTGAAAAAGGGATTAAATCACCCCTATCCATCAGGACAAACGAGTTTTGTCCGGCTAGCGACGCCTCATCCAAATCTCCCGCCCCTGATACGACAAGTGCCCGTTCCCTGCCAAGCATTCGCATAACGGATGCGTATTCCATAATGAAATCAGGACGGTTGATGCCTGTGAACTGCGTTTCCAGTGGAACGGGGTTCGTCAACGGGCCGACGAGATTGAAGATTGTCGGCTTTCCGATCATTGCTCGCACTTCGCCAATCCGCTTCAATTTCGGATGGATAATAGGCGCGAATAAAAACGCAATTCCTTCCTCCTGAAGCATCCTTCCCATATCGTCAGGTGTAAAGCGTGAATGGATGCCGAGCGCATCGAGCACATCTTGGCTGCCCGCTGCACTTGTGACTTTCCGGTTGCCGTGCTTCGCTACATTTACACCAGCACCTGCTAAAACGAAAGCCGATGTCGTACTAATATTGAATGTGTTCGATCCATCGCCGCCTGTTCCACAATTATCCAAATAACGAGCAGCCGGTACGTCCATCTCTATTGCATGGGACGTCATGACCGAAGCCAACGCCGCCACTTCAGTCGCTGTTTCACCTTTCTTAGATAACGTGACAATAAACGCCACCATTTCCTCTAGATCTGCATCTTCCGAAAACATCCGACTGGCCGCATTCTCCATCTCTTCATACCGTAAGTTTCGGCCTTCCTCTACTATTCTCGTATAATTTTCCACTGCTCATCTCTCCTCTTCTATTCTCTTCTTTTAATTCAACGCCTCCAGCAAAGAACGGGCTTTGTTCACTGTTTCCTTATATTCAAGAGCCGGTACGGAATCCTTCACAATCCCAGCTCCCGCCTGCACGGTCGCTCTCCCGTCTTGCACCATCATCGTCCGGATCGTCAATGCAAAATCGATATTACCGTTCAATCCGATATATCCGATTGCACCTCCATACAAACCGCGCGGCTCATCTTCCAACTGTGAAATGATATCCATTGCAATCTTTTTCGGTGAACCGGTCACCGTCCCCGCAGGCAATGTCGCCTTCAATGCATCGAGCGCATGTAAACCTGGTGCAAGTATGCCTTCCACTTCCGAAACGAGATGCATGACATGCTCATATCTCACGGTTTCCATGTACGTCGAAACGTGGACCGACGATGGTTCACAGACCATTTCCATCTCTTTCTTGCTTACTTCGACTAACATGTCATGCTCCGAAAGCTCTTTCGGGTCACTTCGCAACTCTTCTTCCAATGCTTGATCTTCTTCGTCGCTGCGCCCCCGTCTCCTTGTTCCTGCAATAGGATTGGTTTTGACCGTTCCGTCCGTCACCTTGACGAGACTTTCAGGAGAAACGCCGATGACGGTATGATCTCCGAACTCCATATAGTACATATAAGGCGATGGATTCTTTTTACGTAGTCTTCGATACAGTGCAAACGGGTCGCCACCGATATCCGCTTCAAGCTTCCGGGAGAGGACAACCTGCTCAACCTCGCCTTTTTCAATGAATTGCTGTGCCTGCCGGACACGTTCTTCAAACTCTTTTTGCGAGACCGCACATCGGTAATCAGAAACGGATACACCCTTCTCTTCTTCTGTTGGACCTGACGTAATCGTATCTGCCAAAGCATTTAAGTCGGGCTTCGTGTATTCCGGATGAATTTCCGTATGCAGCAACGTCACTTCATTCAGAAGGTGATCGAAGATGATAACCGTGTCGTAAATATTGAAGTACACATCAGGCTTTTCATTGGAATGAACTGCCGCGTCCTCCGCCGCCCCATAGCCGACATATCCGACGGCGCCACCCATGAATGGATATTTTCCATGCTCCGCAATCCGCGGCATCAATCTTTTCAGAAGCGTATACAAATCCCCTTCATGTACATATGTCTTCCCCGTTGCATACACGAACTCTTCCAACCGGCCATTCCCTCCGCGATACGCCTTCACCGGATCTACCCCGATGAACGAATACCGCCCGGATCGCTCATGCTGCGACGAGCTTTCCAATAAAAATCGATGGCGTCCTTGCAACCGCCTGAAAATCAGGATCGGCGTCAGTGAATCTCCTTCAATTTTCTTCTCTGTAATGCGCAAACTCGTCTTTTCCATCTCAGCTCTCCTCTTCTCATTGTTCGTGTGTAGTTATCGATCATTCCCCAGTGGATATCGTTCATTTCCTGGAAGTTATCGATCATTTGGTCGCAGTTATCGTTCATTTCCCAAAAGATATCGATCATTTCCCAGAAATTATCGTTATTTCATAACCTTTTACCTACCCATCCCCTTCGAATAAAACCTTTTATTTGTCAAAAGCATTTGGCGCGACGAAGCGTCACTGATTCAAACTGCTTCCCGCGGACCGATATTCACGCATAAATCCGTTTAACCGCGCATAACTTCAATAACTCACGCATAATCCGAGACATCCACGCATAAATTGCAAAACTTACGCATAACGCATAACATTCACGCATAAATCGCACAATCCGCGCATAACTCCATGAAATCACGCATAAAAACAAAAAAGCCCTCTGCAAAAGGACAGAAAAGTCCAGTTGCAGAGGACGGATTACCCGCGTTGCCACCTCTATTTGAAGCCATCCCAAAAAAGCTTCCACTCGGCGCGCCTAAAAAGGCACTTCCCGTAACGTGGGAAAAGCGTCCGTCTGGAAAACTCCAGAAAGCTCTCATAAGTCCATTCACGCCGGCCGCGAATCAGTTTCCACCACCCACTGACTCTCTACATCGCGATTCCGACGTTACTCCTCTTATTCAACAATTTCTCAGCTATGCTCTTCTCAACTCGACTCATCTGTTCCTGGGCGGCGCCGCTCCCGGCACCTCTACCCTCTCCGAACAAAAAAGTTGTACTAACCTTACTATTCATTCAATCAATTGTCAACCTTTCGATAATATATGTAGTCCCCTGACTTTGTATAACTATTGCCCAAGCTGTACAATAGTGGGAAAGAAACTCGAAAAAAGGTGAACCCAATGAGAATTAATAAATATTTAAGCGAAGCCGGCATCGTCTCCCGGCGCGGCGCAGATAAATGGATCGAAGACGGACGCGTCACAATCAACGGCAAACCCGCTGAACTCGGAAGCCGAGTCGAACCCGGGGATGAAGTCCGTGTCGACGGCAAACCCGTAAAAACCGAAGAGCAGCTCGTCTATATCGTTCTCAATAAACCCGTCGGCATCACCAGCACGACCGAACGCCACATCGAAGGGAATGTCGTCGATTTCGTCAATCACCCGCTCCGTATCTTCCATATCGGACGGCTCGACAAAGACTCCGATGGCTTACTCCTTCTGACGAATGACGGCGACATCGTGAATGAAATCCTACGTGAAGAACATGGCCATGAAAAAGAATATATCGTCACCGTCGATCGCCCCATAACTAAGGAATTCATTCACAAAATGGAATCCGGCGTCGAAATCCTTGATACGATAACGAAACCATGCAAAGTGAAACAACTAGGTCCCCGTAAATTCAACATCACGTTGACGCAAGGACTGAACCGCCAAATCCGACGCATGTGCTCAGCACTCGGCTACAACGTCAGACGCCTCCAGCGCACACGTATCATGAACATCCATCTCGGCAACTTGCCGATCGGACAGTGGCGCGACTTGACGGAAAAGGAATTGAAGGAAATGTTTCAAATGCTTGATTATGAGCCAAAGCGATGACGATATCCAACCATGAAAATCGCAATTCCTTGCAACAATAATTTAACACTTGTATAATTCATGTATAGACTTCATAAATTAAAAGAACCACCCAGTTGCGCCTGGGTGGTCAATAATAATTGATAGGGTCCCTAAAAGGGGACGGCTAATTCATCTGGAATAACCCATCCGAAAAGAGCTTGCGACTCAAGGATGGGTTATTTCTTTCTATCATTTGACAGTATCATAACAACCAACGTTGCAAAACCAATTGCCACCATTAATATTGATGCCATACAAGTTTCTTCTGCCGCAAAATTTTCTTCATTTCAAATTTCAATAAACCCATAACACTACACCCCCCACTCCAGCATTCACGCTGTTGCTGTAACCGACTTTCTCCCCTTCACAAATCTCTTCTCAAAACTCAATCCGAAATAAGCCACACCCAAAAGGATAACCGTCGCTACAAGCAACATCGCGCAGCCCATATATACGCTGATAGCAGGATCGTTCAGCAGTGTCATGATTTCCCCATTGACAACTTTCGGTATGTTTACATAAAGGAAAGGAGAGTACTGTGCGAGATCGTCCAATTTCCAGCTCAACAAATAGCCCGTTACACTAACCAATCCAGTCAGTGCGTACACGACTAACGGCTGGCGGATGAAGAGGCCCAGGACATTCGTCAATGCAAGCAGGAACAATGCGATACAAACATATAGCAAAAGGGCCTTCAACAAGTACTCTCCGAGCGGCATGAAATGATACCCTCCCTCGAATGCCCGCTGTCCTGTAAAATCAAACGATTGGAATTCTCGCCTGCTATGATAATGCAACACCGGATACATCCAGTCGCCGAACCGGTTGAACACCGTTCCGACGAGCACGGCAAACAGGAAAACAATAATCGCACTCCCGATTGCAATGATAGAACTGAAAAGCACTTTTCCAAGGAAAAGGGAACGCTTCATAATCGGCAATGTCACAAGCATTTGCAACGTCGGCCTCTTCCCACGCTCGCCTGAAAAACCAGCGCCTACGAGGATTAGGAATAATAGCAATGGAACGAAGTACAGATAGTCGCGGAAATACATAAAGAGCGAAAATAACCCGCTATGGTCCACTTTCCGGTTCGCCTGTTCATTCCACTTCTTCTCCTTCCGATGTTCCTCTTTCCATTGGTCATGGATATTCGGCATATAAGTGCCCGAGAAGACCGGTTTAATATCATGGTCTTTCATCCACTCTTTTTGTGCTATCGCTGTTTCATAGCCGAAAATGGTGAGAGGATCATAATTATGCTTTTTAACCTCTATCAAGTTTTCAAGATATCGATGGTCATTGGACAGCTGATAATCGTATAACGGGGTCCAATCTTGATTTCCATAAGCCTTCAATGCACGTTCGGCAAGCGCGGCTTCTTCACGGGCAATATCTATATTCCCTTGAATGTATTCAATATTATGTCCATATATGAAATCCCCGTCTTCACCTCTTGCATTTGCTTCTGCGACCTGCTTCTCCATTTCTTCGATGGCTTCCATAAAGTAACCGATGAGTCCCGTCTCATTCTCCGCATCTTCTACAATCGACGCTAACCTTTCGAGAGCCTCAGTCTCCTTCTCCTTCGCTTGCTCCGCGAAATAGAAATAGCCGACAATAGCAGCGATGAATAAGACAATCAAAGACTGCCCGACAAGCCCCCTCCGCTTCGACTTCCGCCATTCAAACAGACTATTATTCCAGACAGGGCGGAGATGTGTCATCTTCCCTTTATAGTACGGCTTCAGTTCCTCGGCCGATTTAAATAAACCACGTTCGCCTTCGCGCAAGAAAATGGTTGCCGCAAGCAATAAAACGCTCCATAGAAACGCCGAAATTGCATACAGCCATATCGGATTGGACGGTATTTCGGTCAAAAACCGGTCTGCGCGGAAAAACTGGAAAGGGTTCCAGGGTGTCTGCGTTATCGGCAGTGCTTCCGTTAGCACAACGCCAATCATTGTAAGGAAACCCGTCAGCATAATCGTTGAAAAAGAGCTTCTTAATTGTGTACCGATTAAAAGCAATAAGGCAAAAAGGAATGCCCCCGCTGCCAGAAATAGAATTGTTGCATTCAACAAATGTTGCCAAACGGGAATGAGGGCGAATGAATCACCTGTTTCCAGAAACGTTGGATACAACAAGTCATTGAATGTATCTCCGAAAACAACCGGAATCACCCATCCGCCAATCGCGACGAAAACCAAGTAGAAAAACGTTACGGTTAGCAATCCCGCGTACTTTGCAAGCAACAACTCCCGTCTGCGGAGCGGTTGCGTCCTTAACGTCAATAATGTCTGCTGCTCCTTCTCCGAAGTGTAAGCGTTCCCGAAAAGGAGCAATAGCAGCAAAAGTCCGGCTGGCCCTAGCAAAATGGGAGCTATCTCACTCATTTGCAAGGCGGGGGACACCGGATCGGTTTCATTGGCATATGGCAAATCACGCTTTACCAAATAAGCATTCTTATCGATAGCCTTTTCTCGTTCCACACCCTCTAAGGCAGTAAAGACTCCACCAGTATTCTCGTACTTCCCCAATAGCGAGTAAAATTCATTCTCGACGAGCGGAATTTCATCCCAACGCTTTCCGTAGATGGCGCTCTTCCATTGAAACGTGGCCGTCGCCATATTGTTCAAGATATCGAATTGCTCCGCCTGCACCTCTGTCAGCCTATTCTCCCTGTTCAATGGCAAGAGCTGCGCGTACAGTTGGTCGACTTTGAGAACCACTTGAAGTATTTTCTCCTCTGCCTCTTTCGACATCAAATCCTGCTCGATCTTGTTTTGATAAAATGTCCATCCAACAGTTAGCAGCACCATAACCAATAACCAAACGAACTTCTTCTGCCGCAGGATCTTCTTCAGCTCAAACTTCAACAAGCTCATTGGACTTCGTCTCTTCCGTGAAGATTTTTCGGTAGCGTTCCTCGGAACCGAACACTTTCTTCTCGATATCGTCAATGACAATCTTCTCTTGATCCAACAAATAGAACACACGGTCAAGCCCTACATCTTTCCGATATATATGCAATCGCCCATCCACTACCTCGACAGGTATGCCTACCTCCGCCAATGACTTTTCCGCCTTCACCACATCGTTAACAGCGATTTGATAACGGACTTGCTCAAACTCCGCCATATTTTCCTGGATCAAATTCCCCTTCTTCAGGAATAAAATCGATGACGTCACCCGGTCGATTTCCGCTAGATTGTGAGAAGACAGTAAAATAGCCGTCCCCTCTTCACGCAATGCGAGCAGCAAATTACGTACCCGAATTGCGCTCGTCGGGTCAAGACCGTTCAACGGCTCATCCAAAATCATCAGCTTTGGCTTGTTCACAACCGCCATCGCGAGCAGCAAATGCTGTTTCATTCCAAGCGAATAGTTCTTCACTTTTTTATTCAAATAACTTGTTATGCCAATCCGGTCAGCCGTGTCCAACAGCTGCTTTTTCGGTAACCCCTGCACATCGCAGATGAACTGCAAATGATCGTACCCCGTCAAATATTCGTATAGCACCGTATTGTCTTGCATGAACGAAATCTCCCGGAAAATATTCGGATCCCGATTACTCTTCCCAAAAACCGTCACTTCCCCTTTATCCGCAGGCAACAGATTCGTAATGATGTTCATTAACGTTGACTTCCCCGATCCGTTCGGCCCCACCAGCGCAATGATCTGCGGCTCCTCGATTTCAAACGTAATCCCCTTCAACACCTGTTCCTTGCCATATGATTTGTACACGTCTTTTACTGATAAAATCATGTCCACAACTCCCCCCAATAGTTTGATAAAATCCAATTATCTCCATTCTACTATAATTACAATGATATTTGATTAAAAATTTAATTTATTTTCCGAAACAAAAAATCCACCTAGCCACCGCTGCCAGGTGGATTACTTATTCAATTCAACTCGTTTTCAATAAATCTTGCGCATACATGCAATCCATCAAATCTTTCACAGCGACTTCTCCTGCATGGATCCATCTGTTTTTATCAATAATTTTACCGTCCTTATCAATCGGTTGCTGGAATTGGCTGAAGCCCGTTGCATCCAATAGTGAGCTTTCATCCCGGTCAAGTCCAACATGAACAACATGCTTGATGATGTAAGGCGTGCCGAATTTAATGGAGGCTTCATAATGGTCGAGCACGCCATCGGTTACGATAAAAGGAATTCGGATATAGATCGTTTCCCCACCTTCCTGGCATAAAATGTGATCGAAGCATCCTTGATCATAATCCCAGTTTCCACCCATATGGTAACCGAGTTCCCGGATGCAATCGCTCACAACACCGAAAGAAGCAGTTTGGCCCTCCAGCCCCGTTTGTAATTTCAACATGATTTCTCCTCCTCTAAATGATTCTTTAGATAGCATTCACAAAAGGAGAGGGAGACATACTATCGAAAGGAGCAGATTACCATTCCTTCCTTACGGCTATACTTTTAAAAACATCTACAATTGGAGGGGAACTTTTTGACAACGATACATAACACGCAATCAAATTCAGGTAACAGAGCGACATTCGCGCGTCGTAACCTTTGGTCAGGCATTTTATTCGGATTAGGTTTTGTTGCGTTTCTTGATGAAACATTGTTCCATCAGCTGCTTCATTGGCATAAATTTTACGATAAATCGACTGTCGCCGTCGGTCTTATTTCAGATGGGCTGTTTCATGCATTTAGCTGGTTTGCGACTGTCGGTGGATTGTTCATTGTTGCCGATTTAAGGAGGCGGAATGCACTATGGCATAAAATGTGGTGGGGAGGGAAATTGCTTGGCGGCGGGGCTTTCCAGCTTTATGACGGTACAATCCAGCATAAGCTTATGCGCATCCACCAAATCCGATACAATGTCGATATTTTACCGTATGACCTTGTGTGGAATATTTCTGCAGCTATTATGATTGTCGTTGGTATCGGTTTGATTGTTAGTGCTAGACGCGAACGGCGTGAAGGGAGAGGGGTGTTTTCCAATGCATAATACTCATTTTCTATTGACCGATCTGCTTTTTGGCATTCCGGCATTGCTTGCGATCGGATTTTACATCGGGGCTGTGATAATCACAAACAGACAGGGACGCCTTCGTAAATGGCCATGGCTCCGTACATTCTCTTTTGTTGTAGGTGTACTTTTTGCCGCAGCAGCATTGATTGGTCCACTCGCTCGACAATCCCATACCGATTTCACAGCCCACATGGCAGGGCATTTACTGCTCGGAATGCTTGCCCCACTTCTCATTGCACTGGCTGCGCCTATGACCTTATTATTGCGCACGTTAAATGTCCACTGGGCAAGAAAGCTCAGCAGACTGCTGCAAGGTTCGTATGTTGGATTCTTCACCCATCCGATCGTCGCTTCCGCTTTGAACATCGGTGGCTTATGGCTTCTCTATACGACCAGTTTATATGCAGCGATGCATGCAAACATTTGGCTCCATATCATCATTCATATCCACGTCTTCCTAGCCGGTTATGTATTCACAATCTCTTTGGTTTATATCGATCCTGTCTCCCACCGTTTCAGCTTCACGTACAGAACTGTCGTTTTCATTTTTGCACTTGCCGGTCATGGCATCTTGTCAAAATTCATCTATGCGTATCCATCGGCGGGCGTCCCGGTAGAACAGGCAAGGATCGGTGCCATGCTGATGTATTACGGCGGTGACGCGGTGGATCTGTTGTTGATTTTTATACTGTTCAAGCATTGGTATCAATCGGTTCGTCCTCGCAAACTTGTTTCCGTGGCAGGGAAAGCAGTGTAGCTGCTTATCAGGGGAGCTTTTTTGATCTTATCGATCATTTCCCTGCGGATATCGTTCATTTCCCAAAAGATATCGATCATTTGTGTGCACTTATTGATTATTTCCCGAAAGATATCGATCATTTCCCAGGATATATGGTCATTTCGTGACCTTTTACCTACTTAAAAAACAGACTCTCTCTTGCTGATACTTCAATCACTTTCATTTACGTCACCAAAAAACAGCCTTCCCCAGCTCAAACAGGGCTGACTACAAAGTTATCGGTCACCTGCAGTGAGTTATCGATCACTTCGGTAGATTTATCGTCATTCCGTGACTTTTTACCTATCCGACATATTCACAATTCGCCTTGAATTGAACTCTGCAACCCTCTATTATTTCCACAATTCTTGTGTCATAGTAATAATGGGAATATTTCTATTAATGGGGGTTTAACAATGGACAAGTTAGTGAAGTTACGCGACGCATTTGACGGATTGGGAATTGACGGAATGCTTATTACGGATCCGTATAACCGGAGATATTTGACGGATTTCACCGGAACTGCGGGGACAGTGCTCGTGTCGAAAACGGAGGCGTATTTATTGGTCGATTTCCGTTATGTGAGCCAGGCGAATGCGCAAGAGACTGATTTCACTGTGAAAGAAATCGATCGAGCCATTATTTATGAGGAAATTTCAACGCTTGCAGAAAGCTTGGGAATCAAGAAGCTCGGATTTGAACAGCAGCACCAATCCTATTTTTATTACTCCCAGCTTTCGAAGGAAGTAAAGGCGGAGCTTGTTCCTGTCTCGAATGTCGTTGAAAAGCTGCGGATGATTAAAAATGAAACCGAAATGGTCATTTTGAAAAAAGCTGCCGAAATTGCAGACGCCGCCTTCGAGCATATTTTAACGTTCATTCAACCAGGTCGCACAGAGATTGAAATTGCGAATGAACTGGAATTCCATATGAGGAAATTGGGCGCGACATCTTCCTCCTTCGATATGATTGTCGCGTCCGGCGTACGTTCTGCGTTACCGCATGGAGTGGCGAGTGACAAAGTAATTGAGCACGGCGATATGGTGACGCTTGATTTTGGCGCTTATTACAAAGGATATTGCTCCGATATGACAAGAACGGTCGCAGTCGGCGAGCCTGATCCGAAGCTGAAGGAAATCTATTCAATCGTCCATGATGCTCTTGAAAATGCGCTGTCGGGTATCAAAGTTGGCATGACTGGGAAAGAAGCGGATGCATTGACCCGCGACGTGATCAGCGAAAAAGGGTATGGCGATAATTATGGGCACGGCATGGGGCATGGGATTGGTTTATATATTCATGAAGATATTTTCATGAATCCGACATGCGAGCTGCTAGTCGAAGAAGGAATGGTGTTGACCGTCGAGCCGGGCATTTACATTCAGGGGCTTGGCGGGGTGCGGATTGAGGATGATATTATCGTGAAAAAAGATGGGATTGAGATTATTACAAAATCGCCTAAAGAGTTGATTATTCTGTGATGGTTGCATTATAACCGCCTGATGAAAAAATATATAAAAATCAACGTAAAAACAGATGAAGCTATGCTTTCCTTCATCTGTTTTTTCAATAACTGAGCATCAATCAAACAAACAACACCGCAGACAAGTAGACGACAAATGTCACCGTAATTGCGCTTAACACAGTTGAAAACAGAACAGTTTGGGCTGCCAAATCCGGACATACGTCATATTCCAATGCAAGTGTCGAACTGTTTCTTGATGTCGGGAAGGAACTTGCGATGAAGAGCGATTGGGCGACAACGCCGTCCAGCCCGAAAATGAAAATGAGGAGCAACGCAACAGCTGGGCCGATAACAAGTCTCCCTAAACTGCTAACTACAATCGTCCGATTCACAATTGTCTTTAACTCAATTTGCGCGAGTTGTGCCCCTAGCAATATGAGCGCAATTGCCAAAAATGCATCCGCCAGATGGCTAATGGGCGTCCATAGAAAATGCGGAATCGGGACTTGCAGCCAATTTAACAGTCCACCAAGAATCATTGCGTGTATAATTGGCATTCTCAAAAGCGACCGTAAAATTTCCAACCCGGATTTTGTCGCGGATATTAAATTATACAAACCATATGTATACGTTAAAATATTTTGAAAGACCATCACAATAATTTGAATGGAGATGCCGAGAGGATTCGCTTGGAATAGCAGCTGACTGACCGGTATTCCATAGTTCCCCGAGTTGATCAATGAAATGCTGTTTTTGAATATTGCAGCTTCCCCTCTGTCTAATTTCAACAATTTCCCCAATACAGTTGTGACGATGATGATCAATAAACTGAAAGCAACTAAGTAACCGATGATTTCCAATAGGACTTGTACATCAATCTCCGTCTGATATAGATTGATGAAAACGGCTGCTGGCATAAGACAGTATGTAATCAGATTCGAAATTGCTTTTAAATTGAATGCAAATTTCCTCTGTAGACCTGCCCCGATTATTAATAGGATTAAGATAGGTATAATAATATTAATGAAAATGGTTCCTATGAACATGACGGCTACCTCCAGTTATGAGGCCTTGTTGTGGAAGTCTCTTCTATTTGAGTATACAGGAAAGTAATGCATTGTTGTAATTAGGAAAAAGTTATGACAAGGGATAAGAAAAGGACTTCCCTCTACTCGGAAGTCCTTTTCTTATGGTAAGTTGTATGGATACCGATCATTTCCCGACATTTATCGATCATTTCCCGAAAGATATCAATCAATTGCGGACAGATATCGATTATTTCCCAAATTATATCAATCATTTCCCAAGATATATGGTCATTTCGTGACCTTTTACCTAGCAGAGCTCTTTAATTGTCAAAGGCACTTGGCGCGAAACGGGGTTTCCATTTCATGTAACTTCCCACGGACATCATTCCACTACAATATTCGCCTGCTTCGTAGTGAAGTCTTCCTCTGGATAATACGCGTCTTTCACTAATAGATTCGGCCCCAAGCATTTCACAGCTGGGCAATGGCAGCCAATCGTTTTTGCAAGCGGACGGTCCAACCATCTGTCGAGCATTTCGGGCAGTGAATCATGCTGGATATTGCCCATCGGAGGTGTGTCGCCGAAATCGGTTACGATGACGTCGCCCGTGAAAATATTGACGTTCAAACGGGAGCGGCCGTCCGGGTCGTTGCGCACCGAGACGTTTTTACTGCTGTGAATGCGTTTCAACAACTTCAAATCCTCTTCATTTTGGCTGCAAGGATAAAACGGCAATGTGCCGAATAGCATCCACACATCTTCATCCCGCATATCTAATAATTGATGGATCGCTTCCCGCGTTTCATCGAGCGACAGCACTTCAAGCTGTGAGGCAAAATCACTTGGGTACATAGGATGCACCTCGTGCCTCGCGCACTTCATCTCCTCGACGATTTGGCGATGGATATGGCCGAGATGCGGGAGTGTCCGTTTATTCAACATCGTTTCTGCGGAAACCATAACGCCAGCCTCTGCTAAAGCGCGGCTATTGTCGATCATGCGTTGGAACTGTTCGGCACGGCGTTCCCTTGGCGGTTTTCTTTCCATATTCGCGAAGCCGCCATCTACGAAATCATCGACTGTGCCCCAGTTATGGGATATATGCAAAACGTCCAAGTAAGGTGCAATTCCCATATAACGCTCAAGCGGCATCGTTAAATTCGAATTCATTTGCGTTCGAACGCCACGTTCATGTGCATATTTCAATAAAGGCAAAACATATTGTTCAACCGACTTTTTGGAGAACATCGGCTCGCCGCCTGTTATGCTGATCGTCCGTAAATGCGGTATTTCATCGAGTCGGGACAGGAGCAAGTCAATTGGCAATGCGTCCGGATCTTTATGTTGCAGCATATAGCCGACCGCGCAATGCTCACATCGCATATTGCACAAATATGTAGTTGTAAATTCAATGCTCGATAATGTTAATTTACCATGCTCCTGCACGTCCAAGTAGGCTTCCCACGGGTCATAGGCAGGTGACATTTTTTTCAATGTTGCTACATTCTTCATTTCTAAGACTCCCTATTAGTTAATTACATTAAAATAGTATGAGCTTCATTCTGCTCATTTGCAACCTCAGACCCTTATACCAAAAAGACAAAAAGTATCAGGAGAGTGTTCTCTCGATACTTTTTGTCATAGCTGAAAAATTTCGTTATTCGGATTCCGGAACGATTGGCCAGTCGCTCCAAATGTCTAGTTTGTTTCCATCGGGGTCGTACACATAGAAGTTTTGTCCACAATCATGATTGTCTTCAATCGCCGTTATTTCCGCGCCATTCACCAGTAGTTCTTCATAAAGGCGATGAAAATCGGTAACTTGCAATGTAATCGAACATTGATCCTCGCCGCCAATTTCCGTGAAGTTTGCATTCACCCGATCCTTGCTTTGGATTAAAAAGATGAATTGTCCGGATTCTAATGTGAGTTGGACTTGCGTAGCATCTGATTCGACTGGACCAAGCGCTTTCAATTTCAAATGCTTGGCATACCAATCTGCAGATGCTTTCGGATTGGCAACCGGCAAATAGATCGTTTCAATTCGTTTGATGAAACTAGCCATCGTTCTCCCCCTTTAGTTTCGTAACGGAACAAACAAGTCAATTTCGCTATTTTCGCTTTCCCCTTGATATCGGTCATCCCAATATTCGATGTCTATTTCCCTCGATGGATCGCAATATTGCGTCCGCATCCATTCAGTGATTCCATCATACGTTTGGTGAATATTCGATTCCGGACCTTGGTGTAAAAAGTGAGCATAGCGACCCGCCGGTATTCTATACTCCACCATTCCCTCAGGGATGTGCTGATCAGTCGTTGCCCCGACGCCAACTATATTTTCATACGGGATGTCTGGTGTAAACGCCTTGTCTGTCGGATAAATTTGAATGAGATAGACTCCATCCCCAGTCCGTGCTTCCAATTCAGCCATTCGATTCTTAATCGTGTTATGCATATCCCGCACAAACCCTTTTTCAATGATATTGCGAAGACTGTCGGTTACTGTGAAGCCGATAATACGAACAGTCTCCATTTCTTTCAACTGTATTGGTTTCATTCTTGAACTCCCCCTTTCTTAGTCATTTCCATCATTATGCCATAATACTGATATTTTTGAAAAATATTCACCGAACATAAAAAAGCAACCTCCTTTTCATAGGAAGCTGCTTATCCATTCACAAATCCACCATCTCTAAAAACTGTTGTGTCCGCTCGTTTGTGGAATGGTTGAAAAAGGTTTCCGGGTCGGCATCTTCGATGATGCACCCTTCGTCCAACATGATAATTCGGTCCGCCACTTCTTTCGCAAATTTCATTTCGTGTGTGACGACAACCATTGTCATGCCGTCATTGGCGAGGTCTTGCATGACCCCTAGCACTTCGCCGACGAGCTCCGGATCGAGCGCCGATGTCGGTTCGTCGAACAATAACGCTTTCGGTTCCATCGCGAGGGCCCGTGCAATAGCAACACGCTGCTTCTGTCCACCCGACAATTTATTCGGATAGACATCCGCCTTATCGGAAAGTCCGACTTTGTCCAACAGGGAGAGCGCCAATTGCTTTGCCTTCTCCTTCTCTTCCTTTTTGACGATCAACGGTGCTTCCATAATGTTATCAAGCACCGTCTTATGCGGAAACAGGTTGAAGTGCTGGAACACCATGCCGACTTCCGCGCGTACTTTCGACAAGTCTTCCTTCTTCCGATCGATTCTCCGACCGTCTATCAAAATGTCTCCCTCTTGCGCCTTTTCAAGGAAATTCAGACAGCGCAACAATGTGCTCTTCCCTGATCCACTCACTCCGACGAGTACGACGACCTCCCCTGGATGGATGTCAATATCAATCCCTTTCAGCACTTCGAGATCGCCGAATGATTTATGGAGATTTGTTGTTTTTATCATATCGTTCCCTCCTTAAGATCCGTCAACGTTCAGCCGGTTTTCATACAACTTCAATAGTCCCGTGAAAATCAGGACGAGAACGAGGTAATACATGCCGACGACGAGGAATGTCTCGAATGGCAAGAAGGATGCTGCCGCCTCCCGATTCGCAAGGCCGAACAGCTCCGTCACCCCGATGACGTAGACGAGCGACGAATCCTTCAGTGTAATGATGAACTGGTTGCCAAGCGGTGGAATGGCGCTGCGCAATGCTTGCGGGAAAATGATCCGGCGCATCGCTTGTGTCCGATTCATGCCGAGCGCAAGACTCGCCTCCCGCTGGCCGCGGTCAACCCCTTGAATCGCCCCCCGGAACACTTCCGCAATATACGCCCCGTTATGGACGCCGAGTGCAATCGCCCCCGCCCAGAAATTCGATAAGACGACGATCGACGTAATTCCATAGTATAAAAACATGATCTGTACAATGAGCGGCGTTCCGCGGATCAATGTGATATATAAGTTTGCAATCGTTTGTAAAATTTTCGATCTTGATATTTTCATTAACGCAAAGATGATTCCGAAAACGGTCCCTAACACAATGGCAATGGCAGTTATTTTCAATGTGACAAGTGCCGCTTTCAGGAAGCCTTCGTACGTGCGCATGAACACTTCAGATAACGTTATCAATATATCAGGCACTGGTCACTCCCACTTTCTATTTTTATTCTAATAGCTCTGCATTTTCCAAGTCGATATCCAATAGATTCCGGCCGAACCACTTTTGCGAAATTTCATCATACGTGCCGTCATCAATCATTTCTTGCAGCGCTTTGTCAATCGCGTCACGGAGCTCTTCATTATCCTTTTTCACCGCGATCGATGGTTGCTCCACCCATAACGGAGTGCCGACCTCTTTAATGGCAAAGCCGTTATCTTGCGCTTCGAAACCAACAATATCCGCTGTAATGACGGCATCCAATCGATTCTCGACTGTCAAATCCTTCAGCGCAACAACATCACTGCTGTAGTATTGGATATTGTCGGACAGTTCCTTTGCCGGCTCTTCATATGTCGATTGAGCAATGACGCCAATCTTCTTCCCTTTCAGATCTTCCGGGGATTGGATTTCGTTATTGTCTTCCGCGACCCAGATCATCCCGCCCGAATAATAGTACGGCTTTGTGAAAGCGGCCTGCTCGGCACGCTTTTTCGTGTAGGCCATCGAACCGATGATGGCGTCGTATTTATTCGCAACAAGGCCTTGAAGGATCGTTTCAAATGGGTTCGTCACCGGATTCGACTCTAGACCCATTCTCTCCGCGATTTCCGCTCCGATTTCCATATCAAATCCTGTCAATTCACCATTTTCTTCAAAGTTGAACGGCTTGTACAAACCGCTTGCTGCGTATGTCAACTTGCCTTTATTAACAAGTCCGTACTCATTGTCAGCGTCGTTTGCACCGCTTTTCTTCGAACCGCACGCTGCTAAGACGAGCACTGTTGCCATAAGCAAAAATAATAGCGACTTCCATTTTCCCATTGAAAAAACTCCCTTTTTTAACCGACACCTCATGCCGGTTTTTTTTGCCTACTAACTCTCTTTCCCTATCATTTTCGCGCTAAACATCAAATTTTGTTGCTTTATAGAGATTGAGGTTTGATTGTCGATATTGATTCGCCCAGCGAAATGGAAGTCTGATGAGTTATCACCGTTCGACCGATATTCCCCTTACCTTTCTTCATAACCACCGACTCGATTGAATTTATCACCGATTGTCTACAATTCCATTTGGCGGAGCAATCACAATGCAGTTTATTTGCATAAGAACAGGGAAATGAACAGGTTAGCTAGACTTTCATTTATATAAAAAAGAGAGGTGAGGGATTCATGTCGTTACAAGGGGATCAGGAAGAAGTATCACGTGCAATTGTTCATGTATTGAAGGAAGGGCAGAAAGACACCTTTCAAAAAATCATAAGCGCATTATCTCCATATGACATATCCGTGCATTACCGCGGCCTGCCGCGAAAACGACGCATTCTATTTTTAGAATGGCTCTCTTTGGAACAGCTCATGACTCTGCTCAGATATTTGACGCGCAACGAACAGCTGCGTGTCTTAAAAAAGATTGGATCTGTTCGCTCCACGGAATTATTGGCTGGGTTGAAGAGCGATGATCTTGCCCATTTACTGTCCGACTTGCCAGATAAAGAAATCGATGAGCTGATTGCCACAATGCGTGATGAAGAGAAGAAAGATATCCGAAAAAAGATGAAGTATCCAAAAAAATCGGCTGGTCGGGCGATGATCAGCCAATATGTATGGGTTCATGAATCTTATTCTGTTGAAAAGACGATCAGCAAATTGAAGTACTTCAGGGATTTTGCGGATTACTTGAATTACGTGTATGTCATCAATGATAACAAGCAATTGGTCGGTGTCGCTTCTTACCGCGATCTGCTCTTGAGTGAACCTGGAGAAGCGATTACCAATGTGATGACGACAGACATCGTCAAGGTGCGTGAAGATGCAAAAGAGAGTGAGGTCGCCAGAATGATCGGGCGACATGATTTCCTTTCCGTGCCTGTTGTCAATGATGACAATATTTTAGTCGGCATCATTACAGCAGATGATGTGCTCGATATTGTCGTTCGAGAGGCGAATGAGGATATTGAAATGTTGCTTGCTTCCGGCAAGGAGATCGATTTCCACACAAAACCGTTAGTTGCAACGTATAAACGGCTTCCATGGCTCATTTTGCTATTGTTTATCGGGCTCGTGTCAGGCAGCATCATCGCGAAATTCGAGGCGACACTTGAAGCCGTCGTTGCATTGGCATTTTTCATGCCGATGATTGCGGGGATGACCGGAAATACGGGAACCCAATCGTTGGCTGTCGTCGTCCGAGGTCTTGTCACTGAAGAACTGACGATGAAGAAGACGCTCAGCCTCGTTTTCCGCGAGTTGCTCGTCGGCATCATGCTCGGAATTGTTTGCGGAGCGGTCATTTCCGTGATCGCTTATATTTGGCAAGGCAGTTTCACACTTGGACTCGTCGTCGGATCCTCCCTTGTTGCTACGCTCATCATCGGTACGTTGGCAGGGACCGTCATTCCGTTGATTTTGAATAAATTCAAAGTCGATCCCGCAGTTGCTTCTGGTCCGCTTATTACGACAATCAACGACATTTTGTCCCTACTGATTTACTTTGGAATTGCAACGATGTTCATTTCCAAATTGATGTAGGTGAGAAAACCTTTATTTGTCGAAAGGCATTTGGCACGATTAAGATTAAGGGTTATTTTTTACTTCTCCACGGAACGACGGATAGGCACGAAGTCCCAAAAAAAGCATAACTCACCTAAACTCGCGCAAAACGTCCGCGCAGCAAAAAAGCAGCCCTAAGTGGCTGCTTTTTTCATTATCGGTATATAGCAAAGCTTGATTAGTGGACGTTAGATACGTTTCTCCGTAACGGGGCGCATTGTGCCGTGCTGCATTAGATTCATATGCCATGAAAACGCCTTTTCAAGTACATGCGGTGTGTGGCCGCCTCTTTCCAGCGCCTCGTAGTAGTATTCCCATAGCTGTCCACGGTACATTGGGTGTGCGCAATTGGCGATAATCAGGCCAACGCGTTCCCTTGGTGCAAGCCCCCGTAAATCCGCGTACCCATGCTCTGTCACGATGACATCGACATCATGCTCCGTATGATCCACATGCGACACGAATGGCACGATACTTGAAATATCGCCGTTTTTGGCAATCGATTTCGTGACAAAGATGGCAAGTCTTGCATTCCTGGCAAAATCACCGGAGCCGCCGATGCCATTCATCATCTTCGTACCTGTAACATGCGTCGAATTGACGTTGCCATAAATGTCGAGTTCAAGCGCTGTGTTGATGGAAATCAAACCGAGTCGGCGGATGATTTCCGGATGATTCGAGATTTCCTGAGGGCGCATGATTAGCTTCTCCCGATATTTGTCCAAATTCCCAAATACCTTTTCCATCTTCTCCTGCGACAATGTGATCGATGCACACGAAGCGGTGCGGATTTTGCCCGCATCGATCAAATCGAACACCGCGTCCTGCAGCACCTCGGAATACACTTCCAAATCTTCGAACTCCGATTCCAGCAAACCATGCAGCACCGCATTTGCTTGGGAGCCGATTCCCGATTGAAGAGGAGCTAGCCGCTTCGTCAATCGACCCGCTTCCACTTCCGAACGCAGGAATGACAGCAGATGTTCAGCCATGACTTCGGTGTCGTGGTCAGGCTGGGTGATCGTAGACGCGGAATCCGGTTGATTCGTGAAAACGATTCCCTTCACCCGATCCACATCAATCGGGATGCCGATTGTTCCAATCCGGTCATTCACTTTTGTCAGAGGAATCGGATTCCGTTCCCCTTGTTTGCCCGGATCATATAAATCATGGATGCCTTCCCATGCAGTTGACTGTGCTGTGTTTATTTCAATAATGATTGATTTTGCATGCTTTGCAAACGATAACGAGTTGCCGACGGAAGTCGTAGGAATGATCATTCCATCCTCCGTCACTGAAATCGCTTCCAAAATTGCAAAATCGATCGGTTCAGTCACATTTGAGCGAATCCACTCCGCTGTATGGGAAAGATGATGGTCGACAAAAAGAAGTTCCCCATTGTTAATGCCATTGCGCATCGCCTTTTCCGCTTGGAATGGCAGCCTCTTTTTCACAATGCCCGCTTCCGCGAATAACTTATCGATATCCGAGCCGAGAGATGCCCCCGTGAACACATTCACTTTGAACTTTTCTGTTTCAGCGCGCTTCACCAAAGCCATTGGAACCGCTTTCGCGTCGCCTGCACGTGTGAACCCGCTAAGCCCCAATGTCATTCCGTCTTTGATCCAAGAAGCAGCCTCTTTAGCCGAAACGACCAAGTCTTTCAATTTTTCAATTCTGATACGATCCATATGGTTACCCATTTAAATCGCCCCTTTTCATAACTTTTAGATAATTGAATTATACCTCGTCAATGGTCTGAAAAGGGGTTTTATGAATGAAATACCGGATTTACAAACAGACAAGCTCATTCAACGACTGAACCAGCATATTTTCGATTAATCACCTCAAAACCCTAACAGTTTACGAAAATAGCTGGAATACGATTGACTGACCGGAATTTGTGAACCATCATTCATAGAGAGGATGAATGTCGAGTGGGTATCCGGATAAATCGCTTTAATTTGCGTCACGTTAACGATGAACGAACGATGGCAACGGACGAACAACTCATGCGGCAGCACGAATTCGAAGTTTTGCAATGAATGCCGATGGGTACCTGTAATATGATCGGCAACGACAACCGTTTTCCGATCCCGCACTTCAATATACTTCACTTCGGAAAATGGGACCGGCACCCAGCCATCCTGTGTTTTCACTGTGACGACCGACTTCCCTTCCGTATACGCAGGGTAGATGGCAACGACGCAACCGTCCAAAACGCCATTATCATGAAACGGAACGGCCATGCCGTGATACGGCACACCAAACACATCGCGGTTGATGAATTCGGAAACCTTCTGTCCTTCCGTGAGAGCTTTATAGGCAATCGTCCCTTCCCGTACAGGGTCGCCTGGCCTAATTTTCAAATCGATTCGCTTGCTTGGCCGGTAATAGATATATTCTTTCGTATTCGATACAACAATGGAGATTTCATCAGCAAACAACTCGCCGACGACATCGAGGAGTGAGTCCAAGTTCAACAAGGTATTTCAAGCCCCTTTCGCGCTTCAGTTACTACTATTATAAGTTTTCATGTACAACAATCCAATTTTCAATTATAATGGATAGCAATCTAAACAAAAATTTAGACTTACCAGAAACTACAGTTAATAAGGGGGAGCTATTATGCACATTCGGGATTTGATCGTAGAAAGACTAGGTGTTGCTTCGGTCAAGGTGGACCAAAGCGTATCTGAAACACTAGCAAAAATCAACGAGACAGGATACCGCTGCATCCCTGTCGTCGACAACGACGACGCCTATAAAGGGATGATTTACAAAGTTGATCTACTTTCCTATCTTTACGAGGACAAAGGGGATGGCGAAAAGTCAATCGACTTCCTGTTAAGACACCAAGACACTTACTTATATGAAAACGCTTCTTTCTTAAGCGCATTGCTTAAAATCAAAGCATTGCCTTTCATTAGCGTTGTCAGGGACGGCAAACTGCTCGGCATTTTGACGCATAATAAAATTGAGAGTGTCCTGGAAGATGCATTCGGGCTAAAAACAGGCGGCATCAATATTACACTTGCGTCGACGGAAGCACGCGGTATGATCAGAAAGCTGACAACTACGCTGAAGGACGAGAATATTGAAGGCATGCTCACACTCGACAACGGCTCAGCGCTCGCACGAAGAGTCGTCATCACACTCGAAGACGGAAAATCCGACGAAGAAATGGTCAAAATGCGCGAAAAACTTGAAAAGCATGGGTTCCGCATTTTGCAGATGCAGCGGATTGAACCAAAATAAGATAAGTACTGCAAATAGAAGACTGTCCAGAAAGTCGATGAATCGACGCTCTGTGACAGTCTTTTTCTTTGGGGGCATTTTATGATCACTTGCCACGGTTTATGATCGCTTGCAACGGGTTATGATCACTTACCAGGGTTTATGATCATTTGCCACGATTTATGATCACTTGCCGGGGTTTATGATCACTTGCAACGATTTATGATCACTTGCCGGGATTTATGATCACTTGCAACGGTTTATGATCGCTTATACAAATGTAACGGGACTGTCCGGAATGTTGGTGAAAACCGACTTTCCGGGCAGCCCCTGTTCTTCATTTTATAACGAATTTCACGCAAGCTCACTTTCCGGCTTCGGCACCATCCGGAGCAAAATACCCCCGATGATGAACAGGATGACAAGACTGAACACACCATATGCAGAGCTGCCGGTCAATGTAGCGGTCACGCCAAGCAATAGAGGGCCCATGACGGACGCGAATTTACCGAAAATATTATAGAAGCCGAAAAACTCATTGGACTTTTCTTTCGGCACCAATTGAGCGAAATACGAACGGCTCAGAGCCTGAATGCCTCCTTGCGACGTCGCAACAAGCATTGCCAGTATCCAGAAATCCAATGTTGTCGATAGGAAGAACGCATAAATGCAGACAATAATATAAACAAATATCCCGACATACAACATCGTCTTCACAGAAAAGCGCTGCGCAAGCCTTCCATAAAGAATCGCAAATGGGGCTGCGACAACTTGGGTGACGAAGAGGACGATGAGAAGATCGGTCGCCTCGATGCCCAGATCCGTTCCGTATGCCGTCGACATCGAAATGATTGTACCGACTCCATCAATATAGAAAAAATACGCTAATAAGAAGATGAAGACAGTCCTGTATTTCTTAATTTCCTTGAACGTTTCACCAAGCCTGCGGAAGCTGCTTGCCAAAATCCTAGGTTCACGTTCAATGGCGTGCACTTGGACAACGTTTTTCAACATCGGGATCGTAAAGGTGAACCACCAAATTCCCGTGATGACGAATGCAAGCTTAGTTGCTACACCTATCGAAAGCGGGATCACTCCATTGTCAGCCAAAAGAATGATCGCGATACTGATGATGAAAGGAATCGTACTGCCGATATACCCCAGACCGAATCCGCGAGCGGACACTTCATCCATCTTCTCCTCGGGCGTCACATCGACGAGAAATGCGTCATAGAAAATATTTGCCCCGTGGAAGCCGATCGCGGTGATCGTATAAATGATCAATAGCGGCAGCCATGTACCCTCTGGCACAAACGCCAATGAAACTGTCGAAAGCGAACCGATCAGGAAGAAGGCGAGGAAAAACTTCTTCTTCAACCCTTGATAGTCCGCAATCGTCCCTAAAATCGGGCCGATCATCGCCAAGATGAATGTCGCAATCGCCACCGTATACCCCAAATACGCCGTCGATTGATTTAAACTGACGCCCGCCTCAGTCGCCATTGATTTATAAAAAATCGGAAATACCGCGGTTGTGATGATGATCGAATAGGCCGAGTTCGCCCAGTCATAAAACATCCAACTTTTTTCCGTCTTTGTATACTTCCCCTTTCCCATCTGTCCCACCCCTTTCTCAATCTTCAAAACTATGTCTCTACAAACAGTGTACAACTAATGTCCGCCAAACAGTAGTGAGGAATGAATTTTTTATTCATCACAAAAAAGCCAACCCTTGAATGAAATGGGCTGACCTTGCGTAAATCACGCTTTTATTGAAACAAACATGCTTTCAATGACTTTCGTCAACACATGAGGTGTATAGAGGAACGCGCTCTTTTTGTGTAATCGCTCTGTTAACTTATGTGCATCTTTTCCAAACGGCCCGATATTCAGTACAGGTGCCTGAAGTTGCTGCATATCCGTGAAAGGAATGCTGTATATCTCTCCCCAAACGGGTGTGTTGTGTTGATACGACTGCCATCCCGAATCCTCTGCATCGTAGTTCACATAACTGAGATCCGAAATCCCATTGAAATAATGGACTTGCTTCGCTTCCACTTGAAACTGTTCCCGTAAAACCTTTTGCGCTAGGGCAATCTTTTCTTGGACAAGCTCGTTATTGGATGAATTGATCGCCGGATAATAGGGAGGCGCATAAAAGAGGACGACAGCCGGTGTTAATTCCTGACAATGCAACAGCAGACGATCGCTGATGAGCATGGACATTTTCCGCTCGTCAAGCGTTTCATCCGCCATGACATCTTCAATAATCATCTGTACTTCCTCTTCACCGATTTTATCATTTGCATACGCAAGCAATTCACGATATTCCAACACGTTAATATCCCCGATCGGCTCGACACCTTCACGTTCACAAACCGCACTATAATCCCTTTCACATTCCGCCATGGCCCGTACAACGGTATCCTTGAATATCTTCATGATTCCGTCTGCGTTTTGCCGCATCACAAAGACATTGTACAAAGCCGCACTATGATGGGATGTTTGAGTCGAGTAATCCTCTTTCAAATCAAGTTGCTGCAAACAAACCGGCAAAGGTGTCCTTTCCCCGTATGCCTCTTCTACGAAATCGGCATTGAACTCCATTGCTTTTGTCAGATACGACGCCATATAATGGCTTGTCATGCCACTCAATGGCTCTCCCGCGTGCGTCTCTCTCCCGTAAAACAGAGCGGAAGGCATGATCTTCCCAATTGTTCCAGAGTAAATATAATAATTCGGATCTTGTGGTTTTTGTGAAAACGACGGCTCTCCGTTTAAAAAAAGCTCATATTCCAATTGATATTCTTCCCTTAATTCAACAAGTCCCTTCACAGCAGCCCTCATTCCAGAAGAATTCACTTCTTCGTCGGGCACTGTCAATAAAAGAAGATTGATGGGCCATTTCTCGACACTTGCCCTTTCCAATAAATGAAGATGCAAAGCAAGTCCCATCTTCATATCCATCGTTCCGCGGCCAAAAAGGTACTCATCCGAAGCCAAATCCTCTTGCGCATCTTCCGGCAATTCCTCCATCCGGCTTTTCAATTCCTCCGTCAGCTGTTTAGGCAAGAAAGCAAGATCTTCCAAACCTGCACCAAATTCCTCTGTATGAACGGTATCAAAATGGCTGATCAACACGATTGTTTTCCTTGTCACCCCGCTGCTATAAAGGGCTGTTACCGCATTTCTTCCCTTGCCCGCATCATGGAAATGAATATATGAACTGTTCTCCTGGAAATATGGCAATTCCAGCAGCTTTTTTACGATTCTCGTCGAAAACTCGATTTCCCCTGCTGTCCCCGTACGGCTATCCCAACTGACCAATTCACATAATAGGTCCTCCAGTTGTTCAGGTCGATTCCACATCAATTCCCCTACTCCCATTTTGTTGCCCCCTCTACCTGTATCTGCTGTTTTAAACGTACGACGGCAAGAATTGAAAGTCAATTTAATTTTATCAAAATGATCAATATGGGGGCGGATGTTCGATTTATAAGTACTTGCTGTCATTTATGAGTGCACCTACAAGTTATGCGCAAGTTCGGACTAGCTTTGCTTTTTTCGGGACTTTAGACCCCCGCACAGGAGCAATCTACAACAAGGCTCCACTCCAAGCAAACTTCCTTTTCACCCACGTTTATGTCTAAAATAGGAGTACAATCATCCAGAAATGAAATCGAGGTGCACCTATGCATAAAACAATTGGAATCGTCGCGCACGTCGACGCAGGCAAAACGACTTTTTCCGAGCAGCTGCTTTTCCATACACATAGCATTCGCCAACGGGGTCGCGTCGACCATCAAGACACGTTCCTCGACAGCCATGAAATCGAAAAGAACCGTGGCATCACCGTCTTCGCGGACCAAGGTGCCTTCACATTCAACGGTTGGGACTACACGCTCATCGATACGCCGGGTCACGTCGACTTTTCACCTGAAATGGAAAGGGCCATCCAAGTGATGGATGCCGCCATCGTCATCATCAGCGCGGCCGATGGAGTGGAAGGGCATACTGAAACGGTTTGGCAATTGCTGAAAAAGCATCGCGTCCCAACCTTTTTCTTTTTGAATAAAACCGATCGCGAAGGCGTGAACCTACAGGACGTCGTAGATGAAATCCGCGGCAGTCTGTCCGAGGACATCTTTGATTTATCGGAAATGGAAGAAGGCAGTATGACCGAAAGCCTGATTGAATTCATTGCGGAACGCGACGAGACATTGCTCGAGCACTATATGGATGCCGGCTATGATGAAGCACTGTGGCTCGGCGCTTTGAAACGGATGATCACTAATCGCGACGTTTTTGCATATGGGTATGGCTCTGCTTTGAAAGACGTCGGCGTCCTCGAATTTCTTCAAAAGTTCGACCTGCTCACCGTTACGGATTATGCCGAGACAGGAGATTTCGCGGCGCGCGTCTATAAAGTACGGCATGATGAAAACGGCAACCGGGTGACGTTCCTGAAAGTGCTGCAAGGGGGTTTGCATGTTAGGGATGAAGTGCAGTTTGCCGGCAAGCAGGAGAAAATTACGCAGATCAGAAGATATAACGGGAAGAAGTTTCAAATGATAGACGTTGCTCATGCGGGAGAAATCGTCGCTGTAACTGGGCTTTCTGAGGCAGGCGCGGGTGATCCACTCGGCGCAATCGTTGAGAAGGCGGAGTTTGACTTGATTCCTACGTTGAAATCAAAAATCATTTTTGATTCTTCCATCCACGTGAAAGAAGTGCTGCGCTGCTTTAAAATGCTGGACGCGGAAGATCCTTCGTTGCGCGTCGTCTGGGACGAGCATGTCCAAGAAGTGCATGTTCATGTCATGGGGGTCATCCAGCTTGAGGTGTTGAGGCAAATTGTGCGGGACCGCTTCCACTTCGACGTGTCGTTCGGCGATCCGAAAATCCTGTACAAGGAAACGATCCGTTCCGCCGTCAACGGCTACGGACATTTCGAGCCGCTGAAGCATTATGCGGAAGTCCATTTGAAAATTGAGCCGGCCGTACGGAATAGCGGCATTTCATTCGACAATGTATGCCATACGAATGATTTATCCATCGGCAATCAAAACTTGGTGCGAACCCATATTTTTGAGCGGGCGCATCATGGTTTATTGACAGGATCGGCATTGACTGATGTAAAAATCACTTTGATGACAGGAAGAGGCCATAATGAACATACGTCCGGCGGCGACTTCAGGGAAGCGACATTCCGCGCATTGCGGCAAGGGCTGGAAAAAGCGGATAACGTCCTACTCGAACCGGTTTATGACTTCAAAATTAAAGTCGGAATGGACCATATCGGCCGCGTTCTTTCTGACATTCAGCAAGCGTCCGGTAGTTTTGCTCCACCTGAAACGATCGGTGAAACAACTGTCGTAACAGGCCGTGTCCCGGTTGCCACTTTCATGAATTATAGCACCGTCTTTGCCTCATACACGAACGGAAAAGGCGCGCTCACCTTACAGTTCGGCGGCTATGACGAATGCCATAATCCCGAGGAAGTGATCGAAGCAATCGGCTACAACAAAGACGCCGACCCGGAATACACATCCACATCAATTTTTTGCGCGAAAGGCAAGGGCTACCCTGTTCCGTGGCATGAAGCGGAGGCGGCGATGCATTTGTTGTGATTGATTTGTTAAGTGGCATTAGGCGCGGCGGGCAAGGGCTACTACTTTTTCTCTTCCGCGGTCATTTTCATCGCAAACGACGAGCCCACTCGCGCCAAATGCCTTTGACAAATGCAAAAAACCTCTAGGTACAAGGTCACAAAATGACTATATATCTTGGGAAATGATCGATATATGCCGGGAAATGAACGATATCCTTCAGGAAATGATCGATATCTCCCCTACTCACCTAATCGATAGATCAAAAACCGCTCATTTTCATTTTTATCATAAAGCCGGTCGACTTTAATTTCCTTCCAAAGCACAAACGGTGTCTGGTTGTCCATAAATTGCACATATTCCGCGGTCGGGTAATAAAGGATGACGTCAACTGGGCGAGCAACCTGCTCCACAGACAGTAGAACATTTCCGATAACCGTCATAAAAATTTGGATGGAAAATGGATTAAAGAAGTAAAATTTATTCTCCGAAGGATCGATGTCATACGTTTCTGCGAAGCATCGTTCAAAACGGATTGCCCCGCCATAGCGCTTCGCTTTGCGCCGGTAACGAGCCAAGTTTTCAATCGCATCTTGATAAAGCTGTCCATTCATTTCAATGCCGGTAACCGATGCCCCGAAATGATGATGAACATAAAATGAGACACGCGCTTTGCCGCATCCGAAATCGACGAAGCCGTCCGACTGCTGCAGCTCATATGATTTGAACAGTTCATCCAACGCTTCGTAAGGTGTCGCTTCATAGCGGTTATAATGGGCAGACTGGCTTAGCAACTCAAGTGTTCCGGCCGTTTTAATTCGAAGAAGGTTGTCATATTCCTTTTCATTCAACGAACTCACTCCCTTTCTTCATCGCCTCATTGTAGCCGTCTTGCTTGCCGGAAGACAAGCGGAAAAACACGATCTCCATTTTCATGAAGATCGTGTGAAGACATTTATGCGGCTTTCTAGCCATTTATGAGCAGCTATTAACATTTATGCGCCATTGTGCGATTTTATGCGTTAATCATTCAACTTATGCGTGTTTGGAACATTTTATGCGGTAATAACTTGATTTATGCGTGTTTAGTACACTTTAAGAGTTTCTAGCTTCTCATATTTCATTTCACAGGTTCAGCCAACCGTGTCGCTACACGCTTCTTCCGCTTAGAAGTCACCGCTTCCGCCACTCTCTCAGTCTTCGTAAACAAACGGTACACCGAAGGAATGAGTAAGAGCGTTATGAAAGTCGCAAACAGCAATCCGGAGATCAACACTGTTGCGAGCGGCGCTTGGTAATTGCCCGACGCACCCGAAGCGAGTGCAAGCGGCAGCATGCCGCCGACTGTCGTCAAAGTCGTCATGAAGATTGGACGAACCCGGTTCCTTCCCGCTTCAACCAACGCCTCTTGCACAGACATCCCCTCCCTACGAAGCTGGTTCGTCCGGTCAATCAAGAGAATCGCATTATTCAACACGATGCCGATCAGCATAATGATGCCCATCCCGGACAACAGATTCAGTTCCATCTGTGTGACGAATAATCCGATGATAACGCCGATGATTGCCATCGGAATGACAGACATGACAATGAGCGGCTGGCCAAGGTGATTGAACTGGACTGCCATTACGAAATAGACGAGGAAAAGCGCAATGCCAAGCACTAGAAGCATTTCCATCATGAGTTGCTGTTGCTGTTCGATATCGCCGGCCACATCGATTGCATAGTCCGCGGGCGCATTGAATTCGCTAATGACTTTTTGCACGTCGCGATTGATTGCCCCTAAATCCCTTCCTTCAATATCCGCCGATACCGTGATGAATCGTTCTCCGCTGATATGCGTGATTGCGTTTGGCGTAAAGACAGCTTCCAAGCTAAGAAAAGCCGACAATTTCTTATCGCCTTCCATCGTCAGGATTTCCAAATCGAATAGCGCTTCACGCGTATCCGTTTTCGATTCCCAACTAACCATTAAAGGCACATTTTCTCCCTCATGCATCATTTGACCGACAGGCATTTCAAGGAAAGCCTGCTCGATGAACTGCTTCACCTGTATTTGCGATAAGCCGGCATCCGCAATTGCCTTCTCGTTAAGCACAATTCTCTTTTCCTCGGACGTGCGTTCCATCGAATTGGTCAAGCCGACAATTCCTTCAACCTGGCCGAGCTGTCCCATGAAGTCCTTCGCAATTGCCTGCATCTGACCAAAGTCTTCTCCTTTAATCATCACTTGGACAGGCGCGCCGCTAATTTCGGACATCGCCAATTGCACGGTTCGTATCAGTTCCGTATCTTGGAATTCACGAAGTGATCGTAAAATCTGTTCATTCACTTCCTTTTGCTCATGAAGGACAGCATCGCCTTTTGTCATATTAACGATGACAAATAGTTCGTTTCCACTACTGTCCAAGACATAGCTGGACTCGACATCTTCAATGCCGGTCATCTTGTCATTCATCAGTTGCGCCAGCCGCTCTTTTTCAGCAGGCTCCACTCCTGTTTCCAATGCTACAACGATTTCACTATACCGATTAAAAACATCCGGCATGACGGTCATCGGAATTTTATTCACGAGGAAAAGCGATCCCGCAAACAGCCCGAAAAAGACGGCCATCACTAAAACACATCGACGCTTTTTCCCGACAATCCAAGAAACGACCGCGTTGTAGCCTTTACCGAAAAGATTCTCCTTTCGTGCATGGCGGATGCCCCGATACCGAAGGAAATTCTCCGAAAGCGCAGGGATAAGCGTAAATGCGACAAGTACAGAGCTGATCAATGTTATCGCCACGACAATTGCAAGGATGATCATGAATTCGCCCAGCCCCCCGCCGATGAAACCGATCGGCAGGAACACGACGATCGTCGTCAGCATGGATGCGAAAACAGCGCCCGCCACTTCCTTCGTCCCCGCAAGGACCGCCTCAAACTTTGAAAGTCCGAGTTCCCGTTGCCGGTATATCGCTTCCAAAATGACGATCGACGAGTCCACCATCATTCCAATCCCAAGCCCCAGACCGATAAGCGTCAGCATATTAAGACTGTATCCGAGCACATATACCGTCAAAAAGGTCAACAGTACAGATGTCGGGATCGAGACCGCGATGATGACCGTGGCACGTACATTTCTGAGGAATAAAAGCAGAATCGCAATCGCCACAATGCTGCCGATCAGAATATTGACGACGACTCCATCGATCGATTCCTGAACGATATCCGCCTGCGCCACCATTTCATTCAACGTAAAGCCTTTCACGAGCCCTTCATCACGTATCTTTTGAATCTCGGCACGAACTGCTTTCGCCATGTCAATCTGCGTAATATTCGCAGCCCGCCCTACTTGGATGAACACCAATTCCTTCGCCCCGTTCTTCCATACGAATGACGAATTTTCCAGAGGCACTAGTGTTACATCCGCAATATCTTTCAGTTGAATAAAGCCTTCTGCCGTAGGAATTTCAATCCGCTTCACTCCGTCAATGTCCGCAAGCTTCGAATTCCAACGGAGCAGCGACGCATTCCCGCCATCCTGCAGCTCGCCAATTGTCGCTTCCGAGTTCGCTTGCGCAATGAAGCCCGCAACTTGCGAAATATCCAGCCCGTACTTTTTCATTTCATCCCGTTTGAACGCAATGGACACTTCCTGCTCCGACACACCGGACAGCTGGACATCTTGAACCTCCTTTAAGCTTTCTAGCCTCGGTTCAAGTACATCCTTGGCAAATGCAGTCATCGCTTGAAGATCATCGCCCGAAAGGTCCAAGAAAAACTCATAGCCTTGCCTGACACCATATTGACTGGCCATGGCCTCCCGGATTTCAGGACGCTCGGCTTTTGTTTCATTCACCGCCGTCTCTACTTCTTTCATGACCTTATCGCTCTGTCCGCGGGCAATCGTTATACCAATGGAACTGCTCCCCATTGCCGTCGTCGAATGAATCTCCTCGACACCTTCGATCCCTTCCAACTTCTGTTCCAGCGGCGAAGTGATAAACCGCTCGACATCAATCGCGGCCATATCTCCCGCATCAATCATTACGTATGCGCCATCCATTCCAACTGATGGCATGATTTCCTTATCCAGTTTGACTACCGCAAAACTCCCCAAAGCTACTATCAATACGGTCAACAAACCGACCAATACCTTCTTTCGAACTATAAACTCCAATGCCCTCACAACCATTCCCCTTTCCAGCTTCATTGTCCATTAGCTTAGCAAGTTTTTCCACATCCTATAACAAGCCCCAGTCCGATTCCCTCTCAGACTTTTGATGTAGATAACTTCGGGAAGTGGTATACTTTTGATTAATCAGAAAGTACCGTCAGGGTGAGATTATGAATGTAAAAGAGTCCTCCAATTTTATATTGCATGCAAAAAGCAACGAGTTCTATTGGGAAGGCAACGGACAGCTTTCCATTAAGACATTCTCGAATGGCAGAGCCCTTTACAAAACGAATAGAGGTTTCTTTGCGGTCGAGGAAAATCGATATCTTCTTCTGAATGAAGGGCCGTACACAATCGGGATTGAAGAGAAACAGGATGTCGAATCGTTTTGCATGTTTTTCGGCGATGGATTTGCTGAAGACGTCTATCGGACAATGGACGCCTCGACAAATGAACTTCTGACCGATCCTTATAAAAAGGCGAGTCCCCTCTACTTTTTCGAAAGAACGTATACAACTAGCCCTCTCTTAGACGGGCAGATCAATACGTTGAAAAGACACCATAAACAATTGGATGCGTGTTGGCATGAAGAGCAATTCCATCAAATTATGCAAACTCTGATTGTCGAGCAATCAACGACTCTACGGGAAATTGAATCGCTTCAAGCATTGCGCAAATCCACACGTGACGAATTATTCCATCGGGTGACAACCGCCCACGAATATATCCGCGCATTTTTTGCAGAGCCCCTAAAGCTAGCTGATATTGCAAGAATCGCCTGTTTGTCGCCAAATCATTTATTGCGTTCCTATGCGCAAGTTTATGGGAAAACGCCACACCAACATATTTCGGAGCTGCGGATTCAAAAAGCGAAAAAACTGTTGGCAAACTTCGAACTCAATATGACCGATATCGCATTTGAAATCGGATTTTCAAACCCTGTTTCATTCAGCAAAATGTTCAAGCAGCACATAGGCATGTCTCCTCTCCATTATCGTAAAAAGGTGATTTTGGATAAGAAATCGGATTAATAGTTATGTATGATAAAAGAAACAGAGAAAAGGGAGAGATTTCACATGGGGTCAATTACGAAAATCGGGCAAATCGCTTTACCTGCAACAGACATCATGCGAGCAACTGCTTTTTACAAAGATCGTTTAGGTTTGCAGCTTTTATTCACAACGGAAACGATGGCGTTTTTCGATTGCGACGGCGTACGACTTTTCATAAGCCTTCCTGAAAAAGAGGAGTTCGGCCATTCAAGTTCCGTCCTTTATTTCCACGTGGAAGATATTCGACTGGCCTATGAGGAATACAAGAAAAAAGGAATTGTTTTCATCGATGAACCGCATATGGTCGCGAAGATGGGGCAAACGGAAACGTGGATGGCGTTTTTCAAGGATACAGAAGATAATATGCATGCGTTGATGAGTGAAGTTGTGGTGGGATAAAAAAAGCTTTGGATTCCGTAATGGCATCCAAAGCTTTTCTATTTATGCATTATCCAATATTTTTCGCTTACGGAACAAGTACACGAACGCCGCTAGCGATAGCAGAATGACAATCGTCAACACTTCATACATGCCCCCATAGCCGAGGCTCGGAATGACAACACCTAAAAAATATGGCCCAAATCCTATGCCGGAATCCAGGAAGATGTAGAAGGTAGAGGTGTCAATGCCGAGCCGTTCAACAGAAATCCCTTTCAATGCAATCGCTTGGGCACATGATTGGAAATTCCCGTAGCCAAGTCCGAAAATGGCACCTGCCGCAAGGAGCATGATGCCACTTGCTAACTTGAGCGAAGTAATAGACAGTCGACAACAAATGAAATACTCCTTCTGTCGCGTTGAACAAGAAGGAGTACTCTTTATTTCTATCGAACAGGCACGTCATTTTTCATCGGAAACACCTTGCGCCATCCGATGAATATCGCAATCAGCAACAAAGCAATATATACGTAAATCCCGCCCGTTATGGCAAGCGCTATTAGATGACCGACAACAAAAATCCCCGCCAGCAACGTAACCAAAAACAGTTTTGCAGAGCCTTCTGATTGGGCAAACTCAAAGGATTGCGTAAACGGAAAGGTACTTGAATTAAGCCATTTATACGTAAGCAATGTCTGAAGGATCGCTCCCAACAATACAGCGAACAGATCGGGCACAATACGCCACGAAAAAATTGCGATGAATGCGATCGACAGTAAGACGAAAACTGGCATGTATAGCTTCACTAAAAACGCCTTTAGCGTCCCACTGTATGCTGCAGCAGGCTTCTGGATCGGTGCTGCCATGAACAGCCAATTCCCTTTATAATTCACGGAAAATTGCATAGTGTGAATAATCGTCGGGATCATCATATTGCCGAAATAGATGAGCAAAAACATTTTTCCTGTGGAGATATCCGCCAGCGTCCTCGTTTGCAGTTCCATAAAGATGAAAATGAACGGAAAGACGAGTGAAAAGCCGAGTGAAGGATAAACTTTCAGCTTGAATTCCCGTTCCTGCTGCATCATTAAAGCGCCAAAACGGAAAAACGTCTTCTCTTCCCTGTTTCGGCAGCAAAGCTTCGCCCAAACATCTACCCACCAGCTCGATTTCTTCTTCCTATTTTTCGACTCGCTCATCAACTTATCCATATTGCGTTCGAATGAAGGCATGAGCCGTACGTAGATATACATGGAGATGATCGGGACGAGCAAGGCAAGTACTGATAACAGAATCAGCACATTTGAATAGTCTTGATTCAACAACAGCTCAAACGCTGCACCAAACCACATCGGCGGTAAAAACAGATGCCACCAGCTGAATGTATATGTCAAATCCAAGTCGACAAAATCGAAGGCGCGTATAACAATCTGATAGCCGACGATGACGCCGATAGACAGCAAAATCTGCACATAGTTAATAATATCCTTTAGCTTTTCGCCGTCAAAGAATCGCAGAACGACAAAATAGACGAGCGACGTCATCACAACGATAAAGAGCATCGTGAACAGCAAAGCAGCAAGGAAAATGAGTGTAAATACAATTCCTTTTGAAAACAGCCCGACAACAAGCGGGATGGCAATGAAAGCCCCTGTTATGAAGAACATATAGATCAATATATGAATGATTTTTGCGGTATTGATCGTCTTGCTGCTCACCGGTTTCGTCTGCAAAATCGTCTTATCTCTCACATCCAATAAGACTGACGAGAAGTCGGACACCATCGTCGTTGCCAAAATGAACATGATGATGCCGAAGACGATACTCATTTGAAAAATATAATGACCGTCCCCGAACAGAAGGAACGGGATCACCATGAGTCCATATAATCCATAGATCCATAAAGACTTCAGGAACTGATTGCCGTCCTTTTTCTTTTGCCCATTGAAAATGGTCGGCGTTCGTCTGCCATCCATCGTCAATTTCATGCGCAAAATGGTTTCCATTGCGCCATAATCAATTCCTGCTTTAATGAAAATCCGTTTAAATCTAGAAAGGATCGCCAGCGTCCGGAATTCATGCATCGGCAGTTCCATCCTCTACAATCGAGATGAATCGCTCCGCCCGACTCGCGTGATCCGTGAATCCTGTCAGCTGGTTGAAGATGTCGGAAAGAGACCCCTCTTCACTCATTTCCTGCAATTCCTCAAAGCTGCCATCCGCGACAACTGTCCCTTTGACGAGGAGCACGATCCGATTGCTGATCTTCTCGACGACATCCATTATATGTGATGAATAAAAGATCGTTTTTCCTTGCGCCGCCAGTTGCGCGAGCATTTCACGGATGACCATCATGCTGTTCGCATCCAATCCGCTTAACGGTTCATCGAAAAACAACAGATCAGGATTATGCAGTAAGCTCGAAATAATAAGCACCTTTTGCCGCATCCCTTTGGAGAAGGAAGAAAGCCGCGAGTGCATGACGTCGCCCAGTTCAAATTCAACCATCAGTTTCTGCGCTTTTTCTTCCACAAACGCACGGTCAAGTCCGTACAACTCCCCTGTGAATGCCAAGTATTCCAATGCCGTCAAGTTATCGTACAACTCCGCTTGCTCCGGCACATAGCCAATTCTCTTTTTATAAGATGGATCTCCTGAAGCAATATCCTCGCCAAAGATGACGACTTGCCCCTCATAATCTTGAATCATGCCGAGCATGATCTTCACAGTCGTACTTTTCCCAGCACCATTCGGACCGATATATCCGATGATCTGCCCCCGTTCCACTTCCAAATTCACGCCATTTAATACAGCATGCCCGCCGTATGATTTTGTCAGATTCCGAATTGAAAGCACTTTTTCAGACACTTCCATTCCAACACCCCCTCTATCTATTCTTCGAGTCTACCATTTATTATCCAACAAATGTACAAAATCACGAATACTCAAAAAGCCTTTTGTCTTCCATAAGTGGACTCTGCTCCATGTGTAATAAAAACCATTTTCATAGATTCATCATTTACTGAGCTTCCAGTCCTCACTTGGAGGGATTTCTAGATAAAAGGCGAGGAAATTCTCACCAATCTCTCATTTATTTCACAGAGTCCTTTAAAAAAGCGAGGGTAAAATTAAGTCATGCCAAAAAAAGGAGAGAAAAAACATGAAAAAAATTTTCACAACTACATTGAGTGCAGTACTACTAACTACAGGCAGTTTCGGAGCAGCAAACGTTCTTCACACAGATAAGGTGGAGGCCGCTGCAACAAAATATGAATCTTCCTACTCGAACCATGAAGCAAGATACCAATTGAGCATCACAGCAGATGCACTGAAGAAACTTCCTGAATACGCAACAATAGCTTCCAAGATCGACGTGAACGGACTAACCGCAAAAGTGACGGAAGACAATAACTACAAACGCGTCATCCTATTCAGCGACGCACGTGGACAAGGCAAATGCAAATCCATCTTCTTGAAAAACACAAACAACTTGAAAGTCATCGACTTCCGCGGAGGCGAAATCTTTTTTGGCACTGTACAGCCGTCTGAAATTGCACCGGAAGCAACGAAGCCTGAGAGCAAGCCGGATGCAGACCAAAACAGCACGCTTGCTGAACATTCTAAGCTTTCTTCTATTGTTAATGTGGACAACTTAAACTTGCAAGTCATCGAAGACAATGCAAGCAAACGCGTTATTACTTTGAAGGATCAAAACGGACGCACGCAGTATAAATCAATCTTCATAAAACGCACCAATATGTTGAAAGTTATCGACACAAGAAACGGCCAAATCTTCTACGGGTCTATCAACTAACAAGCAATTTCTACAAGAAAACACCCAGAGACGAAAATCTCTGGGTGCACTTGTACGTGGTGGTCTTCATTTATTTTCATTCACGAGGCACCTGAATCGACCTAAGCGTAAACGTTTCTAATGCTTTTTTAGGGTCATCAAATACAAAAGCTCCGGAGTAATGATGATAGAAGTAACTTCGGAATCGAAAACCGATGTCATAGTTTTTCAATTTATCGTCTAGTAGTCGATTTGTATTTCTATTTACAAAAAAGAAGAAATCAAGGAGAAACCTCAGAGACTTTACTGTTCATTCAAAAGATCGGTCATCCCTTAAAAGTGAATACATGTACAAATCGTCAAATTCACCATTGACCTTTTCGTATTTCCGCAATAAACCTTCTTGCATGAACCCTTGTTTTTCAAATAGCTTTTGCGAGGCGGTATTATCAGGTTCAATCAATGCCTGAATCCGCATGAGCGCCATCTTTTTAAAGCCATAGTGAACGACAGCCGCTAAAGCTTCCGTCATGATGCCGCTTCTCCAATATTCCTTTGCAAGCTCCGCACCTACTTCCGATCTAGCGTGACGTTCCTCGTACTGAAGAAAACCGCAGCTTCCAATCACTTTGGACGTGCCTTTTAACGTTATTCCCCAACGGATACCTGTCCCTTCGTCAAAAATACGGCGATACCAGCCGATCTCCTCTTCTGCTTCCCTTACATCCGTCATCGGGGATATTCCGTAATACTCCATCACTTCTTCATCTGAAAGATAATGAAATACACTTGTTGCATCTTCCGGTTTCACTTCCCGCAATAACAACCGTTCCGTTTCCAATACCGGAAACTCTTTTTCTTCCATGTCGATTCCCCCCATACGAGCGCTCTTCCCACGCACTTTTAATTGTATGCTACTCTTTCCATAAAGCAACTTGGAAGAGGTGAACGAATGCCCATGAAAAACGATGAGCAAGGGTCCAAAAAACAGGCTATGCTGATCTGTGGGAAGCAGAACTTGCTGCTGGATTCATTCTAACTTTTCAAATGGAGAACCCTTTTCACTAGAAAAGATTGCGGTCAGTGTGAATGAAAAAAGCGTCAATACAACATACCGGGTAAAGGAAAGTGGAACCATCGTCGTTTCACAAGTATTCGCGAGCCTTCAACTTTCTCCAGAAGGAATTGTTGGCGATTACCCTATCGATTACGACGATCTGAATATGATCAAACAGGCAAACGCCGATGCGATTGTGGAAGTGGACAGTGAAAAGTCGGCAATTGCTAGGATTTATTTGAAACGATTAGTACGGCAAGTCTCCACAGGTATATGGACAGTTGTTGGATATGATTTGAAGAAATGAAACACGAAACGGCAACGCATTGCGCGCTGCCGTTTTTGATTTCAGTCAATAAATACGGTCTTCACCTTGGGATCCCACAGTATCGAATTACCAAATGAAGCACTTACTAACTGTAGTGGGATCATCGTTTGCCCATTCACAATGATCGGTGCCGTTGAAAGCGTGATGTCCTTTCCATTCACTGTTGCTCTCTTCGAACCAATGGCCATTTTCACGGACGGTTTCGCTATTGTAATAACATCGTCTTTTTTCTGCAGCTTCACTCCCGGATTAATCGCCTCGAAGACTGCCCGCAGTGGAACGAGTACTTCACCGTTTTGCAGGACTGGCGGTTGGTGAAGCGCAAACCATTTCCCATCAATCATCACTTGGTTCTCGCCCAAGTCGGGAATGAGTATTTCAAATGTAATTCCTTCACCGAAATACTCGGCTCGCATGTCTGAAATGGTCTGAAGTGAGTTCTCGCGTTGGTCAAGGATGCCATTCACAGTTTTCGATTTTTGTGAAAGGATTTTATCAGTCGTGGAATCAATTGTCCGGCTGATGTCCTTGTTTAACTTTGAAATTTCTGATTGAATATGTTTGCGCTCTTTTTGAAGCATTGCATTCCATTGCTTCAGTGCTTCTTTTTGGGATAGTTTGCCTCGTTTATGCTGCTGTATAATTCCGCCCAAATAGCTGTCTCGGCTATTGTTTTTGAGTTTCGTCATCGGACCGCCCAAGTAATTTTCATTCACAGTGTTTTTATAGGCAGTCATCGGGCCCCCAAGGTAGTTTTCATTCACCGCGTTCTTGTAAGCTGTCATCGGGCCGCCCAAATAGTTTTCATTGATAGCATTTTTATAGTGGGTCATGAGCCCTCCCAAATAATTTGGATTGATGCTTTGCGCGTATCTCTGCATCGGGCTTCCTAGCGATGTTGGGCTGATTTGGCTGTTATACTTTCGGAGCTTTTCAGCAAAATCTTTGTTCCCGCCATATTGAGATTCGAGGCGTGTCAAATCTTCACTCAAAAATTTCGTCAGTTTCGTCAAGTCTGCATCCGTCTGCTTATCAAACGCATCAAAAGACGCCTGCTCTTTGTCACGAAATACCTCATATGCCTTCCTCGTCTTCTCACGGTACGTCTCAAAAGTGTTTGTCGTTTTCTTTTCATAGGAGGCATATTCATTTTTCACTTGGTCAAAAATCTTCTTATTTGCCGCAGATGCATTGCCTGCCAAACCGAAAAGCAAAATAAAGGCTGCCGTGATACAGAATATCCGTTGAATGCCTTTCATATTGAAACACTCCTTCCATAATTGGGTATTTTACAATTAAGAGTAAATGAAATGCTACTATTTCGAAATATGCATGAAGCACCAATTAACAAACCATGGTTTTAGTTTCATATATTTCAATCTTATCCGAGGGATAACTATCCATCTTCCCTCTTTGAAACTTTCTCCGAACAATCCAGTTAGGTTAAATGCCCCAAAATGACAATAACTTTTGGGAAATGATCGATATCTTTCGGGAAATAACCGGTAACTCCCCGACACCCTCTTTTCCGACGAAAAACCGCTCCAGTCACATTCGACTGAAGCGGTTTTTCATTTAAACAACTCTTTATACGCCAACGCCTTCAATGCAAGCATCTCTTCGTCCGTCAGCCTGCTTTGGATTTTATCGAACAGTGCTTGTTGCTCGGACGCCGTCATGCCTTGCCTTGCTTGGATTTGTATGTCGTTAATTTCACTGAGATCAAATTTCTTCAGCAAGACGCGGGTCGCTTCCTCTTTCGTTTGGAATGGCAGCTTTGAGCTGTCCACGTTTTTCCCTTCTTCAATAAATGCGCGCAATTCAGGGTCATTTTGGACTTCTTTTTTAATGTTTTCCAGTTCGCCGCTTGCATCAAGCTCCGCAGCAACTTGGCCCATCACCTCGTCGGCAATGTACTTCGTGCCGAAATGATAGACGCCGAATGCTATAAAGGCAAGTACTATGACGGTTCCAACCAAAAATTTAAATGCTTTCATCTGATTCACCTCTACTTCCGTTCAGTGTCGTCTTTTCCGGCCGCCCTTAAACATCGCTAAACCTGTAACAAATCCAATATATCTTCCTCCGTCAATGAACCCATCTCCGCATCAATGACTTCGCCGATCAAATTCCTTTTCCTCTCCTGCAGCTCATTCATTTTATCCTCCACCGTTCCACGTGCAACGAGCTTGATGACGTGGACAGCTTGCTTTTGGCCGATCCGATGAGCACGGTCTGCCGCTTGTTCTTCGACCGCCGGGTTCCACCATAGGTCATATAATATGACGGTGTCTGCCCCTGTTAGGTTCAATCCAGTTCCGCCCGCTTTCAATGAAATCAAAAACAGATCACGCTCACCTGCATTGAAGCGATTGCATAATTCCAACCGTTCTTCTGAAGGCGTCTGCCCGTCCAAATAAAAGAAAGGCATCCCTTCCATCGCCAAATCCTTGCCGATGATGTCGAGCATTTTTGTGAACTGCGAGAAAATCAGCACCCGCCTTCCCGCACGCCTCGATTCCTCAAGCAATTGCTTCAACTGCTCATATTTCGCGGACCTTCCTTCATAGCCATCGACGAACAACACCGGGTGGCAACAGATTTGCCGCAATCTCGTCAGACCCGCCAGAATCCTGATTTTATTCTTCCGCAATGTATCCTTATCCAAATGCCACAGCGTATCATGCCGCAGCTTTGCCAAGTAAGCAGCGTAGAGCTCCTTCTGTTCAGGCATCAACTCCGACGACTCAATCGACTCAACCTTATCCGGCAGCTCCTCAAGCACATCCTCTTTTACCCGTCGCAGCAAAAACGGGCGGATACGCCGCGCGACCGTTTTCCGCGACAACTCGCTGAATTCTCGCAAGCCCATGAACAACTCCGGAAAAACGACATGGAAAATCGACCATAATTCCTCCAAGGCATTTTCGATAGGCGTCCCCGTCAACGCAAACCGGTGGGTCGCCTGCAATTTCTTCACCGACCTTGCCGTTTGAGTGAACGGATTTTTGAACGCTTGCGCTTCATCGAAAAAGACGGTATGGAAATGCTGCTTTTCATACCATACGATATCCCGCCGTATCAACGGATAGGAAGTAATCAGGACATCTTTTCCATCCGTATCAGCTTGTCGCTCAGCCCGCTCCTTTTTATTCCCATCCAACACAATGGCTTCAATTTCCGGCGCAAACTTCTTCAGCTCACTCAGCCAGTTGTATGTGAGAGAAGACGGACAAATGATTAGCGCCGGCCGCTTTTCATCCCGAATTTTCGGCAGTTCGGACACGATGAACGCAATGCTTTGCAATGTCTTGCCGAGCCCCATATCATCCGCCAGCACCCCACCGACTCCGAATTCAGCGATTGTCTTCATCCATTGATAACCCGTTTTTTGATAATCGCGCAATACGGTTTCCAATGACGATGGGACATCCCACGCGGCAGTCTCGGGATGCAAGAGCCTTTCAAAAAACCGGCGAGCCGACTCCTCAATGGAGAACATTTCATCTTCACCAACTATATCTAGGAAGTGTATTCCTCGGGTGATCGGCATATTTAATCCCTTTTCCAGTTCGTCCAGCTCTCCTGACACTTCATTCATAAAGCGTCGGATTTCCTCAAACTCCCTCGTTTCCAATGAAAGAAGGGCGCCGCTCCGCAATCGATAATATTTCCGTTTTTCTTCAAGCGCCTCGAGAATGCCGCGGATCTGCTTGTCCGGAATGCCATCCATGCTGAATTTGAACTCCAGCCAGTTCGTCCGGTCTTCGAACGCTTTCACGCGAATGCGCGGTTTTGCGCTCCCCCTGAAAATCCGAATGCGAATCGCAGTCGTTGCATAGACACGCACAAGTTTCTCAAGCTTCGGAAGGATGTTGTAGAGGAATTCATATTCCAATTCCTCGTTATGCAATAAATACCCTTCATCCATCTGGGCGAATGAACTTTCCTCCATTAACCGCAGGATTTCCTCTTCCTTTTCCAAATCGCGGACCAACACGGAGCTTGCCGGCAACTCCCGTTCGACTAGAGGATTGATCGCGAGATGATCGTATTGGAATTCAAGACCTGCAAGCAATCGATTATTCACCCGGTCGAGATACAGTTTCGCGTTCAACGGGGATTTCACAAGCTGATCCAACACCGTTTCATCGAGTTGAACTTCGCCGATCCTCCGTAAGCCCGGTACAACCTTTTCGATGAAAAAGCCGATTTGTTCGTTAGAGATCGGCAACTGGCGCGTACCTGACGATTCAACCATTTGCTTCAAATCAGCGAGCCGTTTGCAATCCTCGCCGGAAAATCGGAACAATTTCCCACTGCAAAGGACAAGGTTATAAGCCTGCAATACGAGGACATGTTCCAATCCGTCGATTTTCAAGAAATGACCTGTTTTCGGTCTTTTGTAGAATTGGAACCTGACAGGCAATCCTGTTTCCGCAATACGGAAGTCAACCGCCCGATCGCTGCCGCTTTCCAACACAACTTCAGGCGCTTCTTTCAAAACCGACAAAAGCTTTTCCCATGAAGCAGGAGGGATAATCAATGTTTGATGTCCGACTCCGTGGTAGGTGTATGCTCCGTTGTTGACCTCAATAAGCCGTTGCAAAACAGCATCCGCCTTCCGTTTGAAACAATGTAGACTGGTGTCAAACGTGAATGCGGAATTCAATTTGCTTGTACGTCCTTCATTCACATCCTCCAAAAACTGCCGGACATCTTCTACTGATACGCCTTCCACTTGCAGCTCAATGCCGAGCATATACCCTTTTCCAGTTCTAACTGGTAGCAAGGTGAACGCCAGCCCCAGCACTTCCCTATCTTCAAAATGAAGCTGATGCCCGCTCGGCCTCGGCTTGCTATCGAAAAGGGACAGCAAGCCTTCCGATAATCCCTGTTCAGTCGGCACTTCCATCTGTTCATTCACAGCAATCAATACAGCCGCCACATGTTGGCATTTGTATCGATAGAACGGAAGGGAGGGACAACTGCATTCTGTGCGGATTTCCTTGCCGTTTTCACAATCAATCTCCACATGGAAGTTTTCTTTCCCCTCCACAATCGCTTTGCAATATATGTCGTTATATTGTTCCAAAATCACTTTCCCTGCACGGTAATACATCTCGCCCCGTTTGAACGAAACGGAGCCGCATAGATCTATGATTTTTTTGTGAGTTAAATGAATGCTCAATTCGTTCGTCTCCTTCCGGGAACCATCACACTAATTCTATTTTATCACTCAAACCGCGGTCCGGGTTTCATCAACCGAATGAGTCAAAGGTTCCGAAATGACAATATATCTTGGGAAATGATCGAAAAGTTTTCGTGGAGGATCTGTAACGATGCTTTTGTGCAAAAACCGCTGCAGTCACGTAAGACTGCAGCGGTTTTTTACTGTTACGAAAACCTTCATTGCCAGTTTTCTAAAATAATGGCTTCAATTTCATTAGTTGTCAGCCTTGTCACCAAGGCTATTGTTTCCGTGGAGAAAGCCAAGCCATGCATTGTCAGCACTGTGGAAACCTTCTCTTGGCGGATGCCTTGATTCAATCCCTTCAAGCGGGCCTCCTCCAATTCCTCTTTCCAATTCTGCATTTGACTCCCTCCCTTCAACTATATGATAGTTCCTTCCATCACTATAAAACAAACGTTCCCATTAATCAATAAAACTGTTTTTCAATTCTGAAGAAAAAACAGAGACAGATTATTCGCCTTGACGGGCCTTGTCTTATTCACTCCCCCAAAAATGCAAACACGGATAACGGTTGAATAGGCATCCTTTGCATGTAAAAAAACGGCAGCATCCTCTACACGCTGCCGTTTACAATCAAAGCTCCTGATAATCCTTCATGAACCTTCCGCTTTCCTTCACTTCGGAGTGGTACAATGCCTTCAAGGCAAAACTCTTCTCCAATTCGTGTTCCTTCATAATCTGTTTGAGCCGCTTCGTCAATTCCGCGTTGTTTTTCACAAGCAGTTCCATTTTCGACTTCGAATATTGCATAATCGTGTCCTCCTCGCTCTTATTTCATCAGTGTAGCACATTCAACCGTCCGATTACGTCCCGCCCGTTTCGCTTCATAGAGACATTGGTCGGCCAACTCCAACAGTTCCGCAGGATGTGTCCCGTCTTTAGGGTATGTAGCCATACCAATGGAAATGGTCACTACTTCTCCGCAAGGACTGATTGTGCTTTCCAGTTTTTTACGTAATCGTTCCGCGATATGAAATGCGGCACTCTGATCGGTTTCCGGCAATAGGATGACGAACTCCTCACCACCGAACCGGCAGCAAATATCCTCTTTCCTAGTTACCTCAAGCATTGACTCAGCCAAGTACTTCAATACTTCATCCCCCACGGCATGTCCGTATGTATCGTTCACACGTTTGAATTTATCAATATCAAATATGAGCACTGCATAAGGGATTTCTTGCTCTGTCCAAGTTTTCAAATGTGCATCCATCGCCCGGCGATTCATCAATTTTGTCAGTGGATCGATTGTTGATTGGTGAATAAAGAAGTTCACTCGGTCCTGGAAGAAATTCAAGCTATAATTCAATGCCTTCTTCAATTGAATGGCTTCATAATACCAAGCACGCACTTTGTTAATCTTCTCTTCTTGGTTATTCTCCGTGCTGGATTCCGCATAAGATGCTAGTTTTGTTAATGGATTTGCAATTTGATGGGCAATATATAAAATAACAAGCAAGGAAATGACTAAAAAAGGAATCGTCATCTTAGCCATTTCTTTTATCATCACGACAGACGGGGCCAAGGATTCCTCCTTTGATCGTTGCGTCACTACACCCCAGTTCGTAATTTGCAACGATGCATAGCCAGCCAGCATTTCGACGTCCTTTGTATTTACGACTTCCATTGCACCACTTCTGCCTACTAATAGTTGCTGCACGACGGGATTCTCCAAAACAATATCATTTACACGTTCTTGATTTTGGTGATAAATGATTCTTCCGCTTTGATCGACAACATAGACATACGAACCATTCTCATAAAAGTGTTCTCCCAAAACTTCCTGAAGGATATTGTCCTCCTTCAAATAAATTGTTCCGCCGATTAAACCAAGATATCTCCCGTTCTCGTCAAAAATCGGGTGAGAGATGAAAATGATCAATCGGCCTGTAAGTCCGACATACGGCTGCGAGATATAGGCTTCACGCTTCTTAAGCGCTTCCTTACCGCCTTTCGAGTCTAACTTTTTCCCCATCAGATCCAATGTTTGAGGAGAAGTTGACAAGATTTCACCTTCCTTATCAACGATTAAAACTGAATTGAATGTATTCGTCTGTTCTTTCAACCGGTTCGTTTCAGGAATCAGATATTCATCAACATATTCCGGACTCATATATGGAGAAAGATGCTTTGCGCTTACTTTTAGGGTTTGCAATGTAGAAGAAAAAAAAGAATCCGTTGACTTTGCCATTTTTTCCGCGTAAGCGCGGTTCGTTTCCAAAGTACCATCAATCAAGGACTGCTGCTCCGCACGATAACCTGATATAATGCTGGCCGCCAGTGTCAGTACTACTGATAACAACGCAACCAGTCCTATTAAATACTTCAAAGACAGCCTCATTGCGACCAATCTCCTCTGCTAAAAATAAAATCTTTATCCATCATATCATCTATACACGTGCCGAACACCCTTATATTGGAATATACTTTGCTTTTCGAGTTGACGAACAGGGAAAAATGATGTAAATTACAAAAGTACGAACGTTTATATCTAATTAAAAAATATTATTCGCCTTTAGGAGTGTAATGAATGGATACAGTATTTGATTATGAAGATATTCAATTGATTCCCGCTAAATGTATTGTGAATAGTCGCTCAGAGTGTGACACGTCCGTCACGTTAGGTAAACATAAATTCGCATTGCCGGTCGTACCTGCAAATATGCAGACGATCATTGATGAAAAGATTGCCATCCAGTTGGCGGAAGGCGGTTATTTCTACGTCATGCACCGTTTCAATCCAGAGACACGTGCCGATTTCATTAAAGATATGCATGCCCGTGGTTTGATTGCGTCAATCAGCGTTGGTGTCAAAGAGGAAGAATACGGTTTTGTCGAGCAATTGGCTGCTGATCAGCTTATCCCTGACTACGTGACGATCGATATTGCACACGGCCATTCAAATGCAGTCATCCGCATGATCCAACATTTGAAAAAGCATTTACCCGAAACATTCGTCATCGCAGGCAATGTCGGTACGCCGGAAGCAGTTCGCGAGCTTGAAAATGCTGGTGCGGATGCTACTAAAGTAGGCATCGGGCCAGGGAAAGTTTGCATCACGAAAATCAAAACAGGTTTCGGAACTGGCGGATGGCAGTTAGCTGCACTCCGCTGGTGCGCAAAAGCCGCTTCAAAGCCGATCATCGCTGACGGCGGCATCCGTACGCATGGAGACATCGCGAAATCGGTTCGGTTCGGCGCTTCCATGGTCATGATCGGTTCGCTATTTGCCGGACACGAAGAATCCCCAGGCAAGACGATCGAAGTCGACGGCAAGCTGTTCAAGGAGTATTTCGGATCTGCATCGGAATACCAAAAGGGTGAAAAGAAAAACGTTGAAGGTAAAAAAATGCATGTGGAATACAAAGGGAAGCTGCAGGACACATTGACTGAAATGCAGCAGGACCTCCAATCGTCCATCTCCTACGCGGGCGGAACGAAATTGGATGCCATCCGTAACGTTGACTATGTAATCGTTAAGAATTCCATCTTCAATGGGGATAAGGCTTATTAATAAACAGAAGGGCTGGCGGCATGCCAGCCCTTCTGTTTATGTTTACGTGCTAATAAGTAAGTAAACCCCCGTAAATAATAAAATGATATACATGAAGATGCGGAAGCCGGTTTGATTGACCTTCAGGAATAAATACTGACCCGCGTAGAGGCCAAGCCAAACGAGCGGCAAAGCGAGAAGGCTCGATTTCCATACGGTCGTACTCGTACCCGCGAAGACGATCTGGATGAGCAAACTGATGGAATAGATGAATAAATAATAAACGAGCGTCGTGCCGCGCAATGTCTCTTTCGCCGTGTCCGTGCCTGAAAAATAAAGCAGCAATGGCGGTCCCGGCATGCCGATGCTCGTCGTCAAGGATCCGGCAACTCCACCGATGGCAACGTCCCTGTTTGGTGTTTGTTTAATCCTCAACTTGAGCAGCAAAAGGGCTGTCAATAGAAGGATGACAATTCCGATGCCCAACTTCAATTTCGGAATATCGACGAGCAGAAACACAATGATTCCTAGCGGCAACCCGATAAAGCTTCCGCCGATGAACCGCCTCAACACGCCTCTGTCAATATCCGTCCTCACTTTGCGGTACATTGCCAGTGAAATGACCAATGATAGAAGCAGATTGATCTGGATGGCGTCTCGCGCGTCAAATAATAATAGAAGAAACGGCGTCGCGACGATGGAGAAGCCGAACCCGGTCCCCGTCTGGAGGATGGAGGCCAGTAGTATAATTGCGATGAATATAAGAATGTCCAATAGAATCCCCACTTTTATGTAGTACGTTTCTCCATTTTACCATTTCTCCGACACAAAAAAAGGAAACATTCCAAAAGTTATAGATGTTTTTATTCGCAAATCAATCAAACGCAGTCGCAACACCACTTCCTCCGACCATCCACCAAATCCCATGGATAACCTGCCAATCAAAAGGGTATATATGTCATACCGCCACTACATAATTTTGGAGGGATTGGCTTGTTCAAGATTCGGATTCGGCATACGAAACGATATAAGGAAATCATCAATACATTTTTACGAAACGGGCTTAGCCACTTCCTATTTCGGTTGGGCCTTACAAATCGGGATCCTAAACACGAGGGAGATGGAATGAAGCTGCAAGATATAGGTGTGAAGCTGCGGGAGTCCTTGCAGGAGCTAGGACCGACGTTCATCAAGCTAGGACAGATTGCGAGTTCAAGGCGAGATCTTGTTCCACCGAAGATTGCGTTGGAGCTCGAGAAGCTGCAGGATCACGTCGCTTCCGTTCCATTTGAACAAATCCGCAAAATTATCGAGTCTGAGTTGGAGGGCCCGCTTGAGGACTTTTTCGGCCATTTTTCTGAACAGCCTTTGGCAACTGCCTCAATTGGACAAGTTCATGTTGCAAAATTGCATTCGGGTGAAGAGGTTGCCGTCAAGGTGCAGCGTCCCGATATCCGGCCTACCATGGAGACCGACCTTGCCATCTTGGACGATTTGGCGAGCTTCTTGGAATCGAAAGCGGATTGGGCGAAAACCTATCGCTTGCATGATATGATCGTTGAATTTTCAAGGTCATTGAATAGTGAGCTCGATTACCACGTGGAAGGGCGCAACTGCGAGCGGATCGGACAACAATTTGAGGAACAGCGCGAGATTGTTGTCCCGAAGGTCTATTGGGATTTTTCAACGGATAAAGTGTTGACGATGGAAAGGATTCAAGGCATCAAAGCGAATGATTTCGAAAAACTTGATAAGGGCGGATACGACCGGAAATTGATTGCCCGAAGGATTGTCGATTCGATGCTTCATCAGATTTTGGACGAAGGATTTTTCCACGGCGATCCTCATCCGGGGAATATTTTTATCCTGCCCGGCAATATTGTGTCTTTTTTGGACTTCGGCATGGTCGGACGGCTAGACAACAAAATGAGATACCACTTCGCCCCTCTTATCCTTCATATGCGCAATCAAAACACTGAGGGGATCATCGACATTCTTGCCGAAATGGGTATTCTTTCCGATGACACGGATATCTACGCATTTTCAAGGGATATGAATGAGTTGCAAAGTAAATATTATGATGTGCCATTGGATGAATTGAGCTTGGGCACCGTTTTTATCGAGTTGTTCCAAGCCGCTCAGCAACATCATATTTTCATCCCGACCGAAATCGCTGTATTAGGAAAATCCATACTTACATTGGAAGGATTGATTTCAAAACTGGACCCTGAATTAAATATAATGGAGGCGGTCGAGCCTTTCGGGAAAAAGTTGATGTGGAAACAGTACAACCCAAAGAGTGTTATCGAAAACTCTTGGATTGAATTCATCGAAAACTTCGGGGTCATTTCCCATTTCCCAAAGGATTTGAAAGCAGTTGCAACGACCATCCGCAAAGGGAAGCTCCAATTGAATCTCAATGTTCACCAATTGCAAAAGTATCTGCATATGCTCGATCGAATCAGCAACCGCCTATCATTCAGCATCGCTTTGCTGTCCTTCAGCATTCTCTTGGCAGGAATGATCATCGGCTCCGCGATCATCGGTCAGACGAATGTCCTATCGCATTTCCCAATCATCGAAGCCAGTTTCATCATCGCCTTGCTCATGTTCCTTTTCCTCTTTTACACCATCATCCGGTCCGGACGGATGTGAAATAATTTATGGCTTTTTCTCCCCGCAGCCTCATTCCGTAGAATGTCCAACATAGAATACTATAGAAAGATTTCTATGTTGGAAGGTGGTGTGGGGAAAATGGGGAAAACATTGATGAAGATTTCAGTTGTTTATTTCATGATCGGCATTTCTTTCGGTTTATTCATGTCTTTTACGCATGTGTTTAACATGACGACCGTGCATGTCCATTTGAACTTAGTCGGCTGGGTATCGCTTGCATTGGCGGGGGTTTTCTATCATCTTTATCCGAGTCTGGAGCAGTCCGGTTTGGCGAAAGCGCACTTTTGGCTTCACAATATCGGCTTGCCGATTATGATGATCAGCATTGCAACGGCTATTCTCGGAGGGCCGGAAATATTCTTCCTATTGGCAACGTTAGGAGGAGCGATGACCGTATTGGGCGTCCTTTGCTTTGGCTTCAACGTGCTATTCGGTTTGAAGAGAATTTAATGTAATCATTATGTGCACCTTCGATTTGGAATTGGAGGTGCTTTTCTGATGCTTTAGTCATGATTTGGTGATAATTTTCGGTATTCAATAGATAACTTCCTTTATTCGACAGATAACCGCAGGTATTCAATAGATATATTCCTTTATTCGATGGATAACTTCCTCTATTCAATAGATAACTTTCCGCTGTCCAATATTTTATGGAAATCAACATGAATAATCCCCCACATTTTGCACATGATAGGTTTACTACTATCTTTCCGAAATAGCTCAGCGGTGGAGCAATCGGCTGTTAACCGATAGGCCGTAGGTTCGAATCCTACTTTCGGAGTAAAGGCTGTCTCTGTCGAAATGACGGGATAGCCCTTTTTCATTTTTATTACCAGTGTGGGAGGACATCGATGTGGACACAAAATTAGCGGTTTTTGCGTTAGGCGGCATCAATGAAATCGGGAAAAATATGTACGTCATTCAATATGAAAACGATATCGTCGTCATCGATTGCGGTTCTAAATTTCCGGATGAGAATTTACTCGGCGTCGACCTTATCATCCAAGACATTTCCTATTTGCGCGAACACCGGGAAAACGTTCGTGCACTTATCGTAACTCATGGTCATGAGGATCATATCGGCGGCATTCCGTATTTCCTCAAACAGTTAAACGTTCCTGTCTATGCGACAAGGCTGACACTCGGACTGATCGAATTGAGATTAAAGGAGCATGGCCTGCTTCGGGAAACGAAACTTACATTAATCAACGGAGATTCAACGATTGATCTCGGTGCAATGTCCGCCACCTTTTTCAAAACGAATCACAGCATTCCCGATTGTCTTGGCATCGCCTTTGAAACGCCTGAAGGAACGGTCGTGCATACCGGCGATTTCAAGTTCGACTTAACGCCTGTGAACGATGAATATGCAGATCTTCATAAAATGGCCGAACTCGGGAGAAAAGGTGTCTTGCTTTTATTATCTGAAAGCACGAATGCAGAGCGTCACGGCTTTTCGCAGTCCGAACGGGTTGTCGGCGGACATATTATGGATGCATTCCGGAAAGCGGACGGTAAAATATTCATCTCGACGTTCGCATCGAATGTCCACCGTGTGCAGCAAATCATTGAAGCTGCACAAATGACAAACCGGAAAATTGCCTTGCTTGGCAGAAGTATGGTGAACGTCGTTGCGGTCGCTGACGAGCTCGGATATTTGGACATACCTGAAGGAATGCTAATCGAGCCGCAGGAAGTGGATCAGATGGATCCTGAAAACGTCGTCGTCATTTGTACAGGCAGCCAAGGCGAACCGATGGCGGCTTTATCGCGTCTTTCGAGCAATAACTTCCGCCAAGTATCCGTATACCCCGGAGATACAGTCATTTTCGCCTCTAGTCCAATACCGGGGAATGAAAAAAGCGTCTCTCGCATTATCGATAATCTCTATCGTCTCGGAGCGAACGTCATTTATGGGACAGGCGGCGCAACCGGCATGCATGTTTCCGGACATGCGTATCGTGAAGAGTTAAAGCTGATGCTTTCGTTAATGAAACCGACCTATTTCATACCGATCCACGGGGAATATCGCATGCTGCAGCTGCATCGGGATATGGCAGAGTCCGTCGGTGTGGAAAGTGAAAATATTTTTATTTTGAATAACGGCGATGTTGTAGACATTGAAAACGGAGTCGCACGCCAAACGAGGCATGTTGAAGCAGGCAATGTCTTTGTGGATGGGCTAGGTATCGGAGATGTTGGAAGGGTCGTCTTGCGCGATCGCAAACTGCTTTCCGAGGAAGGAATGCTCATCATCGTCGTTTCGATGAGCAAAAGGGATGGCCGGATAATTTCGGATCCCGACACCATTTCACGAGGCTTCGTCTACGAACGCGATGCGAATGAGCTGTATAAGGAAGTAAATGAGCTGGTCGTCTCAACAATCAAGGAAGCAAAGCCATCCACCCGCTATCGACGGAATGACTTGAAACACGCTATCCGGAAAGCGGTTGAAAAGCTTCTTTATACCCGAACGAAAAGAAGGCCGATGATCCTGCCTTTTATTATTGAAATATAAGAATGAAGCGGAGGACATCGCTTGTCCTCCGTTTTTTACGATCACGCCATTGTTGTTCGATCTCTTCTGCTCGCAATCAACCAGCCAATACCAATTAGTCCAACAGTGGACACCAATAGTACAAGGCTCCCGGTCATCCCGGTGATTTGATAATTCTCCGCCAACACCGCAATCTCCCCGTTCGTAATGCGGGCCACATCAAAATACGTGAATGGCGAAAGATGAAGCAAGTTGCCAAGTAATTTGTGGCTGCCTATATAACCGACAAACCCAATTACAGCTACAGCACCGATGACACCTGCCTTGCTTCGGATGAATTGGGATAAAAAGATCGATAACACAATCGCAAACCATAGGACAAGCAAGAAAAGCCCCATCGTTTCCAGAAGATAATTTCCGAGCGGCATGAGATGGAAGCCGTCAGTTATAGAAGTCGCTTCCTTAAATAAGGAAAAAGGATCGTCAATCCACTTCTGGTCGTAGTGTAAAACAGGGTATGCCCAGTCTCCGAACCGATTTACCAATGTGCCGATGAGGGCTAGTAACCCGAACAAAGCAACACAACCGATGATTCCTATCATCGAATTTGTGAACACCTTCCCAAGAAACAGGTCCCGTTTCCTCACAGGCTGCGTTAGAAGTAATTGCAGCGTCGGTCTTTTCCCTCTTTCGCTTGCGAATCCCATTCCTACTAAAAAAAGAAGAACAATACCGGGAATGATATAAAACTTGTCGGTAATATTCAGGTAAAGTGAAAACAGCCCGCTGTTATCAACTTTCTTATAAGTGTCATAATAGAATTTCTCAAGTTCTTTGTCTTCATACTCATCAAAGATTGTCGGTGTAAGTTCCCCGGACAAGACCGGACGAAGATTGCGCCCCAACAGCCATTCCTTTTCCGCAATGCTCACGGCATAGGTGAAAGGACTTAACGGGTCGTAAGTGGATTCTCTAGCTCTTCGTTCTTCATTGAGGGCAAGCTGGGATTCGTAGAACGCAGTCCAATCGTTCTGTTGATAATGATCTATCACATTTACGCGCATGGCGACTAGATTCCGATAATCTTCTAATAGCTCCTCTTTGCGCTCTAGCGACTTAGGATCATTATAATAGACGATTAAAGTTTCATCCCCTTTCTCTTCTGCCTTTTTCTTGTCCTCATCAAAGGAAGTGATCTCCTGCTGAAGACGGTATACTAAATTAACATTATAATCATCGGCTAATGCCTGTAAGTCCTGAAAATACTCTTCTTCCTTCAGATCCGTCTGATGTGAAATGAAAATATAGTCCACAATTAAGAGAAGTATCAACACAATCGCTACTGAGGCAAATAGCGGATTGCGCCTCATCTTCCGCCATTCAAATAAACTCACCCTCAACATGGAAGGGATCCTGGCTTTAATCTTTCCGTTAGCGAAGGGACTTTTGTTTGCGGAGGCTTGGAACAAAGCCGATGCTCTTTGAGGCATAAAGATTGCCCAAACCAGCAATAGAAGGCTCCAGCCTACAACAAATAAAAGTGTCCACCAATCGGAAAGCTCCGGCCCTTTCTCTAGGAACTGTGAAAAAAGAAGCAGACGGAATGGGTTCCACACTGCATTAAGGATATTGTAAGTGGACGTGGAAAATGCACTGATAAGTAAGATAAATCCTGTCAACATATAAAGGGTAAATGAGTTTCTTACGAATGACCCCAAAAAGAACGTGAGGCTTAGAGTGAATATGCCTGCCAGTATAAATAAAAGGATTGCCCTCATGATGTACTGTCCTGTGGAGATAATTGAAACAGTATCACCTATTGTGACAACCGCCGGGTATTCAAATAGAACGGGATGGCCACTATGGATCATCGGAATGATAAGACTCGCTGAAACACCAATGACAATGAACAAGATACTCATTAAACATACGCTTATATACTTTCCTACAATTAAACGCCCTTTTGCTATAGGTTGCGTTCTGACGGTCAGCCAAGTTTTATGTTCCTTTTCAGTAGTAACGATATTTCCGAAAAGAAGGATGACTAGCCCTATCCCGACAACGCCAAATAAGACTGTCGCGCTCTCCTTCAGAAACAAGGCTGGGGAGATCGGGAAGTCTTCATCTTCGTAAGCGAGACTTTGGGTGAGCATCCATTCATTCCTTTGCATCGTAATCTCCCGCTCAGTATCACGCAAAGATAAGAAACTATTCTCATAGCTTTCAAACAGATGCATATGAGTTAAAAAATCCTGTTCAATTGCCGGAATGGCCTCCCATTCCTCATTATAGATTGCACTCTTCCAGTGAAAAAGGGCTGTCGCCATCAAGTTCGCATGCTCTAGCTGCTTCTCCTGCTTCTCATCCAAACCGATTGTCCTCTTCATATTGTTTAGAATTTGAAACAATTTATCCGATTCTTCGACATAAGGCTCAATTTTCTCTAACGCTCGTTCTTGAAACTTGGATGGTTGTTTGACATTTTGGATATACAGACCGGCTGTTACGAAAAGGGTTACGGCGAATAGAACAAGCAGTTTCTTTTGACACAGGATCTTTTTGAGTTCAAAACGGATGATACTCAGTTAGGGCACCTCCTTTCCGGTTAACCTGTTCCCACTCTCCCGGTTGACTGAATAATCTAACACAACTATACGATTGAAAGAATAGTATGTCAATAGTTTCCAAGTAACACTAATAAAGTGCCTACCCCTTAAAGTCCATATTTAGGGTAGGCACCTTGCTATTTACCGTTTATTCCATCCACTTTCACCATTCCAAATACATAATGATCGACAAACTTGTTATATAGCCATTCAGCTTGTTTAAGATGACCTTCTTGCTGGAATCCAAGCCTAACTGGTATTGCCATACTCTTTTTATTTTCAGTCGCTGTACGGATTTCAATCCGATTTAGTTCTAATTCATTGAAACAATAGTCAACAACCGCCTGGCAAGCTTTCGTCATCAAGCCTTTGCCTTCAAAGCCACTTCCTAGCCAATAGCCAATTGATGTCGATTTGTTTGACCAATTAATGCCATGCAAGCCAATCACGCCGGCAAGCTCCCTTTTGTACCAGATGCCCGCCTGGAAGCCGTCATTTCTGCTGAACTGCTGCAAAGTGCCACCGATGAAATTCTTCGAATCCGCAACCGTCCTCGTAAAATCGATCCACGGCAGCCATTCACGTAAGCTTTCCCTTGATTGGTCGGTCAACTGGAATAGCTGGTCGGCATGTCTATGCTCTAATAAACGCAATTCAATATCTTCATCTATTTTGTAACTAAACATTCCACTGATCCCCCTTTTTTGATGATCATTTAATCTTTAATTATAATGTAGTTTTTTGGAAAAGGTGTTTTATTAAAGACCTTTTTTCTAATTACTCTATCTTTATGTACGGAGTTAGTATATAATCACGTTATTAACTTTCGTGAATAGATATAATTTCAATTAATATTATCCTAATTCACTTATATTATAAATCTAAACGCGAACGAATGCATTTAAAACTAATAAATAGTTCGTTTTAATCTATATGTATAGAAAGGGGTTTTACTTTGGAGAAATTTGAAAATAAGTGGATTCGTGCTGTACTTCCAGCTTTATTAATTCACTGTAGTATTGGTACGGTGTATTGTTGGTCATTATTCAAGAATGATATTGCAACTTACATTGAAAGGCCAGTTGGTCAAATCGAATGGGCGTTTAGTTTAGCCATTTTTGTTCTTGGTATGTCGGCTGCATTCGGCGGAAAATTTGTCGAGAAAGATATACATAAGTCGTCCCTTCTAGCAGCATTATTTTTCATCGTCGGAATGGCAGGAACAGGTTTCTTCATTTATCAAAAGTCATTGATAGGGATTTATATTTCTTATGGAATTGTGATGGGAATTGGGCTTGGCATCGGTTATTTAACGCCGGTAAAAACATTAATGCTTTGGTTTGAGACGCAAAAAGGTTTAGCAACAGGCCTTGCTGTCGCAGGGTTCGGCTTGGCAAAGGTGATCGCAAGTCCATTAATGGAGAAACTGCTTGGAGATAGAAACAGGGAGGGTATCTTAGTAAATGCTACGAATATATATACAATGTTTTATATTTTAGCAGGTATTTATTTAATCATGATGGTGATCGGACACTTGCTTCTTAAAAAGCCAGCCGGTTATGAAGAAGAAAGTATACATACCAAAAGTTTTAGCTATCGAAAAGTGTTAACAAATAAAACATTCATCGGCATTTGGTTGATGTTCTATATTAATATTACATGTGGATTAGCGTTGATTTCACAAGAAAAAGGAATTTTGGCGTTCATTGGATTTGGAGCGATTGGTTTCGTTAGCTCGTTGACAGCTATTTTCAATGCAGGTGGACGGATTATTTTCTCTTCATGGGGCGACCGCTTAAAAGATCGCAACTCCATCTACAAAATTATCTTCATCTCCTCTATATCAGCCATACTACTAACCATTTTGCTTGATGGCATTGAGAATTCCATAGCAATTCTTGTTATTGCGCTGCTTTGTATCGTGAATGCAGGTTATGGCGGAGGATTTTCATCATTGCCCCCATTGTTATCTGACCGCTTTAGTCTAGATACGATTTCTACTGTGCATGGCTTGGCTTTATCTGCTTGGGCATTGGCAGGACTGTCGGGCAATCAATTGAGTGCTTTTATTCTAGAAAAGACACAATCCTACGACGCGGTGTTATATGTCATTATGGCTCTCTTCACGGTCGCGACGCTCATTAGTATTCTCGTTGTGAAACCTGATAAAGTATCCTTGGAAAATGAAGAATCGAATTGGAAGAAAAAAATAGTAACGAATTAAAAAGGACACCTTTTTAGGCATCCTTTTATTCATTACTTTACCAACAAATCCCAGAATCTTGTCGAAGCCGGCGAGAGCGGCACGCTTTTCAATGAACAGACGCCGATGCTCCTATGCGGAATCTGCTCGGCCAGCTGGACTTCATGAAGTGCCCCGCTTTCCAAATAGTCTTTTGTAAATTCCCTTGTGACACAAGCAATCCCCATATTCATCCTCGCAAACTCTACCACAAGGTCATGCGAGCCCAATTCGAATTCAGGCGAGATCTTTACTCCTTCAGATAAGAAATGCTCTTCGACATATTTCCTCGAATTCGAACTTGGTTCAAGAAAAATGAGTGGCAACTTGGCGAGCTCCCGGAATCCGACCGGCCTTGCAAGCAATTTCCTGTATTTATCGCCGTAGACGAACGTATCGTGGATATCCATGCAAGATGTAACATTCAACGAAGGATCGCTGACAGGCAAGTTGCAGACGACGATATCGACTTCCCCCGATTTGAGGAAGGAAATAAGTTCATCCGTCGTGCCATTTTCGATTTTTAATTTGATATTCGGGTATCGATTACGGAAGGCTTCCAGTTGGGGCAGTAGAAAATACTTGGAAATGGTATCTCCGACGCCAATTCGAAGTTCGCCGGTCGTCAGATTTTTGAACTCAGCAATCTTTTCTTCACCGATTTCGATTAAATTGATGGCCGAATTAACATACTCCAAAAGAAGGCTTCCTTCATTCGTCAACGTGACTCCTTTAGGCGTCCGGTTGAAGAGTCGCGTATCGAGCTCCCGTTCCAGCTGCATAATCGATTGGCTGATGGCCGGCTGCGTCATAAAAAGTTCCTTCGCGGCTCCGGAAAAGCTTTCATTTTTGCCAACGACACAAAAAATGCGATACAAATCTAATTTGCTTACCACATAACCACCTCTTATACCCATTATTAGAGATATTAATTTTACTTATACCATTAAACGGTAGTATAGTACAAGTAGATCGTCAGTAAAGTTTTGCGATAAGGAGCGATAACATTGGAAAGAGTTGTAGGAACGGTTGTCAGAGGTCTTCGTTGCCCGATCATCAATAAAGGGGACAATATTGAAGAAATCGTTGTAGATAGCGTGTTGAAAGCGTCAGAAGTCGAAGGAATTACCATCAATGACAGAGATATTGTCACAATCACGGAATCCATCGTAGCTCGTGCGCAAGGAAATTACGCAACAATCGACCATATTGCGAAAGACGTACAATCGAAATTCGGCGACAGCACAATCGGCGTCATCTTCCCGATTTTAAGCCGGAACCGATTCGCCATCTGTCTCCGCGGAATCGCGAAAGGTGCTGCAAAGAAAATCGTTTTGATGCTTAGCTATCCATCCGATGAAGTCGGCAATCACCTTGTCGATATCGACACGCTCGACGAAAAGGGTGTCAACCCTTGGACGGACGTATTGAATGAACAAGAATTCCGCAGCCATTTCGGCTACAATAAACATACATTCACTGGTGTCGACTACATCGACTACTATAAATCAATCGTTGAAGAGTACGGCGTGGAATGCGAGGTCATCTTCTCGAACAACGCGAAGACGATTCTCGATTACACGAAAGACGTGCTCACTTGCGATATCCATACGCGCCAAAGAACGAAGCGCATCTTGAAAGCGAACGGCGGCGAAAAGATCTATAGCCTCGATAACATCCTTGCAGAATCTGTCGATGGCAGCGGTTTTAATGAAGCATACGGACTTCTCGGCTCCAACAAAGCAACAGAAGACAGCGTGAAGCTTTTCCCACGCAATTGTCAGCCGATTGTCGATACGATTCAAGCTTCATTGAAGGAGAAGACTGGAAAAACGGTTGAAGTCATGGTGTATGGCGACGGCGCTTTCAAAGACCCAGTCGGCAAAATCTGGGAACTCGCGGATCCGGTCGTATCACCTGCCTACACAGCAGGCCTTGACGGCACACCGAATGAAATCAAACTGAAATACCTTGCAGATAACAACTTCGCAGATTTACGCGGCGAAGAACTGAAAAAAGCGATCAATGACTTCATTGAGAATAAAGAGGAAGACCTCGTCGGCTCGATGGAATCCCAAGGGACTACTCCTCGTAAACTGACGGACCTCATCGGCTCTTTATCCGACTTAACTTCAGGCAGCGGCGATAAAGGAACTCCGATTGTGTTCATCCAAGGATATTTTGATAACTATACGAAGTAATCCATGCCCCCTAAACCAATGAACGGTTTAGGGGGTTTTTGGTATTCGTCTATTTACGAATTGAAAAAAACGGAAATTAATCATATCGAAATAGCTAGAGTGCAGTAAAACTTTATAGGAACTAGTAATTATTTACTTGAAAAAAGAGAACAAATTCCATTATTAAATATTATTTTTAAAAATAGTTGATATAATCATAATTGGTTTCATTTGGAATATTTCTTTCTTCATTACTACAGTGAATGAGTGTTTCACATGGATACTAATCTTAGAAAAAATCATAGACAATGGGGGATTTATCAACATGAAACGATTGTTGGGAATGCTTGCAGTATTCTGCTTGACGTTCAGTGCAACAGCAAGTGCGGAAAGTGAGTATAACTGGATTGAAGGAGGTGTGTCGGTTGATCTGGGAACTGTAGCCTCTATTGAACTTGACCCTGAATTTATCTTTCTTGATGCAGAGGATACGAAGCAAATGTCACTAGATTATGGTGATCCAGTTTCTGGGTTTGAGGTGGGAAGCATCTTCCCGATGGATGACAATCAAACATGGGCTGTTTTTTTCGATTATGAAGAAACAGGTCATATAAAAGACGATGAGAAAGAAAAGATCAATGCCAAAGCACTGTTGAAGAGCTATAAAGATGGCGCGGAAGAAGTGAATAAAGAGCGTCAACCAGGAGACCGCTATTATGTAACCGGATGGGACATTGAACCTTTCTATGACGAAAAAACCAATAACCTCACTTGGTCCCTATTACTCGAGGATGAGAATAAAGAAACCTTTTTGAATTATAATACACGTATTCTCACGAGAGAAGGAAATATCTCGGTCATTCTTGTGACAGACCCGAATAATAGAGAGATTGACAAACAAATCCTCGATGAAAAGATCCTGTCCATGCTCAACGTGAAAGATGGCAATAAATACTCCGATTTCGACAAGTCCACAGATAAAGAAGCAGGGTTTGGATTATCCACGCTTATTTTGGGAGGAGCAGGCTTAGCTGTTGCCAAAAAGGCAGGTTTACTCGCAGTCATCCTTGCATTCGGTAAAAAGTTCGGCATTTTGATCATAGCTGGCGTTGCTGCAATTTGGAGCTTTCTACGAAAAAAGAAGAAGAGTACTAGCGACCCTGTTGAACCTGCGGGAGAATAAAGGAAGCTTGGCCCTATCGTGATAGGGCTGAGCTTTTTTCATTTAGACTTCCCCTCCCATTACTCCCTATTAAAATAGTTGAAACGTTTCATCCATCCCGTTCACCTAATCTATAGAAGGTGGTGATTCCATGCCGAAAAAAGAGAGGCTGATAAAGCAAGCGATCAAGGGGGATCAGAATGCATTGCAACTGCTTCTGAAAGACGAGAAAGACAAACTGTATAAAATGGCATTCATTCATATGAAAAATGAACATGATGCCATGGAAGTAATTCAGCAAACCATATTGGAAGCCATTGAATCCATACACCAACTCAGGAATCCGGCGTATTTCAGTACTTGGATTACGCGGATTTGCATTAATGTTTCATTGAAGGAACTCCGCAAAAACAAAAAGATTGTCACGATGGAAAGCTATTCAATTCCTGATGTTGTAGAGGTGAGCGGCTCTCTTGAAGAAAAATTGGATTTGACCAATGTCCTTTATGGATTAGATGAAAAGTACAAATCCGTTCTCGTTTTGCGCTTTTATCATGATTTCACAGTCAATCAGATTGCGGACATTCTTGGATGTCCTGAGGGTACTGTCAAAACGAACTTACACAGGGGTCTGGCCCTGTTGAAAACAAAAATGAAGGGAGCTTATATGGATGAAAGACGAAACGAAAGTTATTGAAGAAACGATGGAAGCCATTCATGTGCCAAGTGAGAAGCTTGATTTGATCATTGAGAATTCATTTAAATCGGAGGCTCCACCCCGTAAAAGGACTGGCAAAAGACGTGCTGGATATGTACTTGCTGCCACATTGGCAATTAGCATTTTAGGCGGAACGGTACTGTTGAATCCAGCAATGGCGAATATGATAAGCCAACTGCCGATCATCGGAAATGTATTCGACTATTTCGGTTCAACGAGTCAACCAGCCTATAAGGAGTTCGGACAGCTTGCGACAGACGTCGGACGGACTGCGGAGGATAAAGGCGTTTTAATCAATATCGACCAAGGGGTGTTCGATGGGACGACCATCACTTTGGCAGTGACGATGCAAACAAAAAAAGATTATGGCTCAACCTTAATTTTTGACGGCTGGCCATCTGTTAAGGGCGTGCCTCCTGGAAATACTGGCGCCTCCTTTGAGAAAGTGAAGGGATTAGGCTACGCAGGCATTATGACCATCACTCCCCATTTTGAGGACACACCCGATGAGGTAGACATCGTTTGGAAGCCCAAAATGCTGCTTGGCGATAAAAAAGAGGTGAAAGGCGACTGGAAGCTCGATTTCTCCCTGCCGCGAATCGAAGCCGAAGTGCAGACTTTGAATAGGCAAGTTGAAAAAGATGGTGTAGCTATCCTATTCAAGGAAGTGAGAAAGACACCGCTAACCTTCAATATTTACTATCAGCAATTGGTCGATCCTGCATTGCTGGATGATTGGACGGCAGTCGAGGCGGAATTGAAAGCGACGGATGATCTGGGGAATGAATACAAAGTTCCTTATAACGGCGGGTTTACTGAGGGCGGTGCTCGCACTCGGGAGGATCTGCAATGGAGCGCAACCATCCATAATATTGATCCGCAAGCGACTAAACTCATATTTCACCCGTTTGCGACTGTGAGTACACTTGAAGGTGCAAAAGTGATTCACTTTGAAGACATTGAAGTTGAATTATAAATAGTAGCCCACTGTCGGTCGTGTAAAAATGGCCGACAGTTTTTTATTGATCATTTCCCGGGATATATCGATTATTTCCCGGAAGTTATCGATCATTTCCCAAGATATATTATCATTTCGGGACTTAATGCCCGCTTCATTTCTTCACTTTTAGCAGCAATGCCGGTCAAAAAAGCCTCTCAGATCATTTTATATGTTAAGATACTATCAAAACATTCAATTATCAAAGGAGGCCATCAAATGTTCATTCGAAAACTAAAGTTAACTGTTGGAGCACTTGTGATTGCGGGCAGTTTACTAGTTTCTCACACAATTGCTGCGAGTGTAGGCAGCTTCACAGACGTCCCGGCGGCGAAACCATATGCGAATGCGGTTTATGAACTTGCTGAACGGAATATTATCGGCGGTTATGAGGATGGGACATTCAAGCCGGCTGCTTCCATAACACGCGGACAGGCAGCAGCCATTATTGCGAAGTTGCGAAACCTCGATACAAAGAATGTGAAAGATCCCGGATTCAAGGACGTGTCACAATCGCAGTGGAACTACGGAGCAATTGCCGCACTCGCCAATGCAGGCGTCATCAACGGCTACGGGGACGGGCGATTCGGCCCCAACGACTCGATTACCCGGGGGCAAATGGCTTCCATTCTCGTGAAAGCTTTCGGACTACCGCCATATCCCTACAGCAGTAGTGAAAATCCATTCACCGATACCCAAAGGCTCGCGAGCCACCAGACGACGATCAATATCTTATACAAGATGGGCATCACATCGGGTACGTCACCGACAACATTCAGCCCAAATGCACCTATTTCCAGAGCACAGGCTGCAGTGCTGATCGTCAAGACAGAGAAAGTGAAAGAGTCGACGATTACGCTAAAAGCGGCGGACTATGGATGGGACTCCTTCTATACGTATACAAGCTATGACCAATTAGACGATGTCATCCATTCAATTCCAAGTGATCGTTCCACGTGGAGGGAGATTCAAATCATTCCGATGCGCGAAGGGACAGCCACTCTTTCATTAGTAGGGAAAACAAAAGATCCTGTCACAGGAGAGGAGTCGCATGAGGATTACCGGAAGCTTTACGTACATGTGAAGCAAAAAGACGGTATATGGAAGACGACGCTCGAGCAATCGGAAGATATTAATACAACTGAAGTCAGCCTGAATACAGGGCCTGAAAAAGTGAAAAATATTTTGCTCGCCACGATGGAAGGTGCGATGCTTCAAGAGGAAGTGAAGCTAAAGTCATGTAACTACACGGTCACCCAGCCTGTGTCCTCCTGTTTCTTCATTGATAAACCAGGAGAATATATTGCGACCGTGCATTATGAAAACGAAAAGGTCGTTCGTTATGGGGTTTCGGCTGCTGTTCATGAATCCTCTTTCAATTTACTCATCCAAACGATTGAAGAACAACCAACTGTTACGATTGAACTCCGCGGCTCTGCAAGCGAGCTCGGAAAGCATGTCATTCCAAAGGACAGCGAAAAAATCGCCATCATAAAGAGGGATGAAAACACGAACATATTCCATATTGAAGGGATTTCGGATGGCACGGTCAACGTGAAATTCCCTGACAGTAAAGGCGCTTATGAGGAATTGTCTATAAACGTCCAAAAAATAGGATCCATTATTAAAGTGATCGCTTCCCCTTCGGATAGGTATCATTAATATACAGCCCCTTAACCGATGCAAACCGGTTAAGGGGTTTTATTGTTAAATTAAACACTTTATGAAATGCTGCGAATTCCACCGTTCCCTATTCGTTATATAGGGTGTAGAAGCTTTTACAAAGGAATAAAGGAGAAAACTATGAAGTCTAATGAAACCAACTTTATCAAACGTCTCCAATCAGGAAAGGAAGATGCCTTGGACTATATCGTCGATCGCTATTTGCCGCTGCTGAAAAGTGTTGTGCGGCAAGTTCTCGGACCGATTCAACAGGAAGAATTGATTGGCGAATGCGTGAATGATGTTTTTCTTTCGGTTTGGCAGAACGCAAAAAAGTTCCGCGGAGGTGATGAAAACGCCTTTAAAAACTGGATTTGTGCAGTCGCCAAATACAAAGCGATCGACTATTACAGGAAAGAGGCGAAGAACTTTGAAATCACTTCGGAGTTTTTGGAAATCCCAATACAAGCAGCCACTGAAGACGACATGGAAGATACGGTCAATGAACTGCTTCATCAATTGGAACCGATCGACCGGCAGATTTTCATTATGAGATATCTGCTCGGGTTTTCAGCAGAAGAAACAGCGGAACAACTTAATTTGAGCAAATCCGCAGTCGATAATCGGGTGTACAGGGGAAAAAAGACTCTTCGGCATAATGGGAGGTTATTGTATGAAGAAGGACGTGTATGATCACTTAAATGATATGAAAATGGACATCAACCAGTTTGAAGTGGAGGAAGTGGAGGAAGTGAGCGAGGCGGAAAAATCAAGAGTGATGATGGATTTGAAAAGGAAAATCAGAAAGCCCAAGCCTGTTAGATGGAGAAAGATGGCTGCAGCGGCGTCGATTACGATTGGATTGTCTTCAGCTGCATTATTTGGACTGTCTTTCACTTCGTTTGCGCAGGAAATCCCGATTATTGGGCAAGTGTTTAAATGGTTTAACGATGATGGGTTCTATCAGGATTATGATGAGCATGCCAATACACTTGCAATGACGCAAGAGGATAACGGGATCAGAATGACGGTGAATGAAGCGGTGTTTGACGGGAAAACGCTTTACATCACATATGATTTGATAACGGAGACGGATTTAGGAGAAACCCCTTGGCTGGATGGTATGCCCAAAATGCTTGACGAATCCATTTCGCGCCTTGTATCTGCCCAACACAATGTGAAAAAGATCAATGATACTCACTATGCAGGAATTACAACAGCCACTCTTTGGCCGGATTATCGAGTGGAAGAAGGCAGCTTTGAATTCAATATCAATGGGATATTGATGGAGCCGCGAGATGACGCGGAAGTCATTCCTGGAAATTGGAAGTTCCAGTTTGATTTGAAGGCGACTGATAATAAGGAACAAGTGGTCAAATTGACATCCGCCAAGAATGGCGTTGCTGTCAATATCAAAAGAGCTGTATTTACGCCAATGTCATTTATCATTTACTATGATGAAAGAGTATCAACGGAGCAACAAATAAAATGGGATTTTATTAGCGTCGATATTGAAGTTAGGGATGATTTAGGAAATATATATGCAAATGAACATAATGGCGGCTTCGACAGTCAACATTCCAATACATTTGAGAAGCTTAATCCTAAAGCAACAAAGCTAATTATTACGCCAAGTGTAAGACTTGCGCAAAGGGATGGCACGAATGAAAATGGGTCATACTACCGCAATGAAGGCAGCACTGCACCGATGGAAGAGTTTGAGCTGGATGAGATTGTTATTGAAATAGAAAAGTAGAGGGTCCCCTCTACTTTTCTTTTCTTAATTCTTCCAATATCTTCTGCGCTTGGTAGCCGACTTCAAAGTCATAAAGATCCGCTTCTTGCCCATTCACTGCTTTTACCAACTCGTCAATTAAACGCGGGTGAGTGGTGGCTTCAAGGGAAATCGGTTCGAGAGTGTCACCCATTTTCCCTCCCCTTACCTCTCCCCAGTTTTCTAGCGTTAGGACGCCTTCCGTTCCATATGCTGTGAAACCGATGTGCTCCTTGCCCGCAAGTCCGCTCATTCCCTCAATCAACACAGGCGTACCATCTTCGAGTTCGGATGTGGCAATGATGCCCGTCTCGCCTAGCGTCGGGTCATCAGGGAATTCTAAACGTGTTTGGATATTGTGGATTTCACCGAATAATTTTAGCGTCTGCTGGATGAAATGGACGCCGACTTCAAGGACAAAGCCGCCTTGCTCTCGCCCGCCGACCCAGTCATTTTTCTGCCAAGCACGCGGCCATGCCGGAAAATGCATCGAAAGCTGGAGGCGGCGCAACTTACCAATGTAGTTTTCGTTGATTAGCTCAGCAAATTTCGAGGCCGCTTGGCCATAATTCAGTGGAAAATTCATGGCATGCACGACGCACGCTTCTTTCACAGCATCCGCCATCTCCCTCGCCTCTTCCAGCGAGTTCGCCAACGGTTTTTCACAAAGAATATGTTTTTTCGCCTCAATGGCATCCATCACGATGGCGTGGTGGAATTTCGGCGGCACCGCTACGTAGACGAGATCCACCTGTGTGTTGGCAAGCAGCTGTTTATAATCCGTATAGGCTTCTACGTTGCCCAATTGTTCGGATGTTTTCTTCGCAAGTGATTCATTCCGGTCGCAAACCGCAGTTATCACGACTTCATCATGCTCAGTAAATTGCTTGATCAACCTTTGACCAATGGCTCCTAGGCCGATGATGCCGATATGTATCATAGTAATTCCCCCTTTTTTCTATCGTTTAATAGGCGAGGCAGGCTGTCATTTATTCATTGCCAGAGAGAGAATGGGCCCTTGTGCGAAAGAATGGATCCTGACGCGAAAACGAGAACTTCTCACCTATCTATCCGGTAAATCCCTTTCCGATCCCGCAACCGGCAGCCGTTCCGCTCAAAAATACTGATCATATGACGATTTGCTTCATCGGTGCTGCCGACATAAATCGACGCGCCAATTTCCTTCAGCACGCTTAATGAAATCCGATGAAGGACAGTTCCATATCCCTTCCCTCTCCATTCCGGCACGACGCCGAAATAAAACAGGCGCCCCTCATCGACAGTGCCTTGCTCAATAATGGGGATGCTCAATCCGATAGGCTCGCCTGATTTCCGGAAGATGAAACAAGATGCCCTCCATTCAGAACCAAGTTCATTTTCGAGCGACTCCATCACTTGCTCGATTGTGAATAGCTTGTTTTTATTCGCGGATCCACTGCGGCAACGCTCGTACAGCTCCGCAAAATCCGAATTTGGCATTTCACTATCTGTTAAAGCTTCCGATGTAATTTCAGGGTCATCGGTAAAACTTTCATCCAACGCCCGGGTATATTCCACGATCGTTGAAATCTTGCGGAAGCCCTGTTCCAACAACCATTCTTCATTCGTAGCATCCATTAAAAGAGACAAATACTCAACTTGATTGTCCCGCCAATCGCCAAGTAAACTCTTAAAAGCATCTCTATATTCCAGCTCGGATACTCCCTCTACTTTCACTTGGTCAACAAGCCAATACTCTTGATCCTTCTTGATTGTGTTAAATAAATTCACATTGCCACCCCCTAATTAGTCCTCTTCCAACCAGCCCAATGAGTAATAAATATTGCAAAGGCCGTCATGATACCCCCAACCTACCCCGTCACTTTCTTCCACGACTTTGAATAGGCGATCACTAAAAAGGCCATATAAATGTTTATCATCCTCGCACGCTTCCACTACTTTTTCGTACATCGAGAGCATGCTATTGTAAAATGGGAGGTCAATATCCCCGTATGTATTCGTAAATTCCGTCCCAAGCTCTACGTAATAGAGCATTAAACCTGTCGCTCCCTCAGCATCTCCTGTTATTTTCTTATATTCGCTTATCGTCTTCTTCGCAACGGACAGGCGCAGTTTCACATAACCTTTAGTAGGGAAAAATTCATTAGTAACCTCTTCCGCCGCCTTTTCGTACAGCTCCTCAATCGCCGCCTCGCCATTAATTTTAACAGCAAAATAATCTTGTACCGGCTTATTGGCTTTAAAGAGTTCCGTAATGATTCCAACTAACTCCTTATGCTCCAAATCCTAAACATACCTTTTTACATCTGTCACTTTCACCATTATTGTCCGTTCCTTTCTTTTTAGGGTATTTCTAATTTAATTTATTCGATGAAAACATACCAATCCCTTCTTTTTCAAAAAAGCAGCCTCCTATCGTCTAGGTCCGACTGCTGCACTTTACCTATAACCATCCTATTTCAGTTTAGTTGCATCCACAACGTACAACGAATAAAAATCGGTGCCTTCCACGTTAACAACTAATGATCCTTCAGGCGTAAACCTTGGCTTCACAAGGCGTTCCTGTATATGATCCAACACCGGCAACGCATGTGCTTGATTATTTTCGATCCTATAAAGTTTGATAGTACGGGAATCCTTCACCGGGACATCGAGCGCAAGAATGTCTTCGAACACGGCATACGCAAAAAACTTTGGCGTCTCCACTATGTAGAACTGTCCATCCGTCAAGTCTACATAGCCCAAGACCGGCCCCGTATCCCCTTCATTAAAAAGCTCGGCAAACACCTTATTTCCTGAAATGGAGAGATTAATTGCGTTTTCGTATGGAAATGAGTACTCGCCTATTTGACGCTGCGATTTAAGATCATGCACTGTAAATTTAAATTGTGAAGAATCGGATTCTCCGTAATCTGTGATGATGAATTTCCCTGTTGCTCCCCTTGTATATTCTAATTTTAACCTTTGCGAATGCAAATCAATTAGCTGGGTCTGCTCAAGCGTCTTCAAGTCCAGTTGTGTGAACCATATATTCCCCTGACTTACAGATGTATAGTTCAGCTGATCCCCATCAATCTGCATACCATGCAATTCATCGGGAATGTTTCGGACTTCCCCGTTCAACCGATTCAATATTGAATAACCCTCTATATCATCCTGCTTCCAAACGATCCAACGCTCATTTGCCGCGACATTATATCCCGATATATTCGCATCCTCTTCTCGTTCTACTAGGATCTCTTTTATTTTAGATTCCGTATTATACGCATAGATTCTATACCCATCCGTGAAAATCATTTCCTTCGTTTTATCCACATAAATCGCAGTAATCAATGTAGCAAGATTCTCGCCAAGTATGGAAACTTTATGGACAACTTCGGAAGGCATTGATTCTACAATTGCCTTCTCTCCCATCTCATGCTGGATATACGGCACCGCAAGGAATCCGGCAATCCCGACAACGGCAACCGCGGATATTAGCGGCTTCAAGGCGGGCTTCCTCGTAGGCGATCCTTTTTCGAGCCGGCGATGCGCTTCCGCCACAATCGCCCTCTTCCGCTCATCCCTTAACCTCACCTGTTCAGGAATCGATTGGTCCAAGCTTTTTCGTATGTGCTCATGCATAATCATTCCCCTCCTCGAAGGCTATGCGCGCCAGTTTTCTTCCTCTCGCAAGCCTTGTTTTGACAGTATTCACTGGACAGTCCAACACATTTGCAATTTCTGCGACGGACAGTTCGGAATAATAATGAAGCCAAATGACTTCCCGATACTTCAGCGGCAGCCCCTCAATCAGTTTCGCAACATGATCATCTGATTCCTTTTGGATTATCTCGCATTCAGGCGTATCCTTGTTGATTAGCAAATGACCGAATAGATTTGAGATTTCCATTTTCCTATAGGCCCAGCTTTTGAAATAGTTATGGCACTCGTTGATGGCAACCCTGTATAAATATGTTTTAATGGACGAGCGGCCCTCGAATTTATCGAGATTCAAATAATAGCGGATGAACACTTCCTGAACGATATCTTCCGCCTTCTTTTCATCTTTCACAATGGCGTATGTAAGCCGCATCAAGTAATCCCCATAGGAATTCATGGCAGTTAAAAGTAATCGGTCCCGTTCCTGTTTCTCCACCCCTCCGCCTCCCTTCCCTACTTGTTAGACAAAGCAAATGATGAAACGGTTTCATTTTCTGTCATCTTTCATTCTAACGTTAAGATTTCAATGGATATTTTTAACTTTAACATGTTTGTTTGGGCAGCAGACACCCGGGTATGAATAAAAGGATCATCTCTTTCGTTATGTTAGGCAGGTGTTCTTCATGTTCGGACTTTCTGATTTAGCTTCGCTGATCATCTCCGTCTTCATCATTCTGCCAGTCGTCACATTTCTAAGGGAATCCGGTTACCTTATCGCGAGTGTTATTTTTGGCGTCAAAAATCCAAGGCTGACGATCGGATCGGGTCCCCGTTTTAAAAAAATCGGCATATTTGATATACGGAAATATTATCATTTGTATAGCTGGTTTTCTTTTGATTCTCTGAAAAGGGATGGAAAGTTTGCGTATATATGCATTTACGCGGGCCCCATCCTCATCAATTTGGTTGTGGCGTTTGCCATTAATGCGTTACTGGCGAATGGTTTCCTTGAGGACTACAGGATCTTCTGGGAACGCTTCATTTTTTATGTATTCTACTATGTACTTTTGGATATTGTCCCGATGTTCACCCTGAACGGCAAGCCGAACAACGGGATGATCTTATACGAAATGCTGCGCTATGGGAAACGTATCGATTATAATAACGATCCTTTCATTCCCGCTACGACTGATGTGGAAGAAGAGGTTCAAGAGCAAATGGAAAAAATCGAGGAAATGATTGAGGAAGAAAATAAGAGTGACAGCCACCCTCGCTCGTAGGTTGACTGTCACTCTTATTAGTCCTCGTCTTTTTCAGCTAATTTCCGTTCCCTTGTGAAGTCCGGTTCATCGCCAAATTCTGTATTGAAGTTAGGATTAGAGATTTGCCGGCGGGTCGTTACGACTTCCCTGTCTTCATCCGGACTGAATAAAATTGCCAAACAGATTAGACCGCTAATCGCTACAAGGGCATAAACCACCCTTGCCATAAATGCATCCTGTCCGCCAAATAAAGAGGCAACCAAGTCAAACTGGAAAAAAGCAATCAGGCCCCAATTCAATGCTCCAATGATAACCAATGCCAATGCAATCCGTCGAACTGCTCCCATTTCATACTCCTCCTCATGTTAACAATTACTATTATCTTTTGCTAAATGAGGATTTTCATACATCCCAGAAACATTTTTGCTTCTTCAGATGAATAAAACTTTCGTATGGACTATCCGTACATGAAAGAATAAAGGAGTGTGTAACGTGAACAATAAGCCTGTCTTGGATATCCCGAAAACATTATTCGAAAAATTGCTGGATAGTATTACAGCAATCGTCTATTTGGCCGGCATCGTCTACACAATCGTCATTTGGAGCCAGCTTCCTGATCAAGTGCCTGCGCATTACAACGCCGCTGGTGACGTGAATCGATGGGGATCCAAATGGGAGCTCATCCTGTTGCCTGTCATCGCTGCCCTCCTGGCTGTTTTCATGTCCTTTCTGGAAAAGCATCCCGAGTGGCATAATTATATGAAGCTGAATGAGAACAACATCGAATTCCAATATAAAAATTCACGGATGCTATTGAATGTCCTAAAAAATGAATGCGTCCTCCTATTCGTCTTTCTTACGTACAGTACAGAGCAAGTCGCATTAGGGAACATCGACTCACTAGGCATTGTCTTCCTACCTGTTTTTCTTATTATCATTTTCGGGTCGATGGCATTCTTCATTGCCCGTTCATTAAAATAAATATTGTCTTTCCATAGTTTTTTAGCAAAGGGCATATCAATTTAAAATTGACTTTCTCATGTTGATACAGAAATCCTACCAAGCATAACGCTTGGTTTTTTCGTTACTTTTTGATAAAATTGAGAGGTGAGCATTTTTATAAGAAGTTTGATTAAAAATATGCCTAAGGGCTGAAGGAGTGAGCGATTCACAATAAGGAGCTGGAATCTATGACAACAGAACAAACTACTTTGCAACAAGACACTGGTGTTGAGGTCGTCCGGGATTATTCTTTGGACCGTGTACCTCGTGAGGATCGAACGAAAGGCTGGCTTAGCATTACCAACATTACATTTGGCATCGCTACAGCTATTTTTTACTTCCAGATGGGAAGCGTGATGGCTCTCCAATTCGGGGCTCCGAACGCCCTCATTTCCGCTGGCTACGCAATCATCGTAGCAGGCTTGCTCGGTACAGTCATCGTCTATTTATCGGCCAAGTCGGGAATGAATGTGAACCTATTATCCCGGGGCGGCGGCTTCGGCTATATAGGAGCATCGTTGACTTCTCTCATTTACGCATCGAATTTCATTATGTATTGTGCGTTTGAAGGCCTGATTCTCATATCGGCCGTCCACCATTTTCTCCCTTCCTTTCCGAAATGGGTTTTAATCCTCGTATTTGGACTCATTGTTATTCCTCTTAATTGGTTTGGTATTCAACAACTGGACAAGCTGCAAAAATGGTCATTACCGATTTTTCTTCTTTTCTTGATTACTGCAATTGTTGTTTCCTTCATCAAACCTGCTATTTATACGGGTCCTGTTTTCTCTTATATGCCGGAAGGAGTACAGCTTGGCGGGACTGCGCTGCTGTTCTGCATCGGTATGCATAATGGGATTATGGGCTTGACCGCTCTTCTCGCTTCTGATTATGCCCGTTTTTTACGCCCTAAAGATATCAAAATCGGATCTTTAGCAATCGGGTTCATTCCTCAAATTTTTTGTTACGGCGTTATGGGAGGATTAGGTATCTGGTTCGGTGTCCGTTACTTGGAATCGGATCCAGGCGTTTATATTGTACTGCTGCTCGGAATCGGCGGTGCGTTATTTACCATGTTGACGCAATTGCGTATTAATGTCACAAATATTTATAGTAGTTCACTCTCCTTATCAAACTTCTTTGAAAATATCTTCCGTTTCACCCCCGGCCGACGGTTTTGGGTCGTTGTCTCCGCGTTGACGGCGATTGCTCTAATGCTTGGCGGCATTGTAGACCACCTCACTACGGTCATGACATTCCAAGGCGTCTTCCTGTTTGCATGGGCGTCCATCTTAGTGACGGATGCGCTCGTCGTCAAAAAATGGTTGAAGATTGGACCGAATTATTATGTCGCGACACAAGATTATTTATATAAATGGAATCCTGTCGGTGTTGTTTCCCTCCTGGTTTCAAGTGTAATCGGCACAATTGCCGCACTTGGCTATATGGGAGTATTCCTCCAATCGACAGCTGCGTTTTTCGCTGCTGTGCTCGCCGCTATTTTGACGGTCATCATGGCGGTACTGACAAAAGGGAAATATTATTTACTGCAGGAACCAACTCATATTGTCGAAGAAGACAAACTGAAACGATGAATGATAAAAGCCATGCCCGATTGCCAACGGGCATGGTTTTTTTATGAAATTCTGATTCATCATAAATTCCGGAATGGCAATGAATGTTGGGAAATGATCGATTAACATAACGCCTTATCAAGCTAGAAAGAGGTTGATGGCATCCCCCTGCTCTCCTTATGGATCGGTTGGAGCGAATCAGCATTCATCAGGATGACGGATGAAGAGTTGCATACAGAGTATTAGAGGCGTATGGGGGAATAAATCTTTGGAAAGTAGAAAAACGTGCAAAAACAGCCAATTCAACATTGGCTGCGCTTGTCCAAGGTAATAATCAGCTGTTCATCATGGATCTACATGGCAAAAATTTTCCCACGGTTTGCAGGGACCTATCCAATCAGCTGAAGCAGTGCCTACACCTGACAAAGTAACTGAAAGAATCAATGCAGAAAAAGTAAGAAAAAATTTCTTTTTCAAATTAGCACCTCCTTTTAAAATATTGTAATAATTATAACATCAGTTGTTTGAGTGATGAAAGGAGACTAAGGTACGGAAAAATCTTTATAATTCGACAAAATTCTATCATATTTTCAAAGTAATAAAAAAACAAATGGGCAAAATGTCTTTTCAACGGGGAGGGGAACTATGAGCCCTAGAGAGAATTGCCATAATTGTGGTTTAGAAAATGGTAAGAAAGAGAGTAATTCAATCATTTTGAGCCGCGAATACGGCAATGAAAAATGCTATTACTGTCACGATTGCAAAACAAGTTTAGGTACGCATAATAACAGCAAACAGCTTGACATAATACGTAACAAAAGATATTCAGATTTTACGAAAAGTGCGCTACAATATTTTCGATATACCTTTGGTCAGTAGATGAAAAAAGCCATTCCTGTTATAAAAATAACAGGAATGACTCTTTCACCTTATTCAAACGCTGGAATTGCGGTTTCGTCATAGTTCTCTTCTAAAAACTTACGTACTTCCGGACTTGTCATTGCATCAGCCAACTTTTGAATCGGCTCCCAGTCCTTGTTGTCCTCGCGTGCTACTAATGTGATTGCAAAATCATTTTCGACGCCTTCTGTAAGCAATGCGTCGCTTTTCGGTGTCAATCCGAGCGGAGCCGCGTAAGCAGGTGTCATGACAACTGCATCCGCATCATCGTACATGCGCGCAAGCATGAGCAAATCGACTTCCTCGAACTTAAAGTTTTTCGGATTGTCGACGATATCCGCTTGCGTATAATACGTGTCCGTCTTTTCCCCTAATGTAATGATTTCGTGTTGTGCAAGCAATGACAACGAACGGTCAATATTGGAAACGTCGTTCGCCATTGCGATGACAGCACCTTCCGGCAGTTCTTCCATAGAGCTGAAGTCTTTCGAATAAACACCGTAATTGGCAAAATAGATCGGTGTGATCGGAACTAAGTTTGCGTCATTATTACGGTTGAATTCCTCCATGTACGGCACGTGCTGGAAGAAGTTTGCATCTACTTCTTTCGCTGTAAGCGCACTGTTCGGCTGCACATTGTCGCCTAATACAACAATTTCAAGATCGATGCCTTCCTCCGCAAGCTTCGGTTTCACAAGCTCAAGGATTTCCGTCATCGGTGGAATCAAAGAAGCGACTTTCATCGTCACTGCTTCGTCTTTCTCTTGTACGTTAGCAGGGGTATCCGCTGCTTTATCTTTGCCGCAGCCTGCCAATAAAACCATCAGCAATGCCGTCAGCAACAGTAGTTTTCTCATTTTGTTTCCTCCTGTTATCGTTTATCTATCATTCTTGATACAGTCGTCCCGGTAAATTGGATGAACTGCACCAGTATGACCATTATGATAATCATGTACATCATCAAATCCGTCTTGAATTGCTGGTAACCATACCGGATTGCAAAGTCGCCGATACCGCCGCCTCCAACAACACCCATGATCGTCGAATAGGAAATGAAACTGATGATCGACGTCGTTAACCCTAACACGAGTCCGGAGCGGGCTTCGACATATAGGAATTTAAAGATGACTTGCCTGACCGAAGCCCCCATAGCAATCGCCGCCTCTATTACACCTTTTGGCACGTCGAGCAACGATTGTTCAACGAGCCGGGAATAATGCGCGATGGCGATGATGGATAATGGCACGGTTGCAGCTGTCGTCCCAATGGCAGTTCCGATGAGCATCCTTGTGAACGGGATGAGGAAGACGACCAATAATAGGAATGGGAACGAACGGATGATATTTACGAATAAATTCAAAACCGAAAAGACGATACGGTTCTCATATATTTGCCCTTTCCTGCACAAAAAGAGCCATGTGCCAACTGGAAGTCCGATTATTACGGCCGCAGCAATCGAAACGCCGACCATGATGAAAGTTTCCTCGATCGAACTCAAGATCTCGGCTTGATATTGAAGTAAAATATCAGGCATGACCCATTTCACCGTCCTTTGTTAGCTGTTCCACAAAGAAACTAGGGCTGTTCTCAATGATGCCAATCCCTTTCGGCTCAATGGAAACCGTCTCGAAGACTTGTCCTTCGTTCATAACAGTGACGCGGCTGCAAATGCTTTTGATCACATCCATCTCGTGACTGACAATGACAATCGTAACTCCGAAGGTCCGGTTAATGTCTTGCAATACAGTTAGAAGCTCAGCAGACGTATTCGGGTCGAGTGAAGATGTCGGTTCATCACATAGCAAAACTTGCGGATTGTTTGCCAATGCCCTCGCGATCGCCACACGCTGCTTTTGTCCGCCGCTCAATTGCGCTGGGTATTTATCCATGAAACTCGAAAGGCCGACAAACTGAAGACACTCCTTCACACGTTCACTGCGCCCTTTCCTCGGAAACTTCGCCAGTTTCAATGAAACAGCAACGTTTTCAAACACCGTTTTATTCGCGACCAAGTTAAAATGCTGGAAGATCATACCGATCGATTTCCTAGCTTGCCGAAGTTGTTTGCCGTTCAAATTTGTCAACGTTTGACCATTGACCTCCACTTCTCCTTCATCCGGGACTTCCAATAAATTCATAAGCCGCAACAGCGTCGACTTTCCAGCCCCGCTTGCCCCGATGATGCCGTGGATTTCGCCTTTTTTTATCGATAAGGAGACTGATTGAATAGCCTGAAAACGCAAGAAACTTTTACTCACATTATGTAATGTAATCATAAAAAAATCCCCTTTCTATCATTTGAAGGGTGATTGCGACGCTATTTATTATAACCCAATCTGACTAGGTTGTCATTTTAGGATATTTTTAACAATTCGAAAGTGAAACCTTTTTTGGTTCCATTCGACAAATGACACATAAAGAGCAAAGACTTCAGGAGGTCATCATGAGAAAAATCAGCATTGTATTGGTAACAGTCGTTTTAATGATTATGGTCGGTTGTACAAAACAATCCGATAGCGGCAATAATGAAACAACAAACGCGTCATTCGATTCAATCGTAAACGCTATTAAAGAACAAATGGCCAAGGATTTAAAAGAAGCTGGGATCGAAGAGGAAGTGCTAGTGGACGGCAACATTATGAACTACTTTCACACTAACCTAACGGCAAGTGAGGAAAGCGACCCTGCTATTCCGGTCTGGCTTGAGAAGATGCAATTGCAGCAAGAGGACATTGCAAACGGCACCGTCATTGCTGCAATGATGAGTGTTAATGCGGATGAAATCATTGTTCTGGATGCTAAGGAAGAATCAAAAGTGGATTCATTAAAGGCTTCGCTCGAAAAAGAACTGCAGGCACAGGAGCAAACATGGAGCCAATACTTGCCGGATCAATATGAAAAAGTGAAACAGAATGTAATTAAAACGAAGGGTAAGTATTTGATTTATATCACCTACTCCAACCCAGAACAAATTGAAAAGGTTTTTGACGATCAATTCTAAGTAGAGTGTTCGTCACCCATGGAATTTTAAAAGCGTGTCTCGGGCTTCCTTACATAGCCTGGGATCCGCTTTTCCCTAATAGAGGTGCCATATGGTTTTTAGTAGTTTAACCTTTCTATTCTTCTTTCTTCCGCTCGCTTTATTGCTGTACTATAGCTGCCCCAAAAGAATGAAAAATATCGTATTATTGGCGGTCAGCCTGTTCTTTTACGCATGGGGTGAGCCTATCTATATTTTCCTGATGATTTTTTCGGCAGGAATTGACTATGTCCATGGACTTATAATCCATAAAAATCGAATGAGTCGACCATCTCTTGCAAATATAGCTCTTCTTTCATCTATGGTCGTTAATATTGCAATCCTTTCCTTTTTCAAATATGCGGATTTCCTTGTAGAGAATGTGAACCTGCTCTTCGGAACAGCGATCATGCCACTCGATTTACCGCTGCCGATCGGGATCTCATTTTACACATTCCAGACGATGTCTTATTCCATTGACATCTACCGGGGAAAGGTGGAGCCGCAGAAAAACCCGCTCACTTTAGCCCTTTATGTAACTCTATTTCCGCAATTGATCGCCGGTCCCATTGTTCGGTACGAAACGATTGCGAAGGAACTCTCCAACCGTAGATTCCAACTGGATCAGTTTGCAGAAGGTGTCCGTTTTTTCATTGTCGGGCTCGGGAAGAAAGTGCTTATAGCGAATTCCATCGGAGGGCTATGGTTCACTATTCAAGGTCAGGAGCTTAGCGATTTGTCCATGTTGACGGTATGGTTAGGTATCATCGCGTTCTCCTTTCAAATTTACTTTGACTTCAGTGGATATTCGGATATGGCGATTGGGTTAGGGAAGATGTTCGGTTTCAATTTCCCCGTCAACTTCAACTATCCTTACATTTCAAAAAGCGTGACAGAATTTTGGAGACGATGGCATATTACTTTAGGTTCCTGGTTCCGCGATTACGTCTATTTCCCGCTTGGTGGAAGTCGTAATGGAACATGGCGCACTATACGGAACTTGCTGATCGTTTGGGGGATTACCGGTCTTTGGCATGGAGCGAGCTGGAATTTTGTTTTATGGGGGCTCTATTTCGGTTTCCTCATAGGCATTGAAAAACTAGGTCTGTTGAAACTGCTAGAGAAAATGCATCCTTTCTTCCAGCATGCCTATTTACTAGTGATCATTCTATTCGGTTGGGTTTTATTCGTTTTCGATGATCTTCACAAGGGGGTTGCTTACATAAAGGTCATGGTAGGGGCAACGACGAATAAACTCTATGACATGCAAGCCCTCTATTTTCTATATACACATGGAGTCCTACTTGTCATCGCTGTCATTGCTTCTACGCCTTTGCTTAAGCATTTGAAGGGGAAAATCAAACGAGCGTTCCCTGCTTCATTTCAAAGAAAAGCCGTTGAGCTGCTGTCGATCGGTTGCCTCATCATTCTATTGGTCGTATCCACCGCTTATTTAGTCAATGGCAGTTATAATCCATTCCTATATTTCCGTTTTTGAGGAAATGAAAGGTTGAGTTTCATGAAGGTAATGAACCGAATACTTATCGGGCTGTTTGCCGTATTTATTGGCGGAATTTCTATCTTGCACCCTCTCACGAAGGACATCTATTTCTCCGAGTCCGAGAACCGCGTGCTCGCTCAAATGCCGAAGTTCACGTGGAAGCAATTGGCGTCCGGAAATTTCACTAAAGAATTCGAGTCGTATGTAAGCGATCAATTCATTAAAAAGGGGTTCTGGACGGGAACGAAATCCGTTGTTGAAAAAGCAGTCGGAAAGCGGGAGAATAACGGTGTTTATTTCGGAAAAGACGGGTATTTGTTTGAACGCTTTGAAAAGCCTGGCGAGCAATTGAATTCCAATGTTGACTACATGAATCGCTTCTCAGGTAAAATAAAAGGCGCAAATACATTTCTCATGCTAGTTCCCACTTCAATTGAAATGTACCCCGAGAAGTTGCCGCGCTTTGCTTATACTGAAAGTGAGAAATATTGGATGGACGTTATTCAACAGCTGCTCAACCCTTCTACAACTTGGCTTAATGCATACAATCCTTTATGGGAAGCGAAAGATGAGCCTATTTACTTCCGAACGGACCATCATTGGACAACGCATGGCGCATTTATTGCCTATCAAAATGCCGCGAACGCGATGGGTTTTCAAGCTTTTATGAAAGAGGATTTCACGATTGAAACGGTTTCTAAAAATTTCTTTGGAACCTATGATGCGAAAGCGAATGATTTTACGGTGAAAGCCGACAAGATTGAAATGTATGTACCGAAATTCGACGTTTCCTATCGTGTTGAATTCAATGATGACACCCAAGTGATGGATTCGCTATATGCACATGATTTTTTGCAAAAACGGGATCAATATTCCTTTTTCCTCAACGGGAACCATGGAAAAGTCGTTATCAATTCATCTGTGAAGAATGGGCGGAAACTTCTGGTTGTCAAAGACTCGTATGCTCATGCACTCGTGCCATTTTTGGCGAATCATTATGAGGAAATCCATATGATTGATTTGCGGTATTATCATGAGAAACTTGATAACTATATTGAGAAGGAGACGATTAGCGACGTCTTGTTTCTATATAATATCGCCACTTTTTCAGAGGATCCGAATTTAATTTGGCTTAATCAATAGCTAGCAAACCATTGTGAATTCAGGGAAGCTAAAAATGAGCTGACGGAGGGAATTCAATTCTCCTCTGTCAGCTCTTTCTTATTATTCCTCTTTTTTAGGCTCTTCTTCTACGATCAATGTATCATCTACGTTCGGTACTTCACGGTCTACTCCCAGAGCGGCATCTTGCTCCGTCTCTCCAGTTTCAACAACAACGGATTCCTCTTCCAACTGAATTGCTTCTTCAGTAGATGATTCTGGCACATCCGTAACAAGTCCGAGCGCCTGCGCGGTTGTTGCATGGATTTCCTTTAAGAGCTCAGGGTTGTTGACGAGTGACACGCCATAAGAAGGAATCATTTCTTTGAGTTTCGGCTCCCACTCTTTTATTCGTTGCGGGAAGCATCTATTAATTATTTCAAGCATGACGTGAACAGCAGTGGAAGCACCCGGAGAAGCGCCAAGCAATGCGGCGATCGAACCGTTCGCACCGCTGACGACTTCCGTACCGAATTGAAGCGTCCCTTTACCGCCTGCTTCCGTATCTTTTATGACTTGAACACGTTGGCCGGCTACGACAATATCCCAATCCGTAGCTTTAGCGCTCGGAATGAAGTCACGTAGCTCTTCTATCCGCTGTTCTTTTGATAACATCAGTTGCTGGATCAAGTATTTCGTCAATGACATTTCCTTCGCGCCTGCCGCCAACATCGTAAAAACGTTGCTCGGTTTGACTGAAGTAATCAAATCCATATTGGACCCCGTCTTCAGGAACTTCGGTGAGAAGCCGGCAAACGGTCCGAATAGCAATGATTTTTGATTATCAATATATCTCGTATCAAGATGCGGAACCGACATTGGCGGCGCACCTACAGAAGCTTTGCCGTATACTTTCGCATGATGTTGCTCGACAATTTCCGGATTTTTGCACACTAAAAAGAGCCCGCTCACCGGGAATCCTCCAATATGTTTTCCTTCAGGGATGCCTGATTTTTGCAGGAGATGCAAACTTCCTCCGCCAGCACCGATAAATACGAATTTCGCAGTATGTTGTTCAACAGCTCCGCTATCAAGATTTTTCACTTTCAATTCCCAAGATCCGTCGGCTGTTTGTTTTAAATTATTCACACTGTGGTTATAGTTTATATCGACATTATTATTCTGCAAATGGTCAAATAACATGCGTGTCAACGCACCAAAATTGACATCCGTTCCGGTATCAATCTTTGTCGCTGCAAGTGGTTCATTCACAGTCCGGTCTTTCATCATAAGCGGAAGCCATTCTTTCAGCTGATCCGGATCATCTGAAAACTCCATCCCTTGGAATAAAGGATTATTGGAAAGCGCTTCAAAACGCTTTTTCAAAAACTCTACGTTGTCTTTCCCATGCACATAACTCATATGAGGCAATGGCATGATGAAATCCTCAGGATTATGGATCAATTGGTTGTTCACGAGATAAGACCAAAATTGCATGGAAAGCTGGAACTGTTCGTTGACTTTGATTGCCTTGCTAATATCTAAAGTTCCATCAGGCTTTTCATTCGTGTAGTTAAGTTCGCACAGGGCAGCATGCCCCGTTCCGGCATTATTCCACTCATTCGAGCTTTCTTCACCAGCGCCTGGGAGTTTCTCAAACACTGTAATCTTCCAGTCCGGTGCCAATTCCTTCAACATTGTCCCCAAAGTTGCACTCATGATTCCGGCGCCAATTAAGATGACGTCTGTTTTTGTTTCTCCGTTGCTCATTTTTATCATCCTTATACCCTGATTTTGCAGAAAGGATGTAGACGCTCCTTCTTAGGCGTCACAGCAAGACAAGACGCGATCTAGGAACACACCTTTTCTGTACAATTATTACCTTCTTGTAGTGTATCACAATTATTTCATGTTTAAAATATCTACTGCCTTTATGTCAATCTGATTGGAGGTAGTAGATGAGAAGGCAATAAGGGTATCCGAAAGATGTGAGAACTGCAAATTCACCAATTTGCACTGTCATTTCATCATTTGCTGCACCAATTCTTTATTCCGCGATTTGAACAAATCATTATGCGACGAGACCATCCCGTATTCATTCGCCCCTGGTTCGATAAATAGCTTCGCCCTGTTCACAGCGTTAGCGGCATCTTGAAACGCACCAGCAATTAAATTGACCTTGCCCTTATAAGATATAATATCTCCCGCCCCATACAAACCTTCTATGGAGGATTCGCTAAAGGTATTGCCGGCAATATAATAACCTTCCGACATATCAATATTCAATTCGCTGTCTTTCAGTAATGCTGCATCCTGTTCAAATCCGTGATTAATGACGATGTCATCAATCGGCAAATGCAAAATCTCGCCGGTTTCATGATTCGTCAATTCTACTTTTTCAATTACTTCGTGGTTGCTGCTGGCAATCAATTTCGTAATGGATGTATTTGAAAAACAAATTGCAGAGCTGTTCATCAGCTGCGTTGCTTGGGCTTCATGGCCTTTCATTTTATCTTTTCGATACGTTACATATACTTTTTCAGCAATCGGCTCCAGCTCATTCGCCCAATCGATTGCCGTATTGCCGCCGCCAGATATAAGCACAGTTTTATCTTTGAAATGCATCAATGACTTTACGGTATAATGCAAATTTGATAACTCATACCGTTCGGCTCCTTCAATTTCTAGTTTTTGCGGCTTTAATATACCGCTACCAATCGAAACAATAACCGTTTTCGAATAATGCTTCTCTCCCGATCCGCACTGTAAGACAAAGAGACCTTCTTCCTTCGAAATCGATTCCACTTTCTCATTCAGCACGACTGTAGGATCAAACGTTAACCCTTGCACAACAAGCTGCTCAATGAGTTTCGCTCCCGAAATTGGCGTCTGTCCACCAATATCCCAAATAATTTTTTCAGGGTAAATATGAACTTTGCCTCCTAGCTGAGGTTGAAATTCGATAATCTTTGTTTTCATTTCCCTTAGTCCACTGTAGAACGCAGAGTAAAGCCCCGACGGTCCGCCGCCTATTATTGTAACGTCAAATATTTCCCGCATTTGCACACTCTCCAGCCATCTCTATTTTTATTACAATAACTGCACAATCATCATCAAAATACATTGGAATAAATCCTTCTCCTACAAGGATATTCTAATTGATAACGATTATCAATATCAATTATTATCATTTTTAACTGTTTAGCTGATGTTGTTTCTTCAAAAAATTATTGACATCACAGGACGTTGAATTTATAGTTGTAATGAAAATGAGAATCATTATCAGTTACCCAATACCCTATAGCGAGGAGGCATATCATGGTTCGCCTATTTACAAACCAACTGAATATTGGTTACGGAGAACAGTTAATTGTGAAAAATCTTAGCGTGAACATTCCTGACAAGAAAATCACTGCAATTATCGGAGCGAACGGCTGCGGAAAGTCCACTTTATTAAAAGCCATTACACGCATCGTTTCCCAGCAATCCGGGACAGTTGTGTTGGATGGAAAAGACATTTTGAAAGAAAACACGAAGGTACTTGCAAAAAAAATGGCGACGTTGCCGCAAACGCCTGAAAGCGCAAGCGGTTTGACTGTCGGCGAGCTTGTGTCTTACGGACGCTTTCCGTATCAGAAAGGCTTTGGCCGTTTAACGAAAAAAGATTACGAGATTATTGACTGGGCACTTGAAGTGACAGGAACAGCCGATTATAAGTTTCGACCGGTGGATGCCTTGTCCGGTGGGCAGCGTCAAAGGGTTTGGATAGCCATGGCACTCGCTCAGGAAACAGATATTATTTTCTTGGATGAACCGACGACCTATTTGGACTTGGCCCACCAGTTGGAAGTATTGGAACTGCTGCAAAAACTGAACGTTGAACAAGAGCGAACGATTGTAATGGTTCTGCATGATTTGAATCATGCTGCCCGTTTTGCGGACTACTTGATCGCCTTAAAGGATGGGGAAATAGTCAAAGTCGGCACTTGCGAGGAAGTCATCACATGTGATGTGTTGGAGAAAGTTTTTCAAATCGATGCCGAAATCGGCAGAGATCCACGAACTAACAAACCGATGTGCATAACATATAACTTATCAAAAGGAGAAACTCATAATGAAAAAAATGCTATTCCCGATTGTTCTGCTCTTCGTGCTGCTTATTAGTGCTTGCGGCAATAAAGCATCTGAAGATACGAATGATGCTGCTGATACACCGAAGGAGACTGCTTCAGACACGGTTACATATGAATCGGAAACCGGTCCTGTGGAAGTGCCGGCACATCCGAAACGCGTCGTATTGCTTTCCGGCTTTACCGGTAACGTTATTTCCCTTGGAGTTCCTGTTGTTGGTGTAGATACTTGGTCTAAAAACAATCCAACTTTTAAGGATGAATTAAAAGACGTCGCTGAAATTTCTGACGAAAATTTAGAAAAAATAATTGAGCTTGATCCAGATTTAATCATCGGCCTGTCGAACATTAAGAACATCGACAAATTACAAAAGATCGCTCCAACAGTGACATATACATGGGGCAAATTGGACTACTTGGAACAGCATATTGAAATCGGAAAGCTATTAGGAAAAGAACAAGAAGCCCGGGATTGGGTCGATGACTTCCAAAAACGTGCCCAAGCCATCGGGGATGAAGTACGAACAAAAATCGGTGAAAATGCCACTGTATCCGTTTTCGAAATTTACGATAAGGAACTGTACGTATTCGGCGATAATTGGGCCCGCGGAACTGAAATCTTATATCAGACGATGAAACTTAAAATGCCGGAAAAAGTGAAAGAGATGGCGTTGGAATCAGGTTATTATACAGTTTCCACTGAAGTGATTCCTGAATTCGCAGGCGATTATATTGTCATGAGTAAATATGCCGAAGCGGATACTTCTTTCGAACAAACCGAAACATATAAAAACATTCCCGCTGTGAAAAACAATCATGTATTTACTATGGAAGGCAATGGGGCTTCCTTCAGTGACCCTGTGACATTAGAGAACCAGTTAGCTTTCTTCAAAGAATCTTTTTTAGGAAAATAATGATCCATTCATTGAGGAATTCTTATGAAAGAAAAGAGAAGATCAGAAAATGACAACTTTAAAGAGATGGCAGACAACTCCATTTATCTATAAAATCGCAATCGCTTTACTAGCGCTCGCAAGTATGTTCATAGTTGCCTGCTCATTCGGCGCAGCTGAAACAACTTTCAGGGATGTTTGGCTCGCCCTGTTTTCTAATGTGAAAAATGATGCGACAGTAATGCTTCGGGAAATCCGATTCCCTAGAGAAGTTGCAGCGATTTTCGTCGGCGCTGGGCTGTCTGTTTCAGGCGCTATTATGCAAGGCTTGACGAGAAACCCTCTTGCCGACCCGGGATTATTAGGACTTACTGCAGGAGCGAGCGCTGCGCTTGCAGCAACGATTGCCTTTATGCCATCGGCGAATTATATTATGGTGACCATCGCATGTTTCATTGGCGCAGCTATAGGGACCGTTATGGTGTTTAGTATCGGTGCCATGAAAAAAGGCGGCTTTTCCCCTTTGCGAATCGTATTAGCCGGAGCTGCCGTTTCTGCATTTCTATTTGCAATATCCGAAGGAATTGGGCTTTACTTCAAAATCTCTAAGAGCGTCTCCATGTGGACAGCCGGTGGAATGATCGGAACTTCATGGAATCAGCTCCAAGTACTCATTCCTATTATTGCAATCGGCATAGCGGGCGCGTTGATGCTCTCCAGACAGCTAACGATCCTCAGTTTAAATGAAGAAGTCGCGGTAGGCTTAGGGCAAAAGATTACACAGGTAAAAATGATCCTATTTGTCATTATCGTCATCTTAGCAGGGGCATCTGTCGCTCTTGTCGGAAATATGGCGTTCATAGGTTTAATGGTTCCGCATATCGTCCGGGCAATCGTCGGAACGGATTACCGTTTCATCATCCCGATGTCGGCTATTATCGGCGCTATCTTCATGTTGTTAGCAGATACCGTCGGGCGGACGATTCATGCCCCTTATGAAACACCTGTTGCAGCCATCGTGGCAACTGTTGGCCTGCCATTCTTCCTGATTATTGTTCGTAAAGGAGGTAATCTGTTCTCATGATCCAACCTTCCTTACGCAAAAAGCAACGTCTATTGTTCGGTATTCTCTCCTTCCTTATCCTGCTTACAATCGTGATAGGCATGGGGATCGGTCACGCTTCACTATCTTATGATCGATTGTTGCCGACACTTACGGGAGACGGGACGTTCAAAGAAGAATTTGTCCTATTTTCGATTCGCATGCCAAGAATAATCATCACAGTATTGGCTGGCATGATGTTGGCGCTATCCGGTGCCATTTTACAAGGGATTACGAGGAATGATTTAGCGGACCCCGGTATTATAGGCATTAACTCTGGAGCAGGGGTTGCAGTGGCGGTATTCTTTCTCTTTTCCCCAATTGAGCCCGGGGCTTTTGTCTATATGATTCCTATCGTCGCCTTTATTGGCGCATTCCTCACTGCTTGTCTGATTTATGTTTTTTCCTATGATAAGACGACAGGTCTCGCACCTGTCCGATTAGTGCTTGTCGGTATCGGATTTTCCATGGCGCTTGCCGGGTCGATGATTGTACTGATCTCATCGGCGGAAAAGGAAAAAGTGGACTTTATAGCGAAATGGCTTGCAGGGAGTATTTGGGGAACGGATTGGCCGTTCATTTTGGCGCTCCTTCCGTGGCTGCTCATTCTGCTTCCATTCACATTGTACAAAGCCCATCGTTTAAATCTATTAGGGCTTAGTGAGCCTGTTGCAATCGGTGTCGGAGTTTCGATTGAAAGAGAACGCATTATCCTGCTCTTGACGGCAGTCGCCTTGGCAGCTGCCGCAGTATCGGTGACTGGCGGCATTTCGTTCATCGGATTAATGTCTCCCCATATCGCTAAGGCAATTGTCGGTCCGAGACATCAGCTGTTTCTGCCCATTGCCATTCTCATTGGAGGCTGGCTTTTACTGATTGCCGATATAATCGGAAATAACCTGATTGAACCGAACGGTATACCCGCAGGAATTATGGTAGCTCTAATCGGCGCTCCATACTTTATGTATTTATTGTTGAAGAAATAATAACAACAGGACCGTTCCGAATGGGGCAGTCCTGTTTTCGGCTTTCTATTCAAGACATTGACTTTGCATCATTTGAATCGTTTTTTGCACGGGTACCTTTACAATCGGCGAGTCACGTTTTGGAGATGACCAAACGACTGCCATGCCTGGGTAATCATGCTCATAATCTGCAATTATAAGTGGGACTCCTTCCCCGTTCATAACATATGGATCGTTTTTCACGGTATAGTCAGGGCCGATGGTAATCGCCAAATTTTCCATAACGGAGTTACGGATGGCATCCATGTTGTTTGTGGTGAATAAGATATGCAAGGGGCCGAATTGGGCGGAGAAGTCATTAATAAATTCCCACATACGGTCATCATTATAGATGACAAGCGACTGTTTCCGGATTTCCTCTGATGTAATTGATTCGGCAAAAGCTAATGGGGAGTGCTTGTTTACGACAGCTACCATTTTTCCTCGCAATACAACTTCCAATTCAATCTCTTTATCACGCTTTTCCGTTCCCTCTCTCGTTAGTCCAATCAAGCCAATATCAAGTTTATCCTGTTTAATATCATCCACTATTGCTTGGGAGGATTTTTCAGTGACCTGAATTTGGATATTCGGATAGTCTGCCTTATAGGACGACAATATTTTCGGTAGATACATGGCAGTTCCCGGAACGGTTCCGATCCGTAATTCGCCAGTAATATTGTCGGCATATGCATCGGCTTCTTCCTTTATTTCCCGTAGCTTCTCCAAAGCTTCCATTGCTTTTTTGATAATCTGCTTTCCTGCTTCTGTTGGTGTTGCCCCCATCCTTGATCGTTGTAAAATTTTCACACTCAATTCAACCTCAAGATTTGTAATGGATTGGCTGAGGGCAGATTGAGATATATGCAATTTTTTGGAGGCCTCTGTGAGGGAGCCAGATTTGGCAACTTCAATCACATACTCCAATTGTTCAATCTTCATATGAACTCCTTTCCATTAGTGAAACTTATGACAATATCATTTTAATTAAGTATACATAAAAGATTATCATTCGTATAATGTAATCAGAATATTTAACCTTCACAAACATTAAATTGAAGGATAGGACTATCGTGATGAAGCAGGTTGAAGAGATTATTAAAAGGACTGGGAGAGGATTCAAATGACAAGGTATTTGAAAGAGTTTTTCGGGGATATTCATGTTTTGATTATGACTGTGCTATTGATTGCAGGATTCGTATTTATTGCGCAGGACATGGGTAAATGGACAACTTGGTTGGCCTTAATCCTTGGGTTGCTCACCTATACTGCTGCAGAGTATTTCAATCATCGGTTCATTTTCCATATGAAGACGCCCCAAAATCCGTTACTGCTGAAGTTCATCAAACGAATTCATTTTGATCATCACGTCGATCCACGCAATTTGAAACTGTTGTTTTTACCTGTATGGTATAGCCTGCCGCAAATCGTTGTTGTTGCAATCATTGTTTACGCCATTTTCGGCAATATGACCGTGACGATTGCTTATGCATGCGGGATTGCCGCAATGCTTCTATATTATGAATGGGCTCATTACGCGGCTCACCAGCCGATCAATCCGAAAACGCCCTGGGGAAAGCGCATGAAAAAAATGCACCTCTGGCATCATTTCCAAAATGAAGACTACTGGTACGGCGTCACCAATCCCGTCTATGATAAACTGTTAGGCACATACCGCGACCAAAAAGAAGTCGAAAAAAGCAAAACCGCCCGCAACCTAGAGAAGCGCACGTGAATTGTTTGGGTGCCTGTGCAAGGAGCATTTATGACAATTCTACTTCATGAATGAATATGCAGATTAGAGAAAACCTGGCTTCGGAGTGAGTGGGTTTTCTTTTTTCCGCATGCAATTGTAGTGCATAATCTGAATAGTTTGCTGCACAGGCACCAAAATGATTAGGTGTTATAATAGAGGCACAGCTTTATAGAAGTCAGGAGATGTGAAAATGAAATATGATATGTTTTTATTCGACTTGGATGATACATTGATGGATTTCGGGGAGACGGAAAAACATGCGTTTATGAATGTATTCACTACACACGGTTTACCGAACGCATTGGCCGATTTTAGGGATACATACCGGGCAGTCAGCACGGTGCTTTGGGAAGATTTGGAGCAAGGCAGAATTACGCTTGCGGAGCTGAAAACGGAGCGGTTCAAAAGGTTGTTCCTTGAACATGGCCTTGAAATGGATGCCGAACAGTTCGGCCAAATGTACCTTGATTATTTAGGGAAGGAAGTCCATTTGATCGACGGGGTTACTTCAATGCTTCATTCTCTGAAGGGCGCAAGGATTGCAGTATTGACGAACGGCTTTAAAGAAGTTCAATTGGCCCGCATCGCCGCTTCCGGTCTAGCCGACACATTTGAAGCGATCTTCACGTCTGAAGAGATTGGTTTCCAAAAGCCACAAACCGAAATTTTCGAGCATGTATTCAAGCAGCTGCAAATCAAAGACAAATCACGTGTCTTGATGGTCGGCGACTCGCTATCGTCAGACATCCGCGGCGGCAATAACTTCGGCATTGACACATGTTGGTATAATCCGAAACGAAAAGAGAATAACGGCTTGGTCCAGCCTACATTTGAAATTCATGATTGGAATGAATTCCAATCCATAGGTGCTCAAACGATCGCGTCCAGTTAAGGGATGCGATCGTTTTTTTGATTACTGTAAATAGGACTGCACAGACACGGTGGCGAAAAGTCCACTCTCCTTCACGAAATTCTTGAGGATGCTCACATGCGAGCCGCCAACGATGAAGAGAATGCGTTCGTCCGGTGCAGTGGCCAAATCCGATAAGTTTGAAAATAGGATGAGGTTGCGTTGATACCACCAGATCAACCAGTCCATGCCGACGTATTGTTCGGTGTCTTTGATACGCGCCATATTCACATAGCTGCGATGAAGTTGGTCGACTACATCTGGCTGGTTGTAATAAAGGAGTAGATTATTGATACTCTTTCCGGCTGTCGTAAACTCAAGTTGGTATAACGGCTTGAATAATTCTTCATACAACTTGGGCTGATGCTCTTTCGCCCACTCAGTAACTTCACTGATCTCTCTCTGTAGTGCACCCTGTTCCATCCAATCCACAGCGTAAACTTCCTGATGCCCCATCTCTTTTGCCAGTCTGTATCCTATCTGATCTATTTCGTTCTCTTGCAACTGATAATCTCCCTTTAGATAGCGTGTGAATTCCTCATTGAGAGTTCCATTCCGCTTCTTCTCTGCTTCTAAAGCGATTTTCGTAGGTTTGAAATCTTTTAGGCGGTTGACTACCTCTACGATCTCTTTCTGTCTTTGTGGTGACAGCATGCTGTCCTTTTCTACTTCAATCATATCTGCAGTGGTGCCCATGTGAAATGTTCCCAAAATCATAATTTTAGGCTTGCTTTGCATTCGAATTTCCCCCTTTTGTATGCTAGATTTCCCACTTATTGTCCTCTTTATTTTTCATGGTGTCCAGCAATTCTGAAATTATCGATCATTTCTATAAGCAAATCTCAACAACTCAAAATAAAAATATGAGAACATTCTCAGTTTGGTACGATGTATTTAGTGTAAAGGCCTTTACGGGAGACGAAGGAGTTGATGGTATGAAGATTACACCTGAAAACTTTATTAAACATTTTAAAAGAGGAAACGAAGTTGCGCTAGAGTTTGTTATTGATGAATACAGCGGGATTGTGAAAGCGATCATCTACAATTCATTGCAATCCTATAATGATTCGTTTGTCTTAGAGGAATGCATCAGTGATACATTCCTAGGCGCCTTTGAGAATGCCAAGCAATTTTCAGGGGGGCAGGAGGACTTTAGGAAATGGATTTGCACAATCGCGAAATTCAAAGCGATCGATGCACAGCGGAAATTAGGCAATCAACCCATTGCCACAGAATTTGAAGCAGACATCATGACGGTCAGATCGGCAGAAGATGAGTTTCTCGTACAAGCATCAAGCGATGAGTTGCTTCGCATGATGGCAAAATTGCGGCAAGTCGATCGCGATATTTTTACAATGAAGTACTTTTTGAATATGGGTAATAAAGAAATCGCCGACAACCTCGGGATGACCAAAGCATCTGTAGACAATCGACTGTATCGAGGGAAAAAAAGATTGATGGAATTGGGAGGGGCCTTGACTTGAAAACACTTTATAAGCAATTTGACAGACAAAAATTGAACATTGACCAGGACATTCAGCCGATGGAAGTGACTGACCTTGAAAAGGCGAACATTAAACGAGCAGTCATGAGAGGCAGGAAGAGGAAAAATCATTTACCAAGGAATCTATCTGTTGCCGCAGCCTTTTTCATCGCTTCAGGGATAACGTTAGGCGCAGCTTTTCCTACCTTGGCGGCTAAACTGCCGATTGTCGGGAACTTCTTTGAGTTATTCGTGGACGACGATAATTACGTGTTTGAGAAGTTTGATTCGTTTTCGACGGATATTGGGGTGACGAAAGAGAGTAATGGCATCCGTGTAACTGTAACAGACGCGGTGTATGACGGAGAAAATATCGCCATAGCCTACACAATTGAAGGTGAACAAGAATTTGGAACAAAACCAATCTTGGAAGGTGCTTTTCACGCCGAAGAGTTTGGCGATAGTTATGAGCATTATGGATTCCATCCGGAGTACATTACTAAGAAAATTAGTGATACTGAATATGCAGGGTTGTTTATTTACCAGCTGATTGAAGGTCCTAAACCTGACGAGATTCATGCAACTTGGAAGGGCGATAGCATCTTGGATGTATGGAATGTTAAAAATGAATTCCCCGGGGATTGGACATTCAATCTGACTTTACAGGCACTTAATGGTGAAGAGACGAAAAGTTTTACAGACGCTGGCATTACCTCAGAAGCCGATGGAGTCCATGTTGCGCTTACGAAGATGACAAAAACACCTATAACCACGACTCTTTATCTTTCGGAAAATGTTGACGTACGTACCGCTGCGTTGGAGGATGAAGAATGGCGTGGAGCGCTACTCACTTATGTCGTGACAGACGATCTGGGCAATGAATACAATGCAATCCATTATAAAGACACGGGCCATAGCACGGATTTCCGAAAGGAGCACAGAAGTGTGCCAAGAATTACGACGACAACATTCCATGAGGATGCCACATCCATTACGATAACGCCGTATGTAAATGTCTATAAGTTCATAAATGACGAGGACGTAAACGAAGGACCGCTTGAACTCGCCAAGGAGCCGTATGCGATCGAGTCGATGGTATTTGATTTGAAGTAATAATAAGGTTGGTGCAATGCCTGTCTCTAGCATTGCACCTTTTTTATCTGTTAAAGGGCTCTTAGTGTAATCTTCTTGCCTGCTCGACTAGAAAAAGCTTTGTTCTCATTCGTCGCGCGTGAAACAACATGCGTGGTTCCAAGGTCCCGAAATGACGATACATCTTGGAAATGATCGATAGCAATAAGATCGGTCCCTCAAGAGAGCCTACCGTCTTCGCAAAAGCCTCATTTTCAACGCTTCAAAGAGGTAAAACACAGTTTAAATACTCTTTAAAAAGAACATCGAGCTAACGTATCAAAAGACCGCACTAAACGAATTGCAGCTAAACAGGCAACAAACAAATCATTAAGCTACTTCCACAAGACTCCTGCTACTGGTGGTCTTGCTTTTCATTTTCTGGGCTGGACACTTCTACAAAGTTTAGGTGACTCGCTTGGTACATTTCATCTCGATATTCATAAACGATTAAAACGTCTCCAATGAAGCCCGCCGGAGAAATTTGCGCTCCGATTTTGGCAATAAACCGATTGTCACTCACCTCAAATGTAATGATATTCCCAAAGTAAATATTATCGAATAAGTTAGGATTAATTCCAAGCCGCTCAATATCCATTGTAAAGTGCCGGTCGTCAATACTTATCTGTGCTTCTGTCTTAGTCAATGTCGTCCTAACAGTTTTCTTTATGATTGCCAATGGATTATCAACGAGAACCTCCATTGGAACCTCCATAATTTCCTTGCCAATCGTTTTCTTTTCAATATGAAAAACATGGGCTTCTTGCTCCAAAACACCAGTTCCATATCCTTTAGTCAATATAATAATAAGGTCTTTCTTGTCATCATCATTAATATCTTCACATATTATTTTTGGGGAAAAGGCAGGATTTGTATCGTTTATCCAAAAAGGTCTGGAAAGAACGGCTCCGTTATATTCAATTTTGAAGTCTTGGTATACATCATTTATTTTTCTAGCATAGACGACAATACTTTCTTCACTTGACTTGGAAATAATTTTATATCCTTCAATCATGTCTGCTTTAGCGGGGGTAATGAATAATAGAAAAACTGCGACGATGACAACGTATCTCGCTATTTAGTATTTCCTAAGTTGTCACTTCTAACCGACGATGCGCACACCGAATATCTCCACAATAAATCGCTTGTTGAAATAAAAGAAATTTGAAATAATTATTAGTGCGCTAGGGTCTATAAATTATGATTTCAAACTAAAGGGGGAATCAATTTGAATAGAATAATGGGAAACGTAGTGGGATTTGAGTTAAGTAGTCAAGAACCTGAAAAAGCGGCGGAATTTTATTCAACCGTTTTCGGCTGGGAAATTGCTGAGCCTCATTGGGATTACTGGGCTATCTCGACTCATGAAAGAGAAAATGGAGGAATCAATGGGGGAATTGGAAAAGGTCCAAATGATTTTCCTCACGGGACACGGATACAGATCGCAGTAGACGCAATTGACGACGCAATTTCTAAAGCAAAAGAAAATGGCGCTATGGTCGTTCGGGACAAAATGGAGTTCGATGAATTTTACCTTGCCTATTTAGTGGATCCTACAGGAGTTGGCTTTGGACTAATTCAAAAGAAATGAGCTTGAAAAAACAGACGAAGAAAACAACGTTTTTCCCTCGTCTGTCTCTCATGCTCACTAGAAAAGCTGTTCTTCCACGACACTTACCTTCTCTATAATCAAAGGCAATTCCGCCAAATCATCAATGATAAAATCAGCATCCACCGCGCTCCATTGAAAATCCTTTTTCCAAACCCCAATCATTCCGACACTTTTAGCAGCTTCCACGTCATTTACAGGATGATCCCCTACAAATATGCTTACATTAGGTGAAACATTTAACCGCTCCAATGCTCTTTCAAATATTTGCGGATCAGGTTTTTGGATGCCTTCCCTTTCAGACACTAAAATGGCGTCAAAATAGTTTTCAATGCCCAGCGCTACTATATTGTCCATCTGAAACTGCCCTCGGCCATTCGTAATCATCCCTAGCTTCAATTTTTTTCTTTTTAGTGTCTCCAGCATTTCAATGAGATTAGCAAAAGGGACACAGTTATTCTTGAATTCACCAATATAATCCTGAAGCAGCTCTTCCCACGTTATACCATTAATTTCAAACTCATCGACCAGCTGTTGATAAACTTTATCTTTCCATACATAACCGCGGTTATCCAAATCGATGAATCTTGCTGCAAACCTCTCCCTTGGAATATGGCCTACAAATTTGTGCAACCTGTCATATTGCTTGTCGATGAATAGTTTGACCGATTCATCTCGATTCAACAATGTCCCGTCTAAGTCAAAGATCGCTGCTTTAATCATTGCTTTCCCCTAAACTTTTTTTAGGAATGCTTAAGATCTTCCACTCTTTATCCCTAATTTGCTTTCCGATGTAAAGAATCTGCCCTACGTGATAACCAATATGAGCAACTTCCGTTTGAATTGCTTGAAGAACACTAAGAGGCTGTTGTCTCAAGGTAACTGATCTTACTAAATCCTCCGCTTTAAGGTTTTCAATCGTATTAAAAAGTAATGTCCAACCTTCATTCCAAATTTGCATCAGATGCTCTTTGGATTCATTCCCCTCTATAAATTCTCTATCTCTTTTCCGATAAGTCTTTTCACCATCCGTAGTCAAAAAATCGACCCACCGGGAATGCATATTTCCGCTTAGATGCTTTATGAGGATTGCAATATTATTAGACTCGCCACTCGGCTTCCAGTGTAATTCGTCTTCAGACAATTGCTGCATTCCATCTTCAGCACGTTTTTTAAAATGTCTAAACTGCTCGATTGTAATTCTGAGATACTCCTCTTCAAACCTGCTCATAATGTCCCCCTCAAATAACTCCGAACTTTTCCAACGCAAAAGCAATACCATCTTCACTGGATTTTTTCGTAACGAAATCGGCAACCATTTTTAATCTTTCATGTCCATTCTCCATTGCAATACCTAACCCGACCAGTTCTAACATATCAATGTCGTTTTCTCCATCACCAAATGCGATGGCTTCACTCTTATCAACATTAAAATACTCCAACACTTTAATGATTGCTAAAGACTTTGATATGTCTTCCTGCAATACATTTAAAATAAATGGGTGCCACCTTTTAAATGTTAAATGAGGAAACCTTTCAACATATCTTTCAACGGTATTGTCATTTGCAAATAGACACATTAAAAATAACTCTTCCTCAAAAATTTGTTGATTGACGTCGGGATAATCATTCAATGATAATGTTTCCTTCAACGCTTGTAATATATTTTCATTTTTAATCCCATTCATACTAAAACCCTCGGAGTAGAACGACAATACATCGTTATACAAAGACGCGAACTCAACAACATCTCGGACTATTCTTCTATCCATCGGTACTTTATGTATAATTTTTTTATTATGTTTAACGTAGGCTCCATTTGCGGTAATGAAAGTATCAATTCCTAACGTTTCTATTTCAGTGCACATAGATAATGGTCTGCCTGTTGCAGCGACAACTTTTATTCCTTTATCGTGTAACTCTTTAATCGCTTCTTTTGTACTGTTTGAAATGCTCCCGTCCTCGAAGTTTGTAATCGTTCCATCCACATCAAAAAACACAATCTTATAACCCATTCGAAACAACCTTTCAAGTTAATTCGCGAAAAAATTCAACATAACTAAATTTTATCATATAATTGAAATTTGAAACCACTATTGTTGTAGAATTAATTCTTAAAGGAGCGAGTGCATTGCTAGATATGTTTTTATACAATTGGCAAGTAAGAGCTGACTGGTTTACATGGTGTGAATCACTTTCTGAAGAGGAGCTACAAGCCGAAAGAATTGGCGGTATGGGGAGTATCCTAAAAACTCTATCTCATGTGATTGATTGTGAATTAATATGGGTGAATAATATGCTTGAAAAGCCCGTTGTTTATGCTGAAAAGGATACTACCTCCAATTTGCATGATGTAATAAGGTATTCAAACTTCATGAAAGAAAAAACCATGAACTTCCTCCGGGATTGGACTGTTGACTCTGAGAACAAAATAGTCGAGATAACTAGTAGGAACGGCAATACCTATTCATTTACATACGGCAAGATCATCCGCCATATTATCTCCCATGAAATCCATCATATTGGTCAACTATCTATTTGGTCGAGAGAAATCGGTATAAAACCAGTCTCATCGGATTTGATTTTCAGATCATATTTATAACAGAACAGGCTCCCCTTTAATGAAATCTTAAAGCGAGAGCCTGATTTGTTCTGGTGCCTGTGCAAGACACATTTATGCCAATTCACAAGAATGAATAATAATGTCGAATTAGGACTGCTAAATGTTTATACTATGCAATTCGCCATCCACACATATGCAGTATTAGTGTATAATCTGAACAGTTTGTTGCACAGGCACCGAAAAATACTGAAAATCAGGACTTCACAAACTGGACGGATTGCATAAGCAATTTCCAACACATTACCGCGATGAACAATAAGAGAGTGCTGAACAATATGGAAACCGGGATGCTTAACATGGTTGGCACTGAGCCATAATCCCAAATATCCATCCGGAAACCGACACCAAATGTTCTTGCAATCCCTCCAATGAATGAAATGATCGCACATACGAACAAACCAACCGATAATACGCTTAATACTGGACAGGCGAACATACATATAAGACCTTTATAAATTTTTTTCATTTTCACTTTCCCCCTTTTTATGAATAGATCCAATCGTCGCCCCCGGATAAATGGTCAAATCCTTTGTGTAATGGACCTCTTTTATATGGCAGCCCTTTCCCACATAAACTGTTTCACCCACTATTAGGTCAGCAACAGTATGCTCAAGGCGGATGACATCCCCTTCGATCCGTAAACATCTCAAGCTCTTCTTCCCCATACCAAAAAAATTCAAATAAGAGACTACATGACTGCCGATTGTTATTTCTTTCGCTCCACTTATTTTCTGAATGTGGCTCGTGGACGTCATGACAATATCAATGAATTGCGCATCCAGTTCTTCCTTTATAGTTACATGCCCCTTTGCCTGAAACGTCTTTGTTTTCACAGACTTTTTCACTTGAAGGGAACCGGAAGAATTGACCTGTTCCGCTACCAACATATTCATAGTGGCACTGCCCAAATTTGTCATCGTCTTCGTTGTACATTTGCCCTTCACGAGACAAGTTCCCGAGTTTTTAAATACATCGGTACAGACAGACTGCATGAATATAGATTGGCCTACACTTGTAAACATTTCGGCAGAAATATCTCTGTCATATTTGGCGTATCCCTTTACATTGATTTTTTCTTCCAATATCCATACTCCTTTCTATTATTAATCTTAATTATTAAGGTAACTTAACAATTGGATATAAGTTCACCTACCTTCATACCAATTAAAAAATCAGTTCTCCTTCTGATTCAAGTCCTTTTCGATGATGGACTTCAGATTTTTGAATGTATTTTTCATATGTAAAACATCTTCAAAATCCAATTGAGAATAGTATTTCTCAATTATAGTTTGATCGATCCGATCTCTTGCCTCGAAATATCGGAACCCTTCTTCGCCTAACAAAACCATAATTTCTCTTCGATTATTCGGATTGATCTCCCGGCGGACATAATTCTTTTTATCAAGCTTACTAATAATTTGACTAACGGCGCTGGAAGTCACTTTCATCAAATCAGCAAGTTCACTGACAGTCAATATATTGTGCTTATGTAGTATTTCCAGCAACACAGCTTGCTTCGATGTAATTTCATTGTCTATTTGGGACTCATACTTCTGCATCAGCGTTAAGTTTATCTCGTATACCGTCCGATTCAGTTCCTTGACTGTTCTTATCAAATCTAAATCTTTATTCATTTAATGTAACCACCTTTATAATTTAGACGACTTAATTATATAGGTTACTTCAGGTTAAAACAACCCGGTTTGAAAAATTGTTTCGATGCCTGTGCATGACACATTTATGACAATTCAATAGTATGAATAATAATGCTGAATTCAAAAACAAAATGTTTATACTATCTAATTCGTAATCCCCGCTTATACAATTGTAGTGTATAAACTGAATAGTTTGCTGCACAGGCACCGAAAATATTCTGAAAATTTATCAATTGTCCCGGTTGATGATGTAATGTAAGAGGTGTTTCAGGTAGGTTGTTTTGTGTTGCATCTGTTGCAGTGTTTCCATTGCGGTGCAGTAGTGGTCCCACATCGCTTTTCGGGCGCCGTCAATGCCGAGGATTGAGACGAAGGTTGAGTTATTGTTTTCGAGATCCTTTCCGGCTGGCTTTCCAAGCGTTGCCAAGTCACTTTCTACGTCGAGCAAGTCATCCTTGATTTGAAAGGCGATGCCGGCATGATAGGCAAATGACTTCAAAGCTTCCAGTTCCTCTTCCTGCTTCCCCGCTAGAATTGCGGGCATGACGAGGGATGCCTCGAAAGCTATACCCGTTTTGTAAAAGCACATTGTATTTAACTGTTCCAATGTCAATGGCTTGCCTTTGGAATTCAAGTCCATCGCCTGGCCTTTACACATATCTGCTGTCTTTCCAGCCGAATATTGGATTAAGCGGAGCACGGCTTTCGGATCAAACTGGTCGAGTGATGCTTGCTCCTGAACCGCTTTCTGGGTCAAATAAAGCCCGGTTAATTCCGCCACAGCCGTATTATATATGTGATGCAACGTAGGACGCCCCCTTCGGAAAGACGAATTGTCTTGCGATGGCAAGTCATCGAAAATGAGGGACGCTGTATGCATATATTCCAATGATTTCAGTAAGGGTACGATCGCAGACGTATCCAATCCGTATTCATGTACGCCCATAATCCATGTAACAATCGGTCTAATCCGCTTTCCATCACCTTGCAAGCTATAATTTGCAGCATCGATAATTGGATCTTCCCAAATAGAAGCATCATCGTTCTCATGGATATGTAAAGCGTCGTTAATCTGACCACGAACGGTTGTAACCGTGTCCAAAAAGGCTTCCCGCTCTTTCTCTTCTTCTTTCATATTGGCAATGATATGATCTCGGAGCAGTTTATCAAAGAATTCAACATCATCCGCTTTTCGGACCATCTTTTGGATGAGTTGATCGAATTTAGAGTTTCCGGTGGCAAATAACTCCATCACGTCATTGTATTTTTTGTCTCCCATACGTTCTTTAAAGCGTTTCAAACCGTTTATCGCACGGTTCAACATCACTTCACATGTCTTCGGATCCGAGTGATACACGTTATGAATCAAGTTCGAGATGACCGTCCAATACAACTCAAATGGGTTTATGAGATCCGGACGCGTTTGATGGTATTTCATATAGTAGGTGTACGGAGTGACCGCGCCAGCCTCCAAGTCATCAAACATATCCGCGAAATCGTCGGCCAGCTGATTGTAAATGCCGTAATAGAATGTTCGGTTGTCAAACCCGGCATCCTCTTCTGCACTAAGCACCGAACGGACAATCAAACGGGAAGAAGCGGATTTTAAAATGACCGGAATGTAAAGTTCTTCATTCGAATAACTTGCGTTCACTAAATCCTTTTCACGGTCCACTTCCTGGGAATGAAAAAAGACATAGGATTGCTCGAAGAAATTGTCATTTGCCTCTTGTCGCAAATGACCTTGAATATACGTAAAAGCGTCACGAAGTTCAGAATGAATATAGTGTATCAACTCTTTATTCTTATCGGTCCACTGCCCTAATTCGGGCACGGACCCTGTTACAAGTGTAGTTCGTATCAAACTTGAATACTGCTTCTTCTCTTCCTCGGATAAGACATCCGAATCCAAAAGATCGTCGATAAAAGGATAGGTAAGACCATAGGAATAGCCCAATCTCATCGCTTCATCCAATTTCCGCGTGCGCTCTTCATCAGGCACCTCATCGCCCATCTCTTCAATCTGATGCAAGATGACTCCAGCAATGATCTTCATCAACTTCCGCTTCGCTTCTTCTGCGTTCATGCCCTCTGGAATATTGGCGGAAACCGTCTTCAGTTTGTTCAGCAGCCAAATCATCGTCGACTCCACGCCTTCCTTCTGAGCCCAACGGTATAACCCCGACATGCTGAACATCTCGGATTTCTCTCCATTGCCGATTGCAGCGGAAAGTGGAAGATGCTTTTTTAAATCGGCCACAACATGCCGAATCCTCTTCTGCGTATGCGGTGAATGCAAGGATTTGCCCAAATCTCTCAGGAAAATATAGGAGATGCTCCGATCCAAATAATTATCCAGTTTCCCTGTGAATTCAAGCCATTGAATATAACCGAAATACCCTCGTGGATTGGATTTTCCCTTTCCACGCGAAAAAAATGAATACTGACGAATATGATTTTGTTTCCAAGCAGTAATATCTTTCGTTAAGGTAGTAGCATAAATCTCGTTCGTGAGCTGTCCGGAAAGTGATGCAAGATAGTCGGCAGCCTTCTTCTCGGCAAATCGATACGTCTTTTGTAACCTATCATTCATACTACATTACCTCTACTTCATGTTTTTGAGTATCCGTGCAATGAATCAATCTACTATATGCAAAGGAATAAACTTTTTTCCCGACAATGCTCTAAAAACAAATACTAACATATTATCGGGAATTACTATTATGATTAGATTGGAGTGAATTGTGAGGAGCCGACGAATATGATTCAACTACATAAAAGACCTAGTAAAAACCCTCATCTTCAACCTACTATTATGATTAGCTTCAAAATGAAAATGGTTTTATTAGTAGGTACCCTCATCATTGCGATAATCACGGTGATCGGGCTTTTTATTGGTCATTTCATATCTGTGACGATGGAAGCTCAAGTTGGGGATCAAGCGCTCAGTGTGGCGGAAAGTGTAGCATATATTCCTGAATTAGCCGAAGCATTCGGGCATGAAGATCCTGCATCCATTATCAATCCCCTTGTCACACCTATCCAAAAAGCGACAAACGCCGAATTTATTGTCGTCGGCAATACGGAAGAAATTCGGTATGCGCATCCTGACACGAGCAAAATCGGAAAGAAAATGGTCGGGGAAGACAATGAAAAGGCGTTGGTATACGGCGAATCATATGTCTCCAAAGCAACTGGGTCATTGGGCGACTCAGTGCGCGCCAAAGTCCCTGTGTATTTGGACGGGAGAATTGTGGGTGTCGTATCGGTCGGTTATTTAGTGAATGATATCCAATCCATCATAACGTCTTATAATATCCACCTATGGATTGTTTTGATCACAGTCGCTATTGTTGCAGTGATGATTGCTATTCTGATTGCATCTTATCTTAAAAAAACATTGTTCGGTTTGGAACCGGAGGAAATTGCACATTTATTTATACAAAAAGAAACGATTCTTCAATCGACGCATGAAGGCATTATCGCTGTAAATCAACATGGCATGATTACGATGCTAAATTCTGCGGCGCAACGTCTATTGTTCAATCAAGTCATTCAACCTGAACAATACGAAGGAATGGCAATCAAGGATCTAGCACCCGCCCAGCAATTGCTCCGTTTGCTTCATGACGAAAATAATCGAATCGATCAAGAGATGATGATCGGTAATACAATCGTGTTTGCCAATAAAGCACCTATCTACTTTGAGAATTCGTTGGTAGGAACCGTTTTCACTTTCCGGAATAAAACCGAAATTGATTTATTGACAAAAGAATTGACGTCGATTAAACAATATACGAATGCGCTACGCGCCCAAACACATGAATTCTCAAACAAGCTCTATACAATCCTCGGTTTATTACAGCTCGGTAAAAAGGAAGAGGCGATTCACTACATTCAACTGGAAAGTTCACTTCAAAAAAGCTGGATCCGTCTGCTCATCCAGAAAGTGTCCGACCCACAGGTGAGCGGCCTTCTACTTGGCAAACTAAATCAGGCAAGTGAGGTTGGGATCGATATTGCGATCCAAGAGGATAGCAGACTCGAAACCCGCCTAAGCGAAAAGCAAAGGGAGGCATTATTGACGGCCATCGGAAATTTGATGGATAATGCGATAGATGCAGTGAATCAAAAACCATCTGCTGACCGTAAAATAGAAATCTCTTTTACCGATATCGGGAATGATATCATTTTTGAAATAGACGATGCAGGCGAGGGTGTACCCGATCTATATGTGAGGTTGGTTTTCGAGCAAGGATTCACATTAAAAAAAGGCGAACACGGCGGTTTTGGCCTTGCACTTACAAAACAATTGATCGAGGGAGTCAACGGAGAAATCTATTTGGAAGAAGGAGATCTTGGCGGCGCAAGCTTCGTGCTATCTATACCAAAAGAAGGGAGAGAATCGGATGCTTGAGCCGATTCAAGTATTGATTGTTGAAGATGATTTTCGGATTGCAGACATCAACCGTCAATTTGTCAATCGTGTGGAAGGATTTGTCGTGGCGGAAACTTTGAAGACAGGTGAGGACGCCCTCACTTATTTACAAAGCGCAAGCATTTTGCCACAACTCATTCTGTTGGATGTCTATATTCCAGACGTTCAAGGTTTGAATTTATTTTGGACGTTGCGAAGCGAGTTTACTGAAATCGATGTCATTATGATGACAGCCGCAAAAGAAGTGGAAACCATTGCGGAAACACTGCGCGGCGGGATTTTCGATTATATCGTGAAACCAGTGGACTTTGACCGATTCGAAAGGACACTATTGAGCTTCCGAAACAAAAAGCAATTGTTAACGACAAGGACAGAGCTCAAGCAAGAAGAAATCGACCTTCTGACAGGCTTGCAGCTCTCCGCTCCAACAAAAGAAACCGATGATGAAAGATTACCTAAAGGAATCGATCACCTGACATTGGAAAAAATAAAAGTCATATTACACGAGAGTGATGAATCCGGCATCGCAGCATTGGACGCAGGAAAAAAAGTAGGCGTGAGCCGATCGACCGCCAGGCGTTATCTGGAATACTTAGTGTCCATCAATGAAGCAGATGCCCAGTTGAAATATGGGGATATTGGACGTCCGGAACGAAAATATGTACCGTGGACAAAATGAACAAAACGATCAGAATAGTCAATAGTGTTTTTAATTACATAATCTTATCCTTATAGCCTCTCTATGATAAATTTCTAACTATAGAATATTTTGAAATAGAGATGGTTATTTTTTATAAAGGCGTTGCTTGTTTTTTTTATCAAGTATGTATCCGCTTACACAATGAATACCTCTCTCTTTCAAAAGTGCACTCCGGTTCACTGGAAAGGAGACAATATGCTAAGTATTATAGGTTTGATAACAATTGTCATAATCATAGCACTACTCATTAGCGGGAAAGTTTCTCCCATTGTCGGTCTTGTGTTAGTGCCAGTTGCAGGAGCATTTGCTGCAGGCTTTGGTTTCGATGAAATCGGTCAGTTTTTCACGGAAGGAACTACTAAAGTGGCAAGTGTTGCCATTATGTTCATCTTTGCAATTTTATTTTTTGGAATCATGCAGGACGTCGGTTTATTTGACCCGCTGATTAACAAGATGATTGCCATTTCCCGTGGAAATGTCATTGCAGTTGCTGTTGCAACCGTTGTCATTGCTGCAATCGCACACTTGGACGGTTCCGGCGCGTCGACATTCCTCATTACCATTCCGGCATTGCTGCCTTTGTACAAACGTTTGAAAATGAATCCCTATTTACTCTTGATGCTTGTCGGAACGGCTGCCTCGATTATGAATATGGTACCGTGGGCGGGTCCGCTCGGAAGAACGGCTTCTGTATTGGATGTGGATGTGACAGAGCTTTGGAGGCCGCTTATTCCAATTCAAATTATCGGTCTCGTTTTATTACTCCTCATCGCCGTTGCTTTAGGCTATCGTGAGAAGCGTTTGATTGCGAAAAAGGCGGCGTTAGGCGAAGCGGCGTCGGAAGAAGAAGTATCTGAAGATGTAATTGCTGGAGCACAATTGGCGGCTGCTGTTGCGGAAGAGAATAGTGTAAAGCGTCCAAAACTTCTTTGGATCAATGCCCTTCTCGCAATTGCTGTCATCGGTGTTCTTGTGTGGGGCATTATTCCGGCAGGTTTTGCCTTCATGATTGGTGTTAGTATTGCATTACCACTCAACTTCCCGAAAGTTCAAGATCAAATGGAGCGCATTAAAGTGCATGCGCCAGGCGGAATTATGATGGCGACCATTATTTTGGCGGCTGGTTCCTTCTTGGGAATCTTAAACGGTACAGAAATGCTTACCTCTATCGCTACAGATCTTGTGACAGTTTTACCGGCATTCGTCGCTCCGTATTTGCATGTCATTATCGGTATGTTCGGCGTACCTTTCGATTTGCTGTTAAGTACAGATGCTTACTATTTTGCCCTGTTGCCGATTATTGACCAGGTTGCACTTACATTCGGCATTCCATCGCTTTCCACGGCTTATGCGATGATCATCGGAAACATTATCGGAACATTTGTCAGTCCTTTATCACCGGCGCTTTGGTTGGCGCTCGGACTTGCTGGATTGGAAATGGGGAAACATATCCGTTATTCCTTCATGATGATGTGGGGATTGAGTATTCTCTTATTAATCATTGCGGTTTTACTTGGTGTGATAATCATATAAAAGTTAAAAGGTATCGGCCACTCCTGGAATTTACTGGGCAGCGGCGATACCTTTTTTATTTTTCAAAAAACACTTGCACCTTACGTTACGGAAGGTCCTATAATGAATACAACGTAACGGAGGTGGAGAAATCATGTATTCAATTGGAAAACTCGCAGAACTCAGCAATATTTCAGTGCGGACATTGCGCTATTATGATGAAATCGGATTATTGCCACCAGCTGAAAGAACTGCACATGGTCATCGGTTTTACTCGGAAGAGGACGTGTCGAAGCTCCATTATATACTGACCTTACGGAATCTGGGATTGCCGCTCGATACAATCCAAGAAGCAATAGATGGCAAGCAATTGAATAGCAGAAACCTGTTGGAAATGCGTTTGAAGTTGATAAAGGAGGAGCAAGAAAAACTTATAAGGATGGAGAGCTCTATCAATTCTCTATTAGCTTTAACTGAAATCGAAGGAAGAACAGACTGGAAATCAATATTTGGAACGTTCTACACCGCTCCGAATAATGAAGAGGTTTTGAAAAAAATATGGAATCAACATTTTTCCGCGGAAGAGCAAGCTCTATTAAAACATTTTCCGAGGCTTGGAGATGACAGTGAATTGGCGGCAACAGCATTGGCATTATTCAAAGATGTCAGGGCCCATATCAAGGAAAGTCCAGCGAGCGAAATCGCCCAGCAATTAGCGAAGCGATGGATTTCCCTCGTGGATGTTATGTATAAAGGTAATCTTGAACTTGCGAATAAAGTATGGAATTTGAACAAACAGCAGGAAGTTACTGGATTTTTATTTTTCCAAGACGATCTTATCAATTTTATTGAGAAAGCGATTCAACATTATAATGACACGAATGGCATAGAGTTATCGATATGAAGAAGCTGATGGTGTTCGACCTCGTTTTTTACATGATTATTCCTTTTCTCTTATGGAATTATGGTCGCGAACTATTCGGAGATTATTATGCAATACTACTTTCCACTGTCCCGGGTTTCATTTATACCATCTATCGCTTCATTCAAGAACGACAATTTAACGTTGCTGGTATTTTTATCATTCTTTCGCTTTTCCTAAGTACGACAATTAATCTGCTTTCGGGAAATGCGGAAAACTTGTTGTGGAATAGTGTGTATCTTGGCTATGGGTATGCTGCCATATACTTGCTATCCATGTTGCTGCGGAAACCTTTGGCACTCTATTTCGCTGTGGATTTTGTCTACTTGCAGGGCCACCCACGAGAGGAGAGCAAAGCTTTGTTTTCTAGCAAAGGCATTTTCAAATGGTATCAAATGATGACAGGATTGCTTTTCATCAGAGGCCTATTCCAGTCATCCTTAAAAGCCTGGCTCATTTATTCATACGGCGGCGTCCACGGCTATGGTCACATGCTGATTTACATGCAAATTAGCGGATGGTTTTTTGCTGGCTTGATTGCAATGGGATATTTCTATATCGGCTCGAAAGTAAAGCATTACGTTAAGGAACATTACAGCGAAAATCCGGTCTCCCCAGCGGAACAAGCAGATGGTGCACGATGATGCAGCATCTGCTTACTGCCAATCCCGTGGGCAAAAGGTCCCAAAACGACAATAACTCTTGGTCAATGATCGATATATGTCGGGAAATAATCAATATCCATCTCCAACTGATCGATATATGCCGGGAAATGATTGATATCTTTCCGGGGCGGACTGTTATTCGAAATCTTCCTCCGAAAGCAATGTAAATCCTTCAATCATCGTGTCCTCTTCCACTTCAATCAGTATGCAGCGCTTGCCATTGACGTTCACTTGCCTTACAAATCGCAAGTCTTGCGGGCTGATAGCGATGTTTGCCACTTTCGTTTCGATCTTGATGGATTTCGATGTGTAACTTGGAACGATATGGCTTGCTTTCATCTCGTACGTGTCATCATCAATCACTTTTCGGAAGGCCATCTCCACTTTTTCCGTATCGACATTTTCCACGCCGCTCGCCTTGAGAACGCGGGTCACTTCCTTCGTATCCAAGGTAGGTGTGCTTTCTTCTTCCTCCTCTTCGTCGTCAACCTCCATCATGCGTTGGATTTCATCATACACGCTAGCAAGGGTTCGCGTATCCATCTCCTCACCGACGACCGATTTGACAATTTCTTCAAAAACAACTTTGTCTTCCTCGGCAGTCATGATTTCCTCCCCATCCAACACATTCTCAATAAAATGGAAATTCGGCTTGTTTGCCTTTCCCGCAGCGTATAGGACATGATTGACGTCTGCCGCGTTATCCGTAAAGCATGGGAATAAAAACCCGCCGATCGGTGAAGTCAGGTTGATGACTGGGTCAAGTGTTATACGCGACTTGAACTTCTTTTCATTGAAATCAAACACTAGCGATTGTTTCGGCAGATCGGTCTGGTTCATGCTACAGAGGATGAACGGATTCTTGTACACTTCATCCCGATCCGCCACTTCCGCTTCTTCACTATGCCGTTTCGTCGCTTTGTAATAATTCCCTCGGATGAACGTGACGACGATGTCTTTTTCATAGTGGACTTCCTGCACCATCTTTTGGGCGACTTTTTGCATTTCCTCCTTCCATTCCTCTACATTGTCCGACTGGAGACCATCATATAAAAGCTGCTGTGTATGATTCGTTTCCTCCTCCGTTTGACGTCGGAACTTCACTTCAAACAGCTTCACATCCAGTTTGCCGCCTAGCACTTTTTTGAAATTGGCAAGGAATAATTCCTGCTGCTCCCGATCCAACAGGGCAAATGGCTGACTCACCTCGTGATAGATTTCATTGTTCTCCTGCCGAATATACACATTGTAAATATCAATGATATTCAATAAATCCGTATCCAACTTAAAACGTTTGCGAAAATCCGCAATGGCTTTCTTGTTCATTTATATTTCAACTCCCAGCTAATCTGTTCTATCAAACGCGCAAAAAAGAGCGTCCAAAGCACCCTCTCAGCTTTTGACACTCCTTTATTATAACAATGATTCGTAACCTGGCAGGGCAAATGTTTATGATCATCACGAATTAACCATAAATGTCCCTTTTGCTATACCCAATAAACCCTGCAACGATGAGCAGAGCCCCAATGACCGTAAGGACTGAAACGCTCATAAAATCCATATCCCCAACAGGTAGTTCAGGAATATAACCAAATGGTGATAGTTTACCAAGCCATTCCGGAAACTGAAGCAACCCTCCTAAATAGAGAACAAAGAAAGAATAGGTCAAGTAAAGCCATGTGAATCCGGATAGTTTTGGCGCAAATCCGATCAATAGCATTGCAATGCCAATCATGATCAACAGTGCAGGAAAATACACAATTGCAGATTGGAAGAACACGCCGAAAGGGATCACCTCATCCATGACCGAAATTGCGACTGCACCTAAACCGACGGATGCAAGTGAAAGCATGACGAATCCGCTTATTATAGAAACCGTCAAATAGTTTCCCATCAACCGCGAACGTGATACAGATCGACTTAACAAATGCTCCGTAAAATTCCTTTTCTCCTCCCCTTTAAGCTTAAACACAGCCAATAAAGGCGGTATCGTACAGATCATTGCGATCACTTTCATCAACGTCGATAAAAATTGTTCTGTTAACGAAAATCCCTCTGCTTGTGCAAACATTTTTACCATCATTTCATTAGTAGCAAAAAAAGACTCTAAATCACCAAAAACCGAACCATACGACGCGCCAAGAATAAACATCCCGATTGCCCAAGCAATGAACCCTGTACGCTGAAGTCTTAACGCAAGACCAAGGGGGCTCTGTAAAAAGGAAGAGGCGTGTTTCCTTCCGGGTCTTGCCGGGATGAATCCAGCCCCCAGGTCACGAATGGCATTTAAATAACAGGAAATAGCAATCACAACTAGCGCAGCGCCGATTGTCAATAAAACCGGCCACCAATTATTATTCACATAGGTTTCTGTACCTAAGATCCAGCCGAATGGTGAAAACCAAGAAAGTGTTTCATTACTGACATCGCCAATTGCACGAATCAAATAGGAAAGGAGCAATACAGTAATCGAGAACCCTATCGTTCCCCGGGAACTTTCCGTTAGCTGTGCAAACAACGCCGTTATCGCGGAGAAAACGATGCCTGTTGCGCCTAATGCTGCACCGTACAGAAGAGAACCTTCCAAATCCATACTTTCAATGTTTAGCGCATACAGTCCAAATCCAGTTACAAGCGCCAATAAAATATTGACTCCAAACGCTACGACAATAGTCGCTTGCAGCGTAGCTAAACGTCCGACAGGCAAAGAGCGAATCATTTCGAGACGCCCGTCTTCTTCATCTGCCCGTGTATGTCTCGTAACAAGTAAAATACTCATGATCCCGACAGCCATGGCCGTGAACAGTAACATTTGATGGGCCATCATCGCTCCGTTTGTATAATTGGATAGGCCGTACCCTTGACCAACCATCGCGATCATTGCAGGATTCTTCATCGTTTCTGCAATCGCTTGCCTTTCGAGGTCGGACGGGTACAGATTCGTAAATGCATTTGCGACGACCAGTGTAAGAAGGGAAATTGAAAGGATCCACACCGGAATTTGAATACGATCTTGCCGTACCATCATCCTTGCGAGTCTCCCCGAATTATGGACAATCAGCTTTGCC
>NZ_LQYA01000254.1 GCF_001531445.1 Sporosarcina koreensis
TCATTTTGATATTGTAGGAATTATACTAATGTCAGTGGGCATTGTATTTTTTATGCTGTTTACAACATCTTATAACATTTCTTTTCTGATCATCAGTATTCTGTCATTCCTGATATTTGTAAAACATATTAGGAAAGTAACAGAACCTTTTGTTGATCCTGCACTGGGGAAAAATATTTCTTTTATAATTGGTGTCCTTTGTGGAGGACTTATATTTGGTACAGTAGCAGGGTTTATCTCTAT
>NZ_LQYA01000255.1 GCF_001531445.1 Sporosarcina koreensis
GCTTATGCTCGCCTTGGGCGCCGGCCTCGACCGTCGACAGGCCGCGCGCCAGGGCGGCGTCGATCGCCTGATAATAGCAAAGCTCGAAATGGAGGAAGGGCACGTCCTCCGTACAGCCCCAGTAGCGGCCGTAGAGCGTATCTCCTCCGATCAGGTTCAGAGCCCCGGCGATCGGCACACCGTCGCGCAGCGCCAGCATCAGCAGCACCTTGTCCGCCATGCGCTCGCCGAGCAGCGTGAAGAAGCGCCGTGTCAGGTAAGGCCGGCCCCATTTGCGCGCGCCGGTGTCCTGATAGAAGCGCCAGAAGGCATCCCAATGAACCTCGCCGATCTCGCCGCCGCTGAGGTGGACGATCTCCAGGCCTTCCGTCGCCGCTGCGCGCTCCTTCCGGATCGCCTTGCGCTTGCGCGAAGCCAGCGCGCCCAGAAAATCCTCGAAACTCTCATAGCCGCGATTGCGCCAGTGGAACTGCCGGTCGGTGCGGATCAGCCAGCCCGCCGCCTCGAACAGCGGCACCTGCTCGGGCGCGACGAAGGTCGCATGGCAGGATGAAAGCCCATTTTGCTCGACCACCGCTTCAGCGGCGGCGATCAGAGCCGGGGCGAGCGCCGGATCGCGCAGCAGGAGCCGGGGGCCTGGTACGGGACTGAACGGCACTGCGATCTGCAGCTTGGGATAATAGTCGCCCCCGGCGCGCTGCCAGGCATCGGCCCAGGCATGGTCGAACACATATTCGCCCTGGCTGTGGCTTTTCGCGTAAGCCGGCAGGATCGCGGCCGGCCGGCCGTCCTCGCCGTCGATCAGGATCGGCAGCGGCTGCCACCCCGCGCGGGCGGATGCGCTGCCCGACTCTTCGAGCGCGGACAGGAAGGCGTGCGAGAGAAACGGATTGTTCGGTCCCGCGCACGCGTCCCAATCGGCCGCGGCGATATTTGCAACCCCCTCCGCCGTGCGGGCGGTGACGGGCTCTACCATCCGGGCGCCTCGAAGATGATCTGATCGGCCTGCTCCGCCGCGATCGCCTGC
>NZ_LQYA01000256.1 GCF_001531445.1 Sporosarcina koreensis
ACTCAGCGCAGAACATCGCGTTTCACGAGGTCGGACGGCAGGCGATCATGGCCGACCCCCGCTGGCGCAACGGCGATTATTATGCCGAGGGCGATCCGCCGGCATCGGGCCTGGCCGTCGCACGGATGGCGGCGCACATCACCTATCTGTCCGAAGCGGGGCTGACCGAGAAATTCGGCCGCCGCCTGCAGGCGCGCGACGCCAAGAGCTTCGGCTTCGATGCAGACTTTCAGATCGAATCCTATTTGCGCCACCAGGGGATCAGCTTCGTCGATCGGTTCGACGCCAACTCCTATCTCTACATCACCCGGGCGATGGACTATTTCGACCTGGCCGAGGAACATGGCGGCCTGCTCGCCAACGCCTTTGCCGGATCCAAGCGTACCCGCTTCTGCCTGGTCAGCTTCGATACCGACTGGCTCTATCCGACGGCGGAATCGCGCGCCATCGTCCACGCCCTCAATGCGGCTGGTGCGCCGGTCAGCTTCGTCGAGCTGAGTTCGCCCTTCGGCCATGACGCTTTCCTGCTCGACGTGCCCGAGCTGAACCGCGTCGTCGACGGCTTCCTGCGCGCGGGAGAAAGCCGTTGAGCGAGTTGCGGCCAGACCTCGCGGTCATCGCCGATCATGTGAAGCCGGGCGCGCGCGTGCTCGACGTCGGCTGCGGCGACGGCGAACTGATGGCGGTCCTGCGCTCTCGCGGCTGCGATGCGCGTGGGATCGAGATCGACCGGGGCAATGTCTCGGCAGCGGTAGGCCGGGGCCTGTCAGTGATCCAGGGCGACGCCGACACCGACCTGGTCAACTATCCCGACAAGGCGTTCGACTATGCGATCCTGAGCCAGACGCTGCAGACCGCCCGCGCGCCCGACAAGGTGCTCGAGGAACTGCTGCGCATTGGCCGTCGCGCCTTCGTCTCCTTCCCCAATTTCGCCTATTGGCGCGTTCGCCTGAGCCTTGCCTGGGGCGGACGCATGCCGGTGACCCCGGCGCTCCCCGTCAGCTGGTACGAGACGCAGAACATCCACCAGCTGACCATCGACGACTTTCGCGCCTTCGTGCGCGAACGCGGCATCACGGTCGAGCAGGCCTGGTTCCTGACGGGCAGCCGCAGGCGTGGTGCCGCCGCCGCCAATCTGCGTGCCGAGCATGCCGTCTTCCTGGTGAGCCGCTGAGGCGGCCTCGCCCGACGGGCACTGGACAGGGCGCATAGCCTCTTTAGGGT
>NZ_LQYA01000257.1 GCF_001531445.1 Sporosarcina koreensis
TTAGTAGCGGCGAGCGAAACGGGAAGAGCCCAAACCAGGAAGCTTGCTTCCTGGGGTTGTAGGACACTCTATACGGAGTTACAAAGGGACGGATTAGACGAAGCGGCCTGGAAAGGTCCGCCATAGCGGGTAATAGCCCCGTAGTCGAAAGTCCGTCCCCTCCAGAGTGGATCCTGAGTACGGCGGAACACGTGAAATTCCGTCGGAATCCGGGAGGACCATCTCCCAAGGCTAAATACTCCCTA
>NZ_LQYA01000258.1:0-27786 GCF_001531445.1 Sporosarcina koreensis
TATTATGACGTCGGCGATTGCATCCGCGAAATATTGCAAAGAGCATTTTGACGGTGCCACTATCATGATGATCGGTGAAGAAGGGCTTGAACAAGCACTTCTTTCAGAAGGCTTTGAACTGACTTCACAAAATCCGGACGTCGTTGTCGTTGGAATTGATCACAATATTACATATGAAAAACTAGCAAATGCCAGTATGGCGATTCGGGCGGGTGCAGGTTTTATTGCCACAAATGGGGACCGGGCATTCCCGACAGAAAGAGGGCTCGTCCCGGGGAATGGGTCGTTTGTAAAGCTTTTGGAATCGACAACGGACCGCACTGCCATCCAAGTTGGGAAACCCGAGCCGCATATGCTGCATTTCATTCAGCAAAAAGGGTATAGGAAAGATGAAATGATCATGATTGGTGACAATTACGAAACCGACATTCAGGCAGGAATCCGCTTTGGCATCGATACGATCCATGTGGAGGGCGGCGTGACAAGTTTGGAGACAGTGATGGAGCAGTTGGAGCATCCTACATTTTATTTTAAAAGCCTTGCAGATTGGAAATGACAAAGCGGAAGGCGCCCGGAGCTGGACGAAAAAAGAACCGCAATGATTTGCGGTTCTTTCCTATCTCAAAATAACGGATTCTCTTCAATGTATTCATAAATCCGTTCCGTCAAATCTTCAGGTGTGTCGGCTTCGACGACCTCCCCATTGACGAGGGCATACAATCCTTCAGCACATTTTGTGCAATAACTGAGACAGCCATATTCCAATACATCTATATTGGGATCCCTTTCCAACGCTTCCAATGTCTTTTGTGAACCGTTAGCAAGATTGCTCATACAGAATTCTACGATCGGATTCACTACGATCACCTCACCTACTTGGCATCCTACTCTTATTTTCTCCTGCCGTCAAATAGGATGTCTTATTGTGAAACTTCTCACAAACTGTTATAATTGCGATGGGAATATATCGGAAAATCGATTGATAAAGGAGAAAACTATGAGAAAACTTGTGTTATTAGGTGCAGGCTACGGTAATATGCGTATTTTGCTTCGTCTACTCAATAAAGAATTGCCCGCCGATCTGGAAATTACATTGATTGACAGAACACCTTTCCATAGTCTGAAAACAGAATTCTATGCATTGGCAGCAGGAACAGCACCGGATTCAGATATCCGTGTCGCATTGCCTGCACATGAAAAGCTGAAGGTTGTTGAAGGGGAAATCGCAGAAATTAAATTGGAAGATAAAGCGATCGCCCTTAAAAACGGTGATGAAATCGCTTACGACGAGCTTGTCATCGGTCTCGGCTGCGAGGATAATTACCACGATGTTCCGGGAGCGGCTGAATACACGAGCAGCATCCAGACAATCGGCCAATCACGTGTCACATACAAGCTGCTGCAAGGTCTTGGCGGAGGGGCGACAGTCGGTATCGTCGGTGCTGGTTTGAGCGGCATTGAATTGGCGAGTGAATTGCGTGAAAGCCGGCCGGATTTGAAAATCAAATTATTTGATAGAGGACCACGCATCCTGAAGGATTTCCCGGAGCGGCTAAGCAATTACGTCAAGGATTGGTTTGATAAGCATGATGTGGAAGTCGTCTCCAACTCGAACATTACAAAAGTCGAGAAGAATGTACTTTACAATCACGAGGACGAAATCCATGTCGATGCCGTCGTATGGACTGCCGGAATTCAGCCGGTAGCGATCGCGCGTGAAATGGACGTGGAAACGAACAGAGGACGCATCGTGCTGAACCAATACCACCAAATTCCGGGCCATGAAAATGCGTACGTCGTCGGTGACATCGCTGACCTGCCTCATGCACCAAGCGCCCAGCTTGCCGAGGAACAGGCGGAACAGATCGTCAAAGTGCTTCGCCACGTATGGAATAATGAACCATTGCCACAGGAAATGCCTGAAATCAAGCTTAAAGGCTTCATGGGCTCATTAGGAAAGAAACAAGGCTTCGCTTATCTCGCAGACCGAACTGTTACAGGACGAATTGCAAGACTGTTAAAGTCGGGCGTATTGTGGATGTACAAATGGCATAATGGATAATAGCAAAAAACCTTTTCCAAAACATGGAAAAGGTTTTTTGGTTCTCATTTACCTAGTTTCATTATCAATAAAAATTATGCTGGAACATACCCATGCTTTTCCAATTCATTGAATACCGGCTTCAACTGGATATACCCTTCGCCAATCACTTCATCCTCAATAATAACAAGCGGATAGAAATACTCATCATTCCTCACTTGCTCCGCAATCTCTTTCTGTTTTGAATCTGTAAGGTTCGAATCAATATCAATGTATTCAATATCAAAAGGCTGCTCCGGATACTTTCTGCTAATTGCTGCTTGCAGCCATTCAAATGTATCTTTTGAAGATGGTGCATTCACACAGCTTGCGCACATAATATCGGCTCCATATATTTCGATTTTCACTTTGTTCTTCTCCACGTTCATAACCCCTCTCGATTCTGTAATGGATTATTTCAATCCTTTCCAACAAGTTTATCAATTTTTACTAGTTTTGCAATATGTCAACGAGCAAGCAAATGCAGACAGAAACCGCAATTACTTATTTTTGCATGCATTTAAATTATAATATAACAAATAATAAGGCGGCATATAACTGCTTGGGAGTGTGCCTAAACATCAACGTCATAGTTATTCGGGGATAATTCATTTGTGTTTCGTGTAGCACTTAGATTATAATAAGTATAATGAAAGGGGAGAATTAAACAATGACAGATACAGCTATGATGGAACCCGTACAAGAAGTACTAAATAAATTGCGCCCATTCCTTCTTCGGGATGGCGGAGACTGTGAACTCGTTGATATCGAAGAGGGAGTTGTTAAGCTGCGCCTATTAGGTGCGTGCGGCACATGCCCAAGTTCGACAATCACGTTGAAAGCAGGTATTGAAAGAGCGCTGCTTGAAGAAGTGCCTGGTGTCGTGGAAGTTGAACAAGTATTCTAATTGAAAAAGGGACTGTCCAGAATGAATTTCTCTGACAGTCTCTTTTTGATTGCTTTTAGTAAAGGCAAGCGTCCAATGTGAGGTGCCGTGCGCCTGATGCAGCGCACTTTATTTCATCGAGCACTTTACTCACGCCGTTCCCTGATCTCCTGCCATCTTTCCTTCGCCATCTCGATAATATGTGGGTCGGTCGATGTCCGTTGACTTTCGATGACCCTCGAAAAATTCCGTGTCGCCTTTTCCGTATCACCGATTTGATAGGAAAGCTCTGCCATCAAGTACAATACTCTTGTCTCAGACATTTGGGTCCCTGCATGATCTCCCGCGGTATACGCCTCGGCATACAAATTTCGAGCCACTTCCCTGAACCGTTTCCCGGACTCACTATCTTTCATATCATCATAAAGCCAGGCGATACGCAGCATTATGCCTGCCTTCGTCAGCGACTTTTCTTTCTTTACGTTCGCACTAATATAGGCAAGTTTATAAGTTTCAATTGCTTCTTCGATTGTCCGTTCATCCCCGAACGATCTACCGTTCCAAAGGGAAGTGATTGTTTGAGCGATTTCCTCGTGTATTCCGGGTGCGAAATAACTGGAAAATTCATCGGTGTATGCAAAACCGCAGTTGGGGCATACGGCTACATTATATAAAATGGGATTGATGCTTGCATCTGAATACACCGGTTTAAAGTCACTTTCATGCTTCATGACGCGGACGAAGCGAGAACGGATCTTTGTTGTAGTAAATTTCTCCTTGCAGTTCAAGCAATCCATTTTCTTGACATAAGTCGCACTTACTTCCATTTCATCATCAACCTTTCGTACTACACTATTCATTATACAGCATCCACTTGCAATTGGAGTAAAGATGATTGCGTAAACAGTGAAATCATTGATATGATAGAGGAAAAGCGGGAAGGTGGATGTAAATGAAACAGTATGTTGAAATTACTGAAGCTGCAGCATTTCATGTGAAGGAAATGATGGTTCATAATGGTGAAGAAGATTCGTTCCTTCGCGTTGCAGTGAATGGCGGAGGTTGCAGCGGATTAACATATGGTTTAGGATTCGAAGAAGAACAGTCTGAGCATGATTATCTTTTATCCCAGCATGGCATTCAAATCGTTGTTTCGAAAGACGATGCGGGAATCCTTGACGGGACAAAGGTCGATTATAAGGAGTCCTTGATGGGTGGGGGATTCACAATCGAAAACCCGAACGCCATCGCATCATGCGGTTGCGGTACGTCATTTAGGACAGCGAAGAAAGTCGGTACTCCGGAAGCTTGCGATTAAGATTGCGAAGAACCGGACATAATTACCCAATCCCTCCCTCAATCAGGTGATCCTTCAGGATTCAACTGGATGGGGAGGGCTTTATTGTTATATTCGAATTAATGATTTTTATCATTATGATGTTGAAAAGGCCTACTAAAAAGGCTACTATTGAATAGTAGAAGTTTGTCGAATAAAGGCAAATGCCAGGACTGGGCAAATCGTCGCATGAACCGATTTTCAGCGGACCCGGCACATAATAAAAATAAAGGTGGTTTCGATTTTCGTGAAAAGACCGACAATCTTAGTATTAGGTGCGGGTTACGGCGGTTTATCCACAGTCGTCAACTTGCAGAAATCCATTGGCACTGACGAGGCCGATATTGTACTGATCAACAAAAATGAATATCATTACGAGTCGACTTGGCTTCATGAAGCGGCTGCAGGAACATTATCGCCTGAACAAGTTCGCTATGATATCAAAGGTGTTATCAACGAAGGAAAAGTGAAATTTGTTCAAGCTGAAGTTCAAGCAATCGATATTCAAGGAAAAGTCGTCACTACTAATGTCGGTACACATACTTACGACTATCTTGTCATTGCGTTAGGATTTGAAGGGGAAACGTTCGGTATTAAAGGTCTGGACAAATATGCTTTGTCCATTGCAAACGTTAAGGCAGCTCGTCAAATCCGTGAACATATCGAATATCAATTTGCAACATGGTCACTTGAAAAGGAAAAAGACGATAGCCGTTTGACGATTGTTGTCGGCGGAGCCGGTTTTACAGGAATTGAATTCCTTGGAGAACTCGGAAACCGTGTTCCTGAACTTTGCAAGGAGTTCGATGTGCCGCAAGAGAAAGTCCGCGTTATTTGTGTGGAAGCGGCACCTATGGTTTTACCAGGATTCGATCCTGAATTGGTAGACTATGCGGTAAGACAGTTGAAAGCGAAAGGAATTGAATTCTCGATCGGCACTCCGGTTGTGGAAGCGACTCCTGAAGGCGTCAATATTAAAAAAGGTGAAGAAGAGTTCGAATTCATCAAAGCCGGCACTGTCGTTTGGGCAGCAGGAGTTCGAGGAAACCGTTTGATCGAAGAGACTGGCATCGAAAACATGCGTGCTCGCGTCAAAGTTGAAAAGGACCTTCGCGCTCCAGGTCATAACGACGTATTCATCGTCGGCGACTGCGCATTGATGATCAATGAAGAAACGAATCGTCCATACCCTCCTACAGCTCAAATCGCGATGCAACAAGGTGATATGTGTGCGAACAACTTGATCGCATTGATCAAAGGCAACCCGACTTCCGAATTCACACCTGATCTTAAAGGAAGTATCGCTTCCCTAGGCGATGACGATGCAATCGGTGTCGCTTTCGGTAAGAAATTGATGGGTAAACAAGCATCCTTCATGAAAAAAGTGGTTGATAACCGTTCCTTATTTATGATCGGCGGAGTAGGCCTGACTATTAAAAAAGGTAAATTCAACTTCTTCAAATAAGAATTGTACTGTAACACTATTTCACACCCGCCTATTCAGTGGCGGGTGTTTTTTTCAAGGAGGATATGAATGGCGAAAAACAAACGCGGAAATGTATGGCTCGGTGCATCCGGCATCGTCATGAACAGCAATGGTGAATGGCTCGTCGTCAAAAAGACATATAGCGGGCTGAAAGGGATGTGGTCATTGCCCGCGGGATTTGTGGAAGGGAATGAAACTGCGGATCAAGCCGCAATCCGAGAAGTGAAAGAAGAGACCGGGCTGGATTGTAAACTGGAAGGGATGGTAGGCTTCCGCACAGGTATCCTGAACGGCGACATTAGCGATAACATGGCGATATTCCTATTGCGTCCAGTGCACGAAGATCAGCTCTTAATTCCTCAGGAGAAAGAAATCTCGGAAGTCGCTTGGAAAACTCCATTTGAATTGAAAGATGATGCCAACGTTTCCGCAATGATCCATGAGATTGCGGAAAGGGCAATTGAGTCGGGACTGTTGGAAATGGAGCAGATGGATCCTGGAGATTGGTTCGGCTATACATCTTATAAACTGTTTTATAAAAAGTAAAAAAATAGTGTTCAAATTTCGACATTCACATCGTTTTATTGAAAGCATGCACCCGTTCCTGTAAAATGTTGAATGGAAAGCGGAGGTAAATAAATTGGGAACAATTTCATTGACACATGTCGTTTTATCCATAATTATTTTCATGGTCATGTTTTTCGGAATAGGCTTCTTACTGAACATGCTACTCCGTATGACGTGGTTGATGGCGATTGTTTATCCGATCGTCGTCATATTGATTATCGACGAAGTGAAAGTATTTGAGTATTTCACGAATCCGGGTTATTCCTTCGGATTGCTCGGTGAAAAAATCATGTCCCTTCATGCAGCCGATATTATCATTCTTGCAAGTGGGCTCGTTGGCGCCATCATTTCCGGGTTTGTCATTAAATTGCTACGGAAGCAAGGGTATCAAATGTTTTGACTTGCTTCAGCCACAAACCCGGCTGAAGCAAGTCAAAGCCTCCGGCGGGTGTCACAGATTTTAAGGAAGGCAACCTAAGTTCGCCGCGTCCTGCGGCAACGGTTGCATGACCAACATCCTGTTGGCCTCAATTCAAAATCTGGACGCAATTACGCCAAGGCGAAATTGATTAATGTAAAAGAAGAAGGTGTCCCAACTAGGGGCACCTTCTTCTTTGTTTAGGACACGATAAATGAATAAGTGACGACTGAAATGAGAATGCCTGTCACTGAACCCGCAAATACTTCGCTTGGCTTATGGCCGAGTAGTGTTTTCAGCTCCATGATCTTTTGCTGTTCATCTTTCTGCTGCCAGCCTTTCATTTCTTTCACAAAAGTCTGGAAATCCACCCTCATTTGATTGATAATGAGCGCCTGTTGACCAGCCTGATAACGGATACCGGTTGCATCGAACATGACGATGACAGCGAAAATGGCAGATACCGCAAATAATGGTGAACCAAGGCCGACTTCATAAGCGATGGCTGTTGTCAAAGCGGATACAGCGGCAGAATGGGAGCTCGGCATGCCGCCGGTGGACGTCATCAATTTCCAGTCCAATTTCTTCGTCAATAAAAAGTGGATCGGAATCTTAACGAATTGAGCGAAAAAAATCGCAAATAATGCCGCTAGGAGCGGAGTGTTTTGCAATAAGGACATGATTCCACTCCTTTTCTAATGAAAAATCTACAGATAGTATACCATATAGGAACTCAGTGACTATCGAAAGTCCGATTTTTTCGAATGATTATTTCGGTTCGACAGAGTATTGGTATATAATAGAGAATGTAGGAAAAGTGGGAGGTAGTCAAATGAAAACATCATTTATTGAACCTGAATTCGGTAATTTGAATTCGGAAGTGCTAATCGTAGGAGTTCCCGAGCATCCGGAAAATGTGAAAGGCTGGGAAACATTCGCCGACTCATTCAGCCCCCGTCTTATGGACTGGGTCAAATCCGGTGACATTAAGACTGATTTTAAAAAAATTGTCAAAATGCCTGCATTGGAAACTCGTGGTTATGAGCGGATCCTTTTCATCGGGCTGGGAGCATCGAAAAAGCTGACAGAAGACCGTTTGCGTCAAGCTTTTGCGGCTTTGGGCAAGGAAATGAAATCTTCGAAAGCATCGTCAGTGTCCATCTGGACAGCACCATTCACGAACGAAGACTTGACTTGTGAAGATGTTGTCTTTGCAGCTGCGGAAGGAATTGGCATGGGCTCCTATCAATTTGAAGGATATAAAACCGATTCAAATGAAAAGGACGTCGCATTGGAAACAGTGACATTTTTGACGGCTGCCGATGAAGATGAATTGAAGGCAGCATTCGAGGTGGGCAGTACATATGCAAACGCGGTAAATGAGGCGCGTACGCTTGTCAATACGCCGCCGAATATCCTGACTGCAACAAAAATGGCGGAGTACGCAAAGGGACTTGCGGAAAAATATGATTTTGAAATTGAAATTCTAGGCAAAAAAGAGATGGAAGAGCTTGGCATGGGCGCAATCTTGGCAGTCAACAAAGGATCCGTAGAAGAGCCACGCCTCATCGTATTGAAATATGCCGGAACCGAGCAATGGGAAGATGTTGTCGGCCTCGTAGGCAAGGGAGTAACGTACGACACAGGCGGTTATTCGTTGAAACCGCGTGAAGGAATGGTAGGCATGAAAGGCGATATGGGCGGTGCGGCAGCAGTGCTTGGTGCTATGAACATCATCGGCGAGCTGCGTCCTGCGAGGAACGTCATCGCTGTCATAGGAGCGACGGACAATATGGTTTCTGGCGAAGCGTTTAAGCCGGATGATGTCATTACTTCTCTAAGCGGGAAAACGATTGAAGTGTTGAACACCGATGCGGAAGGAAGACTCGTCCTAGCAGATGCGGTCACATACGCGAAACAATCCGGTGCCGACTACTTGATTGATGTTGCAACGCTTACAGGAGGCGTCATCGTTGCATTGGGCAATGACAAGACCGGCGCTTTGACGAATGATGAAGCATTCTTTGAAGAGTTCATGCAGGCTTCACTGGAAACAGGAGAATTCGTTTGGAGACTGCCATTAACGGAAAGCGATAAGAAGCGCATCCGGAAAAGCGACGTTGCGGATTTGAACAATTCTCCAGGCCGTGACGGCCATATGATCTTCGGAGGAGGCTTCGTCGGCGAATTCGCGGAAGACACTCCATGGATCCATCTGGACATCGCAGGCACGTCAGACGCGTCAGCAGCCCATGATCTCGGTCCGAAAGGGGCAACAGGCGTCATGGTCCGTACGCTCGCTACGATTGTCGAACGTATGGCGGATGTCGATCAATCATAATGAAATTGAAGACGTAAGTAAGCCCCGATAACAAAGTGTTATTAGTCCGGCATATAGGCATCCGTCCCTCCTCACTTCGCCCGTCACGAATAGGATAAGTGAGAAAGGGGGATATAGATGCCACGGTTTGATCATAGGCGCGGCCGATTTGATGGTAACTTTGGACGCGGAGGATTCGGATTTGGAATAGGGGGTCCATTTTTAGGGGGACTATTTGGTAGTTTCCTCGGAAACGCCCTGTTTCCACCTTACTATCCATATAATAATTTTTCATATGGTTATCCATACAATTACTATCCATATGGATATGGGTACCCGCCATATTCCAATTTTCCACCATACAGATACCCTTATTAAAAAAACACACTCGGCAATGGATGCCGAGTGTGTTTTTTAATCTTTTAATCGTTCCATATTCTTTTCTTTCGCTTCCTTGACAGCATCCTTCAAGTCATCCCCGACGGTCAATTCGGACGGCTTTACCCCTGACATATAAGCGGCACGCCCCATTAAATGGCCGCCGATCGGTGAAGTGATGAAGAGGAATCCGATTCCTAGTAGCAGTGAGATGCTGAAGTGGCCTTCCTTCAACCAGAAATGAAAGAACACGCCAAGCAAAATGCTAAGAACACCGAGCGTAGCGCTTTTCGATGCTGCATGCGCACGTGTGTAGACGTCGGGTAAGCGTAAAATGCCGATCATTGTCACAATCGTGAAAATGAGACCGACGACGATTGTCGTTACAATTAAGATATTAGCGATTACGGTCACGTTCAATGATCTCTCCTCTCTCAATGAACTTGGAGAATGAAACTGTACCGATGAACGACATGATGGCAATCAGCAAAATGACATCGATGAAAAATGGTGTGTCGAACAAGATGGAAATAAGGGCAATTGCAGAAATGAGCATTACGCCTATTCCATCGAGGGCGATGAGTCGGTCGGGCACAGACGGTCCGCGGAATACACGGAACATGATACCGATCATCGACAATACGACAAGGATCAGGGACACCCATATGAACGTCATCATGCTCGGCTCACCTCCATTATCGCTTTTTCAAATGAATTTTTTATCGAATCGATCGCTTCATCCACATCGTCCACGTCGATTGCGTGGATGTATAACGTCCGTTGGTCATCTGAGACATGAAGTACAATTGTTCCAGGCGTCAACGTGATCAAGCTCGATAAAAGCGTGATTTCCCAATCATGCTCGAGCTCCGTTGGCAACGCAAATATCATGGGCTGGAGCTTCAGTTTAGGACGGATGACGAGCATCAGAACAGAAATATTTGAAAGCGCCAATTCCTTAAAGAAGAGGAGCGTCAATTTAATGGCTGCCCACAGTCGCCAAATATAAAGCTTGGATTGGAAAAATCGTCTCGTTATGACAATTAGAATCAAGCCGATCAAATATCCGATGATGAAAGTTGTCGCAGTCAATGAGGAATTCATGAACATCCAAATGACGGCGATGAAAAAGTTCAATAGTATTTGAAATGCCATCGACATCTACTCCTTCAGCACCGCATCAATATAGATGGATGGTTGTAGTAATACATCCGTGGCGTCTGTCACGTATGGAATCAGCCATTCTGTACCGACCCCGTACAGGACCGATAGGACGACTAGCACGATTGTTGGAAGCATCATGCGTGCATATGGCTTCCGTTTCGTTTTAGGCAGTTCCACTGGCTCTCCCCAGAACGCATAGATGAAAATCCGGATGACGGAGAGCAGCACGATTAGGCTGGACGCAAGTATGATGATGCTGCCCAAGACATTGCCTGTTTGAAATGCACCTTGTGTAATGAGCATTTTGCCGATGAAACCACTTAATGGCGGAATGCCTGCCAAACCGAAGGCGGCGATCAAGTAGAACCATCCAAGCGGGGCGTGGGTCTTCATCAATCCGCCCATTTTTCGTAAATTCGATGTCCCGGTCACATAAATGATGATGCCAATCAATAGGAACAGAGCCCCTTTGATAAGCATGTCATGCACCAAGTAAAAGATAGCGCCGGAAATGCCCGCTTCATTCATTTGAGCTGCTCCAAAAAGGATGACTCCGACCGCGATGACGATGTTGTAAATGATGATCTGCTTCAAATCGAAGTACGCGAGAGCCCCGATGCAGCCGACAATGACTGTAAGGATGGAGACAACCATTAAAATCTCGTGAGTGACGCCAACGTTGTGGACGAAAAACAATGTATATGTCCTCATAATGGCGTACACACCGACCTTTGTCAGCAACGCACCGAATAGGGCAAGCACAGGGACAGGCGGCGCCGAATATGATCCGGGAAGCCAGAAGTAGAGCGGGAATATCGCCCCTTTGACTCCGAAAACGATCAACATGAGGACCGCGATCACTGTAATGATGCCCGGCTGACCGATTTCGGCAATCTTCACCGAAATATCGGCCATATTCAACGTACCGACAACTGAATACAGATAAGCGACGGTAATGACAAATAATGCTGAAGAAACGACGTTAACAAGTATGTACTTGATTGATTCACGTAATTGCTTCTTTTCGCCTCCCAGGACGATCAATAAGTAAGACGCGATCAGCAACACTTCGAAAAAGACGAACATGTTGAAGATATCGCCAGTTGTGAAGGCACCGTTCACGCCCGTTACCATGAACAGGATAGCGGGGTAGTAGAAGAACTTTTCCCGTTCTTCACCGATCGCTGTGAAGCTGTAGACAACGACGAACAATGTTATTAAAAGAGTCGTCGTGACGAGCAGAGCAGAGAACATATCTGATACCATCGAAATCCCGAACGGGGCTGGCCAACTGCCGAGCGTAACAGCTAGGACCCCTTCCGATTTGACGGTCACAAGCAGGAAGAACGAAGCGATCAGGCTGATGATGACACCGACCAATGATAGCGCCCGTTGAATCCGTACATTCTCTTTAAAGAACAGCAACAGAATCGCAAAAAGGAAAGGGAGGATGATCGGTAATAAAGGTAAATTAATCATGTTCGTCATTTCCTTTCAGTTGATTCATGTCATCTGTTTTATGGACAGCGTAAGCACGGTAAGCCATCACGAGCATGAAGGCTGTCACACCAAAGCTGATGACAATCGCGGTTAAGATGAGCGCCTGCGGCAAAGGATCGGCAAAGTCCGTGACGCCCTCCGAAATGACCGGCGGAGCAAGACCTCCAAGCCCACCCATCGTAAGGATGAGCAAATGGGCGCCGTGGCTCAACAATCCAGTGCCGATTATGATTTTCAACAGACTTCTCGATAGGATCAAATAGACTGCGGCGGTGAACAATACACCGATTAAAATAGCCATTACCAATTCCATTACGAATCCCCTCCAATTGACTGGATGATTGTAATAGCCGAGCCAACGACGACGAGGAATACACCAGCGTCAAATATTATCGCCGTATGGAGGGAAGTCTCTCCGAATAATGGCAAAGTAAAGTAGTCGAAAGCATGTGTGAAGAACGGGACATTGAAAAAAATTGCACCTGCGGCAGTCCCGAGCGCCAACAATAACCCGATCGCAGTCATGATCGTGAAGTTGAATGGCAATGCTTTCTGCACTGTCTTCAAATCGAAGGCTAGCAATAGAAGGACAATCGCCCCTGTCGTCAGCAAGCCGCCAACGAAGCCTCCACCCGGTGTATAATGTCCTGCAAAGAATATATGGATGGAGAAAAGGAAAATGATGAAAAATACAACTTTCGTCGTCGTTTGCAAAATGACGTCATTTGTTTTCATCTGAACTCTCCTTTCTCGCCAGTCGAAGTTTAATCATACCAAGAACGCCAATTCCGGCAATTGCCAAGACGGCAATTTCGAATAAGGTATCAAATCCGCGGTAATCCACGAGGATGACGTTAACGATATTCCCTCCGCCGGCTTCTGTTTCAACAGTATCTTTGTAATATTGAGAAATGGATTGGACGAGTTTCTGTGAATGGGAAGACAAAGCAACCAACGTCACAGTCACGCCGACCCCAAGAGCTATAATGGCGTTCACGAATTTATGGCTCTTTTTTTCGCCATGGTCTGATAACTTCGGCAAATGCTGGAATGCCAAAAGGAACAATGCCACCGATACAGTTTCAATGACCAATTGTGTAAGAGCTAAATCAGGCGCTTTGAAAATAACGAAAAATAGAGCGACTGAATAGCCGACTGCCCCAAGTGAAATAATCGCCCCGAGCCTCGTTTTTGAAAGCAATACGAAAGCGACTGCAAGCAGAAGGATGACGGCATTGATCAAACCGTACGCACTTATTTTTGAGAAACTGGACATATCTACAGCAAATGCATCTTGTAGGAAAAGCATCGCTATCGTCGTAACCGATAAAAAAGCAAATATGTACAACAGATACGTACGGATGAGCCCTGTCATATAAATGCGGGATAACCGGTTCATCCCTTTTTCACTGAACATCATTGTTGTGTCATACAATGCATTTAAGGAAAGGGTGTCAGGCTGAATGCCATAAAACTTCTGCCATTTTGAAAGCGACAAGTAAAGAAGGCCGCCAATAAGGACGATCCCGACCGTCAGCCACAGTTCAGGTGAATCGAAGCCGTGCCAAGCGGAAACATGGACCCCCACTTCCGAAGGATGGGAATATTGATATGGCTGGATTGCCATGACAGCAGGCTTGACGAGCCATTTTCCGACAACATTCGGTATGAAGAAAATCGTAACGACAAGCATTGCCAGAATTACAGGGGATATGAGCATCCCAAAAGGTGCTTCATGAGGTTTGCGCGGTAACTTTCCAATCTTCTGTTTTCCGGCAAAAGTCTTGAACACAAAATAGAAACTATAAATGAACGTGAATACACTTGCTATCCATGCCACGACAGGGAAAACGACTCCCCATGTGGAGAAATTGAACAATTCGAAGTGGCGGATCGCAAGCATTGATTGTAAAAACATCTCTTTACTCAGGAATCCATTGAATGGCGGCAAGCCAGCCATCGACATCGATCCAATGAAAGCGACAGTGAAACTGACGGGCATGATGCTCATCAGGCCGCCGAGCTTACGAATGTCCCGCGTCCCTGTTTCATGATCGACGATTCCTGCAATCATGAATAAGCTTCCTTTGAACGTCGCATGGTTGATCAAATGGAAAATGGCTGCGAACATTGCAAAAGAGAACAATGCTTCGTCCACGTGGAATGTAATAGCCCCTGCGCCAAGCAACGACATAATCAAGCCGAGCTGACTGACAGTCGAGAAGGCGAGGATAGCTTTCAGATCCGTTTGCTTCACTGCGAAGAGTGAGCCCCAGAACAACGTTAGCAGCCCGATGCCTGTGACGAGCCAAATCCATACTTCGGATGCTGCAAAAATAGGTGTGAACCGAGCGACTAGATATAAGCCCGCCTTAACCATTGTCGCAGAGTGCAAGTAGGCACTGACAGGTGTAGGCGCTTCCATCGCATCCGGCAACCAAATGTAAAATGGAAACTGTGCTGATTTCGTGAATGCCCCCAGCAAAATGAGTACGAGAGCCAAAGTGAAAAACTCATGACCCACAAATGTGGATGATTGGGCAATTAGTTCCCGAATGGAGAATGTGCCACCCATAATGCCTAGAAGAATGAATCCCCCAAGCATCATCAGTCCGCCGAAAACAGTTACCATCATCGACTTCAAAGCACCGAATCTGGAACCATCACGGGTGAACCAATAACCAATCAATAAAAAGGATGAAATGGACGTCAGCTCCCAAAACAGATAGAGCGAAATAACATTATCCGATTGGACAACCCCGAGCATTGCGCTCATAAAGAGAAGAAGATAGACGTAGAAGTTGCCCAATTTCTCCTTGTTCTTATCAAGGTAAAAGATCGAATACAGGACAACGAGCGCTCCGATCCCCGTAATAAGAAGGGAGAATAATATACTCAATCCATCCAAATAAGAGACGAATGAGATGCCGAGCGATGGAATCCATTGTAGTTCAGATAAAGCATGTCCACCGTCCATTGTCGTCTTGATGAACGTTGTATAATAAATGAATAACACAACGGGAACGGCAAGTACGAACCAACCAGTATGTATACCCTTTATCTTACGGAATAGAAGCGGTATAAAAAGGGCTGCCACAATCGGCAGGAAAATCAGTAATACAAATTCCAAAGTAATCCTCCTTCCAATGAGTGAATCATTATTCTTTGCATTGTTTAAAAGTATAACGTAAATTGCATGGGAATGCATAGGAGACATTTGGACATTGTTGCGAATTTGGTTTACCTTCCTATATTATAGGGAAAGAGAAATAATTTGCTTTCGGGGTGTCAAATGAGAAATCCTTATCTTTTTGGCTACTTGCCATTTTTATCAATTACACTTTTCAGTTTGACGTTCGGTGTTTATATGGTGGGGGCATCGATCGTTTTCTTTGGGCAGATCGGTCTTTATTCGGGCATGCGGGAGTTCTTGACGGATACACAGCTGCGCCTTTTTCTTCTGGTCCTATATTCACTAGCTTTTTTTATGATTTTTTCAGCGTTGAAGCTCATTGCAGAAACGATTCATGAAACCGCGATGCTGTTCTTTTCGATCGATGCAGTGGGGGAGTCTTATAGTGAAGCGAAAAGCGGCAATCTGATTTATTTTATCGGTTCGCTCGCTTCGGTAGGCGGTATACAGTCTGTGAAGATTTTATTGGTGATTTTCCTGTTGACGACGTTTATCTATTTTGTTTTCACGATGTTCAAATTAAGCAAATTCATGACGATGCCAAGCATGATCGGTTTGCTGTTTTTTGAAATAGTCGTTTGGAGCATCTTTTTATCTGGCATTATTTACATTGTGTTGAAGCTTTATAACGGGGTGCTTGCAAGTCTTCCGGTGATATAAAAAAACGTTGAAAGGGCGCTTCGCCATTTCAACGTTTTTATTTTACGGTCTATCCAGCAATTCGTTAAAGATGCGCAGGTGGAGTTTTTGGTTGCTGAGGCGCTGGATGGAGGCGGGTTTGTCGTAGCCGATCCAGACTGCTGTTGTGTACTGGTCGTTCATTCCTGCGACCCATAAGTCTTTGTAATGGTCTGTCGTTCCTGTCTTTGCACCAGTGTACGAAGTCGTGTAGCGGATTCCTTTCCCGGTTCCGTTTAAGACGACATCTTCCAACAGATTGCGAATCGTCGAAACGGTTGTCGCTGACCAGACTTTCACCGGTTCTTCCTTCCATTCGTACAGCGTGTTTCCGTCCCGGTCCTTCACAGCTCTAATTGCGTGAGGTGCGGCATACATGCCATCTACGAAACTGGAATAGGCGGAAGCGAGCTCCAGAGGCGTCACGCCTCGATGGAACCCTCCGAGGGCGGCAGGGTAGGTGAAATCTTCATCGGAAATGTACTTGAAACGGAAGACTTTCAAATGATCAAAAGCTTCTTTGATCCCCACCTTGCGGAATAACCGGACGGCGGCAGTGTTATGGCTATGCCGAAACGCTTCCTTCACAGTCGTCATTCCATACGTATAACCGCCTATGTTCGTCGGGCAGTAAGATCCGATGCAAATATTGCTGCTGTCGATTGGTGTGCTTTCTTTGTAAGGACCGCCTTCAAGATAGGGCGCATAGACAAGCAATGGTTTAATGGCGGAGCCGGGTTGCCTTACAGCTTGGTAGGCCCTGTTGAAGTCTCCCTTGCGAAAATCTTTGCCACCGTATATGCTCACGATTTCTTTCTTCGTATGATCAATGATGACTGCTGCTGCCTGTAAATCCTTTGTTTTCAATAAGGATGTGAGGGAAGTTTCGTCGTGTTTTTGCTTTGCGGGATCGAGCGCCGTTTCAATTTGGATTCCGCCCGCGATAACTTCCGCGGTCCGTTTTTTTAGCGTCTCGACAAGTGTTTGTCGTTCACTTCGGGTTGTGGCTGCTTCGATAGCCGCCGTGAATCCTTCCGAATAGCCGATCAGCTCTTCCAGCTCTGCTAAAACATATGAGCTATACATATTGTATTCATTCGCCTTTGCCTTTACGTCCAATGTTATTTCTTCCTGCTTCCACATTTCCGACTCCTGCTCCGTTATCAAGCCGTTTACTGAAAGGACGGATAATAGGAGCTCTTGACGTTTTTTCGTTTGGTCAAAATGACGCAGCGGGTCATATTTGGAAGGATTGTTCGGGATAGCGGCAATGAAGGCCATTTCGGCTGGACTTAGTTCATCGAGTGGTCGATTGAAATAATAAGTGGCGGCTGCTCCAATTCCATATACTTGATTGCCGAAAAACATTTCATTCAAATACATTTCAAAGATATCGCTTTTGGTCGATTGTTTTTCAAGTTCGGCTGCATATAGCAACTCCTTAAATTTACGTTCATACGTCTTTTCAGTTGTCAGGAATCGCATTCTTACAACTTGCTGGGTGATGGTAGAGGCTCCTTGGCTCATATCGTCGCTCATTGCATTGACTGCAAAGGCACGGGCAATTGCTGCTACATCGTATCCTCTATGCTCATAAAATCCCTGATCCTCACTCGTAAGAAAAAGTTGCTGTAAAAATACGGGGATAGCTTCTAAAGGAAGCGGTTGTCTCCATTCTATATATTCCTCGGCAAAAACCTTTCCATTCCGGTCGGTCATTGAGATTGGAATATTGATGGACGGTTCGGTAAGTTCAATCGTTTCACCGATTGTTTTTTTCAAAACCTGCGCCTCTGACCACTCTTTAGCGATAGCCTGCTGAATGACAAAAAGTAGGGGAATCATCATTATCGTTAGTAAAAAGCTTGTAAACTTTTTCAAAAAGCTCCCCCTTCCTATGAAAAATAATAGCACATTTCCGATTTGGAAATGTGCTAAATTTAGATATTCGTTTGTCTATTCTCTTCGGCCAGGAAGTCTTCGAAATCTTGAACGGGCTTTCGCCTAGCATAATAAAGGAAGCCGAATCCTAATAGGAAAAGGATGCCTGTCAAGATGAATACGGATGAAATGCCGATGAAACCACTTATGATTCCGCCGAACATGGGACCGATAATATTACCGAGAAACCGGAAACTTGAATTGTATCCCATCACTTCCCCTTGGATATCAATGGGTGCTTCCCTTCTGACGAGAGCAGTAGTGATCGGAATCATACCTCCAATTGCAATACCGAATAAGAGCCGCCAGATCATCAATTGCCAAATGGAAGAGACAAATGCTTGCGGGACGATGAAAATGAAGGAAAGAAGGAGCAATATACCGAGCACTTTTTCATACCCGATTTCGTCCCCTAATTTACCCCACTTCCTCGCAAACAATAGGTTTCCAACACCAGCAGCACTGAAGGTGAGACCTGCCATGAATGCAACATCTTTCGAATCCGTCAATCCCGCCACGTATAGGGAAAGGAGAGGCTGGATACTGAAGTTCCCGATTTGGATCAATGATGTTACAACCATGACATTTAACATAAGACGATGATGAAGCAAACCACTCAATATCGTTTTTCGCGAGTACTGAACTGTCTTCTTCGTTTTTACTTTCCTCTGTTCGTTAATCCCGAACAATACGATCAGGGCAGCGACGACGACAGAGAACGAAGTGATGATGAACGTATATTTAAATCCGAATGCATCGGCCATCAATCCGCCCAATACTGGTCCGAATAACGTCCCGGTAACACTCCCCATCTGCAACGTCCCAAGTTTTTTACCGGCTTCTTCCCTCGCTGTCTGGGACGAAACGAATGCGAGCGATGTCGGGATGAAACCAGTAACGACTCCGTTGAAAAGACGGAGGATGAAGAATGCCTCAACCGAATGAACGAACCCCATCAGAAAAACGGAGGTCGCAATGCCGAAGCCGTTAATGAGCAATATTGGTTTAAATCCGTATTTATCTGCAATCCGTCCCCAAATCGGTGACATGATCAATGCCGTGATGAATGTCGCCCCGAAAATCAATCCCGACCATTTCTGAACGTATGCATCCGAATGATCCCCGAATGTTTCGATATATAAAGACAGGAATGGCATGATCATCGTCATCGTCCCGGCGACTAGAAAGTTTGCGAACCATATGATAATGAAATTACGTTTTTGTACATTCATGTAAGTGACCCGCTTTCATGTGACCCGCCGATTTCTATAAATGCCGTCGATGAGTTAATTGGAAAATGTATATCAATGTAGAGATTCCCTTTGCTTGATGCAAGTAAACGTTTCTATGATTCATCTATTATAGAACAATTCGGAACCCGAAGGAAATTACATGCTTATCAATCGAAAAAAAGATAGGGGTATGGTAAACTGTTTCAGGGTGAATGATTATGAAAAGAATGTCATTGCTTTCCATCTTATTAGTATTGCTGCTTGCAGCTTGCGGTGAAAAAGATGAAGCGACCAATGAGGAGGCCACGACTATGTATCCACAATTATCGAATGAAGTTGCAGCAAACGATGCTCTTGTCGTCATGAACACGACAATGGGTCCGATTAAAATTAAACTATTCAAAGAAAAAGCGCCAAAAACGGTGGAAAACTTTTTGGCACATGCAGAAAACGGCTATTATGACGGTATTATCTTCCACCGTGTCATTAAAGATTTCATGATCCAAGGCGGAGACCCGACAGGTACAGGAATGGGCGGGGAAAGCATTTACGGTGATTCATTCGAGGATGAATTCACGATGGATCTTTTCAACTTAAGAGGGGCATTGTCGATGGCAAATGCTGGTCCGAACACGAACGGCAGCCAATTCTTCATCGTACAAGCATCCAATCCTCCTGCAAAAGCAGCTCAATTGACACAAGGCGGCTGGCCTGAAGAAATCGCGAAAGCATATGAAGAGAATGGTGGTACGCCACATCTTGATCAAAAGCATACTGTTTTCGGCCAAGTGATTGAAGGAATGGACATCGTAGATAAAATTGCATCTGCTAAGACGGATCGCTCAGACAAACCGGTTGAAGAAATTTCAATTGAATCGATTGAAATCATCCAGAAATAAGACAGTAAGGAAGTGTACGTAAATGAACGTTCTGCTAATGCCGTTCCTTTACTTTCCAGAAGATAAATCCGAATATATTCCAGCAGCGATCTCCTTTTTCTTTTTCATGATTCTTCTTGTCATCACGTTCATGTGGATCAGGCGGAATTCGAAAAAGCAAGAGGAGGAAACACGCGAACTGGAAGAACGAATCTTGCGCGAACGCCGCGAAGCAAGAGAAAAACAAGATTTTTAATGCAAAAGGCATGATCTGATGTAATGGATCATGCCTTTTTTATGGGTCGCGTCCAAAGCGAGCAGTCGCGCGTCCAAATCAGCATGTTCTGCGCCCAAAGCGAGGAGTCGTGCGTCCAAATCAGCGTGTTCCGCGTCCAAATCGAGCAGTCTCGCGTCCAAATCAAGCAGTCTCGCGTCCAAATCAGCAGATGCCGCGCTCAAAATGGTGCTTATCGTGCCAGAAGAATCGCCCTCACAACTTAAAAAAGGACGGTCTCCAATTTGGATCCGTCCTTACATCGTAATTATTCCATTGCCTTAATGAATCTCTTCACGCCATCCTCAACAATCACACGTGGAGTGGCGACGTTCATGCGGAGGAAGCCTCGGCCTGTTTCACCATACTTAGTACCTGGCTCCAGCGCAAGCTTCCCTTTATTCAACAGTCTGTCCATCATCTCATCCTCAGATAGCCCTGTTCCGCGGTAATCGATCCATAGTAGATATGTTGCTTGCGGCTTTTGAATCTGAATTCCAGGAACTTCCTCAGTGAGCGTGCTGATGACATAGTCCATATTGGATGAAATAACTTCCAACAAATTCCCCAGCCATTCTTCACAGTCCGTGAATGCAGAAACGAGGGCGGATGCGGCAAAAGCATTCAATTCCATTTGGCCATGTGCCATCGCGCTTTGTTGGAGTGCATCCCGGAGATCATCTTCTTTTGTAATCATAACAGCAGCTTGAACACCCGCTAAATTGAACGTCTTTGTTGGAGCGATGCAAGTGATAACGCTTCCGCCTTCCTCTTCGGCAAGTTTCGCAAGAGGAATATGCTTGAATCCAGGAAGGACAAGATCAGCATGGATTTCATCAGAAAGGATCAGCACATCATATTTCTTACAAAGTCGGACGATATTGCGCAATTCCTCTTCGGTCCAAACAACACCTCCTGGATTGTGCGGATGGCATAATATGAACAATTTAACATCTTGCTGTAAAGACTTCTCAAATTCCTCGAAGTCGATCGAGTAATTCCCATTATCTTCTTTCAGTTTACACTCGACAATATTCCGTTTCTGATGCCCCGGCACATTGAAAAATGGCGGATACACCGGTGTTGTAATTAAAATATTTTCGCCCGCATTCGTGAACGTCTCCACAACAGTGGCAATAGCGGGAACAACTCCATGGTGGAAAAGCATCCAATCATTTTCAGTCTCCCAGCCGTGCCTTTTTGAAAGCCATGTCCGTACCGCGTCTTTACATTTCGTGCATATGTACGAATATCCAAAAACACCGTGGTCCAATCGTTCTTGCATTGCGTCTATGATCGGCTGCGGCGCCTTGAAATCCATATCTGCAATCCACATTGGCAAAACTTCCGAAGCGTCTTCCACCCCGTAAACAGCTTCCATATTGCCCCACTTCACAGAGCGGGTATTCTTGCGATCAATCACTTGTCCAAACTCTTTCATGCCAATCTCCCTCATTTCCTTTTTTCTTTTTCATTACTATGCTATCATAAATGAAAGAAAAGAAAAAAATAAGGTGACTCAATCGTGCAAACAATTGAAATGAATAAAAAAGCAATTTTGCTGCTTGAAGAATGGGATCCTTTTAATGCTGGCAGAAAGGCGTATGAACTTGAAATTGCCGATGTTGTGGCGGAGCTCCAAGTTCTTGATCACCCAACTGATCTTGCAAAACGAATCCGTGAGATTTATGAACATTCTTATAAGCTTTGGATTCCGATAGAGAAATGCATGCAAATAGCTTATAAATTATTGGCGATAAAATATGAAGCAAAATGTATAGTCTAACAATGGCCGCATCTACAAAAAAGTAGATGCGGTTTTTTAGATGAAACAATTATATTATACCTTTCGTATCATCATCAGAAGAGATAGAGAGTGAGGGGGCATTATGGAAGAGGCTGATTTGATCGTACGTGCGCAAAATGGGGAACGGGAAGCATTTGCGCAACTGATGAACATGCACTATAGAACGGTGGAGAAGTTCGCGTACCAATGCGGCGTGCGCCTTGACGATATTCCCGATGTGACACAAGAAGTGTTCATTAAGCTGTATAGGTTTCTGCCGCAATTCAACCAACAGCGATTCACGACTTGGTTATATAAAATCACGTTAAATTCAGCACGCGATTACTATCGGAAAGAGGGAAGGGAAACAGCGAAGGAGGAGCGGATGAAAAAATCCGGCAACGAATCTGCCCAACAATCTGCAGAACACCAAGTCCTTCTTTTTGAAGAAGATCGTGAATTACATGAAGCCATCGTGCGATTGGATGAAAAATATAGGATACCTCTTATTTTGTTCTACTTTCAAAATTTAACGTACCAACAGATTGCGGATGTCATGAATATAACGATGGCAACAGTGAAAACACGGATTTTCAGAGCAAAGGACAGTTTGAAAAAAGAGATGGACATGAAGGGAGGGGTAATACATGGCCAATGACAATTTTGAGAAACGGATGGAGTTTTTGAAGAAGTCGTATGAACGTGTACCTTCCTCATTTGATCCGGATGAAGTGTTCAGGAAAATCGACGCAGAAGGAAAACGGCAACCACCTGAACAGAAAAAAGTAACCAAAAATGGTATGAGACAGCGTATCACTGTATGGGCGATAAGCATTGCAAGTGTTTTCCTCATCGGACTTATCGGAGCGGGATATATTGCGGATCAAAAAAATTCCGAAGAGGAAATCGTTGATTCGGCGGAGCTTGATGAATACATCGAGAAATTGAAAGCAAAGTATGAAGAGGAAAAGGAAAAGCGGCGGGAGATGCTGAAATTGGATGAAAAGCATTTCAAGCTGTACGCGGGATCGAGTTCAATGTCATTGCTTGATATGGAAAGCTTCGTTACGACTACTAAACAAAATGCTAATGCAAAAGAAATCGTGTTACAACAATATGATCAAGCAATCGAAGGATTAAAGTTACCATCAGAAATGATACAAGATCTGAAGAACAATCCATTAAAAGAAGATGAAGTGGGAAGTATCGAATTTTTAGCGACATACCGTAAAAAAGTGACAAGCCTTATCGCCATTTATGATCAGATCGTCGATGAAAACAGCGAAGCAATTCGGGCATTTGAAGTGTCTTCATCTTCCGATAAGGCTGAAATAATGATGCTTACAAGCAAAAGCTTTCCGGAACAGCTGCAAAACATTATCAACACGATGAAGGAGCAATCCATCCGTCTGGAATCAGAAAAATATACAGAGGACATCGGCGCGCGGTACTACGAATCCCAGTTGCATCAAGAGCTTAGTTCAAATCTTCATCCCAATACGTATGGGTACAGTCGGATGCTGATCGATTCGCCATATATGTTTGGAGGCGTCCTTGAGCACCCGCTGCTTGAATCGAGCTCAATGATACAGGATATGGAGTATACCCTCATGAATGTGGAACAGGATTCTACTTTATATCCAATCTTACAATCATATTATAGTACATTGTTCAATGAAATCATGAAAGGCAGCGAGTACACAAAGCTCTTTGATGCGGATGGTGTATTGCTTCCTGAATACCAAGAGGCATGGAGAAATATGGCGGGCGGGGGGCAGGCTACTCCGATGCGTTACATTTTGGAGCCAATCATCAAAGAAATGGAGGCCTCGGACTGGAAGGAATCGGCAAGTTGGGACTCCCTGAATTACTATGACTTGGAGGAAGCACTCGTCCTCCACCGGGAAGGAAAGCTGGAAGAGTACATGTATGGGGAAAGACCGGATTTCCAAGATGTTGCCATTCAATTGCCAGATGATTCATTCGAGAAGGAAGTTCAAGCATTGTACACCGACTTCAAGAAAACGTACGACAAATCTGTTTTAAAGGGTGTTTCACCTGTTCATGTGCTAAAGGTTTTTGACTATGCGAATGAACGTGAGGACCCTATAACGATGTATCATTTGATCAATGAAAACATTTTGAAGTATGACGAATCCGGAACAGAGTATACATCTGAATATTATGTGGAAAAATGGCGCAAAGGCATTTCGTACTTTTGGAATGCCACGGAAGTGCGATTTGACGGGCAAGCGGTATTCCGCGATGGTCAAAATTTCCATAGTGATGTAAGGTTTACTGGCGTGGACTGGCAGATTCCGATGGTTTTTACTGAACAAGGTGTTTGGGAAGTTGGAATAAAGAGTATGTCTGACCTCCCGTTATATCATATGAGCCCCGAAATGGATTTCCAAGATGAAATCATGAGTATGAGTGCTTTTTACTATGAAGGACTAATTGGCACTGACAATGTTGATAGCTATTTGAGATGGAGTCAGCCTTTGGATGTCCTCGGCATGTATTTCTATGCAGGCAGTGAAGGCTTCTATGAAACGCAGTATGAGCTGTTCTATCAAGGCGAGGGAACTGACGTTGTTGATAAAGAAACGTTTTTGGCAAATCCCGAGTCGTATTTCCTGCCATACGACGATAAAATGTATAAGAAAGCGTCATTCCAAGGACTGGAGCGGGACGAAGACGGAAACTGGCCAGGCATCGCGACACTTACAGTCGACGCAGAACTCTATCCGGACCTCCCTCCCGAAAGGAAATTTCATATGTATTGGGGGAAAGACGGGTGGCGTGTAAAATTCAATCCGCTTGAGCAATAACAAAAGTGTAAAAGAGGAAAGACTGCCGAAATATGGCGGTCTTTTTTCTGTCTATTTGGTATAGTTGAAGGAGGTATAGTCTTGCAACGGGAAGTGGGGATCGGGTTGGAAGTTTTAAAGAGAAGAATTCTTCACGGGGACCAGGAGGCTTTCAAGGAATGGATGGATGTGCATATTCAGTCGATTGAGCGATTTGCTGTACAGTATGGAGCTTCGTTGGAATTGGCTGGAACAGTGGCGGAGACGGTATTTAGAAATATATATGAGCGTCTTGGGGATGTTACAGAGGCTGATTTGAAAGAATGCACTCTTTTTGTAACTGCCATAGGGGGGGTGGACGGTAGGCAAAACGCCGAAACGTCGGGCGGTTTATTCTCATTCGAAGAGGATGATGAGCTGCACCGCCGATTGGTTGGTATGCCAAAAGAATACCGAGTTCCTTTCATTCTGGATCGTTTCCACAACAAAACATCTATGCAAATTGCGGAGATAACAGGAGAGACCGAGCAGCACGTTGAACAATCTTTGACTAAAGCCTATTCACTAATGGATGAGCCCAACTTGGATAAGAAACTGGATTTTTTGAATAGGTCTTATGAAAGAATTTCAACATCCTATAATGAAATGAATATATTTCGTTCAAAAGTGGAAGAATCCCCTCCAGTTGAACAGGAAAACGAAACAGATAAAAAGAAGAAACCGTATTTGTTTTGGGGAATGGGGGCGGGCATCCTACTAGTATTATTATCAATTATCACCTATACAAACAGCGACGCTTATCAAGTGAAAGCTGCTGAGAAATTCATGGAAAAGGCAAAGGATTCATTTCAAGAAGAACTAGAGCGTAACCTGCAACTGGCCGGTCTTCCTGCTCCTGAATTTCTTAGGAGAGACATTTATGCTGAAACATACGGGGAAGATACAAGAAGGAAATTTGACTGGTTCATTGCTGGCTTGAAGGATCAATTGGAGAGAGACGGCAGGATTGATAAGAAAAACGCGAAATCAGAATTGGACTCACTGATTCACGAGCTTATGATACCTTCAGAAATGGTGGCGAATTTATCCGAAAAGACTTTAGTAAATAATCAAGGGAAGAGTATGGATTTCGTGAATGAGTATGCCACGAAAATGAGTACGTTAATGAAATCTTATATGCATATACTTGCACAAAATGAAAGTCTCATTCGGGAGAGTGGACGGAATGATGAGGGAGGCTATGATTTAGAAACCTTTTATGCGAAGAAGTCGGATTATCCCGAAGCGTTTCAGCGAGCGATTGACGGCATGGAAGCGCAAGGCTTTATTTTAATGAATGATATGAGCATGCTATCAGAGTATGCATACGTATATCCGAATACTGGCACTCCGGATCTTTCCAAGGTCCTTCATGAAAACTTGCATCCGGATACAAGCATTTATCTGGCAATACTAATGGGTGATTTGTTCGATATCCAAAACCGTTCAATCGGCGAGCAAACGGATCTTCTGCTTCAGCTCGAAAAAGGGTTATCTCAAGCTGCAGGCTACGAAGAGCTTTATTCCCTCACTTTTAATGCGTATATCTCGATGATCTATTCAGTCACGGGAATGGGCGGCTACCATGAAATCCGCGATTCCACTGGAACTATCAAAGAGGAATACAAAGAGGCATGGACACGGATTGCTTTCAATGGGAAGAATTCACCTGCCGGTCAGATGATGAGGCAAGTTGTAATAGAAATGGAAGATTCAGGCTGGACAATTTCTGCATATCTTGATAGATTTCAGTATTTTTTTATAGAAGGAGAGTTCAAGAGAATCATGGGAGAACTGAAGAAGTGAAGTGTAATGTGTAGTGGAGGGGAATGGATGGACAGTTTACAGAGCAAAATTCTGACTGGAGATCAGGAAGCATTCAATGAATGGATAAAATTACACATAGAAGCAATCGAGCAGTTGGCGGTGCAATATTGATTGACGCTGCTAAATGGGAGCGACTTGCAATAATCGGAGGGAACTATCCTGCTTCACTTGTCATGAAAACAGTAAATGAAATCAAAGAAGCAAGAAAAAGAAATGAGTGAATCTTTACAATTTAACTGCTGGATATTTTGATTGGGAAGAGCTTTCTATGGTATAATTGCGGATGGCCGTATAGGCAGATTCGATACCAAAAAGATTGGGAGCTGTTTCACATGGGAAAAAAATATGAAGTGGGGGAAGAGTTGACTGGCAAAGTGACGGGCATCCAGCCATATGGAGCATTTGTCGCACTTGATGAAGAGACGCAAGGTCTCGTTCATATTTCGGAAATCACGTATGGGTTTGTCAGGGATATCAATGACTATCTAGCTGTAGGCGATGAAGTGAAAGTGAAAGTGTTGGAAGTCGATCATGGTGCAGGAAAGATCAGCCTGTCCATTCGGGCACTTCAAGAAGCGCCAAACAACCATAATAAACCAGTCCGACCCCGCAAATCGCTGCAAGATAAAGTGAAAGAGCACGATGCGGAAGGCTTCAATTCATTAAAAGACAAACTGAAAGACTGGATCGATCGTTCGGGGTATTAACAAAAGCGGAGGATGGCGGTTAACAGAGGTTCGCAGTCTAAGTGCGCCGCGTCCTGCGGCAACGACTGCATGACCGGCTTCCTGCCTGCCTCAGGCATAAGGCGGATTCGCGAAACGGCGGCCTTTGCCGTGCAGCGGAGCTGACTTATGACCCGAGCAGTTGCCATCCGGAGTCTAGACGGTAACAAAAGCGAAGGGCGCCTGCCTAGAGGCGATGGGCATAAGGTGAAGATGCGTCGTGGCGCTTTTTGCCACAGAGCAGATTTGACTTATGACCCCGAGCCTC
>NZ_LQYA01000258.1:27819-28610 GCF_001531445.1 Sporosarcina koreensis
GCAGATATAAAAAACGGGAGATGGCCATTTGAGCCTATCTCCCGTTTTTTAGTTTCCTCAATCGATACTGAAGATTTTGCCTGCTCATGCCAAGTGCAGTTGCTGTTTTTGTAATATTATCGTCGTGAAGCTTCATCGCCTTCTGCAAATAATATTCTTCCGCTTCCTTTAAGTAGCGATCGAGCGGCATGAGTTCCTTGTCTGGATTTACGATGAAATCGACTGCCTGTGTAGGCGTATCGCCCAGACCGTCGCTTTTCAATCGGAAATGGAGCGGCAGCATCTCATACGTGATCACCGTCTCGGTAGTCGCAAGGGAAGCTATTTCATCAAGCAAAAATTCAAGTTCCCGCATATTACCCGGCCAATCGTAGCGTCGGAAACGTTCCTCTACTTCCTTCGTAATTCCAGTGAGGGAAGTTCCGAACCGTTCCTTTCTCTGTGCAAAATACTTTGTGACAAACGATATGATATCCTCTTTCCGTTTCCTGAGCGGAGATATCCGTATGGTAAAAGAAGCGAATAAATAATATAAATCCTTCAATAGACGTCCTTTTGCAATCAATTCGACAGGATCGTCGCCGATACTTGCGATGAATTGGCGGCCGGCTTGAGCTGAGTTTTTTAAAAACGTAAATAGATTTTGCTGAAGGGAAATGGATAATAAATCGATACGCTCACAGAATAACGTGAACGGTTCATCCATATTCAAGTCTTCGTCGAGCCGATCAATCAGGGCCGCATCCGACTGGTGACAATGAAGTGTGTAGAATGGGCCATTGGCAGGTGAC
>NZ_LQYA01000258.1:28636-38263 GCF_001531445.1 Sporosarcina koreensis
GATGAGGAGCACGGGCAATTTTGCACCTGATGCTTTTCGGGCTGTCGATATGACAGTCTTCATTTCATCCGAAGCAGCGACAATTTGATTGAATGTGACAGGGTCGCTGTTTTTCCGCAGCGGATGCAGAACGAACCTTTCAAGAGCAGTGACATCTCTTGCTATCTCTACTGCGCCGACAAGCTCATCTTCTTGGAATACCGGGTAAGTATCATTAATGGTCGTTATTTCATGCCCTTTTCGATTCCAGTACGTCTGTTTGACATTCAACTGTTCTACACCGCTTTGCAGCACTTTCAATAACGTGCTCTCTTCCTGATCGAAGTTGAACAATTCCAGGATGGAACGATCTCCGACTTCTTCAAGTTCCAGTCCTTCGATCGCTTTCATCTTATCGTTATAAATAACAGTTCTGCCGGCATGGTCCACTGCATGGACGCCGACACCGGCCCGGTTCACTGCGAATTCGTATAAGGGAAAAAGGTTCTTTTCGATTTTACTCACGAATTAACACCGTCCGTTTAATTTTTTTTGCGAAATAAACAAAAACACTTGAAATGTGCAACAATCTCTTGCATTATTATATATGGAATAACAGATTAAATGCAAATTAATTTTGCTGCTAATTACCTGAGGAGGAGTAAAATGATCCCATACAAACACGAACCATTTACAGACTTTACACAAGCTGAAAACAAAAAAGCATATGAGGAAGCTTTGAGAACCGTCGAAGGCTACCTCGGGCAAGACTACCCGTTGATCATCGGCGGCGAGCGTATTATGACAGAAGACAAACTTGTTTCAACGAACCCGGCGAATAAAGAGGAAGTCATCGGCCGCGTTTCCAAAGCGAGCAGAGATCTTGCTGAAAAGGCGATGAATATTGCAGATGAAACATTCAAAACGTGGAGAAAAGTGAAGCCGGAATTCCGTGCAGATGTATTATTCAAAGCAGCTGCGATCATTCGCCGCCGCAAGCATGAGTTTTCAGCGCTTTTGACAAAAGAAGCGGGTAAACCATGGAATGAAGCGGATGCAGATACAGCGGAAGCAATCGACTTCTTGGAATACTATGGACGTCAAATGCTTAAATTGAAAGATGGCATGCCAGTTGAAAGCCGTCCTGGTGAATTCAACCGCTTCGATTACATCCCTCTAGGAGTCGGCGTAGTCATCTCGCCTTGGAACTTCGCATTGGCGATTATGGCAGGTACAACTGTAGCTGCATTGGTGACAGGGAACACAGTTCTCTTGAAACCGGCATCTACAACGACTGTTGTTGCTTATAAGTTCATGGAAGTGCTTGAAGAAGCGGGAATGCCTGCAGGAGTTGTCAACTACATCCCAGGTTCAGGCGCCGAAGTCGGTGACTACCTCGTGGATCATCCTAGAACTCGTTTCATTTCCTTCACAGGTTCACGTGAAATCGGTACACGCATTTATGAGCGTGCTGCAAGAGTGAACGAAGGCCAAATCTGGTTGAAACGCGTCATCGCAGAAATGGGCGGTAAAGATACAATCGTAGTAGACAACGAAGCGGATCTTGAATTGGCGGCTCAATCAATCGTCAAGTCAGCATTCGGTTTCAGCGGCCAAAAATGTTCTGCATGTTCACGCGCTGTCATCCATGAAGAAGTATACGATCAAGTCGTTGCACGTGTTGAAGAATTGACAAAAGAATTGACATACGGAGATCCTGCGAAACAATCCAACTTTGCAGGACCGGTTATCGACCAGGCTTCATTCGATAAAATCATGAGCTACATCGAAATCGGAAAAGAAGAAGGACGTCTCGTTGCAGGTGGAGAAGGGGACAGCTCTAAAGGCTTTTTCGTGGCACCGACTGTATTTGCGGATGTCGATCCGAAAGCGCGTATCATGCAGGAAGAGATTTTCGGACCAGTCGTTGCTATTTCCAAAGCGAAAAGCTTTGATGAAGCGATCGAAATCGCAAACAATACGGATTACGGCCTAACTGGCGCGGTCATCACGAACAACCGCGAGCATATTGAACAGGCACGCCAAGATTTCCACGTAGGAAACTTGTACTTCAACCGTGGCTGCACAGGCGCTATCGTCGGCTACCAGCCATTCGGCGGATTCAATATGTCCGGAACTGACTCTAAAGCGGGCGGTCCAGACTACTTGCAGCTTCACATGCAAGGCAAGACAACTTCTGAGACACTTTAATTAGTTAAGGAAGCAGTTCTAGTGACTGCTTCCTGCTATACATACAAATGGGGAGGGGAAACACATGTCGGTTTCTGAAAAAATCATTTCACAAACGAATAAATTTGGGGCGAACAATTACCATCCACTACCAATTGTCATTTCTGAAGCGGAAGGTGTTTGGGTCAAGGATCCTGAGGGAAATAAGTACATGGATATGCTGTCTGCATATTCTGCAGTGAACCAAGGACATCGCCACCCAAGGATCATCAAAGCGTTGAAGGACCAAGCGGATAAAGTGACATTGACATCACGTGCATTCCACAATGACCAACTTGGCCCATGGTATGAATTGATTTGTAAACTAGCAGGCAAAGACATGACTTTGCCGATGAATACAGGGGCGGAGGCTGTGGAAACAGCTATCAAAGCAGCTCGTCGCTGGGCGTATGACGTCAAAGGTGTCGAGGAGAATAAAGCAGAAATCATCGGTTGCAATGGGAACTTCCACGGGCGTACGATGACTGCGGTCTCCCTTTCATCCGAAGCGGAATATAAGCGTGGTTTCGGTCCGATGCTTCCAGGCATCAAGTTGGTGGACTTCGGGGATTTGAAAGCATTAGAAGAAGCCATCACACCGAACACAGCGGCATTTCTCATCGAGCCTATTCAAGGGGAAGCAGGTATCCTCATCCCACCTGCTGGCTATATGAAAGCTGCTTACGAACTTTGTAAACAACATAACGTCCTTTTCATTGCGGATGAAATCCAGGCGGGCCTTTGCCGTACGGGGAAAATGTTCGCTTGTGAATGGGAAGGCTTCGAGCCCGACATGTACATCCTAGGGAAAGCATTGGGCGGTGGGGTATTCCCGATTTCTTGCGTTGTTGCGAATAAGGATATTCTTGGAGTGTTCAATCCAGGTTCCCACGGCTCCACATTCGGGGGAAATCCGATGGCTTGTGCGGTTTCCATCGCTTCTTTGGAAGTTTTACAGGATGAGAAGCTTGCAGACAAGTCACTTGAACTAGGAAATTATTTCATAGAACAATTAAAAAAGATCAACCATCCATCGATTAAGGAAGTGCGTGGACGCGGCCTTTTCATCGGTGTCGAACTTAAGGAAGAGGCACGTCCATATTGCGAAAGGCTGAAAGAACTGGGTCTGCTCTGCAAAGAGACGCATGATACAGTCATTCGATTTGCACCACCTTTAATCATTTCAAAGGAAGAACTTGATTGGGCGTTGGAAAAAATCAATAAAGTTTTTACAAGTTAATTAATTAGTGCCCACATTCTATTCGGTGTATGATACAATATGTGCGGTAGAAAAAACATTATGAAATCAAAGAGGCGAACTTTTACATGACTGAAAACCTGAATCTATTTACGTCTACACAAGTTGTCATTAAGGATGCACTTGACAAATTAGGCTATGATGAAGGAATGTACGATCTTCTAAAAGAACCTATCCGAATGGTCGAAGTTAGGATTCCGGTCCGTATGGATGATGGAAAAGTGAAGGTATTCACCGGTTTCCGTGGACAACACAACGATGCTGTCGGCCCAACAAAAGGCGGCGTTCGGTTCCATCCGGAAGTTAGTGCGGATGAAGTGCGGGCATTATCAATGTGGATGACACTGAAAGCGGGAATTGTCGACTTGCCATATGGCGGCGGTAAAGGCGGAATCATCTGCGATCCGAGAGAAATGTCCATGGGTGAGTTGGAGCGTTTGAGCCGTGGATATGTACGCGCGTTAAGCCAGGTAATGGGACCGACAAAGGATATCCCTGCGCCAGACGTTTTCACAAATGCTCAAATTATGGCTTGGATGATGGATGAATATAGTAGAATCGATGAATTCAACTCTCCTGGTTTCATTACAGGTAAACCGATTGTTCTTGGCGGATCACAAGGTCGCGACCGTGCAACTGCCGAAGGCGTAACGATCATTATCAATGAAGCGGCGAAGAAACGTGGAATCGATATGAAAGGTGCACGTATCGTCATCCAAGGGTTTGGAAATGCAGGAAGTTTCCTTTCCAAATTCCTTCATGATGCAGGAGCAAAAGTAATCGGTATTTCCGATGCGTATGGTGCCCTCCATGATCCGGATGGATTGGACATCGACTATCTATTGGATCGTCGAGACAGCTTTGGAACAGTTACAACTCTTTTCGATAACACGATTTCGAATAGCGAGCTGTTGGAATTGGATTGCGATATTCTTGTTCCAGCTGCCATCGAAAATCAAATTACCGAAAAAAATGCTCATAATATAAAGGCGACGATCGTTGTGGAAGCGGCAAATGGTCCAACAACTTCGGAAGCTACGAAAATTCTTACAGAACGAGGAATCCTCCTCGTGCCGGACGTCCTTGCAAGTGCAGGCGGCGTAACAGTTTCCTACTTCGAATGGGTTCAGAACAACATGGGTTATTACTGGACAGAAGAAGAAGTTCGCGAAAAAATGACAACAAAAATGGTTGATGCGTTTGAAAACGTTTATAATGTCGCCTCAACAAGAAATATTGATATGCGTCTTGCTGCATATATGATCGGAATCCGCAAAACAGCGGAAGCATCCCGATTCAGAGGATGGGCATAAACAAAAGCGTAGAGCGCCTGCCTAGAGGCGACAGGCAAAGCCGTCACGTAGAACGGCTTTTGCGAGCAAAAGCGAAGCGTTGGGAGCAATAATTATGACCCCGAGCCTCTGGCGCTCGGAGCTGGATGATAACAAAAAGAAAGCATCTCCTGGTAAAACGGGAGATGCTTTTTTACACTTCTTCCGGCTCCACGACAGCACCATGCTCCAGCTGTTTCTCTCGCAAAGTATCAAAAAGCAATCCTAGTGTTATAAGACCGGAAACTCCTACGATAATGTAAAAGAAGCGTGCGAACGGTTGGGCATGACCATTCGCCAATTGAGCTACGACATCGAAGCTGAACAGTCCGACGACTCCCCAATTGAGGGCGCCTATTATTGTGATGGCCAACGCTAATTTTTTAACCAAAAATGTCACCTCCTGAGGATAGGATTCCCAATCCAAATCATTCCATACTTGCATCGTTCATTTCATTCTTGGATAATAAACAATAGAAATGGGAGGTCATATAATGAAGGAATTTGTTTTTCAAAACCCTGTTAAATTGATATTTGGAAAAAACTCAATTGCAAAGCTTGCGAAGGAATTATCGGCTTATGGAAATAGAATTCTCGTAGTTTATGGGGGAGGAAGCATTAAAAAGAATGGCCTTTATGATGAATTGATGGCAATCCTGAAGGCGGAACGAAAAGAAGTGTTCGAACTTGCTGGCGTGGAGCCGAATCCGCGAGTCAGCACCGCGAGAAAAGGGGCTGCACTTTGTAAAAATCATAATATTGATTTCATATTGGCGGTCGGCGGCGGGTCTGTCATCGATTGTACGAAATTAATTGCGACAGCTGCCAAGTATGACGGTGATCCGTGGGACTTCGTCATTAAAAAAGATTCACCTAAAGACGCGATTCCTTTCGGGACGATTTTAACGCTGGCCGCTACAGGGTCCGAAATGAATGCGGGATCCGTCATTACAAATGAAGAAACAAAAGAGAAATACGGGTGGGGCGGACCGCTCAATTTTCCGAAATTCTCGATCCTCGATCCAGCATACACACTCTCCTTGCCGAAAGATCAGACGGTTTACGGCATCGTAGATATGATGTCGCATATTTTCGAGCAGTACTTCCATAGCGCGACGAATACGCCGCTTCAGGATGAGTTATGCGAAGGAGCGTTACGGGTTATCATGGAAGCGGGTGAGAAACTCGTCGATGATCTACAGAACTATGAGTTGCGGGAAACGATTCTTTTAGGCGGTACTTGGGGATTGAACGGGTTTTTAGGTATGGGAAATGCCGGCGGTGACTGGGGAACGCATGACATCGAGCATTCGGTATCTGCAGTGTACGATATACCGCATGCAGGAGGATTGGCGATTCTGTTCCCTCATTGGATGAGGCGTACATTGAAGTTGAACCCGGCCCGTTATGCGCGGTTGGCCGTTAACGTCTTCGGAGTAGATCCAAAGGGTAAAACGGATGAGGCTGTTGCAAATGAAGGAATTGACAAGCTGAGGGAGTATTGGACAGCTATCGGGGCACCAGAAAGGCTCTCGTATTACGGCATTGATGACTCTAAAATTGATGTTATGGCAAAGAAGGCTGCGATCAATGGGCCGCTCGGCAGGTATGCCCAATTGCGTGTGGACGAAGTGAAATCCATATTGGTGGCTTCGTTATAATAATGAAAGTAGAGGGGACTTCATTCCACCCTCTACTTTTTATTTTCCGGCAGTTTTTTTCGTGCCTCTTCAGACATTGTCAGTTCGTTCACTCCTTGCCAGGTTTTGATGCCATCGTCTTCATCGAACGATATCAACGCTTCACGGACGCCTTTTTGCTTTAGAACCAAAGCCATGAGCCTGTCCCTTACATCATCAATATACGCGACGGTTTGTGTCGGATCGACCTCGGCAATCACTTCAACATGGAGATATTCACCTTCTTTGATCACTTCAACTTTTTGAATATCCTTAATATCCGGATCTTCGGCAATGATTTGCGCAATATGGTTCAACATTTCTTCATCAGTTTCGCCGATTGCTCCTCTGGCATTCTCCAGGAACACTCTGCCGACAACATAAAACATCATGAAGCCAATCAACATGGACGCAATCCCTTCGGCAGCAAGGAATCCGATAAAATGAGCAATCAAGACTGCGATGAAAGCCAATAAACCTCCGATTGTTGCAACCATATCTTCCATAAAGACCAGTTTCGTGGCAGGCTTGGCTTTATTTAAATGAGTTATGCTGTAGAGGAATGCTTTCATACCAGAAAGATCATTGCCTGTCTCATGTGCAATCTCCTTCGATGCCTTCAATAGAACAAAAAATTCCAGTAAGGTGGCTAAGCCAAGGACGCCGAGATTTATAAGAAGTCCTTTTGTTTCGGTCGGGTTCAGTATATGATGCCAACCTTCTTTCACGGCCTCATATGACATGATGCCGACAATGATGACGGCGCCTAAGCATACAAGGTTAACAACCCTACCGAACCCGTTTGGAAAATTAGGGGTTGGCGCCTTCTTGGATAAGGCGGATCCGATATACACAAAAAATTGATTCGCGGCATCACCCAAGGAGTGCATCGTTTCCGCAAACATGGCTACGTTTCCTGTTAATATATAGGCGATCGCTTTCAGGACGGCGATGGCAGCATTGACTGTACCGGCCAGCAGGGACGGTTTATTGCCATCCTTCAGCAGACGCAAAAGATCCTTCATATATATCAGCCTCCATTAAGGAAAGATTTCTATTTCGACCGATTCAATATAAGGGAGTTCGGTCAGTTCGGTATATAATTGTGTAGTTCCTTTCTTAGGAAGTGCATCAAGACGGAAATCGACTTCATGCACTGACGGTTTATTATCAAAGTGCAATTGGCGGATTCTTAGATTCTCCACTTTCATATTTTCGGAATTTAATATTCCGATCAAATCATCAATTTTACTTTTATCTGATATGACGACAATGCAGGCAGCTTCCTTTGAACGGATTCTTTTCGGGCCGAATTTTCCAAGAATCGGTGCTATGACTTCGATAACAAAGAGGATACTCAAGACAGCGAATGCAGCTTCAATATAAAATCCGGCACCGACAGCAATTCCAATGCTTGCGGCTCCCCAAATCATTGCCGCTGTAGTCAATCCCGTAATATTATCGTTATCTCGCCTTAGAATGGCACCGGCTCCTAGAAAGCCGATTCCGCTGACGATTTGAGCGGCGAGACGCAACGGATCCATTGTCACGTTAATATCGTTCCTGGCTGGAACAAGATAAGCGGCTTCAATAGAGACGATTGTCAATAGACAGCTGAAAGTTGAAATGACTGCGCTCGTCTTCAAACCGATAGGCTTCTTCTTAATTTCCCTCTCTACTCCGATAATTAAACTTAAACCTAAAGCAATTGCGATTTTAATCAATACTTCTGGATACATTGAATTGTCGATAATCCAATCCATTGACTTTTCCCCCCACTATCATCTGCCTAAGGAAGATGTGTTATACTCTTTGTATTGTCTTTAGCCTAAAATGGTTATAAACTAACTTGTATTCTTATTTGAAAGAGAAGTGTGCAACATGGAAAAACCTACAATTCATCCATCTATCCCAATCATCATTGGCGTTATATCAGTGGCGCTGTCGGCGATCTTCGTAAAACTAGTCACAGCTGATGCCGGCGTCATCGCTTTCTATCGTATGTTATTCACGGTTGTTCTCATGCTACCGTTATTCCTAGTTAAATATAGGAAGGAAGTTTTTCTCCTAACGAAAAAAGACTGGATCTTTTCAACAGTCGCCGGAGTTTTTCTGGCTTTTCACTTCATTTTATGGTTTGAGTCTTTGAATTACACCTCTGTTGCAAGTTCAACTGTACTCGTGACATTGCAGCCGATCTTCGCATTTGTCGGAACATATTTCTTCTTTAAAGAAAAACTATCGTTTAAAACGATTTTGTCGGCAGTAATTGCAATCGCCGGCAGTGTCATCATAAGTTGGAGTGATTTTCAATTGAGCGGAACCGCTTTTTTTGGTGACATGCTTGCGTTGGCTGCTTGTGCCTTGATTACCGCATACCTTCTTTTTGGACAAGAAGTGCGCAAACGATTGTCTCTTATTACTTATACGTTTCTTCTATACTCTATCAGTACAGTAACGCTCTTTTTTTATGTCCTTATAAAAGGTGAATCATTCGGTCCGTATTCATCTTCAAATTGGTTCTGGTTCTTTATGCTTGCGCTTATCCCGAATCTGCTGGGGCACTCGCTTTTCAATTGGGCAGTTAAATGGGTCAGTACAAACGTCATTTCCATCGCCATTCTTTTTGAACCTGTAGGTGCATCGGTTCTGGCGTTTTATATCCTTCACGAGAAACTTTCTGCAGCGCAAATAACGGGTGGAATCGTAGTCATAGCGGGCATTCTGTTGTTCATTGTCGATGTGAAAAAGATTCGAGATAAATTATTTTTAAAAAAGGCTTGATTTTATATTTGGTTATGAGGTATATTATTACTTGTCCTTAAGAGACAACAACAACTTCGAAAAACAATACGAAAAAAAGTTGTTGACTCGAGAGTGACAAGGTGTTATGATTAAGAAGTCGCTGTGAAAGACAGCGAAACAATGAACCTTGAAAACTGAACAGCAAAACGTCAACAAATAAAGTCTTGCAACCGACCTCGTCGGCGAAAAGACAAAACGAATCTTTGGATTCGAAATTGACATCTTAAATGATGCCAGCAAGAAACTCGAGCTATTCAAGTTTCTCTAAATTGGTGTTCGAGACGTAGTGCAGTGCCAGGAAGCGAAGGAGTGAGGGAGGGAGCGTACAACAGTACGTGACCGACTG
>NZ_LQYA01000259.1 GCF_001531445.1 Sporosarcina koreensis
GGCTTGATGACGCCCGAGAAGCTCGATCCGGCAAAGGCGGACAGCGGGCCGAGCGCCGCGCGCTGGTCGAGGATCGCCTCGATCAGCGTCAGCGGCTCTCCGCAGGCCTGGCCCCAGACGATCGCGTCGCCGGGCTTGATGATGCCGCTGAAGTCCAGCGCCTCGGGTTCGATCGTGCGCGTCATGCGATGCTACTCGTCGATCTTGAAGTAGTCGGGCTTGGCGATGGTCCACTGATCGCCCCAGATCTGGTTGCCGCCGTCGACATGGACGACTTCGCCTGTCATGAAGGACGCGCCCCGTCCCCCGACCATGCAGACCGCGTCGGCGATCTCCTCGGCCTGGCCGAAGCGCTTCATGACGTTGGTCTGGATCATGGCCTTGACCGCTGCGGGGTCGTAGGCGTTCATCCCGCTCGTCGAGATCAGCCCCGGTGCCACGCAATTGACCCGGATGTTCAGCGGCGCCCACTCTATCGCCACCGTCTTCGACAATGCGATGACCCCCGCCCGCGCCGCAGCTGTATGCGCGACGCCCGGCATGCCGCGCCCGGCCACCGCGACGACGTTGACGATCGATCCGGGCCTCCCGGCGGCGCGCCACTGCAGGGCGGCGGCCTGCATCATGTGCCATGTGCCCATCAGGTTGGTGTCGATGACGGCGTTGAAACCCTTGGGTGCGATGTCGATTGCTGGGCTGGGAAATTGCCCGCCGGCATTGTTCACCAGCAGGTCGAGCCCCCCGAAGCGTTGCTCGATCGCCGCGAACAGCTGCGCGACGGCGTCGGGGTCGCGGATGTTGACCGGATGCACCAGAAGCTCGGCCTCGTATCGCGCGAGCGACGCGGCGGTTTCGTCGAGCTTGTCCTGTTTGCGGCCACACAGGACGACCTTGCCCCCCAGGCGCGCAGCCCAATGGGCAATC
>NZ_LQYA01000260.1 GCF_001531445.1 Sporosarcina koreensis
TTGCAAGAGGCTGTTTTGGTGTTTGCCCCTTTTCAAAAAGGGGCAAGGTCTTAATCTTTTGGGCTTGATTTTGGGAATGAATTTGCAACCGTTGCGGAAAAACGCAAAGGTGAAAATGTCATTTCTGCACTAGGAAAAAGCAACAGCTGCAAGCGGGGATTTTTTTGCCTTTGACTTTGGGAATCTGGCATGAGCCAGGTTCTTGTTCTGACCCTCGGAGAGCACACCTTTACGAATGTAAAG
>NZ_LQYA01000261.1 GCF_001531445.1 Sporosarcina koreensis
TGGAATATAGCGCGCAACTACAACCATCACGAGTGCTGGAAATGCAGCTGCACCAGCTCCTTGAATAAATCGAGCCAGAATAAGTATGGGAAAAAAAGAATGTCCAACAAACCCAATTACCGATCCGAAGCAATTTATTATAATCCCAAATAGGAGAAACCTTTTAATGCCTAGCTGATCAGATAGCTTTCCATATAGAGCTGTTCCAATAGAAAAGGTTAACATAAAGGCTGTGTTCACCCA
>NZ_LQYA01000262.1 GCF_001531445.1 Sporosarcina koreensis
GGGCGATGTGGCTATGCAGGCGGAAAAGGCCGTTCTTGCTGTGGGCCAGTTCGACGATCCCCTTGCTGTGGGCATAGAAGATCGGCTCGTCGGCAGGCAGGGTTTCTGCCAACGCCTTCAGCGCGCGGAAGCCTGGATATTCGAAGCTGTTGCGCCGCTCGGCCGCAACCGACAGCGGATCGACCGTGAAGCCATGCGCAGCGATGCGGGCATGGACTGCCTCGTCCCAGCGGCGCGGGGCGACATAGGGGACCAGCGGCCGTCTACTGCTGGGCAGGGGTTCCACCAGCTGCGCCAGCCAGCGCATCTGCCCGTCCATATAGGCGAGCCGCTGGTCCACCACCGCGTCGTCGGTGCACTCGTCGCCGAGATAGCCGAAATAGACGATGTGGCGCGCGCCGGGCATCGGGGCAGCGCGCTCAGCTATAGTTGAAGCTGATGCTGATCCGATCGCCCTTGGCGCCATTGGGCGGCACTTCGTGGCGCAGCCAGCTTTCCCACAGCAGGATCATGCCGGGCTTGGGTTCGGCATAGACGAACGAGCAGTCCCCTTCGGGCGCGTCGGGGCGGCGGGGCGGGGTGGCCATCATCAGCGGCAGGCGCGGATCCTCGAACT
>NZ_LQYA01000263.1 GCF_001531445.1 Sporosarcina koreensis
CTTTCCGTTAGCTTTTTAATTGCTGCCTTTTTTTTAGAAGTAACACCATGGTTACTGACAATTATATTAGTTTTTGTTTTTGGTGGGCTGTCATTCACCAAAACAGTTATATCTACAATTGTTTCAAGTAGTTTGAAACAAAAGGAAGCTGGTGCCAGAATGAGTTTGCTTAATTTTACCAGTTTTTTATCAGAGGGAATAGGTATTGCAATTGTTGGTGGTTTATTATCTGTACGCTTACTG
>NZ_LQYA01000264.1 GCF_001531445.1 Sporosarcina koreensis
GCTTACTTTATGGAAAAGCTAGTTTCTGAGAATGTGGTTACAGAAAACACTTTACGACTCATAAAGGAGTGCAATACGTTCATGATGATGGTTGCAGATAAAAGCTTAGAAAAGAAAAAACAGCATAAAGGCAATACGTGCAAAAATCGTTTCTGCACCATCTGTGCGTGGAAGAAATCAAGAAAAGATGCGTTGGCGTTATCGGTGATGATGGCTTACTTAAAGCAAGAGGAAAATAAAGAG
>NZ_LQYA01000265.1 GCF_001531445.1 Sporosarcina koreensis
ATCATGCTCTCGCCGCTATAGGCGATGGCGACGGCGGCGAAGATGTCCTCGTCGGCCGGAACGCGCTTGCCGCGCACCTCCAGCCATTCGGCCGCAAGCGGCACGGGGAAGCGGACGAAGGGGCCGACGCCCAACGTGCCGGTCCAGTGCGCGATCGCCGCGTCCACATCCTCTACTACATAGGCGATCTGAAACACCGGCCCGAAAAGTCGACTCATCGCATCTCTCCCTATCGGGCAGTCGCTTTGCCCTTGCAAAACAATCATGCATGTTTTTTTATGACTGTCGAATCCGGTTATGCCCGGCGCCAAGGAGAGAGGGCGATGAACTACGACTTCCGCTTGTGGAACATCCATGTGGGCGCACCGCACCCCTTTTACGAACATCGCTACATCGACAACGGCACCGGGCGTCCGTCGCCGGCCCGCTATCATGATGCGGCCTTCGCCGATGAGGAGTGGGAAAAGGTCTTCGCGAAGAGCTGGCTGATCGCCTGCCCGCTGTCCGACATCCCCGAGGAGGGCGACTTTGCCCGCTTCGACATCGGCCGCGAGAGCTTCATCATCGTGCGCGGCGAGAATGACCAAGTCCACGCGCATTATAATGTCTGTCCCCATCGCGGCAGCCAGCTGGTGCTCGACGATCTCGGCAGCCTGTCGCGCTTCACCTGCCCCTTCCACAGCTGGCAGTTCGACCTCGACGGCACCAACATCGCGGTGACCGATCCGGAGACCTTCCGGCCGGAGGTGCTGTGCCACGACCATAATCTGTCGTCGGTCCGCTGCGAGGTTGCGATCGGCCTCGTCTTCATCTCGATGGATCCCGACATCCAGCCGCTGAAGGAATGGCTCGCGCCGATCCTGCCCCAGCTCGACCTCTATGAGATCGACAAGATGCACGTGATCCAGCACCGCCGGTCCGATTGGGGCGCCAACTGGAAGGGCGGCGTCGACGCCTTTGCCGAGATCTACCATCTTCACGCGGTCCATCCGCAGACCCAGTGCCTGATGGACGACCGCACGCAGATCGACCTCTATCCGGGCGGCCTCAGCCGGCAATTCGTGCCCTTC
>NZ_LQYA01000266.1 GCF_001531445.1 Sporosarcina koreensis
CGCCATGCCGCTCGTCCGACCTGTCGACAGCATCACCCTATGGGGTCGCAACGCGGAAAAGGCCGAAGCCCTGGCCCGGCAGGTCGAGCAAGAGACCGGGTTCCCGGTGATGGTTGCGACTTCGCCGGCCGAAGCCGCAGATGGTGCCGATATCATCTGCACCACGACGGCCGCGAGCGAGCCAGTGCTGCTGTCGCATGACGTGGCGGCGGGCACGCACATCAACCTCGTTGGATCGAGCCACGCGGGGCCGGTGGAGATCGACGACAGGCTGGTGGTGCGGTCACGCTTCTTTCCCGACCACCGCGAAGGCGTGCTGCGGCAGGGCGCCGAATTCCTTCGCGCCCGCGACGCCGGCCTGATCGACGAAGGCCATGTCCTGCCCGAGATCGGCCATGTCCTCGCTGGCAACGCCGAAGGGCGTAGAAGCGAGACCGACGTCACGATTTACAAGTCGCTCGGTTCCATTGTGCAGGACCTGGCCTGCGCCGCCTGGCTCGATCGCGGCGACTGAACGCCTATTCCTTCTGGAGATGCGCGAGGGGAGACTCGAACGAACCGGCATAGCCGTCTTCGCCGTAGGTTTCGCGGACCGTCC
>NZ_LQYA01000267.1 GCF_001531445.1 Sporosarcina koreensis
GGCGCGGGTGGGTGTCGTGGTCGCGGTCATTTCGGTCTCCATCCCCGAGGGGGCGTTCAGAGCATTCCCAATTCGAGCTTGGCTTCGTCGGACATCTTCTGCGGGTCCCATGGCGGATCCCAGACAAGGTTGACCTCGGCCGATCCAACCCCCGGCACCGCCCCGACCCGAAGCTCGACCTCGCCGGGCATCGACTCGGCGACGGGGCAATGCGGCGTGGTCAGCGTCATCGTGACGACGACATGGGCGTTGTCCGCCACCTCGACTCCATAGACGAGCCCAAGCTCGTAGATGTTCACCGGAATCTCGGGATCGTAGATTTCCTTGAGCGCGGCGATGACGCCCTCATAAATGTCACCCCCCGGCTCGCCCGCCGCCTCGGCCTGCGGCCGCTGCGCAAGAAAGCCGTCGAGATAATCGGGCTTGCGCGCCGGTTGCGCCGTGGGAGCCTCGGCTTCGAGGGCGTCGAGATCGACCCGCGCCCGGGGCGGCGGCGCCACCGATTCGACCTCTTCGGTCAGGATCTTGCCGCTGTCGTTGGTCTGTTCGTCCATCATCCGAATATCCGCGTCACACGTTCGATCCCGCGCGCCAGAGCGGCCACGTCATCCTCGTCATTATAGATACCGAAGCTCGCCCGCGCCGTCGCCGGCAGATCGAGATGGTCCATCAGCGGCTGGGCACAATGATGCCCTGCGCGGATCGCCACGCCTTCCTCGTCCAATATGGTGCCGATGTCGTGGGGATGCACCCCCTCGATCGCGAAGCTGACGATTCCCGCCGAATCCTCGGGCCCGAACAGCCGCACGCTGTTGATCGCAGAGAGCGCTTCACGCGCCTTGCCCACCAGCGCCCTTTCATGCGCCTCGATCGCGTCGAGCCCGATCGCGTCGACATAGTCGATCGCGGCGTGGAGCCCGAGCGCACCGACGATGTTCGGCGTACCCGCCTCGAAACGCTGCGGCGGCGGCGCCCAGCTGGTCGCGGCGAAGGTCACCCGGTCGATCATCGATCCGCCGCCCTGATAGGGCGGCATAGCCTCGAGCAA
>NZ_LQYA01000268.1 GCF_001531445.1 Sporosarcina koreensis
CAAAGTGCTTGTATCCTTCCCTTAAACACTATTCGCCTTCTGTGAATGCCGACCAGTGAGCATCCAGATCGAGTTGCGTGGTCGGTCTATCCCAATCGCTCCGTCCAGAAACCTTCCGGTATGCCCGGAGCATGAGCGGTGAGGCTTCGGGGTGATCGGTCGCATGGACCATGTGATACATGGTGCGGCCACCTTGCCGTGCATCGTGGATCGCATAGGGGTAGGCGAAAGCATAGCCAAGCTCGGCCTTGAACCGTTGAACAAGCAGGTTAGCACGTTCAACGCCTTGCAGCCCTCGAAGCGTTCGCCAATCTGAACGCCCCCACCAGCGTTCGACGCGCGCAGCCGTTGCCTCCCGTCTAACGGCAGCAATCGATCGATCAATCCACCCCGTGGCAAGGAAGTAGAATATCTCGATCTTCGTGCCCTTCTTGTGTCGGGCAATCGCCTCCACAGTTGACCAAGCACATTCAAAAGTACGCTGATCGAGCAACGCGAAAGTCGCAGTTCGCTCAGTTATCCGCCCGGATGCAAGAATTGTGGAGACGGTGGTGTTGAAGTCACCCTCCATTACATGAATGCGGCGTCCTTTGCTTTCATGCGTAGCTTTGATCTCGTGCAGTAATGCGATCCCTTTTGGATCGATGTCGCACAACCACAGCTCCCGGACGCGCTGTGGTTCGGCTTCCAGAACAAGCTTAGCCGAACAAAGGTCGCTGCGTTCCCGCCTCTGCGGCGCTGCGAAGCCATCGATATAGGCTCCGTGTTTGGTCACATAAGTAAAGAGCTTGATATATTCCTGGATCAGCCGAGCCTTGTTCTCCGTCCAAAGTGGATGCCGGAGGGACTGGAAGTTCTTCTCGGGCGCGACTTTGATCGTCGGAATTTCCGACGCATCAAATAGCATCGGTGACGAACTCAGGCTGACCTCGCCTTCGGCAGGCCGTCCCATATCGCCCCATCGAGGAGACGACCTGCGGCTTTTTTGCCCACGCGAAGCATCATGGTTCCATCAGCCGCGTGGCTCGCTCGTGCTTTGGCGAGATTAAGACCTTGCCCTGGCGCCCAATCGCCCCATTGCTTGAAATGGAACGGCACTTCGGATGCCATACACTGATTGAGAAGATCCAGAAACCAACTCGGGCTGGACGGCCGCGCTTTCGGTCCGCTCTCGCCACCTGTGATGACCCAATCGATAT
>NZ_LQYA01000269.1 GCF_001531445.1 Sporosarcina koreensis
ATGGTTACTGACAATTATATTAGTTTTTGTTTTTGGTGGGCTGTCATTCACCAAAACAGTTATATCTACAATTGTTTCAAGTAGTTTGAAACAAAAGGAAGCTGGTGCCGGAATGAGTTTGCTTAATTTTACCAGTTTTTTATCAGAGGGAATAGGAATTGCAATTGTTGGTGGTTTATTATCTGTACGCTTACTGAATCAGAAGTTGCTACCTATGGACCTTGATCAATCCACTTATTTGTA
>NZ_LQYA01000270.1 GCF_001531445.1 Sporosarcina koreensis
CCCATAAAAGTAATACCGAATATCTTTTCAGCATTATCATATAAATCTGATTCAAAAAGATTATCAATTTTCTCATCTTCATTTGGCGAAGCAGAAGAAATATAATCGTTCCCAAAATAAAATAATGAAGATGCCATTACGGCAACTATAGCTAGGAATTTCTTTTTCATAGCTAATCATTCTCCTTTTCTCTTAATACATAATGGTCCGTTTGCTGAAATTTAAATTCACATGAACAAAATT
>NZ_LQYA01000271.1 GCF_001531445.1 Sporosarcina koreensis
CCCCGGAACTCCCTGATCCCGCGCGCGCAGGTGCGCTGCGCGGGATCATCCATCTCCATGGCAAGGTATCGCAAGACTATACGGTCCAGGAGGGACCTGAGTTCGTCCTGTCGTCGGCTGATTTTGGGCGAGCATATCTGGCAGATGGCTGGGCCACGACATTTATGCGCGCACTGATGAATCGCTATCGCATCGTCTTTGTGGGCTATTCGGCGGATGATCCGCCGATCCAGTATCTGCTCGAGGCGTTGCAGCCAAGCATTGCGCCTGGTCAACTCTACGCCTTGCAGGAAGGCGAGGCGTCTTACGCGACAGGGCTCTGGCGCCACAAGGGCGTCACCGCGATACCCTTCAATGGCTTCGAGTCGCTATGGGAGACCCTTGCAGCCTGGGCCGAACGCGCACGCGAACCGGATGGCTGGCGTAAGCGCATCGCCGAAATGGCGTTGCGCGGTCCCCGCGATCTCCAGCCGCACGAACGCGGTCAGGTCGCACATCTGGTGAGCTCCCAACTCGGCGCTACGATATTTGCGGCACATGATCCCGCGCCACCGGCGGAATGGCTCTGCGCATTCGACCCCTATGTCCGGTTCGACCGGCACCGCACCATAAGCT
>NZ_LQYA01000272.1 GCF_001531445.1 Sporosarcina koreensis
TCGAAGAAGGGCTCGTCGTGGCGGAGATCGATCTGGACGACTGCTCCGACGCCAAGATGTGGCTGGACGGCAGCGGCCATTATTCGCGCCCCGACGTCCTCGCGCTGCTCTTCGACCGCCGCCCCAAGCCCACCATGGTAGAGGTGAGGGATCAACTTAAGGAATAGGCTCGGGCCTCATCCGCTGCGGGTTGGTCGGCGCCCAATCGTCCTTGCGAGGTAGGGGCGGATCGCGCCGCCGACCCTTGATGGCGGAATTGCGACAGCCGGCGCAGCATGTTCTGATCGCAATATGCTCCAGGAGGTTTTCCGTACAGGCTTCGTACGGGGGGGAGGCAGCTTCTGCTAACCCTCTGAAGATATGGCGCACCCGAAGGGATTCGAACCCCTGGCCTCTGCCTTCGGAGGGCAGCGCTCTATCCAGCTGAGCTACGGGTGCGTTGGGGGCCGCTTAGCAAAGCGATCGGGGCACCGCCAGAGCTAATTGGCAGGTAGCCGTCCGTCGGCCGCTATTTCGGCGCGCCGCTGATCGGCTGGAACTTGCCCAGGCCACAGGACGCGCCGATCGGGATGGGAGGGGTGCGCAGTACGGTGATGATGTCGACCGAGCAGAGCTGCGGCAGCGAGGTCGCATAGCCAAAGCGCT
>NZ_LQYA01000273.1 GCF_001531445.1 Sporosarcina koreensis
GATCACGGCACCGAACTATTGCCGCCCGTCATCATGGCCGCCCCTGTAGCCGCGAAATCGTCGCCTGGCTGACGTTGAACAGCGCCGCAACGGTGCGCTGGGTGTCGCCGGCGTCGAGCTTGCGCTGCGCCTCGGCCTGCTGGTGCGGGGTGAGGGCGCTCTTGCGGCCGAACTTGACGCCGCGCGCCTTGGCCTGGGCGCGACCGGCGCTGGTGCGCTCGGCGATCCGCTGGCGCTCGTAGCTGGCCGCAACGCCCAAAACGGCAATGACCACCTCGGCGAGCTGCGAAGTTGTGTCCAGCATCGGCTCGGCGATCGAGCGGAAGCCGGCACCGGCCTCTTTGACCGCGTGGAGGATGTTGAGCAGGTCGCGCGTGTTGCGGGCGAGGCGATCGGTCGCCGTCACCATCAGCACGTCGCCGGGATCGAGCGCGCCGATCGCGCGCTTGAGCTGGGGGCGCTCGGCCGACGCGCCGCTGATCTTCTCGCGGTAGGTTTTCGTGCAGCCGGCGGCCTCAAGCTGGGCGAGCTGCTGGGCCAGGTCTTGGCTGTTGGTCGAGACGCGCGCATAGCCGTAAATCATGGAACGATTCTGCATCAGATTTTTGCATCAGGGAAGAGCGCGGAAAACCGGGACTTTCGGATTGATGCAAAACTTTTGATCTGCTGGTCTCTGTCCTGATTGGGATAGTATCGGGAAGAGCACATGATGACTTCCTACTTGGTGCGATAATCA
>NZ_LQYA01000274.1 GCF_001531445.1 Sporosarcina koreensis
GGCCGCAGGGGTGGTCCCGGTACGTGCACGGAACCGCTACGATGATTTCCTGCCGAGCATGATCGTTCGCATCGCGCCTTCGGACGACACCGTCTTCCGCCTCGCCTATACGCGCAGCGTCGGCCGGCCCAATTATGCGCAGCTGTCACCGAGCGGATCGCTGAGCTACGAGGATGGCAGCACCGCCGGCAGGTTCGAGGGCAGCATTTCCTTCGGGAACCCAAATCTGAAACCCTACAGGTCGGACAACTTCGACGCGACGGCCGAATGGTATTTCGCCAAGGGCGGCCTGCTGAGCGTCGGCGTGTTCGCCAAATTCATCAAGAACCCGATCTTCACGCAGAGCTTCACCCAGAACAACGTGACGCTCGACGGACGCACCTATGAAATCCTGCGCACCACCCAGCCGCTCAATGCGGACCGGGGCGACATCGTCGGCATCGAGGCACAATATCAGCAGCAGTTCACCTTCCTGCCGGGTCTGCTGTCGGGCTTCGGCGTCAGCCTGACGGGCACGCTGACCAATTCCACGCTGCGCTTGGCTGACGGGCGCACGTCGACCTTCCCGAGCCAGTCGCGCTATCTCTACGGCGCCGAACTCTTCTATCAGCGCGGGCCGATCGAGGGCTCGATCGCCTATCACAACACCGGCCGGTCGCTGCTGGCTGCCGGGGCGATCGACTATCAGGACCAGTATAATGACGATCTGCGGCGGCTGGATGCCAAGATCAGCGTGGCGCTGAGCGACAATATCCGTATCTTCGCCGAGGCGCAGAACCT
>NZ_LQYA01000275.1 GCF_001531445.1 Sporosarcina koreensis
ACATGGAAGTTGACCGAAAACAGGTACACGTTTGTACCTCGTGAATGGAGCTGAAAAATGATGAGCTATGCAGTTTGTAGAATGCAAAAAATGAAGTCCCATGATTTAAAAGGGATTCAATTTCACAATCAAAGAGAGCGGGAAAGTAAGACGAACACCGATATTGATAAAGACAAATCAAATGAAAATTACGATTTTATAAATGATGGAAATATTGATTATAACGAGCGAGTAAAAGAAATT
>NZ_LQYA01000276.1 GCF_001531445.1 Sporosarcina koreensis
CGGCAACACCGGGCGTGAAACCGGCCTCACTTCCAGTCCGCTGATGAAGCGTGACGCTCAAAGTCCCGTTGCTGATCCCATAGTCGCTGAGCGTGTAGAGATAGGGCAGCGAGTCCTGGCTGATCAGGGTCGACAGATGATCGGTGGTAATTCCCCCGCCCGCCGTCAGCACCTGGATCGGGGCGGTACCGGGCTGATCGGTGATGTAGAGGCTGATTCGACTGTCGCCCAGGAAGCTTGCGGTTCCCGTCAGATTCACCCCCAGGCTGCCGGTGGCGACCGGGATCACGAGCTGGGAATTGCCCGAAGCTGTCAGCGACGAAAGCAGCGGAGCCGACGTCCCCAGGTCGAGTGCCGCGCTGTCGCTCAAGCTCACAGCCAATGTGCCGCCGGTGCCGATGGTGAGACTGTTGGCGAAGCTGGTCGTGCCCGACAGCGACAACAGGTTGTCGCCGCTGCCGAAGGCGATCGCCCCCGTCAGGGTTCCGGAATTGGCGCTGTAAGTCGAATTGCCCGATCCGAAGCGGATGTCTCCGATGATCTTGCCGCTGTTGGAGACGGACACAGCTTGCGCGCCGCTGCTCAGGTCGATCGCGACGGCCTCGACGCCGCTTGCCGAGATCGTCCCGCTGTTGACGATCGAGCCGATCGTGCCGCCTTGGTCGAGAATCGCCGTCGCGCTGCCGCTACCGACGGTGCTGGCGATGGCGCCGATCGCGCCGCTGTTCACGAGCGTGTCGACCGTCGAGCCTGCGCGCAGCACGACAGCCTGCGCGACCGAGGTAACGTCGGTCTCGACGGTCGAATCTGTGGCTGTGATCGAGCCCTGATTGACGATCGCCGGCAGCGTCGCGCCATCGCCGACCTCCAGCGTGATGGCGGTGGCTGCCCGCGTCGTCGCGGTGATCGTGCCGCTGCTCTGGTTGATCAGGCCGTCCTCGACCGAAACCGACG
>NZ_LQYA01000277.1 GCF_001531445.1 Sporosarcina koreensis
GGCAAGGACGAACGCATCCTGATCGAGGCCTTCCACGCCGACCTCGACCACTGGTACGACCTGATCCGCAACATCTCCGGCGCGCCCCGGCGCTGAGCGCCGGGACATCCTGGCTTAGCGCATCAATTCTTCGTTGGTCGGGGTCCGGCGCAGCGATTGCCCTGCGGTGCAGTCGATCGCCTGGCCGGTCGTCGATGCGGATTCGTCGGACAGCAGCCACAGAGCCGCATTGGCGACATCGTCCACCGTGCTCAGACGGCCCAGCGGGATCTCGCGCAGGAAGGCGCCTTCCAGCGTCGGGAGCGCGAAATAGTCCTCGGTCATCGCCGAACGGGTGAAACCGGGGATGACCGAATTGACGCGAATGCCGCGCTCACCCAGTTCGTTCGCCGCGACGCGCACCATGTGATCGACGCCCCGCTTCGTGCCCGCATAGGCAGAAAGCCCCGGCGGGGCGACGACGGCGGTCAGCGACGAGGTGGTGACGAGCGACCCACCACGTTCCATCCGCCGGGCCATATGCTTTAAGAACAGCGCCGTGCCGATGAAATGCACGTCGCACATCAGGCGAAGCTGCTCGACGGTCACATCCAGGATCGAAGCCTGCGTATCGGCACCCGCATAGTTGAT
>NZ_LQYA01000278.1 GCF_001531445.1 Sporosarcina koreensis
AGAAGTCATTTAATTTATCTCTGGTATTCAACTTTTAAATTGAATTTGTCTTCGTTTATATACATTCAAGGTGATCAGCCAACTAGTAACAACGACTCCTGTAAAAAGGAATAGCATATTACTATACAAATAAGTGGATTGATCAAGGTCCATAGGAAGCAACTTCTGATTCAGTAAGCGTACAGATAATAAACCACCAACAATTGCAATACCTATTCCCTCTGATAAAAAACTGGTAAAATT
>NZ_LQYA01000279.1 GCF_001531445.1 Sporosarcina koreensis
CCAGTACCGCATCTTTTCGGGTTTTTCTTATACCCGTTTTTTGTGATTCAATAATTTCTTTTACTCGCTCGTTATAATCAATATTTCCATCATTTATAAAATCGTAATTTTCATTTGATTTGTCTTTATCAATATCGGGGTTCGTCTTACTTTCCCTCTCTCTTTGATTGTGAAATTGAATCCCTTTTAAATCATGGGACTTCATTTTTTGCATTCTACAAACTGCATAGCTCATCATTTTTC
>NZ_LQYA01000029.1 GCF_001531445.1 Sporosarcina koreensis
ATTGCATAATGAACAAAGTTTGGATTTACAAAACCACGCTTTATATAATTTCAAGTGACCTGTATCGTTTGCTTTAAACTGCAAAATAACACCGCAATCCTTGACACGTTCAGCTTTCTTAAATTCTAGTATAAACAAAAGTTCAGAATAACTTACACTATCAATCTTTCTTTCTCGCCACGGTCTAGTTTTCCCCGTTTTTGTTTTGTCAAAAAATACATTTGATTCCTTTGGTGCATTTGT
>NZ_LQYA01000280.1 GCF_001531445.1 Sporosarcina koreensis
TCCCTTAGTAGCGGCGAGCGAAACGGGAAGAGCCCAAACCAGGAAGCTTGCTTCCTGGGGTTGTAGGACACTCTATACGGAGTTACAAAGGGACGGATTAGACGAAGCGGCCTGGAAAGGTCCGCCATAGCGGGTAATAGCCCCGTAGTCGAAAGTTCGTCCCCTCCAGAGTGAATCCTGAGTACGGCGGAACACGTGAAATTCCGTCGGAATCCGGGAGGACCATCTCCCAAGGCTAAATACTCCCTAGTGACCGATAG
>NZ_LQYA01000281.1 GCF_001531445.1 Sporosarcina koreensis
GTCTGCAGGACCTTGGCGCCGACCGACGCCAGTTCCAGCATCTCCTCATAGGTGACCTTGGCGAGCTTGCGGGCCTTGGGGACGATGCGCGGATCGGTCGTGTAAACGCCATCGACGTCGGTATAGATGTCGCAGCGATCCGCTTTCATCGCAGCAGCCACAGCGACCGCCGAGGTGTCGGATCCGCCCCGGCCGAGCGTCGTGATCCGCTGATCTCCGGTGAGCCCCTGGAAGCCGGGAATGACCGCGACCTCGCCCGAGCTCATCGCCTTGCCGATCGCGTCGGAATTGATCTCCTCGATCCGTGCCGAGGCATGAGCGTCGGACGTCGTGATCGGCAGCTGCCAGCCGAGCCAGCTGCGCGCCTTGACGCCCATCGACTGCAGCACGATCGCGAGCAGGCCACTCGTCACCTGCTCACCCGAGGACACCACGACGTCATATTCGCGCGGATCGTAGAGCGGCGAAGCCTCACGGCAGAAGTTGACGAGACGGTCGGTTTCGCCGGACATGGCCGAAACGACCACCGCGACTTCGTTGCCGAGCTCGACCTCATGCTTCACGCGGTTCGCCACGTTGCGAATTCGTTCGATCCCCGCCATGGAGGTGCCGCCGAATTTCATTACGATGCGCGCCATAGACCCACATATTCCCCAGAGGCGAAAGCGCCGGAAATGCCCTCTGGACCGAGGGCGCGGCCCTGATAGAGAGGGGGCGTGATGAACGCAAGCGCACAACAGCATGGGTCGATCCTCGCAAAGGAAGCGGCCCATTTCGGCAGCATGGCGGCGGAATGGTGGGATCCGAAAGGGTCATCGGCCATGCTCCACAAGCTCAATCCCCCTCGCCTGCGCTATGCGCGCGAGACGATCGACCGGCATTGGGGTCTAGACCCGTCAAGCCTGCGACCACTCGCTGGTCGCCGTGCCGCTGACATAGGCTGCGGCGCGGGCCTGTTGGCCGAACCGCTCGCGCGCCTCGGAGCGGACATGGTTGCGGTCGACGCCGCAGCCGAGAATATCGCCGTCGCCAAGATCCATGCCCAGCGTCAGGGCCTGACGATCGACTACCGCCATGGAGGGTTCGAGGCCTTGGCGGGTGAAAAGTTCGATCTCGTTACCTCGATGGAGGTAATCGAACA
>NZ_LQYA01000282.1 GCF_001531445.1 Sporosarcina koreensis
CAACAAGTAATCCACCAATGTAACCGAAGATAATAACGCTCATTGTTCCAGGGAAAATAATCACACTGCCAATTGCAGCAGTACTTAGTTGATGTACATCTTTCATCATGTAAGGAACCATAGAGATAAACCCTGCTACTGTACCAAATATAAGTCATCCACAAAGGACACCAATTATAAAAGAAATATTTTTCCCCAGTGCAGGTTCAACAAAAGGTTCTGTTACTTTCCTAATATGTTTTA
>NZ_LQYA01000283.1 GCF_001531445.1 Sporosarcina koreensis
AAAATAGGGGTAAAGCGTTTGGTCTTATTGGCTCCATAGTAGCTATGGGAGAAGGTATCGGTCCAGCTATTGGTGGAATGATAGCTCATTTTATCCATTGGTCTTATCTTCTGCTCATTCCAATGATGACAATTATCACTGTTCCGTTCCTTATTACATTGTTGAAAAAAGAAGTAAGGATAAAAGGTCATTTTGATATTGTAGGAATTATACTAATGTCAGTGGGCATTGTATTTTTTATGC
>NZ_LQYA01000284.1 GCF_001531445.1 Sporosarcina koreensis
AAAAGGGATTCAATTTCACAATCAAAGAGAGCGGGAAAGTAAGACGAACCCCGATATTGATAAAGACAAATCAAATGAAAATTACGATTTTATAAATGATGGAAATATTGATTATAACGAGCGAGTAAAAGAAATTATTGAATCACAAAAAACGGGAATAAGAAAAACCCGAAAAGATGCGGTACTGGTAAATGAATTGTTGGTGACATCTGGGAGAGAATTTTTTGAGGGACTAGATTCTGC
>NZ_LQYA01000285.1 GCF_001531445.1 Sporosarcina koreensis
GGTGTAGCGCGCGCCGATCGTGATCCCCAGCCGATCGGGGATCAGCTCGATGTTGTTGTGGGTGTAGATCGCATAGGACTTGGTGTCGTAGCGGTCATTGGGCGAATTGATCTGCAGCAGGCCACCGGGGAAGCTCACACCTTCGACATGGCTACCGCTTTCGTGGAAGAAGTAACCGCCGAAGACATATTTCCAGCGGCCACCGAAGCCCTTGCCGATCAGTTGGAGCTCCTGGGTGAACTGCTGCTCGTCATCGCCGAAGGTAGGCTGGAAGGCGCCCGACGGATCGCCGCCGACATCGGCGCCGAAGCGTGAGTCGAGCTTGCGATAGGCCGTGATCGACTTCAGCTGCAGGTTGTCGGCGACATCATATTCGATCTGACCATTGAGGCCCCAGTTCTTCACGATGTTGAAGTTGGCGCCCGCCGCATAGGACTTGTCGGGATCGATGCTGCCATCCGCTTTCCTGACGACGTAGCGACCGTCATAGGGAAGATGCTGGCCGGCCTGGCTTGCCAGAGACGGCTGCGT
>NZ_LQYA01000286.1 GCF_001531445.1 Sporosarcina koreensis
GCCCCGCCCACCAGCATATCAGGATTTATTTCGAGGAGTCGGGCGGCGGTGAGATCCTGCCGCGTCTCCATGTCATAGACCCGGCCGATGATGAGGTAGCGGGCCTTGGTGTCGACATAGAAGAGGTTCGCTCCAGCGGTTACCTCGCAAAGCCCCTTGACCTTCTCGCAGTCGACCTTGGTTAGCGGCGTCTTGGGCAGCCTGGTCTTCAGGAGACTGGCCACCTCTACGCTGCCCGGGCTGGCGATCTGTGCAGCGACGGCAACGCTGGCGACTCCCACGAGCGGCACGGCCAGCACCATCATGGCTTTCGGTGACAAGCGCCGGCGCAGACGATCAATTCCGAACATAGACACCCTCCAGGAAGACGATTTCGACATCGATGCCGGTCGGCATCTCGATCACCGGCTGATATTGCTCGGCGCGCTCGATCAGATATTTCGAGACCATGTCCCCGCTCTGGGCGACGCCTTCCCCGAACCCACCTTGAGC
>NZ_LQYA01000287.1 GCF_001531445.1 Sporosarcina koreensis
ATATAAACGAAGACAAATTCAATTTAAAAGTTGAATACCAGAGATAAATTAAATGACTTCTAGCTTTCTTAAGCAATCGGGCGCGATTGTTGAGTAAGGAAAATAAGAAATAAGATACAGAAGATACGAGAGATTGTTCTCGTGTCTTTTTTTATTAAGTGGTTTTTTCCGTTAAAATTTGCAAGGCGACAGCTACTAAATTTTAGTATCTTGCTGAGTATGGCTGTCGGCCAATATCCAGCA
>NZ_LQYA01000288.1 GCF_001531445.1 Sporosarcina koreensis
TGCCACGATAGCGTTTATCCGGCAGGACATTCCACGTCCGATAGTCGAAATCCGCTGCGCGGAGCACTTTCGGAATATCGCCGAGGATCTTCTTCGCCACTTCCAATTCCCGAAGCGCCTCTTCTTTATCCTGATACATGAATTCATCCGAAGCGGCATCCGGCGCCTGTTTCACTTTTTCCTCCAGATCCTGGATGACCATCTGCTGCTGTGTCTGCAATGAATCCCTCGCGTCCATCACCCACTCCGGCTGCATGCCCCGGTTCGTGTCGCCGACGCTCGTATATTCGTCGAAAACCTCCCGGTAAATCCGGTCAGCATTCGCACGAACGTCCAAATTGACCGCTTCCAAATCGTCATTCGTCAGGTCGTCCACCGACAAAGGCGATTTTCGTTTCCGTCCCCCAAGCCTCGTCCGTTCCAAATAGAACGGGAACATGCTTTTTATGACCTTGCCAACTGGCGAGATAGCGCTCTCAAATTCATCGAGCCCTTTCGGCTGCACGCCTTGGATTGCGATCCGCGCAGATTCCGGACGGACGATTTCCTTCGGCGGCATGATGCCGTGTCGAAGCATTTCTCGGATGCCCGTACCGGAAATATTGATCCTGTATTGACTATCATGCGGGCAGGACTGCTCTGTCGCAGGGCTGTCGCAACGTGTGCAGTAGAACACTTCATGGAAAAGCCGTACGTCGATCCCGAGCTCCTCCGGTTTGAACTGGTCAAAAATGCTATGGCTTGCATACTTATCGTAATAATCGCCGATTCCCGCATGATCCCGGCCGATGAGCGCATGTGTGCACCCGTAGTTCTTCATGATCAATGCATGCAGCACCGTCTCCCGTGGACCGGCAAAAATATACGTCACCCGGAGTGGCGCGAGGATG
>NZ_LQYA01000030.1 GCF_001531445.1 Sporosarcina koreensis
GCGTAGCGAAAAACGGTTCTTTCTTATCTTGATACTACTAGAAATAACGTCATTATTTTTAGGTTGTTTTTTTAGGATTTAAAACTAGTGTTGGCGAGGGTTTAAGTGGTATTTTACTCTTAAAAATCGGTTGAAAATTTTTTGCATAATAAAAGCCCCTGTGTTAAAGTTTTAATTGACTAAGATCAAAACTAAATAACATGGGGGCTTTTTATATGCGTTTTCAAAATTCTATAGATAATC
>NZ_LQYA01000289.1 GCF_001531445.1 Sporosarcina koreensis
CAAGAACCTGGCTCATGCCAGATTCCCAAAGTCAAAGGCAAAAAAATCACCGCTTGCAGCTGTTGCTTTTTCCTAGTGCAGAAATGACATTTTCACCTTTGCGTTTTTCCGCAACGGTTGCAAATTCATTCCCAAAATCAAGCCCAAAAGATTAAGCCCTTGCCCCTTTTTGAAAAGGGGCAAACACCAAAACAGCCTCTTGCAACCTCAGCAAGTTGGCTCGATAACCGTTTGGGAATCATC
>NZ_LQYA01000290.1 GCF_001531445.1 Sporosarcina koreensis
TAGTTATACTTCTTCGGTTCCTGCTTGCCGTACCAGGTGAAGGTCGACTGCACCGAAACATCCTGGTATATCTGCCAGCTCAGCGTTGAGTTCAGTGTATATTCCGGAATAATCGACAGACGGTCGCCGGTCTCTTTGTTCTTACTCTGCAGCATGTAGGTGATATTGTTGGTCCAGTTAACGGTTTCGCTAACCGGGACGTTCAATGTTCCTTCCAGGCCTTCTACTACCGCTTTCGGTACGTTTTCCCACTGGTAAATATCGGTTTTCACTTTACTCGTACCGGTCTGGGAGATCGGTGCATAGCCAGCTTCAATCTTGTTGCGGTAGTCGTTACGGAACCAGGTCACGCCGGCCAGCCAGCCGTCGCGTTTAAACTCAAGGCCGATCTCTTTGTTGATGCTGGTTTCCGCTTTCAGGTCTTCGTTACCCATCATATAGCAACCGGTGCCGGTTATGCTGGCATAACAGCCCTGGCCTTTACTGTACAGAATGTAGTTCGGGTTGGTCTGGTACAGGCTCGGCGCTTTATAGGCGCGGCCGATGCCCATCTTCAGGGTGAAGTC
>NZ_LQYA01000291.1 GCF_001531445.1 Sporosarcina koreensis
CTTCTCCCGAAGTTACGGGGTCATTTTGCCGAGTTCCTTAACGAGAGTTCTCTCGATCACCTTAGGATTCTCTCCTCGCCTACCTGTGTCGGTTTGCGGTACGGGCACCTCCCGCCTCGCTAGAGGCTTTTCTTGGCAGTGTGAAATCAGGGACTCTGGGGACAATTCCCCTTGCCATCACAGCTCAATGTTATAGGAACGGGATTTGCCTCGTTCCACACCTCACTGCTTAGACGCGCATGA
>NZ_LQYA01000292.1 GCF_001531445.1 Sporosarcina koreensis
ACTAAGATCAAAACTAAATAACATGGGGGCTTTTTATATGCGTTTTCAAAATTCTATAGATAATCATAGCACAAATGCACCAAAGGAATCAAATGTATTTTTTGACAAAACAAAAACGGGGAAAACTAGACCGTGGCGAGAAAGAAAGATTGATAGAGTAAGTTATTCTGAACTTTTGTTTATACTAGAATTTAAGAAAGCTGAACGTGTCAAGGATTGCGGTGTTATTTTGCAGTTTAAAGC
>NZ_LQYA01000293.1 GCF_001531445.1 Sporosarcina koreensis
CTCACCCGTCCGCCGCTAATATCAGGGAGCAAGCTCCCTTCAATCCGCTCGACTTGCATGTATTAGGCACGCCGCCAGCGTTCGTCCTGAGCCAGGATCAAACTCTCCATAATACTGGCGTCCGATGCACGGCGCATTGCGTTGTCGATTTCAGTCGATCGGTCAGTCACGTACTGAAGTACGCTCTTTCCCTCTCTCCTTCATCTCCTAGCACTGCACCACGCCTCGAACACCAGTTTAGAG
>NZ_LQYA01000294.1 GCF_001531445.1 Sporosarcina koreensis
CCTTCTGGCCCTTGCCCGTGCGATGCCGTTCCTCGAGCGCAGCGAGGATGCCGATCACGCCGAACATGCCGCCGGTCACGTCGACCACGCTCGATCCTGCGCGCAGCGGACGTCCCGGAGGGCCCGTCATGTAAGCGAGGCCGCCCATCATCTGCGCGACTTCGTCGAGCGCGGTACGGTCTTCATAGGGCCCCGGAAGAAAGCCCTTTTCCGAGCAATAGATCAGACGCGGATTGGCTTCGGACAAGGCATCGAAGGACAGACCGAGCCGATCGAGCGCGCCGGGACGGAAATTCTCGACCAATATATCCGCGTCGACGCACAGATCACGCGCGACGGCCTTGCCTTCTTCCGACTTCAGATCGAGGCAGATCGAGCGCTTGCCCCGGTTGTACATCGGGAAATAGCCAGCACCCGAACCGAGCAGACGGCGCGTGCGATCACCCCCCAGGGGTTCGACGCGGATCACATCCGCCCCCAGGCCGGCCAAAATGTGGCCGACCGTCGGTCCCATGACCATATGAGTGAATTCGATGACCTTGATCCCGGCGAGCGGGACAGGTCCGGTCGCGCCGGTCAACGGGCAATCCTTTCCGCATAGTCGAGCATCGGGCCCGCATCGGGGGTAAAGCCATAGAGCGGTTCGCCCGGCAGCGCCTCCGCCAGGATCGTCCGAACAGCGAGCAGTTTTTCAAGGTCGATGCCGGTCCGGAGCCCCATGGAATTGAGCATCAGAACGAGATCCTCGGTCACGAGATTGCCTGATGCGCCGGGCGCATAGGGGCAGCCGCCGAGGCCGCCTAGCGATGAATCGAGCGTGGTGATGCCTTCCTCCAACCCTGCCAGCGCATTG
>NZ_LQYA01000295.1 GCF_001531445.1 Sporosarcina koreensis
TACATCTTTCATCATGTAAGGAACCATAGAGATAAACCCTGCTACTGTACCAAATATAAGTCCTCCACAAAGGACACCAATTATAAAAGAAATATTTTTCCCCAGTGCAGGTTCAACAAAAGGTTCTGTTACTTTCCTAATATGTTTTACAAATATAAGGAATGACAGAATACTGATGATCAGAAAAGAAATGTTATAAGATGTTGTAAACAGCATAAAAAATACAATGCCCACTGACATTAG
>NZ_LQYA01000296.1 GCF_001531445.1 Sporosarcina koreensis
GGGTTGTTCAGTTGGGCGACGTCTTTCACGTCAAAATCGACCAGCTCGCCAATGCCGGCGCGGCGGGCGTTGCGGCGCGCGCGCTCGATTACGCGCACGTCGACGTCTGAGCCGTAGAAGCGTGACTCATACGCTGCCAATCCCTGACGAGCGCGGGTTTGCGCTTCCGCCTTCACCTCTTTCCAGATGGCGTCATCGTGCTGCGCCCAGCCGCCAAAGCCCCAGTGGCCGCGGTGCAGGCCCGGCGCGCGGTCGGTCGCCAGCATCGCCGCTTCAATCAGCAGGGTACCGGAGCCGCACATCGGATCGAGCAGCGGCGTACCCGGTACCCAGCCAGAGCGCATGACGATCGCCGCCGCGAGATTTTCTTTGATCGGCGCCATTCCGGTACCATCGCGATAGCCGCGCAGGTGCAGGCCTTCGCCGCTCAGATCCAGCGAGATGTGCGCCGTCTCTTTGTTCAGCCAGACGTTGATCCGCAGATCGGGCGACTCACGATCGACGTTCGGGCGCGGCAGATTCTTACGGGTGAAGCTGTCGACAATGGCGTCTTTAACCTTCAGCGCGCCGTACTGGCTGTTACGGATCTCGTCATTGAGGCCGCTAAAATGCACCGCGAAGGTGGCGCCAGGGTTGAACATCTCCGTCCACGGAATGGCCTGTACGCCGAGGTACAGATCCAGATCGCTGTATACGCGACATTCGCCCAGCGGCAGCATGATGCGCGAAGCCAGCCGGCTCCACATCAGGCTTTGATACAGCAGGCGCGTATCCCCCTGAAAATGGACCCCGCCCTGGACTACCTGGCAGTCCGTCGCGCCAAGCCCTTCCAGTTCAGTTTT
>NZ_LQYA01000297.1 GCF_001531445.1 Sporosarcina koreensis
TTTGGAAGAGGGTTTGTTCCGTAAACGACTGATTTCATACGGTGGATTGTTGAAGGAAATACACAAAGAATTAAATTTAGATGATGCAGAAGATGGCGATTTGGTAAAAGTGAATGAAGAAAATGATGATGAAAAAGAAGATGAAGGCTTTACAGTAACAGCAATGTGGAACTGGAACAGGCAAAATTATTATATAAAAAATGATTGATAAAGGGGTCATGAAAATTGAAGATTAGTAGAAAA
>NZ_LQYA01000298.1 GCF_001531445.1 Sporosarcina koreensis
CCATAGTCCCGCCGGGCGAAGCCGCCGCCTGCGTCGAGCAGCCCCTGTGCCGTCACCAGCACATCGCCCTCGACGCAACCGCCGCTCACCGATCCCTCGAAGAGGCCGTCCTCACGAATGACCGCATGCGATCCTCGGCGGCGCGGAGCCGAGCCCCAGGTCTGAACCACGGTCGCGATCGCCACGCCATAACCCTGCGCGCGCCAGTCGAGCGCCTTGGTCAAAAGTTCATCAAGTTCGTCTAGCATGGGTCCGTCGGGGGGTTGCCGGCAGCGGGGCTGCGGGGCATTGAATCTCCTTCTCTTCACGCAGGCCCCTGCCCAAAGCAAGGATATTGAATGACGGACGCCACCCTCGATGTCGTCGGCATCGGCAATGCCATTATCGACCTGTTGGCCCATGCCGACGACAGCTTCCTCACCGAGCAGAATCTCACCAAAGGCGCGATGACACTCGTCGACGAGGAAACCGCCGAGCGGCTCTATGCAGCGATGGGCCCCGTGACCCGCGCTTCCGGCGGATCGGCCGGCAACACCATCGCCGGTCTCGGTTCGCTCGGCGCGAAGTGCGGCTATATCGGCAAGCTGAAGCAGGACGAATTGGGCGCGGCCTATCGCCACGATCTGCTCGCCGCCGGCGTCCGTTTCACCACACCGATGGCGAACGACGGTCCGTCGACCGCACGCTGCATGATCTTTGTGACG
>NZ_LQYA01000031.1 GCF_001531445.1 Sporosarcina koreensis
TGTCCTGCCGTAAGCGAAGAATTATTCGTTACATAATAAGGGGCGATGCCTCGACGCTGAAGTCCTTCTATTAAGAGGGCAGCTTCCGGAATCACTTCATTTCCCCGATAGACAGTCCCGTCCAAGTCAAAGCAGACCGCTTTATAGTTGTCCATCATTATTGCTCCAGTGGACTGAAGGCGGAAACAGGACCGAGTTCATTCTCCAGGTAATGGCGTACTTTTACCGGGAATTGCTTAATTTCCTTTTTTGATTCATTCAAAACCGCTTCGATTTCTTCATTGTCCACGTCAACAAATTCACGGACGATCATTTTACGAAGCCCGATCACTTTTTTCAAAGGATCAGCCATTTCCGGGGAAATCACTTTCTCATCTTCCATAATGTCAATAATATCGTCATAGCTTCCTGGATCACGCATAATGAAACCGTCGATCATCGAATTACCGACATCGATGATTGACTCGACAATCGTATGAGCAATCCTTTCGAGCGCTAAAGCGTGAACTTTACTTTCATTCCATTTTTGATGCCCTTCAAACAAAGCAAGAAGACTTTCCATATAAGCAAGTGTTTCATTGATTTTTTGACGATCGATAAAGTACAAAATCGTTCCCTCCCGGTTGTCTAAACTCATATCTATCATATCATAATGAGCACATGAATGAACCGCCCTGCACAACAGCATCCCGTGTACGAGGCGGTTCATCTTTTCTATTCCTGTTCAACACCTTCGACTGGCTGCGCCTTCGCCCTGCCGACTTTACGTAGGACAAAATAGGCACACCCGAAATTGCAGTATTCATAAAGATAATCCTGCAATGTGCTGATTTTTGTTTCATAGGTCGCCTTGGAATTACGATCTTCATAAAAACCTTTCAGCCGTAGCTGGCCGTATCCCCAGTCACCTAAAATATAGTCATATTTGGAAAGCACGTCACTGAATCTTGCGTCCAATGCTTCCTGATTGAAACCATTCCGGTAATCTGTCATGATTTCGTATTCAAAATTATTCATCGTTACCAAACTTATCACTTCCATTTTCAGCTTTGCACTGCTGTTTCTAACAGTGCGTCCCCGATCCGCTGTTTTTCTTTTGCAGCGGCATTGACTTGTTCGTCGGCATGATAGCTTGAACGTACCAATGGACCCGCTTCGCAATGGGAAAACCCTTTTGACATTGCTATTTTACGGAGCTCTCCAAATTCTTGGGGCGTGTAATACTTTTGAACTTTCAAATGTTTTTTCGTTGGCTGCAAATATTGGCCGATTGTCATGATATCGACTTTATGGGCTCGTAAATCATCCATCGTTTCGATGATTTCCTCCATTGTCTCACCAAGTCCAAGCATTAAGGAGGATTTCGTCGGGATTTCCGGATACATTTCCTTAGCACGAAGAAGAAGCTCCAAGGAACGGTCGTATGTCGCACGTGCACGAACCCGCGGCGTCAATCTACGCACCGTTTCTATATTATGATTCAAAATGTCCGGTTTTGCATCCATCAAGCGCTCGAGGTTATCATAAACCCCTCCCATGTCGGATGGCAGCACTTCGATCGTCGTAAACGGGTTTTTACGGCGGATGGCGCGGATCGTTTCAGCAAATACGGCTGATCCTCCGTCTTTCAAGTCATCTCTTGCAACTGCTGTAACAACGACATGTTTCAAGTTCATGAGGGAAACTGAATCCGCGACGCGTTCCGGCTCAGCTAAGTCGAGCTCGTTCGGCAATCCGGTTTTCACTGCACAAAAACGGCAAGCACGCGTACAAACAGCTCCGAGGATCATGAATGTTGCCGTTCGGCGTTCCCCCCAGCATTCATGGATGTTCGGACAGCGAGCTTCTTCACAGACGGTATGTAAGTTTTTTTCGCGCATCAATTTTTTTAGGTCCGTATAGTTTTCGTTCGTGTTCAATTTTATTTTAAGCCAATCGGGCTTTCGAACATGTTCTGTCTTTTTCCCTATTTCTGGTCTACATGACACGATAACCGACTCCATTCCTATATGCTTGTTTTGCAGTACATCACTTCTGTCAATGTATCATATATTCTGACATCCAACAACTATTCATAGCAGAGAAAAGACCTAGTATAAAAGAAAAAAAGCGCCGTGTTATAGGCGCTTTCCTTATAAGTTCATTCACTTCAGACAGAGTCAGGCTCTGCTTTTCGATTTAGATACTGCCCAAAATATACTTCCCGCAAGTCCTCCCCAAATGACGAGGATTCCGAGAATCATCATAAAAACAGCTCCACCGCTCATAGCGAATCCTCCTTATCGATTATCAAAATCTGTTGAGTCCATTGCTTTCCTGTTCCATTTCAGTGCCGTAAAGATGATTGCCATGACGATGGCGAATAATGCGACCATCCAGCCGCTCGACATGATGAAGGCATCCGGATATCCTTCGTAGTTTCCAATTACGTTTCCATCCGCGTCTGTATGCAATTTCATAATGTTGATGCGCAACAGATCGAACATCATATAGCCAAGGACGATTGGTGTAATGACACTCAAACAAATCTTCCACCACATGCCGACACGTATATCCGATATTTCGTTCGCGTGATTTTGGAAAACACCAAGCTTTCTGAAGACCCATGCAATCAGGATAACTTCCACTAGGCCGATCGCAGCGACGCCGAACTGGTTAATGAAATAGTCTGCTGCGTCGAGGAAGTACAAACCGCCTCGTGTAGCGAACAGCAATGAAACAATCGCTGCCAATCCAGCTCCGAAGATTACAGACTTCGTGCGCGAGATATTAAATTTGTCCGACAGACCTGCGATATACGTCTCACAGATCGAGATAAGCGAGGTGAGACCTGCCAAGACGAGCGACAGGAAGAACAGTGCCCCGAACAGACCATTCATCCCCGGCATTTCATTGATGATTTTCGGGAATACGACGAATGCAAGACCAACACCTGCGGAGGCAACTTCTGAAACTGGCTCGCCCGCTTGAGTCGCCATAAAGCCTAGGGCGGCGAAAACCCCGATTCCTGCAAGCAATTCAAATCCTGAGTTCGCAAATCCAGTGATGAATGCGTTATTTGTAATGTCCGATTTCTTCGGCAAATAACTTGAGTATGTGATCATGATAGCAAAGGCTATCGATAAACTAAAGAAAATATGTCCATATGCCGCTACCCATACTTGCGAGTTTGCCAGCTTGCTCAAATCCGGCTTGAAGAACGCCTCAAGTCCAAGTGCCGCTCCGTCAAGAGTGATTGCCCGGATGACGACAAGAAGGAACACGACGACAAGCGTTGGAATGAAAATCCTGTTCGCTAATTCGATTCCCCGTTTGACGCCTGCCAATAAAATGATGAAAGCGATTGCCCAAACTAAGATGAGCGGGATAAGCACGCCTGGCACAAGCCCGCCAACCTCTCCGGGATTATCCGCCAAGTTCAGAACGCTTCCGAACAGGAATCCTCCTGTATCGTCACCCCATGCTGTAGTGAGTGAATAGATCGTGTACTTCATCGCCCAAGCGATGATGACTGCATAATACGTTGAGATGACGAATGACACGAAAATGCCCCACCAACCCAACCATTCAGCCCCTTTTCCTTTCATCCGAAAGAATGATAGAGGTGCGGAGCCACGATACTTATGACCTATTGTGAACTCCATGATGAGAATCGGAATCCCTGCGGTCAGAAGTGCAAATAAATACGGAATGAAAAATGCCCCTCCGCCGTTTTCATACGCGACGTACGGAAAACGCCAGATGTTTCCTAGACCGACAGCCGATCCGACAGCCGCTAAAATAAAGCCGGCGCGTGTCCCCCATTGCGAACGCTGTTCCATTACAAATCCCCTTTCCTTTTATCCTGTTAAACGTTTGCTATTTTCAGATTATTATATAATCTTAAAATAAGTATATCCGTCTTAGTATCTATTGTCAAAATATTTTTTATTGAAAAAATACCCACTTCAGCTTATGACTTTTTCACTTCATCACGGGAATCGGGAAGTGTGCCGGTAATGGAAATTTATGATTAGGGAGCCCCTATTATGCCTTAGTTCAAGAACAAAAGTGAAGGACGCCCGGAGTCTAGATGATAAAAAAACCGCCACATCCGCCGGGTGCCCGGCAGATGTAACAGTTTTGATTCATTAGAAGGAAGTCGCTTTCACTTCTGCTTTATTCCGTTTTGAAGTCCATATAGTGAACAAGCAGGCGATAAGAATGATGACCGCTGCGAGTCCAATCCATACCGACCCTGTAAGTCCTAGGACAATATAGCCAACTGCAGCGATACCTGCAGACATCAATGCATAAGGAAGTTGTGTCGATACATGATCCATATGATTGGAGCCCGCCCCTGTCGATGAGAGGATCGTCGTATCGGAAATCGGTGAACAGTGATCGCCAAATACAGCCCCCGCTAATACGGCAGATAGCGCAGGAAGAAGCAGCTCAGGCTCCGCATTGATCATGATCGTTCCTGCAATCGGAAGAAGGATGCCGAATGATCCCCAAGACGTACCTGTCGAAAACGCCATTAATCCTGCAAGGACAAACATGATGACAGGCAAGAAATTGACAGGTACATTTGATTGTTCTACGACACTCGATAAGAAAGGTCCTGTTTCCAATACGTCGATCAAATGCGTCAAAGCCCATGCAAATACCAAGATAAGAATCGCCGGCATCATCGCGCTGATTCCGCTTGTGAATGCCTTGCCTACAAGGCTATAGGATGCGGTCTCGTTTTTCCCCATTTGGGAAATATAAAGGATGGCTGCCAATAGTGTACCCGCTAGGCCGCCTACGACCAATGACATCGGAACATCCGTGTTTTCGAAAATCGTCCAGATGCTCGGCGAACCGCCAATGCGATAGCCAGTCCAGACCATCATTCCTAATGTCACAATAACAAGCGTAACAATCGGAGCAATCAAGTCAACGACACGCCCATGGGAATGGACAGGAAAGTCTTCTTTTAATTGACCAGGAATCTCTTTTTCCGGATCGAAAAGCTCTCCTTTTTCCTGAGCACGCGTCTCATGCCTTTTCATTTCAAAGTAATCGATATTCGTCCAAGCAAAGAAAAACACCATTGCCAGCGTCGCGATAACGTAAAAGTTCATCGGTGCCATCATCAAGAAGGCGGATAGCGGCGAATAGCTTATCGCGGCAGATGTGCCGAAAATGAGAGCCAATTGGCCGATGAGAAATGCCCCCCAGCTGGAAATTGGCGAAATTACACAGATCGGAGCAGATGTGGAATCGATGAAATATGCCAATTTCGCCCTTGAAATGCGGTGTTGATCCGTAATCGGCCGTGCAATTTGCCCAACAGCCAATGAATTGAAATAATCATCGACAAATATAAGGATACCAATCAACACTGTCAGCAACTTCGCCCCGCGTCTCGTTTTAATACGCTTGACCGCCCATTCCGCAAAAGCCCTGCTTCCGCCGGACAAACTGACAAACGCCGTTATGACCCCTAGTAATAAAATGAATATCATGATGAAAATATTATAAGTGTTCAATTCCCCTTCGGACCAGAAAGAGATAAGCATACCTGTCCAAAGATTTTTCAACGTATCGACCGGTGAAAAGCTGGCGACCAATAATGCTGCAGTCACAATTCCCGAGCCAAGTGATAATAATACCCTTTTTGTTGCCAGCACCATAACAATTGCTACGATTGGTGGCAAGATTGAAACCCAAGTGCCTATCATAAAAAACATTCCTCCAAATTCTAAAGCGCAGAGTGGCGGTTAACTGCGACAGGCATAAGGCGGATCTGCGAAACGGCGCTCTTTGCCGTGCAGCAGAGCTGACTTATGACCCGAGCAGTTGCCACTCGGAGCTAGATGATAAAAAACCGACACCCTTTACACTAGAATGTGTAGTAGGTGTCGGCTTATTCTACGGTTCGTTTGTAAGATAATCTAAGATGTTTTATCTAACGTACGATCTGTAGCTCATCATGCGGTATTCGCATGACAGTGCCATTCCTATTCGGAATGACCCCAGCATGGATGGATCGGCAACCCATTACATGCTTCGGCAAAACTTCCTTTCACGGGCGGTCATCGATGCCAATCTCGCGTCCATTACTCATAAGCCTTGCAGCCTCTACCTAATCGGTGTTCCTTTTGTTATCCTAGCATAACACAATTTCGCTATTTTTCAAGGGCTATTATTGTTGGCTGCCAGGCGTGAATGGAACTTCAATTTGTGGAGGGTTATTTCCGCCCCCATTATAGATTTGAGGAATCGGGCTCTGAATCAAACCGATGGCAACAGGAATCCGCTGTTCTACTACACTTCTACTCGTCGCTAGCGGAACGATGATCTGGACATTCACCGTCACCAATATATTCACTTCAATCATTGCGTTATTAATGCCAAACTCGGTGACGTCCGTCTCGACCGTCGTCTGCGCCTCCCCGATTACGTGGAACCGTATCGGGATTTTCGGTCCGAAGTTTCCGATCAACGGAAGGCCTGTCGCTTGCCCCATCGGTACGAAGAAGACGACGCCTCCGTCTTCTTCCATCGCTTCGGGATCGTATTCGACGTTTTCGCTGAGCGGCAGCATTTCCAAATTTCCGCTTTCAGCCATTTTGAGATAGGCCTCTATGAGACTATGAATTTCCGCTCGTGTTTTATTGATGATTTCGGCATCCAATGTATTTGTCACCATTCCAGGTGAATCATTTGGAACATTTCCAATGATTTCACTGACATCATATATGTCTGTGGATCGTGACTTAATCGCTTGTGTGATGACATGCGCTGCAATCCTCTCCGTTTCAACTTCCGCGTAGGAGAGATAAACCGGAGTGAGCTTTGAGTTAATGAAATAAAGAAAAATAACGATCGTCACAAGGAACGCTGGAAAGATGAGCGGCAACAAACGACGCTTCCGGCGAGGTCTTCCAATATGACTGGAACGACGATAACGATTCTTTTTTGTATAATTTCGAGACGGCTGCCCATAAAATCTCAAAACGACCCCTCCTGCCTAATATTATGCAGGTCCGGGGTCGTTCATTCTTGTTTGTATCGCGCATTCCTCATATCCGGCGGGATGCAGCTGTCTCTTTTCATGCCATACCAACTGAAGACATCCCGAATCAATTCAGGCATATGATATTCTTTCAACGCATATTTTAAGGATGGGAAAAAGAAGCCGAACGTGAACATGTCAAGTGTTGCTAGCGTATAGGATTCCCCGGCAATCACTTTTCGATTGCCGGCGTATAGTTCCCCATCACTTTTCGTGAATAGCCTTTCAAAAATCATTTTTCCCATGAATGTGCCGCGAAAGCCGAGCCCTTTGATTTCCATTTCCGGCCATGACTCATTGCCGGAGAGCCTATGAACTTCCAATAGCTCCGTACCATCCAATGTGACCGTACAAGGATTGATCGGGTGTGGCAGTAAAGCATGCACCATCCGTTTCGTCACCCATCCTTTTTCGAGGCTCCCAAGGAAGATTCCTGCATTAAACATGGCACAATCCGCACCCGTGTAATCGATCAATGCTCTTCCAAAAAACGAAGACATCGGGCTTTCATCGAAGAGATGTTGCTTTAAAGGACTCTTCATATAAAAAACGTTTTCCTCCAATGCTTCATTCCCTGCTTGGATCAGATCATTCACTTCCTGTATGTCCTCTTCCTTACTTTTCAGCTCGCTCACATGGACAACTTCCGCTTTTTTTTCGAAGATCTTCCAGTCGTCTGCATCGATTCGGATTTCAATATGCCCGACATATTCCCCGAACTTTCCTGTGGCGGCCAGTAACGTATCATTCACCATTTCACCTTCTGGGAATAAATGATGGGTATGCGCGCCTAAAATGACATCGATCAGTTCGCATTCTTCGGCAAGAAGCCTGTCTTCATTCACGCCCAAATGCGATAGGCAGATAATGATATCCGTTTTATGCCGGATTTGTTCAGCCACTTTTTTCAATGCTTGCCTTGGCTCTTCGATGCGCCACCCTAATTTCGCATAAAAATCCGTATACATCGCGGTTGCACCTATGACTCCGATAGTGAGCCCGTCAGTAGTTTCGTAAATCTTGTAAGGCTCCAGCCATTTGGGGAATGAACCATCCGTATCCGTTAAATTGCATAGGACGACGTCGAAATCAGCACCTACGTAAAGAGTATCCAATGCTTTTTTGGACATTGTGATTCCTTCATTATTGCCGATTGTCACTGCGTCATACCCTGCACTGTTCAGCAATGCGACATTTCCTTTGCCGGATGTGCCTTCCGTAAAAGGATGATACCTGTCGACATGGTCTCCGATATCGAAAATGAAGCACGCTTCTTGTGCTGAATTGTGCAGCTGCCTCTGTGTGTGAAAATACCTGCTGATCTTCGGCCAGCTATCGAAATGGCTATGGATATCATTCGTATGGTAGAAATGGATTTTTTCTAAATTTCGTTTCATCGTTATCCCCAAATCCCCTCAATGATTGACCTCACCCCAAATAATAACAGCATGATTCGCAACACGAGCACCAATGTTTCCGAATTCATCTTTTTATTGAGCATCGTTCCGACCATACCGCCGATATAGGCGCCTGGAATTACAGGGAGCGCATATAGCCAAGGCACATGGCCTAAGGAGATATGGCTGATCGAGTTCACGATCGCTGATAGGAAGACGATGAACATCGATGTGCCGACTGCAATATGCGGCGGGAACAGGAACAAGAGGATTAGCGCGGGTACAATCATCGTCCCCCCTCCGATGCCGAATAGGCCGGAAGCAAAGCCAATGAGGAAAGTCAGTATGAGCGCAAACCAGATCGGATACCCATACACATGGGTTTCTCCATGCGTATCGGTAAATGTCCTCTGTTTGCCGTGTTGGACAAACCATTGAATCGGTTTCAAATATTTGCGTGCAAGCAAAAGAATGGAAAGGACAATAAGCAAGATGCCGAAGTATAAATTAAATGATGGCAAATCCATTCCTTTATTCACAAACGCCCCAATAATCATTCCTGGTATAGAACCTACAAAAAAGATCCACCCTGTCCGGTAGTCGACCGTTTTCACTTTCATATGTGAAATGGTGGAAGAAAGGCCATTGAAAACCATCATAATGACTGAAATACCGACTACACTTTGCGGGGTGATCCCTGGGATCCAACCGAAATTGATGCCGACCAATAATGTCAGCGGCACGAGAATCGTTCCGCCTCCGAGTCCGACGATCGACCCCATCACGCCGGATACCGCACCGATAATTGCCAACAACAGAAACGCCATACTTATTCCTCCTCAAAAAAGTCAAGCTGCTTAGGTGCAAGTGCCTGGAAGTCAATGCCCATCATTTTTTGAAAGCGTTTTGCGTTCTCAGCTGCATGGCCACCAGAATTATTATTAAAAATGACAAATACGTTATCCGTTTCCCTCTCCAATTTTAGGACAGTTTCACGGATTTCCTCTAGTTCTTCGTCTGAATAATTATAGAGATATCGAACTTTACGCCACGCTTCATTGTCTCCTGTCGTATTACGCCAGCCATTCACATTCCTGCCGTGCAGACGGACGAACACTTTATCATTACGTGTTGATACGGCAACGAGCGGAACACTGCCATCGCCAGCTTGCGGCTCATCACAAACGGTGTGAATGAAGTCCAAGTCTTTCAGAAATGAAAGTGTCTTTTCCTGTATGGATGGAGTGTACCAGGATTGATGGCGGAACTCGATTGCGACGTCATATCCTTCGAGCTGGCTTCGAATGTATCTGATCTGGTCCACGTTTTCCCTTTTGCAATCAAACCATGGCGGAAATTGAACTAGAATCATAGCAAGTTTCCCGGCGTCCCTCATCGGATCGATGGACAGCTTGAACTGCTCAAACATTTCTTCAGGAGTATCGTACGGCAACTTGCCTCGCTGATGTCCCGTCATTCCTTGATACGCTTTGACGATGAATTGAAAATCATCGGGCGTTTCGGCAATCCATTTACGGATGTTGCGCTCAGGCTGAATGGCGTAAAAGGATGCATCAAGCTCGACGATAGGAAAGTGAGCACTGTAATCGATCAATTTTTCATTTTTCTTAGAGGTTGGGGAATAGACATCCGGATGGTCGCCCCACCCTGTCAATCCGACCTGAATCATAGTATCCCTCTTTTCCGTTCGAAGATGAATATTGTCATCATATCATATGTTTGCAGGGTAATTCCGCCATTTTGCACTATGGGTGCGGGGGACGGTTTATAAGCGGGGGAACTCATTTATGAGCGCGGAGGACGGGTTTACGAGGGAGGGACTCATTCACAGCACACTGAGCGTGAGATACCCCACTCCAGACAAACGAAAGAGGCAGCCAAAATTTGGCTGCCCCGCAAATGGAGAGTATTACATTTCTCCGCTTAATTTCACTAAAATCTTTGATTGTGTTTTATCATTCGTCAAAGCTTCAAAGCCTTTATCCACAATATCATCCAACTCAATTTGAGAAGTGATAATACCTTGTGGTTTCAACTGACCCGTGCCGATTAAATCAACTGTTTGTTGGAAGGTAGTTGGTGTATAGGCGATGGACGAAGTTACTTTAACGCCAGTATTCGTCAATTGCATTGGATTCCATTCTATTGGACGAGCAAAGATCGATACGATAACCATCGTACCGCGAGCACGTGTTGCGTCGATTGCTTGTTTGAATGTTGGTGCAACGCCGGCAACTTCAAAAGACACATCCACGCCATCAGGAACCACGTCTTTAATGGCTTGTACAGGATCAACTTGTCCCGAATTGAATACATGTGTAGCACCAAGTTCTTTTGCTTTCTCTAAGCGTTCATCCGACAAATCAAAGGCAAAGATTTTGCTTGCGCCCGCTGCTTTAGCAGCAATTATCGTCAGCAATCCAATCGGGCCAGCACCAAATACTGCTACTGTATCACCAAACTGCATATTTCCTTCTTTAATTGCCTGTACGGCAACCGCAGTAGGTTCAACTAATGAACCATCCTGTAATGTCATACCTTCCGGCAATTTATATATAAAATTTTCACCTGCGTTTACAAATGTAGCAAAACCGCCGTCCGACCCTAAACCGATGAATTGGAAGCCATCATAAGCATCCACATCTTCATGCTTATTGCCGAATGTATACATAGGGTTTATTGCAACACGATCGCCAACCTTGATTGATGTTACATCTTTCCCTACTTTTTCAACAACACCCGCAAATTCATGACCCATTGTGAGTGGTGCTTGTTGTCCAGTTAACTGATGAGGTTCATTAACCGGAATAAATACTGGTCCCTCTTGATATTCATGTAAATCCGAACCACAAATACCTGCCCACGCTACGCGCACTGTCACCTCATTGTCTTGCAACGGCTTCAGTTCTCGTTCTTCTACACGGATATCATTCACGCCATACCATACTGCTGCTTTCATACTTCATACCTCCTATTTTTTGATGAAAATCTACTGCGAGGATTCTAAAATGGAAATAGAAGAATTAAATTAAAGCATCTTTAATTCAAGATAATTATATCACTTAAACTTCAACTAGTCAAAACATATGAATTAGGAAAGTAGTCTTTTATATGGAAGATATTATAAAGTTTTTACAGTGAAGAAATTAAAAAGCATTTGCAATGCATACTGGATTCGGAGCTAGCTGTTTTGGACGCGATTTCTGAAAAAGAAACATACTAACCGTTTGAAGCTTCCGCTCGAACTTGTTTAACGACGAATTTCAAGGATAATCAGTGGAATTCAGAATTAAACAAATGCTATTCAAATCCTTAGAGGGAATCATATCACTATAAATTCTTAGATTACACCTCGTCCTTGTCTACAACAATCGCCCGTTTCCTAAATCTATAACTTGAAAAGCGGATTGTAATTCCTTTTCTAAACTAGACGTCTGCCATTCTGATTCATTTCCTAAACAAGCACAGATGTAGGTTTGTCCATTTTTCGCGAACTTTTTTCTATAATGTACATGGCCATTAATAATATAGCGAATCGAAGGATGTGATTCAATCCATTCTGCATAACGTTTACTTCCTAAAAAAGCATTAAAATAGTCAAACACCGGGTGGGGTGTAGGCACGATAAAGGCATCTGTTGCAACCATGTGGAGACATAAAATCACCTGACGATTCCCAATGCGTTCAAGATCAGATTGTAGTTGAATCAAACTCTGTTCTACTACTTCATCATCTGTCATTTTCCAGTCAATATAAAGATGATCTTTCCATGTCCTACCATTGTACTGTTTTTGTTTAAATTGTTCGTGAGTAGTGAAGTGATGGCCAAAAGAATAATCGTACCATCCGCTATGACCGATCATTGCCCATTCGTCATTTAATATATATGGTCTATTTTGTAAGGAATGTAGATCTGCCTGAAGTTGGCCAGCAATTTGTTGTGTGTTTTTCTCTTCTTCAGAGATTGTCCATAGATCATGATTTCCTGCAACAAAACGAACTGGGCAGGGCAGATGATCCTCTAAATCGGTGATGAATTGTAAAGTGAGCTGACTATCATTACTAATATCACCGGCGATTGCTAAACAATCTAGCAGATGTTGCTCTGCTAGTTTAGACAGATGCTCTAAATAGCTAGCGTATAACCGCTCCGGATTTTTACGGTTGTCAATATGTAAATCTGAGATCACACCTATTCTCATTGTATGTCTCCTTTCTGAATCGAGGAAGCAAAATGACAACGAACAGCATTCCCGTTGGCTAATTGGTCAAGGGTAGGCAATTCGTGTAAACAAGTTTCCTGCACGTAGGGGCAACGTGTACTAAATTTACAGCCTATTGGCAAATCGATAGGACTTGGGATTTCACCTTTTAGCAATGTTAATGTTCCTTTTTGATCAACTTGTGGAATAGCAGAGAACAATGCTTTCGCATAAGGATGAACCGGTGTTTTACCAACGTTTTGGCGCTCTATGATTTCTACAATTTCTCCTAAATACATCACAGCAATGCGATCACAAAAGTACTGGATGACATTCAAATCATGAGAAATAAATAAGTAGGTCAATCGGTATTGCTTTTGAATTTTTTTCAGAACGTTTAATATTTGTGCTTGAACGGAGACATCCAGTGCAGACACGCCTTCGTCGATGACAATAAATGACGGGTCCAAGACAAGTGCACTCGCGATTGCTATCCTCTGTCTTTGTCCACCGGATAGCTGATGGGGGTAACGTTGAAAAAAGCTATCGTCAATGCCTACATCCTGTAACACGCGGCTCACTTTCTCACGGCGTTGTTCTGTATTTCCTAGACGATGAATACGTAAAGGTTCTTCTACAATTGAAAATACTGTTTTACGAGGGTTCAGAGATGAGTATGGGTCTTGGAAGACGATTTGCACTTCCTTGCGCCACTGCTTCATTTCCTTACGATTCATGGTCGCTATATCTCTTCCTTTATAGTTAATAGATCCAGAAGTTGGTTTTAGTAAACGTACGATTAGTTGGCCTGTCGTTGATTTCCCACAACCCGACTCCCCGACTACACCAAAGGATTCGCCTTCAAACAACTCTAAGTGAATACCATTTACTGCGTGTACAACTTTCTTTTTCTCAAAAAAGGACTGCTGAGGGACATCAAATGTTTTGCAGACATTTTCGAGCTGAATCATCGGCATCAACACCATCCTCCTCATATATGAGATGACAACTAGCATAATGGCCTAGTTCTCCAGTAATGAACGGTCGATCGACGATACATTGAGGCATACGCTCTGCACATCGATCAACAAATAGACAGCCATTCTTTCTTTCTTGCAAGGGTGGAACTGTTCCAGGAATTGTATATAAAGGATACCCTCTCTTACTGTACGTCGGAATCGCTCGTAGTAATCCTTTTGTATAAGGATGCTTCGGATGACTGAAGACATCTTCTACTGCACCTGTTTCAATAATTCTTCCTGCATACATAACGATGACACGATCACAAATTTCTTTAATGACACCAAGATCATGAGAAATAAATACAAGTGAAGACTGGCGTTTTTTCATCACGGATTTAAATACATGTAAAATTTGTGCTTGAATCGTTACATCAAGAGCAGTTGTAGGTTCATCCGCAATGATTAAATCGGGTTCATTGATTAAAGCCATCGCAATGACTACTCGTTGGCGCATGCCTCCAGATAGTTCGTGTGGGTAGGAACGATACAACGTCTCCACCCGAGATAATCCGACTTCACGCATCACTTCATATGCCTTCTCTTTTCGTTCATTTTTTGAAAGATTCGTATGTTGCTTTAAGCTTTCAGTCATTTGTTTACCAATAGTCATCAGAGGATTGAGGGCGGTCATCGGTTCTTGAAAAATCATCGCCATTTCATTTCCACGGATTTGATGCCAATCTGTTTGCTCGTTTAACACTTTACCATTCAATCGCATTTTACCTGCAGTTCGTTCTGAGCTCCGATGGAGTAAATTCATCATCGTCAATGATGTTAAACTCTTTCCACAACCAGACTCGCCTACAATTCCAACGATTTCATTCTGTTGGATTTCAAATGAAATTCCATCTAACGCTTTATATGTGCCGTCTTTCAAGTGAAAAGCTACATCTACATCGATCATTTCAAATAACGGTTGGGTCATCGATAAACTCCTTTCATTTTCTGGCATTTGCATCACGAATTCCATCGCTCAATAAATTAAACCCGAGTACCATACATGTAATAACTACACCAACAATGACGATATAACTTGGTGTAGCTGCAATAAATGGTTGAGCTTCTTTTAACATCCTGCCCCAACTCGCGAATGGGGGTTGTACACCTAACCCAAGATAACTTAAGCCGGATTCCGCTAAAACTGAACTCGAAAAACTTAATGTAATCGCCACAATAATTGGCGATAAACTATTCGGCAAAATATGGTGATACATGAGACGTACATGTGTTGCTCCTTTCGCTTTACTCGCTTTCACATAGTCGAATTCCTTCGCTTGCACGAAACATGAACGAATGATTCGGGTAAATGAAGGAACACTCATAATACCAATCGCAATAATCGTAATCGTTAAGCTGGGGTTAAAGACTGCTACAAGTACAATTGCAAATAAAATACCAGGTAACGCCATCATCGCGTCAATCAATCGCATAATGAGCTCATCGATCCATCCACCAAAATATCCGCTCATCGATCCGAGTAACAACCCAAACGATAAGCCGATCGCTACCGACAATGCTCCAATTAAAAACGCTGTCTGCGCTCCTTCCATGACACGACTCAGAATATCTCTCCCGAAGTTATCCGTGCCCATCCAATGTTCCATGCTCGGTCCTTGAAGCCGTTCATCAGGAAACATTTGATTCGGATCATACGGCGTATAAATCAAACTGACCAACATGAGTAAGGTGAGTGATCCCACAAGCACATAACCGATGTGTAGTGAAAGATTTTTCTTCACACGCATTCAACCTTTCTTCTTTATTCTTGGATCGATGATGCGGTAAAGCAAATCGATAACAATATTAATGACAATTACAAATATCGCAATATACGAAACGAGTGCTTGAATTAACGGAAAATCTCGACTCGTAATCGACTGAATTAACAAACTCCCTAAACCTGGTAATGCAAATACATTTTCGATAATAATACTTCCCGCAATGGTGTCCGCAACAATCATTCCCATAATCGTTAACACAGGAATGAATGCATTTCTTACAATGTGACGAGACATTACTTGATGATCTTTAACCCCTTTACTTTTCGCTGTTCGAACGTAATCCATCGTCGTCTGATCGAGAATGGTATTTCTTAAATAACGGACAACGACAGCAATATTTGATACAGCAATCGCAACACTCGGTAAAATAAACGATCGGATTGCTTGCATCGGATTTTCACTCCATGCAGTGTAGCCAAATGTAGGGAACCACCCTAGTTTCACACCAAATAAATAAATGAGCAAAAAACCAAACCAAAATGATGGAATTGCAATGCCTAGTTGCGTGAAGAGATTTAATACAAAGGCGTACCATTTGTCTTGTTTCATTGCGATAAATATTCCAAGTGGTATAGCGAGTAGAGCCGTTAAAACAAGTGATGACAGTGCTAAAGCTAGAGTGACAGGCACTCTTTGCTTTAACACATCAATCACTGGCATTTGGTACTTCAACGACTCTCCTAAATCGCCTGTAAAAATTCCTTGTACCCACTGCATATAACGAGTCGTGAGCGGTTCATCTAGTCCTAGTTTTTGTTCAAGTTGCTTGATTTGCGCTTCATCAGCATCAATCCCTAAAATGATTTGTGCCGGATTTCCTGGTAACACTTGAAACATGAAGAAAATCAACAAAGTGACGATAAACAAAGTAAGAATAGATGATAACAATTTATAAGTTAGTCGTTTCAATGGCTAAACTCCTTACTTCTTATCTGAAATTGTCACATCTTCAAGATTGAATTTTTGAATCGGATACATTTTAAAACCAGAAATTCCTTTACGCATACCGATTGAACGATCCGGATCCATGATGAAAACACTTGCGGCTTGTTCTGTCAAAATCGTTTGTGCCTTTTTATAAAACTCCGCACGCTCGTCCTCATCAGTCGTTGCAAGAGCTGATTGAATCGCTTGATCTAATGCAGGATCATTGAATTTAACGAAATTTTTCGCGTAATCACTTACGAATCGACCGACTACTTCAAACGGATCTAATTTTCCTGTAAAGCTAATGACAGTCGCTTCGTATTGCGCATTCGTATACACGCGTTCTAACCATGTACTAAATTCAATTGACTCAATCGTTACAGTAATTCCGACTTCTGCTAACTGGCTTGCCAACATTTGAGCTGTATCTACATGGAATTGATATTCAGATGGAACGGTTAACGTAAAAGAAAAGCCTTCTGGATAACCTGCTTCTTCAAGAAGCTTTTTCGCTTGTTCAATATCATATGGATAATGGTCATCTAATCCTTCTTGGAAAAAGAAATCCATTGCTGGACTAAAGTTTGAACCTAATTTCGTCCCTTTACCTTCAGCTACCGTTTGAATGATGACATCTTTATTAATTGCATGATTGATGGCTTGGCGGACTTTCACGTTTGTAAAAGGCTCAATTGAATTATTCATCGCCATTAGTTGCACCATGTTTTGCGGGCCTGAAACGACCTCAATCGCATTACCTAATTGTTGAATACCTAACTCGGAAATACCTGGAATCACATCGATATCTCCCGCTTGTAATGCAAGCAATGCAGCTTCTGAATCTGGCATAATTTTAAATTGTACTTCGTCAACAGTAGGCACCCGGTCCGTTAAATAATAGTTTTCGTTTTTCTCTAATACCAATTGTTGACCTGCATCATACTGTTTGAACGAAAATGGACCAGCACCAACCGGTTTCGTCGATTGTTCTTCATAACCTTCTGGTAAAATCGCTACGATATTACGTGCTAAAAATGATGAATCCACTTCTTTTAACACGACTGCCACTTCTGTATCTGACTTCGCTTCTATTGAAGATATGACTGAAAACTTAGACGAAAGAGGTTCACCTGAAGTTAAACCAGCTAAACGATCATAAGAATACACGACGTCTTTCGCAGTAAATTTTGCACCGTTATGGAATGTGACGCCTTCTCTTAACGTGAATGTATACGTAAGTCCATCTTCAGAGACCGCAACGTCTGTCGCTAATCGCGGCTCTAATTCTCCCGCTTCATTTGTATCAAATAATCCATCAAACACATTGTCCATCATCGAACCCGTATCAGTTGCTGCTGATTGATAAGGATCCAAATTATCTACTTCAGTAGCCATTGAAATACGCAACACTTGTCGTTCTCCTTGCGAAGAGGTTTGTACTTTACCTTTTTCACTTGTTTCTTTCTCTCCCTCTTCTTTTGACCCACAAGCTGTAAGAATCAGTAAAGCTGAAAGGATAATAAATACTAATGATTGATTAAAGCGCATGATGATTCACTTCTCCTTTGATCGTCATTGTCATAAATGGTTTTGCTAATTGTACTGCGTAATTTGTAAGTTGCTTCACTTCTTCTACTAATAGCTCTTGTTCACCATAATGCGGCAAATGCGTAAGAATCGTTTGCTTCGCTTTGGCAATATTCATCATTTTTGCCACATCGAATGACGTACAATGAGTAGATGCAATCGATTGCTGAGCTGCATAAAAACTACACTCAGTCAGATAAATGTCGGCTCCTCTCGCAAATTGCGCTAATTTTTCACAATAAGCGGTATCTGCTGTATAAACTAACACTTGATCCTTCCATTGTAATCGCATGGCGAGTGTAGGCACGTTATGATTCGTTTCAAAAAATGTACATGTTAATTCCTTCATCGTAATTTTTGATGAGGGTTGTAATAAATGACTTTCAATCATGTCGGGAAATTCAAATGAAATACTCTCCTCAGGGTCATAGAGAAACACTTGTAGTTTCTTCTTTCTTCGTTTTAGTTGGGTATCCACAAGTGCAGCGTATTGTAGCGTCATCAAATCCGCAATATGATCCGCGTGGATATGACTGACAAATACCACATCAATCGTTGCTAGATCTATCAATGTTCCAAGTTGAGCCAGGCTCCCACTTCCCACATCTACCACAATCTTCAAATCGTCACACTCTACTAAATAGCAGGCGGTTGCTTCTCCTTTTGCTGGATATGCTCCCCATCTGCCGATGATCGTGACTTTCATGATATTCCTCCATCTACCTCGTAATACCTTTGAAATTGGTGCTCCATCGATTCAATCTTTTTGACTAATCGAGAGGAGTCTTGTTGCGCAATCGCATGCATGATTGCGTGGCAAATCGAAAGTGCCCCCGTATAAGAATCTAAAAAATATGTTGACTCCTGACGTGACGTAAACTGAACATCAGCGTACGGTGCTGCAGGAGACGCGAGCTGGTCCGTCAAAACGATGACTGTCATACCTTTCTGTTTCGCTTCCCTTATGACATATAAAGTGTGCGGACAATATCTCGGATAAAAACTGACGAATAAAACGTCCTTCGCTTGAAAGACATCTACATATTCAGGTATATCTCCAATTGGAATGAAAGTCGTTCGGCCAAGTGTATAGTGTAAAAGATAACTCATATAACTCGTTACAGCTTGCCCCATTCGCCAACCAGCGACATAGATATGACTCGCTCCCAATAAATCACTAGCTGCTTGTTGAACATCATCTTCTTTCATCTGCTGTCCAGTCGTCATCACATTATCAACTTCTGTCATAAAATGTTTAAACAACCAGGATTCCGCAGGCACTTCAGTCATCTTCATCAGTTTAGTAATCACTTTTCGATTGTGCTGGTTTAAAAATTGTAGCTCTTGTTTCATTGATAAAAAACTGTCAAATCCAAGTTGCTTTGCAAAACGATGAACTGTCGTCTCACTGACTTTTGTTCGATTAGCGATTTGTTGTGCAGTCAAAAAACTACATTCTTGTAAATGCTGCAAGATAAATGTCGCGATATTCTTTTGCGACCTACTCCATTTCACATCCGGATTTTCTAACCTCTCAATCAATGTTGAAATACGCCTCCCTCCTTTCATCTCTACTGTAAGACCTGAATGTTAATCCTTTACGGTGTATTTGTAAAAATCTCATGAAGAAAAACCACCTTTTAATCACTTTTGAAAGGAATCCACCATTTTTTTAAAAAAATAACCTAACAACAGAACCGCAGCTCTGTTGTTAGGTTATTTACGCTATTACACTGAACTCTTCCATAAAATACGTCTCAACTTCTTGCCAGTTATTCACACGGACATCATAATCAGAATCGACATTTTGCGGTGCTGTAAACATTACGCCCCGCCCTTCAAAATGAGTCAATTGCTGGATATTGTCATCGATTAAATAATCGGCTTGTACGACTTTTTTATTGCCACAGAAAATAAATAAATGCGGATCTAAGAATGGAAAATGTTCAAGTAACCAATGAAACTTGGCAGCGAATGAATTCGGCACTTCCATCGCTGCTGTCGCAATGACGATTTCATAATGTTTACTGAGTCGCTCTAACACTACTTGACTACCTTCAATTACTTGCATGGTACGGAAGAAATAATCCGTGTGAATTTGTTCTACTAGATAGTCCATTTCATTCGGGTATAATTCTTCAATCGAATACTTGTCCAAATCAGCACGTGTATAGCTTTCATTTGTTTTTTCATTTAATACGTCGAGAACTTGTTGCGTAAAATCCGCAAGTACCTCATCCATGTCTACAGCAATTCTTTTCATAACAATCCCCTTTCTCTTCTATCCTCCCGAGTATACTCTACTATTTATTGATCACCTCACTTTTTACACAATCTTTACGCAACCTTATCATTCTCACAAAGTTAGTTGTTTTACATTTCATGCAGTCCTTACTAAGGGAAGCAGTACATTTATTGTTGATGGACTAGAATTCGTCAGATTTTACATACTATTTCAAAGCTAGTCATAGTAGACAAAATAGCCGGCGTATATGCCCAAAGTTTTGCGGTTTTATATTTAAGTAAAAATAATGTAAATATACATTTCCACAAAAAAACCTTGCCACAAATATTGATGTGACAAGGATTAAAACAATTATCCGATTGAACCTTCCATTTCGAATTTGATAAGGCGGTTCATTTCTACTGCGTATTCCATCGGCAATTCTTTTGTGAATGGCTCGATGAAGCCCATGACGATCATTTCAGTCGCTTCAAGCTCAGGAATTCCGCGGCTCATCAAGTAGAAGAGCTGCTCTTCTGATACTTTGGAAACTTTCGCTTCGTGCTCGAGTGAAATGTTGTCGTTCAGGATTTCGTTGTATGGAATCGTATCGGAAGTCGATAGTTTATCCATGATGAGCGTGTCACATTCGATGTTAGCACGCGCTCCATCTGCACGGCGTCCGAAGTGGACGATTCCGCGGTACGTAACTTTACCACCGTGTTGGGAAATCGATTTTGAAACGATTGTGGATGACGTATTCGGCGCCAAGTGCATCATTTTCGCTCCAGCATCTTGGTGCTGCCCTTTACCAGCCAAAGCGATGGACAATGTCATACCGCGTGCACCTTCACCTTTGAGGATACATGCAGGGTATTTCATTGTAAGCTTCGAACCGATGTTGCCGTCAATCCATTCCATTGTAGCGTTCGCTTCACATACTGCACGCTTCGTAACGAGGTTATATACGTTGTTCGCCCAGTTTTGAATCGTTGTGTAACGGCAGTATGCATCTTTTTTGATAATGATTTCGACGACCGCACTATGAAGTGAGTTCGTTGTATAAACAGGAGCTGTACATCCTTCTACGTAGTGAACGCTTGCGCCTTCGTCAACGACGATCAATGTACGCTCGAACTGACCCATGTTTTCCGAGTTGATACGGAAATACGCTTGAAGTGGCGTTTCGACTTTGATGCCGGGTGGTACATAGATAAACGAGCCGCCCGACCAAACAGCAGAGTTCAGAGCTGCGAACTTGTTGTCTGTGTTCGGAATGACTGTTCCCCAGTACTTTTTGAATAGCTCTTCGTTTTCACGCAAAGCTGAATCTGTGTCCTTGAAGACGATCCCCATGTCTTCAAGTTCTTCTTTCATGTTGTGGTAAACAACTTCGGATTCGTACTGTGCAGAAACTCCAGCAAGGTATTTTTGCTCAGCTTCAGGAATTCCTAATTTATCGAATGTGCGCTTGATTTCTTCTGGCACTTCATCCCAAGAACGTTCTGTCGCTTCGGAAGGTTTTACGTAATATGTGATTTCGTCGAAGTTAAGGGAATTCAAGTCTCCGCCCCATTGTGGCATCGGCTTGCTGTAGAAGATTTCAAGGGATTTAAGACGATAGTCTAGCATCCATTGCGGCTCTTCTTTCATTCTCGAAATTTCTTCAACAATTTCACGTGTCAAACCACGTTCCGAACGGAAAACAGATACATCTTTATCTGCGAAACCATATTTGTAATCGCCAATTTCAGGCATTTTTTTAGCCATCAATATTCCTCCGTTCTTACATTTGTCTTACCCGCCCAAACGCTTTGCATTAACCGACAATCGATTTCGGAATCATTGTTCGGACTCTTCAGTGACCCCTTTTTCCATTGCTTTCCATGCTAGTGTTGCGCATTTAATGCGTGCAGGGAATTTTGCTACTCCGGAAAGGGCTTCGATATCGCCAAGGTCGACAGAATCGTCGATTTCCTTGCCGAGCATCATGTCAGAAAATATATGAGCATACTGAACTGCAGTATCCACATCCTTGTTTTTGATGATTTGTGTCATCATCGAAGCGGATGCCATGGAGATCGAACAGCCTTCCCCTTCAAACTTCGCATCCTGTACAATGCCATCTTCGACTTTTAGAGTCAAATGGATGACATCTCCGCACGTCGGATTATTCATGTCGATTGTGACATTGTTCTCTTCCAGTACACCTTTATTCCGTGGATTTTTATAATGATCCATGATGACTGAACGATATAGCTGGTCTAAATTGTTTGTAGGCATTATTGGAAATACTCCTTTGCGATACGGAGTCCTTCTACGAGACGGTCAACATCTTCTTCTGTGTTATACACATAGAAGCTTGCACGGGCTGTCGCTGAACATTCAAGCCATTTCATAAGCGGCTGCGCACAATGATGACCTGCCCGCACTGCGATTCCGTTCATATCTAGTACCGTGGCAAGATCATGCGGATGGACATTATCCAAATTGAACGTCACGATGCCGGCACGTTTCTTCGGGTCATGTGGACCATAAATCGTCAGGCCGTCCATCGTTGACATTTTCTCCATAGCATAACCCGCAAGCTCATGTTCATGCCGTTCGATTTGATCTAAGCCGATTTCTTCCAAAAAGTCGATGGCGGCGCCTAATCCGATCGCTCCTGCAATGATCGGCGTACCACCTTCGAATTTCCATGGAAGTTCTTTCCATGTTGATTCGTGCAGACCGACAAAGTCGATCATTTCACCACCGAATTCAACCGGCTCCATTTCGTTCAATAACTCTTTCTTTCCATAAAGTACACCAATCCCCGTAGGGCCGCACATTTTATGGCCTGAAAAAGCGAGAAAATCGCAGTTCAATTCCTGGACATCCAATTTCAAGTGAGGGGCAGCCTGCGCACCATCGACAACCATGACGGCTCCATGGGCATGCGCAATCTCTGTAATTTCCTTGATCGGGTTCATCGTGCCGAGCACATTGGATACATACATGATCGATACGATCTTTGTGCGATCAGTGACCGCTTCCCGCACTTTATCAAGGGAGAGAGTGCCGTCTTCCTCTAGAACGATATACTTCAGGACTGCGCCTTTTTCCTTCGCCAATTGCTGCCACGGAATAATATTGGAATGGTGTTCCATATGGGTGATGATGATTTCATCGCCTTCGCTGACATTCGCACGTCCATAGCTTTGGGCGACCATGTTGAGGGCTGTTGTTGCTCCGCGAGTGAAAATCACTTCCTGCGTCGATTTCGCATTGATGAACTTACGGACTTTTTCACGCGCCCCTTCGTAATGATCGGTAGCCCGATTGCCCAATGTATGGACTCCGCGGTGGACGTTCGCGTTATCATACGAATAATAGTCATTGAGTGCCTCAATGACTTGCCGCGGCTTTTGGGAAGTCGCGGCGCTATCTAAATAAACGAGCGGGTGCCCGTTGATTTCCTGGTCAAGTATCGGGAAATGTTTGCGGATCTCTTTGCTGAGCATTAGCGCACTTTCCTTTCAATTACCTCCGTCAATTGCTTCTTGACGCCTTCGATCGGCAATTTGCTTACGACAGGTGCAAGGAAACCATGAATGACAAGGCGTTCTGCTTCCTGTTTCGAAATGCCGCGGCTCATCAAGTAGAACAATTGAAGCGGATCAACACGGCCTACGGATGCAGCGTGACCTGCAGTAACATCGTCTTCATCGATCAAAAGGATTGGGTTCGCATCTCCACGAGCTTTTTCACTCAGCATCAAAATACGTGATTCTTGAACGGCGTTCGATCTTGTAGCACCTTTTGCAATTCTGCCGATGCCGTTGAAGATTGAAGAAGAAGATTCCTTCATAACACCATGCTTCAGAATGAATGCATCCGTATCAAGTCCCCAATGGACAATTTCAGAAGTGAAGTTCTGCTTTTGGCTTCCACGGCCAACAACGACAGTTTTCAAATCGCTTGAAGAACCGTTTCCGACGAGGTGCGTGATGTTTTCTGAAATCGTATCGCTGTCATTCATCAATCCTAATGCCCATTCGATACGGCTGTTCAAACCGGCTATTCCGCGGCGGTTGACATATGTCGTGAATCCTTTTGCAAGGACGTCCACTGCGCCGTAGATGACCTTCGCATTATCGCCCGTAAAGACTTCCGCGATAATATTCGCTTGTCCTGCTGCCTCTTCGACCGTGGACAAATAGTTCTCCACATATGTCACTGAGCTGTTCGCTTCAGCTACGACTATCACGTGATTGAAGAGAGATGCTTGTGCATCATCATGTAAAAACAGCACTTGAAGCGGCTCTTCAATGACAACATCTTTCGGCACATAGACGAAAACGCCGCCGTTCATAAGCGCTGCATGCAATGCAGTCAATTTATGTTCATCCACTTTCACGCCATCCGTCATGAAATACTTTTTCATTAAGTCGGCATGTTCGCGTGAAGCAGTGAAAATATCTGTTAGGATAACACCCTTCGCTTTCAAATCATCTGAAAGGGAAATGAATGCAGGTGTATTGTTACGTTGTACATAGATGTTGCTTTGATTTTCTTCGACCAACTCTTTCGCTTCTGCTGGCAAATCTGCAAGTGTAGCAAATGTCGTGCTTTCCACTGAATGCGCAGGGAAATCAACAAAGTTCCACTTGTCGATTTTTGTTTTATCTGGTGTCGGCATCGGAAGCTGTTCCACTTTCGCTAACGCATCTGCGCGGAATTCTGCCATCCAATCGGCTTCATTCATGTTTGCGGAAAAAGAGCGGACGTCCTGTTCGGTCAATGCCATTTTTGTTTCAACCGTCATTTTGAATCGTCCCCTTTCTTATGCTTCTTGTCCAACTGTTTCGTCTTCGATTCCTAATTCTTCTTTAATCCACTCATAACCGCCCTCTTCAAGCTTCTTCGCTAGTTCGGCGCCGCCGGATTTCACGACTCTACCTTGCATCATGACGTGCACGAAGTCAGGTGTAATGTAGTTGAGCAGGCGTTGGTAGTGAGTGATGATCAGGCAACCGAATCCTTCTCCGCGCATTTCGTTGATTCCTTTTGAAACGATTTTCAAAGCATCGATGTCAAGTCCGGAGTCAATTTCATCGAGTACAGCGAATTTCGGATTCAACATCATCAGTTGAAGGATTTCATTGCGTTTTTTCTCTCCACCCGAGAATCCTTCGTTCAAGTAACGTGTTGCCATATCTTGATCCATTTCAAGGAGGTCCATTTTGCTGTCCAATTCACGGATGAATTTCATAAGGGATATTTCATCGCCTTCTTCACGGCGCGCATTAATTGCTGAGCGCATGAAGTCCGCGTTTGTTACGCCTGTGATTTCGCTTGGGTATTGCATCGCAAGGAAAAGACCTGCTTGTGCACGCTCATCCACTTCCATTTCAAGGACATCTTCGCCGTCAAGCGTAACAGATCCGGAAGTGACTTCGTATTTCGGGTGGCCCATGATTGCGGAAGCAAGTGTCGATTTACCGGTTCCGTTAGGTCCCATGATCGCATGGATCTCACCTGTATTGATTGTTAGGTTGACGCCTTTCAATATTTCTTTACCTTCAATTTCGACGTGAAGGTCTTTGATTTCCAAAGTTGCCATTCCAATACCTCCAATATGATAAAGATGAACGGGGTAAACCATTCTCTATTTAGTATCATTCTAATTTTAGCTCATTCGGCAGGTTGTTGCAAATCATTAAGAATTATTATCGTTTTATGATGAAATTACGATTAACTCAACGTTTTATATTATTATTTGTAAGCAACCCATTTTCAATTATCGCAGGCTTACTGAGAATCAATAAAAATATTTTTTTATCAAAATAAAAAGCAGAAGGCAGGAAATATTGAATTCCTTCTTCTGCTTTTTAGATTACTTCGTTTCAACGCCTTTTACTTTTGGAGTTAGGCGGTCGACAATCATGGCCAGGGCTCCGTCTCCGGTTACGTTTGTAGCGGTGCCGAAGCTGTCTTGTGCCATGTAAAGTGCAATCATCAACGCTACCATCGATTCGTCAAAGCCCAGCATAGTGCCAAGAAGTCCTACTGCGGCCATTACAGCTCCTCCAGGGACTCCTGGTGCAGCGATCATCGTGACGCCAAGCATGAGGATGAACGGCAGATAGCTTGCGAAACTGATCGGCATGCCGTTCATAAGCAGGACGCCGATCGAACAGGATACTAATGTGATCGTACTCCCAGACAAGTGGATCGTTGCGAACAACGGAATCGTGAAGTCCGTCACTTTTTCCGATGCCCCTGTCTTTTTCGCCTGTCTCAATGTGACTGGGATTGTTGCAGCCGAGGATTGCGTCCCGATTGCTGTCATATAGGCAGGTGCCATCGTCTTCATGAGGAAGAATGGATTCTTCTTGGAAAGGGTCCCGGCAACTGTATACTGAATGACCAACATGAGCAGATGCAAAGCAATGACCATGACAAAGACGAGAGAAAAGACTGATAAGACCTTCGCGACTTGCCCGCTATATGTCATGTTAAGGAAAATACCAAAAATATGGACTGGCAACAGCGGGATGATAATGAAAGAAATTACCTTTTCAATAAGGACATTCAACTCTTCAAAGAAGGAGAGCATTGTTTTGCTGTTGATGGATGCCATACCGATTCCGAAAATGAATGCAATCAGCAATGCCGACATAACGCCCATGATCGGTGTCATTTCAAGTTCGAAAAATGCTTCTGCTGGGGACTTCCCTGCATTTGCAACAGATTCAGAGCCAATGCCGCCAACGAAATTCGGCAAGATCGTCATTGCTGCAAAAAATGCTAAAATACCTGCCGCAATCGTAGATGCATAGGCAAGCACTGTAGCCAGCCCTAACAGTTTTCCGGATCCTCTGCCCAGTTTCGCTATTCCAGGCGCAATGAATGCAATGATGATAAACGGCACAACAAAGTTCAGAAAACCTCCGAAAATCATGTTGAACGTTGCGAATAACCTCGTAAATCCATGTGCAAAACCTTCATGTATTTCTGGGAGCAACATACCTAGCCCCACTGCAAGCCCTATAGCGATGATGATTCGCCATATGAGGCCTATTTTCCACTTCATAATGTGTCCTCCTCAAATGTACAAATGTTTATAAAAACAACAACACCACTTTACCATAGTAAAGGAAAAATAGGAACACCTTTATTAACTTTTATACATTTGAATTAGAAAAAAGCCATCTGCATCCTATTCGGAAGCAGACGGCTGTTCTTGATTATTTTACCGGAACGACGGAGCCGCCCCATTCTTTCAACATGAACTCCTGGATTTCCTTGGATTGCAACACTTCTACAAGTGCTTTGATTGCGTCGCTGTTTTCATCACCTGAACGGACTGCTACGACGTTGACATATGGTGAATCAGTCTTTTCAAGCGCAATTGAATCTTCCAGCGGATTTATACCTGCATCAATTGCATAGTTTGAATTGATAAGAAGTGCGTCGCCTTCGTCATTTTTATAAAGCGTCGGCATTAGAGCTGCTTCATAATCCGGTTCAAACTTCAGATTCTTCGGGTTGTCCACGATGTCCCCTAGTTCAGCTTTCACTTTTTCTACACCTTCAGCAAGTGTGATCAATCCTTCTTTTTCAAGCATTTCAAGCACACGGCCATGATCCGAAACCGAGTTGCTCATAAGGACCGTCGCACCGTCCGGCAATTCAGTTAAAGATTTATATTTCTTCGAATAAACCCCCATCGGTTCGATATGGATTCCTCCCGCGTTGACAAAGTCATAGCCAAAATCAGCAATTTGACTTTCCAAGTAAGGGATGGTCTGGAAATAGTTTGCATCCAATAGACCTGATTCCAAGTCCTTATTCGGCAATATATAGTCCTGATATGTTTCGATTTCCAAGTCATATCCTTTTTCTTTCAACATCGGCTTCACTTTTTCCAAAATGACGGCATGTGGCGTGTTGGATGCGCCGATGACGATTTTCGTACTTTCTTCTTTATCACCTGCCGCATTATTGTTACCGCTTGTATCATTTCCTTTATCTTTCGTTCCGCATGCTGCCAAAGCAAGCACAAGAACAGTCAGTAGAATTGCAGACAGTATTTTTTTCATAATTCCTCTCTCCATTCTTAGATGATGTTTATAATGAACAGGACATCCCTGTAAATTATCGCTTATCCAATTTTTTGACGGCAAAATCTCCAATGATTTGGATAATAAATACGATGACCAAGATGATGACCGTTGCGACAATCATTACATCGGTGCGGCTCCGCTGGAATCCTTCGTAGTATGCGAGGTTTCCGAGCCCGCCGGCGCCAATGACACCTGCCATCGCCGTATAGCCGACAAGAGCAATTGAAGTTACCGTGATTCCTGAAATGAGGGCCGGCATCGATTCAGGCAGCAATACTTTAAAGATGATCGTGCTTGTTTTCGCACCCATCGATCTTGCTGCTTCTATAACGCCTCTGTCTATTTCACGCAAGCCAATCATGACCATTCGCGCATAAAACGGGGCAGCCCCGATGACAAGCGCTGGGATTGCCGCTTCAGGACCACGGATCGTCCCAACGAGAAGGGTTGTGAACGGGATCAGTAAAATAATTAATATGATGAAAGGGATCGACCGGAATATATTGACGAACGCTCCGGTAACGCCATACACCAATTTATTTTTCCAAAGCTGTCCTGGGCTCGATAAAAAAAGGAGGACACCGAGAACTAGCCCGAAAATGAATGTATATAAAGTTGAAAGCCCCGTCATATATAATGTTTCAACAGTCGCTTCCCACATTTTCTCCCAATTGACATTTGGAAATAGATTTTCAATCATTGCCGATCACCTCTGTCTGCACATCTAGTTCATGGAGATAGGCAATTGCCGTATCAATATCATTTTTATTGCCAACAAGCTGTAAAATGAGCGAGCCATAAGCGCCACCTTTTGTATGGGAGATATTCCCTTGGACGATATTAACGTCAATATCGAACTTCCGGATCAAGCTAGCCAACACGGGATGTTCTGTCTTCTCTCCGACGAATGCAAGTTTTACAAGCGTGCCTCCTGGTATATGCGCGAGAACTTGTTCAGTTCCTGCCGGCTCCGTCACTTGCGAAACGAACCGCTTCGTAATCGGTGCTTGCGGTGACTGGAATACTTCAAGCACTGGACCGATTTCCACTACTTTACCGGCTTCCATGACCGCCACTCGATGGCAGATTTTCCGGATGACATGCATCTCATGTGTAATCAATACGATGGTCAAGCCAAGTCGTTCATTGATATTTGTCAACAGATCGAGAATCGCATCTGTCGTTTCCGGGTCTAGCGCAGAAGTCGCTTCATCGCAAAGCAGCACTTCAGGATCGTTCGCCAGCGCGCGGGCAATTCCAACACGCTGCTTTTGACCTCCGGAAAGCTCGGATGGATAGGCATTTTCCCTGCCGCTCAGTCCTACGAGCTCGATCAGCTCCGCCACTTTCCGTTCGCGCTCCGCTTTTTTCACGCCCGCAATTTCAAGTGGAAAGGCTATATTTTGCTTAACAGTCCGGGACCACAGCAAGTTGAAATGTTGGAATATCATGCTGATCTTTTGCCTTGCTTCACGCATCTCTTTGCCAGTGAATGCCGAAATTTCACGGCTCCCGATTTTGATTGTTCCCGTTGTCGGTGTCTCAAGGCCATTCAATAAGCGGATCAATGTACTTTTCCCTGCTCCGCTATAGCCGATGATGCCGAAGATTTCCCCCTCCTCGATCGTGAGGGACACGTTGTCCACCGCTTGGATTTCATTCGCCCGACCAAAACTTTTTTTGACGTCTTTCAATTGGATCATCATAATCACCTCTACACTATCTTGTCCAAAATAAAAACCTTTCTGCAGACAAGCAGAAAGGCTAAAACGTTATATCGAATAAACGTCAATCCGATCTCTCATCTCTCAAAGCAAACGCTTTGCGTGACTTGGCACCATTTCACTTTCGTGACGGTTGCCGGGCTTCATAGGGCACTTCCCTCCACCTCTCTTTATAAGAGCGACATATTCAGTTAAAGTTAATAGATATACTTATACCATGGGCCGCGAACTACTGTCAACCTATTATCTCAAGAAGATGAGGAATAGAATGGAATGCGTAAATTTTATGGACCACTTCCCCATCCTTCTGAACCAATAAACAAGGGACGCTTTCAATTTCATAATCGACAGCAAGATCCTCTATATAATTCAAGTCCGCCTTTCCAATAGGCAGGTCAGGTTTCATGGCAGCAATCACGTCCATCATTTTTGAAGCCACTGCACAAGTTCCGCACATGGGCGTATATAAATAAAATACCGATTCAGGAAAATCGCCTTTACTATTTTCCCATTGTTCACGTGTCCAGCTTTCAATATTGGCCACTCTTCATCACCTTCAAAGTAAAAATTCGGGATGCACTTCAAAACTTGCGGTAAGGAGGATGGCTGCAAGCACCCTGTATGGAGTCGTTTCAACTTGGCGGTATGTCCGCTCCGTGTAAAGATGGATCGCTTCGGGGCATTCCCTTTTGAATAAAGTTCGGATTTTATCCCCGGATTCATCAGCATCCAGAAAAATGAACAGCTCGCACTCTTCATAAGACATAAGCATTTCCTCAATCCGATAAGGGCTGATTGTCCCGTTCGTGCAAATGATTTCAACCGGCTCCGCCAGCACTTTTTGCAGCCTTTTCCGGTCTGACCCGCCTTCGACGATCAATACTTTCCGACTTTCCACTTGCCGGCCATCCTCCTTTGACAAAAGCGTAGAGCTTCTGACGCCAGAAATCTAGACGTGCGAACGATGAAAAAAAGCGCCGGAGTCATAGATCCAGGCGCCTCTTTACCAATTACTCGCCGACAGTCATTTTGTCGTAGTCTTCAGCTGACATAAGTGCATCGAGTTCCGCATCATCTGATGCTTCCACAACGATCATCCAAGCGCCTTCATATGGAGATTCGTTCACCAATTCAGGGCTATCTTCCAATTCTTCGTTCACTTCAACGACTTTACCACTGATCGGAGCATAAAGTTCAGATACAGTTTTCACTGACTCAACGCTACCGAATGGCTCGTCTGCCTTCACTTCGTCTCCAACTTGCGGCAATTCTACGAAAACGATATCGCCAAGCTCAGATTGCGCAAAATGTGTAATACCGATACGATACTTTCCACTTTCGTCCTTTACCCACTCATGTTCTTCTGAATAACGAAATTCTTTAGGTGTGTTCATCCCGTACCCCTCCATAAGTCTACAATTATTGATTTCCATTCAATTTTGACATATTCACATGCTAAAGACAAGAAAGTATATTAGCCTCTTCAAACTGGTCTACCTTAAAGCCGACAGTCACTTTCGAACCATCTGTCACAATCGGTCATTTCAGGAGCATACCATCCGTAGCCAATAGCTATAGTATTATTCTTATAATATCATATATAACTTCTTCCTTATATAGATAATTTTCCATGAAGCCAGCTATCTCATTACTTGTAGATAAAGCAAAAGTGATTGTCTAGAAAGTCGCATACTAAAACAGGCGAAGCAGAAATATCGATTTTCCCTTCACCCGTTTTAGTATAGTATTAATTAAAAAAGCTACAGAAAATATCGTCACGAAGTTTGATCAGGATAAGGCAATCAACGATTACCGGGACCTATGCAACGATTGTACAACCCCTTTCCAGTAGATTTCTATATAAGTTGAAATAATTAACTTCTTCTAACCGTTGATTTCCGTTCCGAGCGGACGCTTTCCGCAGGCACGGCTTCAGCCTCCTCGGATGTGCTCCCAACGCTGCGCTTTTGGTCGCAAAAGCCGTTCTTCGTGACGGCTTTTCCTGCGGGGTCTTCAGCTCGCGCTGTTCCCGCTGGAGTCGCCGCTCTGCACTCCAATCAACTAAGTTAATAGGTAAAATAATAAGTTCAACTTATATAGTTGAATAGATGCCTACCGATAGGGAACCATTTGTTTTTATTTGATATACATTTTATCGTCTATCACTCTTTGGATCAAACGCGTCTCTTAGTCCGTCCCCAATGAAGTTGATACTGAGTACCGTTAGGAGAATTGCGAGACCTGGTGGAATCCATGCTTCAGGATGATACCGTAGTATACGTAACCCTTGTGCCTCTGAAATCATATTTCCCCATGTTGGCGTCGGTTGGGGAATGCCCATGCCGATGAAGCTAAGTCCGGATTCGACGATAATCATTGCAGCCATTAATAATGTCGCGTTTACAATGATCGGCCCAATTGCATTCGGTAAAAAGTGTCTAAAGATGATTCTGAAGTCGCTTGCACCAATTGCCCTTGCACCAAGGACAAATTCCTGTTCACGTAAGGAAAGGAAAGTACCACGAATAATTCTCGATAATGTCGGCCAGCTTGTAACTGCAATAATGACTACGAACAGCCCGATCGTAACTTTTTTCAAAAGTGCAATGATTGTCAGCGCCAAGACGAGAAACGGTAAAGCTAGAAACAAATCCGTGATTCGCATAATGATGCTGTCGATTTTGCCGCCGTAGTAGCCACTAAGTGTCCCAAAAATCATGCCTAACAAGACGGTGAAAACCATTGTGCTAATACCGATGGTCAATGAAACTCTTGCACCGTATAGCAATCTAGAGAAATTATCGCGACCCGAGCTATCCGTTCCTAGAATGTGTTCTTTGCTTGGTTTTTGCTCAACCTTTAAAAGATTATGCTCTTTCGGATCATGGTCCGTCAAGAGAGGCGCGAAAACCGCTGACCCAATGATAATGATGAGAACAATCATGCCTGCGATGGCGAGCTTGTTTTTCAGGAAACGCCGAAGAGACAACTGCAAAGGACTTCGATGTTTCCTTGTTGTTTCAATCTCGAGTTCATCATGTTGATTTTCTTTTTCATTAACAGTATGCATATATTCTCACCACCTCAGTCATAGCGAATCCTCGGATCTACGACGCTATATAATATATCTGCCAACAAATTCCCTACAAGAATTGCAACTCCCAATAAAAGAGTAATCGCCATAACAACTGGATAATCTCGGTTAATAACGGAACCGATGAAAAGTGTGCCGATACCAGGGAAGTTGAAAACCTGTTCGGTAATAATTGCTCCGCCAAGTAAAGGGCCAAGTTCCATGCCGAGTAATGTGATAACCGGAATTAGCGCGTTGCGAAGTGTATGTTTGTAAAGAACGTTATTGTTCGACATCCCTTTTGCTTTGGCAGTTCTAATATAATCACTGCCAAGAACATCCATTACTTCAGATCGCATGTAACGCATATAACTAGCTGTACTTGCCAACCCAAGCGTCAACCCTGGTAAAATCATGTGATGTATTCTATCTTTGAACTCTGCAAAGCCTGTTAGTTTATTGGAAGAAAGAGTCCCTTGTGCAGGAAACCATCCTAGTTTGATGGAGAATAAGTAAATGACAACCAGACCAAAGAAAAAGTTTGGAACGGCTAGTCCGAAAAAGCCGAATGTCGTTGATCCGTAATCCAACAGTGAGTATGGACGGCGTGCGGAATATATCCCGATAGGAATCGCGACTAGTAAAGTAATAAAGAGTGCGAATAATCCTAAATATACAGTGTTTAGGAAGCGCTCTTTAATTAGACTCTCAACGGATCTTCCTTTATAAGTAATCGACTCACCGAAACTGCCTTGTACAATTTTTTCTGCCCAGCGCAAGTATTGGACTGGAATTGGTTTGTCCAAACCAAGCTCTGCTCGTTGTTTTTCATATATCTCCATACCGACTTCCGGATCAAGAATCTTGCCTGAAAATGGATCACCAGGAGCTGCCTTTGCTAAGCCGAAAACGATGATTGATAATGCAAGTAACATTGGGATGAATTGTAAGACTCGTCTTATTATATATTGGTACATTCGTTTTCCCCCTACCTAGGAAGGAGGAGAGTATACGATTGACGTATACTCTCCATATTTCCTTCATGTTATTCCGCGTCCTCGACCCACCATTCATGTGCATCTTGGTACATGGAATGTGGAAGAATCTTGATGCCTTGAATACGATCATTGTATGCCCAAAGACTATTTTGCGCGTAAAGGAGCAATGCTGGCAATTCTTCAGAGAAATGTTTTTGCCACTCAGCATATACCTCAGAACGGTAATCTTGATCAAAAGCGTCAGGAGCTTTTACAGCTTTTTGCATTAACTCCTCAGATGTAGGACTGTTCCAACGGGAGAAGTTGTAACCCGCTTTAGTCGCCCATAAACCAGCTGGATCTGGATCTGTACTACTTAAGCTCCAACCAATGAGGTAAAGATCCCAATCCGTATTGTCATCTGTCAAACCAGGTACATAAACTGACATTTCAGCAGGTTGGCGTAGGTTGACCTTAATACCCACATTTTCTAAGTCCGACTGAAGGATAGGAGCAGAACGTTCACGTAGTTCGTTTCCAGTAGGATAATCAAAATTCAATATCCATTCCTTGCCATCCGGGTCTTCTCGGAAGCCGTCGCCTGTAACATCAACATAGCCGAGGTCATCTAAAATTTCGCCAGCTTTTTCCGGGTCATATTCATATGCGGTAACCGCAGATTCGTCATATGCCCACATTTGTTGTGCGATTGGTGAATTGATCGGCTGTCCACGACCATGTAATAGACCTTCTCCGTGCCCAGTACCAACAAGACCTTGACGGTTAACAGCGTGAGCAATTGCTTGACGCACTTTAGGGTTAGACAATTTTTTGTTCGGGACCCAATTATCAGGATTCAAGGCACCCGACTCTACATCGGCTGTCGTTCTATGGTTCATCTTAAAGCCCATTAGTTGATAACCAAAATCAGCTTGCTCAATAATTTCAATGTTTCCAAAGTCAGCTACAATGTCATAATCAGCTGGAGCAATCCCACCAGGACTTGCTACAAAGTCAATTTCACCTTTTTCAAGCAGTCCGATCATGACAGATTGTGCAACTACTTTCCAAACTATGCTGTCTAGGTGTGGAGCACCTTGCCAATAATCTTCATTGCGCTCAAGAATATATTGTTCGCGTTCAATCATATCAGCGAATTTGAAAGGTCCTGTACCAATTACTTTGCCAGGATCTTTTGATTCAGCAGCTTCAGGAATATCCTTAACAGAAATAGAACTGAAAATATGTTCAGGGATAATTGGGAAGCTCGCATAGTAAAGTGGTGATACGTTCGGTTCAGCGAACTTGAATGTCACCTTATAGTCCCCATCAGCTACTACTCCTTCAAATACGTCTGTTTCTCCAGATTGGTAAGCCTCGTATCCAAGTAATGGAGCTACGTAGTTTACTCGTACACCACCAGCGTTTTCATATTCAGGATCAGACATTGCTTGATAAGTGTAGACAACATCATCAGCTGTGAATTCCTCTCCATCATGCCATTTCACGCCTTCTTTCAAGAAAAACGTGATTTCAGTTTGATCATCGTTTACTTCCCATTTTTCGGCGAGGTTTGAAATAAATTCAAGTTTATCATTTTGTGTTACTAAACCTTCATGTGTAAAGTCTAAAATGTTTGCTTCATAAGCTTCTTCATAAAAGATTGGATTGAACATCCCTGCTGGTGCAGAATACATAGCACCTACAATTGTCCCTCCGTCTTTTGGACCACCGTCATCTGTTGCATCTTCTTCACCGTCATCCGTTTCCGACACATCAGGAGTTTTAGAACCGTTTGGATCGCTTAGTTCTTTATCACCGTCTTTGTTACATGCAGCCAAAATCATTCCTAGCGTCAACAATAAAATCAGAAGAGCAAATCTGTGTTTAAAATGTTTTAACAAAATAGCGTCCCCCTTTATTTACTTTAGTCGTAGAACAAAATGAAGCCTTGCTACAATGAGTCACGAATCACCCCCTAAAAGTAACTGCCTGAATTAGTAAAATGAAACTCAAATGAGTTGTCATAGATGCTTAAGTATACTTAACCTTCACTATATAAATGACAGGCGACGAAATGGTCCTTCTCAATCTCTAAAAGTTCAGGTCTGTCAACAGCACACCGATCGTGTGCCTTAGGGCATCGGGTTCTAAACGTGCAACCTGAAGGCGGGTTAGCCGGGCTAGGTAAGTCTCCTTCAAGTTTGATTTTTTCTTTCTTTGCATTTCCTACATTCAAGTCAATGGTTGGAATAGAAGAAAGTAATGCTTGTGTATACGGGTGTAAAGCCTTCTCGTATAATTGTTTTTTTGGTGCAATTTCTGCAAACCTTCCTAAATACATGACAGCTACACGATCACTGATGTGCTTTACGACACTCAAATCATGGGCGATGAATAAGTAAGTAAGTCCTAAATCGCCTTGTAGGTCTTTCATTAAATTAAGAACTTGGGCTTGAATTGACACATCCAAGGCGGATACTGGTTCATCACAAATAACAAACTTAGGATTAAGAACAAGTGCACGTGCGATACTGATTCGTTGTCTCTGACCTCCTGAGAATTCATGGGGATATTTTTGTAAATCGTCTTTACGTAATCCGACTTTCTCAAGAACCTCTAACACCTTTTCTTTACGTGCAGCTTTTGCCAACTTCCCTTGGACAAGCAAAGGTTCTTCAATAAGCTGTTCTATACTCATCTTGGAATTCAAGGATGCAAACGGATCTTGGAAGACCATTTGCATGTCCTCACGAATAGGTCTAATTTGTCGTTGTCTTAAATTGGTTATATCAGTCTGATTAAAGATAATCTGACCAGCTGTCGAATCTAACAATCTGATAAGAACCCGTCCGAGTGTCGACTTTCCAGAGCCGGATTCACCGACGATACCTAATGTCTCACCTTTGCGAATAGTGAAAGAAACATCGTCAACTGCTTTTAATTGCCCGACCGTTTTCTGTAAAATGCCACCTTTAATAGAAAAATACTTTTTTACATTGCGCACTTCGACGAGAACATCCTCATCGATCGACCGTTTTTCATCAAGAGCCTCTTGCTGTTTTGTCAACATTGTCATTGACTCTCGCCTCCTTCTTCATAAAGATGACAACGGACAAAATGATCTGTGTCATTTTGAAGTAACTCCGGATTCGTCTGTTTGCATTTTTCCATTACAAATGGACAGCGGGTCGAAAACCTACAGCCTACCGGGAAGTTATAAGCGGCAGGGACTGTACCTTGGATAGTTCCTAATCGTTCTACATCTTCATCCATTTTAGGCAAGCTGCTCAACAAACCTTTTGTATAGGGGTGCTTCGTGAGAGATAAGAGCTGCTTTGTAGGGGCTTGTTCAACGATTTGCCCTCCATACATGACAATAACTTTGTCGGTATACTCATAGACAACACCCAAATCATGAGTAATGAGAAGAAGTGCCATGTTATAACGCTGTTGCATCTCAAGGAGCAAGTCTAATATTTGCGCTTGTATGGTCACATCCAGCGCCGTAGTCGGTTCATCGGCGATAATGAGTTCGGGCTCACATGAGATTGCCATCGCAATCATCACGCGTTGTCTCATTCCGCCCGAAAGTTGATGAGGATATTCTTTGATGATTTGTTCGGGGCGGGGGATACCGACAATTCTAAGTAATTCGATTGCCTTCAGTTGTGCAATTTGCTTAGATACCTTTTTATGTTTACGTATCATTTCGGTAATCTGATTGCCAATCGTGAATACGGGATTTAAAGCAGTCATGGGCTCTTGAAAGATCATTCCAATATGGTTACCACGGATAGCCGTCATCTGCTTAGGTTTTAAATTAAGCAGATTTTTATCTTTTACGTGAATACTGCCTTCCACAATTCGACCAGGCTTGTTAATCAATTGCATAATGGAAAGCGCAGTAATACTTTTTCCACTTCCTGATTCGCCAACAATCGCCACAGTTTCCCCTGGGTAAACAGAAAAACTGACGTCGTCCACAGCTTTTGCAACTAACTCCTGTTCCAAATAGAAATACGTTTTCAACTTCTGAACATCCAATACTGGCTGACTACTCATATAGACACTCCATTCCATTCCTTTTGGTAAGATTCGCAAGTCTTTGAGAATAGTGATTGTCTACAATTTTGCAGACTATAAATTAAATAAATCAGATAATTATATATAATCCTAATGATAAGTTACTGAATTGTCAATCGATTATTTAGTAATATATTGTAAGCTATAGTAGATTAATGTCGAAATATGTATTTTCAGGAATACTATTCGGGTCAGTAAATTTACGGATGACGAAATACTAATTGAACTAATTGGATAAATAGACAGGATTATTTATCTATGGAATCGCGTCGAATGCTAGTTCCCGCCCGATAGAAGCAATCCATGTATGATGGGTTTTATACGGTATGTACAAATTTAGAATCGACAATTGAAGAGATTATCAAAATTAATCAAAGAAGATGGGAAATCGAGGAGACGTTTCGTTTATTAAAAAGCGAATTCCAAACTCGCCCTGTTTATCTACAAAGGGAAACACGCATAAAAACACACTTTCTAACATGTTTTCTATCTTTATTGATTTATCGTATCTTAGAGAAAAAATCAGATGAGAAGTTTACATGTCCTGAATTAGTCAACACGTTGAAAATATGAAAATGATAGAACTGGATGGTGATGAGTATATACATATACCGAACAGAAATTACGGACGCTTTACATGATGCTTTTGGCTTTAGAACCGATTTGGAGATCGTCATTCAAAAAGAGTTGAATAAATTTAAGGCAAATGAAAAAAGTGAAATAGTACGCAGTATAAAATATAGAAAAAATCGCCGCAAACGTTGAAGTTTCAACATTTGTGGCGATTTTTGGTGTCAAAGATGAGATTTCCATTCAATTTTGACATATTCAGATGCTAAAGACAGGAAAGTCTATTAGGCTCTCCAAACTTCTTCAAACTGATCTTCCTTAAAGCCGACAGTCACTTTCGAACCATCTGTCACAATCGGTCTTTTCATGAGCATGCCGTCTGTAGCCAATAGCTCGACCTTTTCGTCATCCGTCATTCCCGGCAGCTTGTCCTTCAAATTCAATTCACGGTATTTCATTCCACTTACATTAAAGAACTTCTTAATGTCCAGGCTGGAGTTTCCGATCATTTTTTGCAACTCTTCTTTTGTTGGTGGATTCTCAACGATATTGATATCTTCAAAGTCCAGCCCTGCGTTTTCCAGCCACTTTTTCGCTTTCCTGCATGTCCCGCATTTCGGATAGCCGTAGTATATTAAAGACAATTCGCAACACCTCCATTTTCCCTAAGTATAACAGAGAAACCGCCCGGGATAAAAATAACCCGGGCGGTATTGAAATCAATTACGCCTTGGCGTAACTGCGTTTGGATTTTTATCGAGCTTGCTCGATAAACTCCCCTACAAATCCATGACATCCGCCGGAGGCAAAACTTAATTCAGCAAGAGTTTAGACTTCCACTGAACTAAGGTGCCTGGGGATGATCACAACATGCACAGAAATTTGGGACATTCTGCTGGATTAAGTTAAACGACGTATTTTTCTGCGTCAATCAATTTAACGGATGCTTCGCGTTTTTTCGCGATGATGTTGTACGGATTCGATCGTGTCAGCTTGCGTAATGCGGAAAGCATCATCCGTTGGTTATCGCCTTCGACAGATGCAAGAAGTGTCTCTTTCGCATCCTTTTCGATGGCTTCGAATGCTTCTTGGCAGAAGATTTCAGTGTAAAGGATCTTCTGTTGCTCTTTTTCTTCGCCATTTTTAGCGATTGCTTTTTCCGTACGTAATAGTGCGGATTCCATTGCAAAAATGTTATTTGCGATGTCAGCAATATTTACAAGCACTTCCTGTTCTTTATCGAGCTTTGTGCCGAAACGTTGTGCTGCCATTCCAGCTGCGAGCAAGCCGATTTTCTTCGCGTTTTTCACGAGCACTTTCTCTTGGGCAAGCGCTTCGTCGCCAATTTCTTCCGGCATCATCATAAGCAGCTCTTCCTGCAAGCTTTGTGCCTGTTCAAGCAAAGGCAACTCGCCTTTCATCGCTTTTTTCAAGAACGTTCCTGGAACGATCATACGGTTGATTTCATTCGTCCCTTCAAAAATGCGGTTAATACGGGAATCGCGGTACGCGCGCTCCACTTCGTATTCTTGCATGAAACCGTATCCGCCATGCAATTGAACCGCTTCATCAACTACGTAGTCAAGCACTTCAGAGCCTACAACTTTGTTGATGGAGCATTCGATTGCATATTCAGCAATCGAAGCCGCAACCGCTTTTCCGTCTTTTTGCTGTTCCGGAGTCATTTGGCTGTTGCGCTCTTCAAAATAACCGACTGTCCGGTAAATCAAGCTTTCCGTCGCATAGATCTTAGAAGCCATCGTCGCAAGCTTTTCTTTCGTAAGGTTGAATGAAGAAATCGGCGTTTTGAATTGTTGGCGCTGATTCGCATACGTAACCGCCAATTCAAATGCACGTTTCGAACCGCCGACCGTACCTACACCCAATTTATAACGGCCGATGTTCAAAATGTTGAATGCGATGATATGACCTCTGCCGATCTCGCCTAACAAGTTTTCAACCGGGACTTGTGCATCTTCAAGGATCAATGTACGAGTGGAAGATGATTTGATGCCCATCTTCTTCTCTTCTGCCCCGACTGAAACACCAGGGAATTCTCTTTCGACGATGAATGCCGTGAATTTATCGCCATCCACTTTCGCATAAACGACGAATACATCTGCAAATCCAGCGTTTGTAATCCATTGTTTTTCACCGTTCAGTACGTAGTGCGTACCTGCTTCGTTCAATCTTGCAGTTGTTTTTGCACCAAGTGCATCTGAACCTGAACCTGGCTCCGTCAATGCGTAAGCTGAAATTTTGTCACCTGTAACGGAATTCGGCAAGTATTTTTTCTTTTGCTCTTCGTTACCGAAGAGGACGATAGGCAATGTACCAATCCCGACGTGCGCACCATGAGTGATTGAGAAGCCGCCAGCTACAGACATCTTTTCGGAAATCAACGCGGAAGAAATCTTGTCGAGGCCTAAGCCGTCATATTCTTCAGGTACGTCTGCTCCAAGAAGACCAAGATCTCCTGCAGACTTGAGTAGTCTGACAGAATGCTCGAACTCATGGTTTTCCAATTTTTCAACGACTGGCAAGACTTCGTTTTTGACGTAGTCTTCAGTTGTTTTTGCGATCATTTTTTGTTCATCTGAAAAATCCTCAGGTGTAAACACGCGTGATGCGTCGATATCCTCGATAAGGAATGCTCCTCCGCGAATGAAATCCTTTGTTGTTGTTTCAGTCATTTTATATTCCTCCTTGGGATTAATAAAAACTTACTCTAGAACGGATTTCCGCTACGGGCGGACGCTTTCCACCGGCATGGCTTCAGCCTCCTCACTACGCTTCAATCCTAAATGTATGCTTAACAACTCATAATTCACTATAAAGACGCATAAACGATTCCAATTACGCATAACTCTTCGGAATCACGCATAAATAGCATCAAAGGCGCATAATCCGCTGGAAAGACTCATAACTCCACGCAGGTACGCATAAATGCGCTTAAAAGTTCATAAATCTCTTTCTTACTGTCCTGCTTCAAGCGCTAGTTGCTTGGGGCATAAGTCAAAGCTGCTATGTGGCAAAGACCGCCACTTCGGATCTTCTCCTTATGCCTGTCACATCTGAGCAAGCGCCTTCCGCTTTTCTTACAGTAGCTCGAACACGCCGGCTGCGCCCATTCCGCCGCCGATGCACATGGTGACGACGCCGAATTGCTTGCCTTGTCGTTTTAATTCATTCATCAGCTTCAATGTCAGTACAGAGCCTGTTGCGCCGAGCGGGTGGCCTAATGCGATTGCGCCGCCGTTGACGTTGACTTTGTCCATATCGATGCCTAAGTGGCGGACGACTTGCAATGATTGGGATGCGAATGCTTCATTCAGCTCCCATAGATCAATATCCTCGATGGAAAGTCCGGCGAGCTTCAATGCTTTCGGAACAGCTTCGATCGGGCCGATGCCCATCACTTCAGGCGGAACTCCCCCTACAGCGAAGGAATGGAATTTCGCAATCGGCTTCAAGCCTTTCCCTTCTGCGATTTCACGGTCCATGACGAGGACAGACGCCGCGCCATCAGACGTTTGGGATGCATTCCCCGCGGTGACGGAACCTTTCACCGAGAATGCCGGGCGTAATTTCGCCAACACTTCCATCGATGTGCCGTTCCGTACCCCTTCATCCATTTCAAATAGAACTGTCTTCTCCTGATACTTGCCGTTTTCATCGACAAATCGCTTTACGACTTCTACTGGTACGATTTCATCTGCAAATTTGCCAGCCGCAATTGCCGCCGCTGCTTTTTCATGCGAGCGGACCGCAAATGCGTCCTGATCTTCCCGGCTGACACCGTATTTCATTGCCACTTGTTCGGCTGTATGACCCATTCCCATATAGTATTGGGGTGCTGTTTCAGCGAGCTTGAAGTTCGGTCTGATCGTATTACCCATCATCGGCACCATGCTCATCGACTCGACGCCGCCAGCGATGATCGCTTCGGAATGGCCGAGCATAATCCGCTCCGCTGCATACGCGATTGATTGGAGTCCTGATGAACAGAACCGGTTGACCGTAATGGCAGGCGTCGTGTCAGGCAATCCAGCAAGCGCCCCGATATTGCGGGCGACGTTCATTCCTTGTTCCGCTTCCGGCATAGCACATCCAATGATCAAATCATCTATCGGTCCATCATATCCATTTGCACGTTTCAGTGTTTCTTTAATTGTTAGTGCACCCAGGTCATCCGGGCGTACAGTTGCCAGGGACCCACGACCCGCTTTTCCGACCGGCGTCCTTGCACCTGCTACAATTACTGCTTCACGCATTTGTCTTCCTCCTTTTGCAATATGTGCAGATCAGTTGCGCAGCGGCTTCCCTTTCAGAAGCATATGCTGCATCCGCTGTTGGGATTTCGGCTCTTGAATGAGGCTCAGGAACGCCTCACGCTCAAGATCCAACATGTATTGTTCATCGACAAGAGTTCCATAAGGCACTTTTCCGCCTGATAAAACAAATGCGAGCTTCTTCGCTATCTTCAAATCATGGTCGCTAATATAGCCTGATAGATGCATGCCCTCCGCTCCGAGAAGCATCGTTGCATATCCGGAATCTCCCGTGACTGGAATCTTCTCTTTCTTCGGCGGCGTATAACCCGCTTCATACAATGCAAGTGCAGCCTGCTTCGCGTCATAGATCAAGTGATCCGGATTGACGCTTATGCCGTCCGCGAAATCGAGGAAGTTATTATCCTTCGCCTCTTCAGCGGATGTCGATACTTTCGCCATCGCAATCGTTTCGAACACTTTATTCGCAACGTATTGGTAATCTACGTGCACGCCATTCGGCAAGCCTTTCAAATGTTTCGTATACAGATTGACGTTGCCGCCGCCTCCAGGAATCAGGCCGACACCGACTTCGACTAAGCCGATATATGTTTCCATCGATGCTTGGATATGCGCAGCTGGCAAGCACACTTCCGCACCGCCGCCAAGCGTCATTTGGAACGGAGCCGCAACGACCGGCTTCCGGCTATATTTGATTTTCATCATCGCGTTTTGGAATGAACGGATTGTGTAATCCAATTCAAAAATATTGTCATCTTGCGCTTCCATCAAAATCATCGCTAGATTCGCACCTACACAGAAGTTTTTCCCTTGGTTTCCGATGACAAGACCTTTGAAATTCTTCTCCACTTCATCGATTGCGAAATTGATCATTTGGATAATATCAAGACCGATCGCGTTCGATTGGGAATGGAACTCCAATAGTGCGACGCCATCGCCAAGATCGATCAGGCTAGCACCGGAATTCTTCTTAATGACGCCGTGCTTTTTCTTGTAACGCTTTAGGTCAATCGCTTTATCATTGACTGAAACAAGCTTGTAGCCTTCTCCGTCATAGAAATAAAGATCGCCGTCTTCTTCCTTATAGAAAGATTCAACACCATTGTCGAGCATATTTTGGACGAAAGCTGGAATTGCTACGTCTTCCTCTTTCATTCTTTCAACCGATTTCGCAACACCGATCGCATCCCAAATCTCGAACGGCCCTTGCTGCCAGCCGAAGCCCCATTTCATCGCATTGTCGATAGAGACGATATCTTCTGCGATTTCACCCGTCAATTCAGCTGAATAGCACAGCGTCGGCGAAAGGATGCTCCAAAGGATCTCCCCAGTTCGATCATTAGCGTATACGAGCGTCTTCACTTTATTCGCAAGGCCTTTTTGCTGCTTCGCCATTTCAATTGAAGGCGTTTTCATTTTTTTCGTCGGTCCGTATTCGAAAGTCTCCAGGTCAAGCTCAAGAATCTCTTTACCTTCTTTCAAATAGAAACCTTGCTTCGATTTCGCGCCAAGCCATCCGTTGTCGATCATTTTCTTCATGAACGGAGGAAGCTCGAACACTTTCTGTTCATCGCCTTCCGTCTTGTCATACGCATTTTTAGCAACATGCATGAATGTGTCCAAACCGACGACATCCAATGTACGGAAAGTTGCCGATTTCGGACGGCCGATCAATGTGCCTGTCACCGAGTCGACTTCTCCGATTGAATAGCCCCTCTTCTCCATTTCACGAAGTGTTACAAGAAGACCGTACGTTCCAATCCGGTTCGCAATGAAATTCGGTGTGTCTTTTGCGATGACGACACCCTTGCCCAAACGGTCTTCACCGAATTGGAGCATGAAGTTCAGCACATCGGCATCCGTCTTTTTCGTCGGAATCACTTCAAGCAGCTTCAAATAACGAGGTGGATTGAAGAAATGCGTTCCAAGGAAATGCTTTTGGAAATCCTCCGAACGTCCTTCAGCCATCGCTTCAATGCTGATTCCTGATGTGTTGGAGCTAATGATTGTCCCCGGTTTCCGAACTGCATCTATTTTTTCATACAAACTTTTTTTAATGTCCAGATTTTCGACGATGACTTCAATGATCCAGTCAACATCTTTCAATTGTTCCAAGTCGTCCTCTAAATTACCGACTTCAATAAGTGATAGATTCTGTTTTGCTGCCAATGGCGCCGGCTTCTGCTTCAATAGTTTCTCCAAAGCTGTCGATGCAAATTTATTACGGACTTGCTTATCCTCCAATGTAAGGTTCTTTGCTTCTTCTTGCTCTGTCAGCTTTTTTGGAACGATATCCAGCAGAAGGACAGGTATGCCGATATTGGCGAGATGGGCTGCAATGCCAGATCCCATTACGCCTGAACCCAATACTGCCGCTTTCTTGATTTGATATGCCACGTTGCGAAGCCTCCCTTTTCTTTTGAATGAACACTCATTCATTTTGTAAGCAAAAAAAATAGAAACGTTATCTATATCTACCAGTCTAAATCATTCTCTTCTTTTTCGCAATATTGAAATGCATATATTCCCTATTTTTTGTTATGGGCATTTTATTATCCTCCTTCGGAAAAAGAAGGTACACTATTTACTAAAGGAGTGTGTTCAAGATGAAATCAATTACAACAGTTGAAGAGTTCAACAAGGTCATTAATAGTGAAAACAAATCACTTATTAAATTCCAAGCTGGCTGGTGTCCGGACTGCACACGCATGGATATGTTCATCGACCCGATCGTAAAAGATTATGACATGTATACATGGTATGACGTAGATCGTGACGTGTTGCCTGAAATCGCGGAGAAATATGAAGTGATGGGTATCCCAAGCTTGCTTATTTTCCAAAATGGTGAAAAGAAGGCACATTTGCATAGTGCAAACGCCAAAACACCGGATCAGGTGACTGACTTTCTTGAAGAAGTGAAATGATGGAATCATAGGATTTACGAAGAAATGGAGGGGCAGCCAATTGGATGCTTCCTCCATTTTCATTTCACTTTTCTCTTATTTATGTGTTTATCGTATAATAAAAGAAAACACATATGCCGAGGTGCCAAATGGATTACGAAATAGAAATAGAAAAATATAAAAAAAGAATTGCCGAATTGGAAGAAACGATCAAAAGATCATCCGTACCAATTATTTCATCAGTTGTCGATGATACAATTCTTGTGCCGGTCGTCGGCTATACAGGAGCAGAGCGGTTTGAACTGATCCGTACACTCGTCTTGGAACACCTGGACAAACACCGGAGCGTGAATTGTGTCATTTTCGATTTCACAGGGGCTGATTTGAATGAAAAAGAACTATCTGATTATGACTCGCTCGCACTCGAACTGCAAATGCTGAACAATACGCTGAAGCTGATGGATGTACGTCCGATTTCAGTCGGCTTCAATCCTCTGATTGTCAGAAGAATCATTGCCGCCGGCGTCCAAATGGAGTTTGAATCGTACATCAATTTCCGGATGGCACTCAAAGTTCTACTAAAAGAACAAAAAGCTTCGCTATAATTCGGTTAATGGGGGGGCGGCAAATGAAACAGGTGAAAGGGTTTCGAGGCAAATCACAATACGACGATGAAATCGATAAGCGTTTCCAGCCTTCCGCATGTGGTCCGGTGACTGCTTTCACAATCCTCCGCCATCATCTGCTGGATTCCGGCATTCGGGTGAATGATCTTTACCGAATGCTCGGTGGAACCCGAATTGGCTTATTTAAATGGCGCTTCATCCACAATCTCCGAAAAATGCTCGGTTCTGGTTGGTCGGTTGCAGAGTGTGGGGTTGTGGATATGAAGCGGGAAATCGATGAGGGTCGGCCGGTTGCTGCTAAGTTCGATAAATGGTTCGCATTTCATTGGTTTGGCAATTATGCTTTTGATTATCATTGGGTTCCAGTCATTGGCTATAAGGAAACTGATAATGGACTCGTATTGCTCATTCATGACAATGGCGGGAGGAAACGGGAAAGCCGTATCCGTGAAATCGCCTATGAACCTAACCGGCCCATTCTATCGTTCATAAAGATCAGAAAAACCACTGCCGAAAAATAAGCAGTGGTTTTTCTATTCCATTCATTAAAATACGCATAAATGCTTCTAAACACGCATAATCCTTTGGAAAAGTCCATAAACGCTCCTAGAAACGCATAAACGCTTCCAGACGCGCATAAAACGGAAAAATAACGCAAACACCCGATTTGTTAAGCAATCAACTGCGGAAATAATGAATTCAACTGCCTAAGAATCATTGTATAGCCCTTTTCCTCCAATTGCTCCCTCGCCCCCGAGAAATCCGGAAGGCGCAATTGCTCGATCGGGTCATTAAAGTCAAGCTCACAATGGATTTGTGCAAGTTTCTTCGATAGAAGCAACATATCCATATCTCCTTCAATCTTCTTCCTCATTCCTGGAGCAAGCTCCTCCAACGACTCAATGACACTTTCGACCGATCCATATTCCTTCACAAGTTTCAACGCTGTTTTCGGGCCGATCCCTTTGACACCTGGATAGCCGTCACTCATATCTCCCGTAAACGCCTTCACTTCGACGAACCGTTCCGGTGCAATTTCGTATTCCTCAACAAACCGCTCCTCTGAATAGATGTCATATACATTGTATCCTTTTTTCATAAATGCAATTTTCACGCCAGGACGCAGTAGTTGTAAAAGGTCCTTGTCCCCTGTGACGATTGTGATATCCGCCTTGCCTTCCCATTCACAGACGAGTGAGCCGATCAAATCGTCGGCCTCCATTCCTGGAACCCCATAATTCTTCCAACCGATTAACTCGGACACTTCCCGCGTCATGTCAAATTGCGGCACAAGTTCAGGCGCAGGTGCAGGACGGTTCGCTTTATAGCCATCGAATAAATCATTTCTGAACGTATGCGCTCCCATATCCCAGCAGACCGCCATATGGGTAGGTTTGAAAATCGAAGCCGCAGTTAATGCATGGCGGGCAAATCCTTGCACGCCATTTGTCGGGACCCCTTCATCATTCGGGAAGAAATGCCCCATTGCCGACGTTGCAAAAAACGATCTGAATAAGAGGGCCATCCCGTCAACTAGCAATATATGTGGTTTTTGTTCGCCAGTCATTATTATCATCTCCTAAAATATTGTACTTTACTTTTCCAAACCTTATTAGATGGGTAGTGAAAGGTAAGGAGGTATTTTTATGGATTTACATAAAGGTTCGTTATATTGGCCAACTACCTATCAAACAACTTATAGAAAAAAGCCTGCCATAAAAGCGGAGCACTATGATGCTGTCATTGTCGGGGGTGGCATGTCGGGAGCACTTACTGCCTTATCACTGCTAGATCGCGGATTACAGGTCGCCATTTTGGATAAAAGGCGTTTTGCGGCAGGAAGCACCTCCGCCAATACAGGTCTTCTCCAATACTCTAATGATATCATGCTTCACGAATTGATTGAACAGATCGGGCTAATTGACGCAGTCGATTTTTATCGAAACTGTTTAGAAGCGATGAAACAATTGAAGAGAGTTGCTGATCGACTGCCAGTTGATCCTCATTTCATTGGCAGGGAAAGTATTTATTACGCAAGTGATGAGAATGATGTCAGGCGGATAGAAAAGGAATATCAAACATTAACTAAATATGGCTTCCCTTGCACCTATTGGGATAGGCATGCCCTATTGAAAAACACAGGCATTGACCGTCCTTGCTCCATTGTGACCTTCGGAGATGCAGAGGTGAATCCATATGCATTTGCAAACGGGATTTTTGACCTTGCCGAAGCGATGGGGGCGCACCTCTTCGAATTCACGGAAATGCTAGATGCGAAGGAGTCTAACGGGAGTTTGACAATCACAACATCAGACGGTAAGATGCGTACCAAAAATATTATTTTCACGACCGGCTATGAAACTTTGCCAGTCGGCAAACGGTGCGGAGCGGATATCAATCGATCCTACGTCATCGTGACGGAGCCATTGAAAGAACTGCCTGCTTGGTATGAAGATGCGCTTATTTGGGAGACGAAACGCCCTTATCTCTATATGAGAACGACTGCTGATGGGAGGATCATCATTGGTGGATTAGATGAAAACAGCGGCGGGATGGAAATTACGGACGAGTTGCTTCGTAAGCGTGGAAATGAATTGCAACGTGAATTTAATGGAGTCTTCCCTCATTTGGATATACAAATCGATTACGTCTATTGTGCAACATTCGGTGAATCGATTGACAATTTGCCATTTATCGGCGAGCATCCCCATCGAAAAAATCACTTTTACCTATTGGGGTACGGTGGAAACGGCACAGTCTACAGCATGCTTGGCGCTGAAATACTTGCGGATCAGCTATGCGGGATCAAACATCCGGCAGCACATATTGTGCAGGTGGAAAGAGATGCTGAGGAAGTGAATGGAAAGATGATTTTGTAATAGACGTGTGAAACGCCGCTTTAGATGCCCGGTGGATTGATTTGGACGCGCGGCGAATTGCTTTGGTCGCGCAGCGGCTCGTTTTGGACGCGCGGCAGCTTGCTTTGGACGCGCGGCGAATTGCTTTGGTCGCGCAGCGGCTCGTTTTGGACGCGCGGCAGCTTGCTTTGGACGCGCGGCGAATCGCTTTGGACGCGCAGCGAATTGCTTTGGTCGCGCAGCGGCTCGTTTTGGACGCGCGGCGGCTTGCTTTGGGCGCGCGGCGAATTGCTTTGGGCGCGCAGCGGCTCG
>NZ_LQYA01000299.1 GCF_001531445.1 Sporosarcina koreensis
CTTCATGACTTTCCCCCGTTGCAGGCAGGCCGCAGCCCGACGCCGACGGACTAGGCTAATCGCCGGCGCAGCGGGTCTGACGTTTCCTGAAATCCTCTTCCGCGCAGCCGGTGCGCCGCTAAATGCGGGGAGTCTTTTGCTTCGCAGGCCGAGCATTGCTATGGCCCCCGCCAACCGCTCCCGCTTATTCAGAGATGTCCGTGACCGTTCCGCTCGATCGCATCCGCAATTTCTCGATCATCGCCCATATCGACCATGGCAAGTCGACGCTGGCCGACCGGCTCATCCAGCGCACGGGTGGCCTGTCCGATCGCGAGATGTCGGCGCAGGTGCTCGACAATATGGACATCGAGAAGGAGCGCGGGATCACCATCAAGGCGCAGACCGTGCGCCTCGATTACAAGGCGCGCGACGGCCAGGATTATGTCCTCAACCTGATGGACACGCCGGGCCATGTCGACTTCGCCTATGAAGTGTCGCGCAGCCTGGCCGCCTGCGAGGGCGCGCTGCTGGTGGTCGATGCGGCGCAGGGCGTCGAGGCGCAGACGCTGGCAAACGTCTATCAGTCGATCGAGCATGATCACGAGATCGTGCCCGTCATCAACAAGATCGACCT
>NZ_LQYA01000300.1 GCF_001531445.1 Sporosarcina koreensis
AACTAAGTACTGCTGCAATTGGCAGTGTGATTATTTTCCCTGGAACAATGAGCGTTATTATCTTCGGTTACATTGGTGGATTACTTGTTGATAGAAAAGGTCCATTGTACGTGTTAACCATTGGAGTTACATTTCTTTCCGTTAGCTTTTTAATTGATGCCTTTTTTTTAGAAGTAACACCATGGTTACTGACAATTATATTAGTTTTTGTTTTTGGTGGGCTGTCATTCACCAAAACAGTTA
>NZ_LQYA01000301.1 GCF_001531445.1 Sporosarcina koreensis
TCCTCATACAACTGATCAAAAAGGGTTTTTGCATCCGGATTCTCCAGTAATTCACCATTTCTCACTTGCAAAACCGCTGTCAACGGATTGATCATGCAATTGATCAGCACTTTTCTTAATACGATTTGGTGTGCATCATTTGCAAAAGTCACCGGGAAATCAGGTGAATCGACGGATTTCATGAAGTCAAAACTTGCTTCATCCCCTCGATAAGAGGCAATTTTCATAGCACCGACTCCGTTGTGGGAGACGGTCCGATCATCCAAACGACCTGCGCCGTGTTCAACAGTCGCAAAAAATACGTTCGGCATTGAAGTTCCGCTAACTAGGTTGAAATGTCCGTATCCATTTTGAATGAACATGACCGCATTCTTCAAATTTCTTTTATGAACCAGCTCAACAACCGGAGCTACGCCTTCATACTTTGTCGCTACAATCCAAGGGGCATTTTCCGGCAGCTTCCCCTCATCAGTTTGAGCATTAGCTTTCAGAGACGTTTCGGTACCGTCACTATTGATGCGCCTGATTCCTTGTTCCCGGATGATAGCCGCCTGCTCTCTTCGTCTCACAAAAAACACGACCTTCATACCCGCTTCTGACAAATAGGAACCAATGAGCAACCCGATAGAACCCGCTCCAACGATAACAACCTCCATTAAAATCCCCCTTTTTAAAAAGGGCGACCTTCGGAAAAGGCGCCCTTACTTCTTCCTTATATTCGATTATACAGGATAGACTGGATGTTTTTTAGGTGGTAATGGAAGTTCTTTCGTTGAATAAAAACGGAAACGGTCTGCAAGCACATTTCTTAAATCCGAAGGCGCGACGATTTCGTCGATGATCAGCTCTGAAGCCATCTTGTAAATATCGATTTCCTCTTTATATTCTTTATGTTTCGCCTGGACAAAAGCGATCTTCTCTTTCGGATCCTCAATCGCTTCGATTTTATTTGAATAAACTGCATTGACTGCGGCTTCCGGTCCCATTACCGCAATCTGCGCTGTAGGTAACGCAATGCAAACATC
>NZ_LQYA01000302.1 GCF_001531445.1 Sporosarcina koreensis
GACCGCGACCAGCTGATCCTTGCCGCATGTGAAGCAATGCGCGACGATCGCCCAGCCGCGCACCGGTCCAGCCGGTACTTCCAGGCGCCCGGCTATCGGCGCGCGTGTTCCGGGAAAGTCGAAGGCTTCAGTCGGCATGGGCGTTCCTTATCGGGTCGGAAGATCAGATCAGGGTGGTAGCGATCGGGAGCCCGGCCTTGAGTGTCAGGGTGACCGGCGTCCGCTCGGCGACGTCGGCGAGGCGCGCGGCCTGCTCTGCATCAAGACCCACGGGGTGGATCGTTCGGGCGATGGACCGCGCTTCGGGCGGACCCGACAGCGTCAGGTCGATATCGAGCCGTTCAAGCGGCCAGCCCTTCTTCTCGGCATACATGCGCAGCGTGATCGCGGTGCAGGCGCCGAGCGACGCGAGCAGCAGATCGAAGGGCGCGGGACCGCTATCGGCCCCGCCCAGCGATGCGGGCTCGTCGGCGGTCAACGGATGGCCGCCGGTGACGATGCTGGTCCGGTAGCGATCGGTGCCGATCGTCGCGGTTGCGTGAGCCATGATAGCTTCTCCGTTCAGGGGTAGCGGACGGACTTGGGCTCTTCGGGCAGGGGGATGAACTCCTGCTCGTCGGGCACGGGAGCGAAGCGGCGCTCGCGCCAGTCCTCCTTCGCTTGCTCGATGCGGTCGCGCGAGGAGGAGACGAAGTTCCAATAGATGTTGCGTCCCTCGGGAAAAGGCTCGCCGCCGATCAGCATGAGCCGTGCTGCGCCGTTCGCCTTCAGCACGATCTCCGCACCGGGCTTGAAGACGATCAGTTCGCCCGCTGCGAAGGCGCCGGTCTGACCCGCAA
>NZ_LQYA01000303.1 GCF_001531445.1 Sporosarcina koreensis
CAATGCCCACTGACATTAGTATAATTCCTACAATATCAAAATGACCTTTTATCCTTACTTCTTTTTTCAACAATTTAATAAGGAACGGAACAGTGATAATTGTCATCATTGGAATGAGCAGAAGATAAGACCAATGGATAAAATGAGCTATCATTCAACCAATAGCTGGACCGATACCTTCTCCCATAGCTACTATGGAGCCAATAAGACCAAACGCTTTACCCCTATTTTCCTTTGGAATAT
>NZ_LQYA01000304.1 GCF_001531445.1 Sporosarcina koreensis
GATATTATCCGGGGTGAAAAAATGAATGGGTATATAAACGCGGGCTCTTCGCTTTCATCATCAATCAGCCCATATGCAGAGGAAACAGGCATGAAGACCGTTATGATCCCCTGCATTGTAACTGCGCTGGCGATATTGTTTGCGGGCGGAGAAAATTTGCTATGGCGAACCACAGATTATTACCCCTCGTTTCTTGCCGGCGTACGCGACGTTGATAATGTTACCCTGCTGATCCCGACCGCAATGAAAGACATATGTGGCAATCAGCGTCCTGTTCCGGAGTTAAAGAAAAAACGAAACGGCCTGTATTTACGCTGCGGAACACCGGGGATTGAGGGCGTCTGGCGAATAATTGTCCCTGATGTCCGACGGACTGAATAAATGTGTAATGACAGTTAATAAAAGTTAACCAGGAAGCTGAATATGGCAAAGACCACTCTGACACAACTGAAACTGATGAAACAGCAGGGCGAAAAGATTGCCATGCTGACCTGCTATGATGCGACATTTGCACACGTAGCCAGTACTGCGGGTGTGGATATGCTGCTCATCGGCGATACATTAGGTATGATTTTACAGGGACATGACAGCACATTGCCTGTCACTGTGGATGACATGGTTTATCACACAGATTGTGTGAGGAAAGGTAATACCGGGAGTTTTATTATCGCTGACATGCCATTCATGTCCAGTATATCCCCCGAACAAACATTGTGTAACGCAGGAAAGTTAATGCGGGCTGGAGCACAGATGGTCAAACTGGAAGGGGGCGAATGGCTGGCTGACGTAATCCGCCAGTTGACCCGACAGGGAGTACCCGTCTGTGCTCATATTGGGCTCACGCCACAATCCGTTAACGTTTTCGGTGGGTTTAAGG
>NZ_LQYA01000305.1 GCF_001531445.1 Sporosarcina koreensis
CTGCGCGCCCTGTACCAGCGTGGTCAAGCCGGGCGAGGATCCACGTGCCGGCCGTTGGCGGGGCTGGGACAAGGTCGAGTGCGGCATCCATGGCGAGCCGCTGACGAACCCGGGAGACGAACCCGTCTTCTGATCCGTCGCCGGTTGGTGTCGATCTCAGTCGATCAGGAAGACACCGATCTTATAGGCCATGTAGAAAGGCACGCACATGATGGCGGCTACCAGCAGCTGATCCATGGTGCGATCGATGTAGGACATCGCGGCATCCTCTTCCCCAACGCCCCGCTTTTCGGGTGCTGGACAAGAAAACCACCTTTTCCGCCCTTTGTCACCTGCGCAAAGCCGCAATAGAGGCGAAAATGAGCGTCAGCTTGCGTTGCAGCGCAACAAGAACGACTCACTCATAATCGTTGGGGTTGTAATAGTCGTCCGCCAGATCGGAGAATTTGGTGAACTTGCTCTCGAATTTCATGGGGATGGTACCGGTCGAACCATGACGCTGCTTGGCAATCACCAATTCGGCGCGATTGTGCGCGCGCGCCATCTTCAGTTGCCAATCCTCGAAGGCAGTCACGTCCACGGCGCTGTCGCCGGCAGCGGCTGAAGCCTCTTTGGGGCGAATCAGGTTGAGATAATATTCCTCGCGATAGACGAACCAGACCATGTCGGCGTCCTGCTCGATCGAGCCCGACTCACGGAGATCCGAGAGGACCGGCTTCTTGTTCTCGCGCTGCTCGACGGCACGGCTGAGCTGCGACAGGGCGATCACGGGAACGCTGAGCTCCTTGGCCAGCGTCTTCAAGCCACGGCTGATCTCCGAGATTTCCTGCACGCGATTGCCATCCGAAC
>NZ_LQYA01000306.1 GCF_001531445.1 Sporosarcina koreensis
TTTTTGCATTCTACAAACTGCATAGCTCATCATTTTTCAGCTCCATTCACGAGGTACAAACGTGTACCTGTTTTCGGTCAACTTCCATGTAAAGTATAACACACTATACTTTACATTCGTAAAGGTGTGCTCTCCGAGGGTCAGAACAAGAACCTGTCTCATGCCAGATTCCCAAAGTCAAAGGCAAAAAAATCACCGCTTGCAGCTGTTGCTTTTTCCTAGTGCAGAAATGACATTTTCACC
>NZ_LQYA01000307.1 GCF_001531445.1 Sporosarcina koreensis
TTGGAACAGCTCTATATGGAAAGCTATCTGATCAGCTAGGCATTAAAAGGTTACTCCTATTTGGGATTATAATAAATTGCTTCGGATCGGTAATTGGGTTTGTTGGACATTCTTTTTTTCCCATACTTATTCTGGCTCGATTTATTCAAGGAGCTGTTGCAGCTGCATTTCCAGCACTCGTGATGGTTGTAGTTGCGCGCTATATTCCAAAGGAAAATAGGGGTAAAGCGTTTGGTCTTATTG
>NZ_LQYA01000032.1 GCF_001531445.1 Sporosarcina koreensis
GCACGTATTGTCGGTAATGGCGTGGATCTGGAGGGGCGCCCCTATGTCGTTTTGAGCAATACGGCGTTTTATCCGACTGGCGGCGGGCAGCCGCATGATACCGGAACAATTGAAGGGGTCCGTGTGATTGATGTCGAGGAAGTGGACGGTGAAATCCGCCATTTTCTTGACGAGGAACTTCATTCCCAAAAGGAAGTGGAAGCGGCAATCGATTGGGAACGCCGCCTTGACCATATGCAGCAGCATGCGGGACAGCATATTTTGACCGCTGCTTTTGTCAGGCTCTTCGGGTTTCAGACGGTCAGTTTTCATCTAGGAAAAGGGCTTGTTTCGATTGATTTGGATGTAGAAAGCGTGACGGCAGAGCAAATGGCGGCAGCGGAAAAGCTTGCGAACGATATCATTTTAGAGAACCGCCCCATTGAAACGAAGTGGGTGACGGAGGACGAGCTTTCCGAGTTTTCATTGCGGAAACAAGTATCCGTTACGGATGAGATCAGACTTGTCATTATACCGGATTTCGATGATAACGGCTGCGGCGGCACCCATCCATCCTCGACGGGGCAAGTTGGATTGCTGAAAATAATCTCTACGGAAATGCAGAAGCGGAAAGTCCGTGTCCACTTCGTTTGCGGAGACCGGGTGCTGCAACAGCTACATCGGAAGCATGAAGAGTTGTCTGCTGCTTCCAAATTGCTGAGTGCTCCTGAAGACGGCGTCCGCAGTGCCATCGAGCGGCTTTTATCTTCTCACCATGAGTTGGAAAAATCATTGGAAAAGACCAATGAAGAGTTACTTTCCTTTGAAGCGAAACATCTATTAGAAATGAAAAACGGCAATATTGTAAAGGGTTCATTCACCGAAAGGACCGTGCAAGAACTTCAAAAATTGGCACGGATGATTGTCGCCGAAGATAATTCGGTCATCGTCTTCCTTGCGGCGGAAAATGAAGATCGCCTTCAGTTCGTCGCTGCTAGGGGTGCATCTATCAGCCCTAGCATGAAGCTGGTCTCAGCGGCGGTCTTGCCTCATCTTAACGGAAAAGGCGGCGGGAATGATGCATTTGTCCAAGGCGGCGGCGAGCAGAAGATGGCGGCAGAAGAATTATTGAACGTTATGGAAAATACGATTATAAACTAATTGAGAAAAATCCTCCTGAGTTTCGTCACAGGAGGATTTTATTATTTTATAAAGTTTCATAACCAAACATGTTTACCATTCGCCATCCAGGGTAAATAAAGATATTAGATACCAGGATGCTTCTGATAGCTTTGAAAGGAAGATTTATATGCAGAAAAAAATAGTATTCATTTCAGATCATGGCGACCCGCTCGCCCCCCTTGGAGGAGAGCAGGCGGGTGGACAAAATAATTACGTTAAGCAATTGGCACTTTCATTGGATAAAAGAGGGCATATGGTAGATGTCATTACGCATTGGGCCGATGCCAATACATCCCGTATTGAAAAATTCGGTTCTCGTTGCCGAGTGATCCGTGTGTCGGCAGGGGTGAAAGGCTATGTGCCGAAAAGTGAGCTTTATGACATGCTTTTCGATTTCTATGATGAAATGCGAAACCTTATTAACCTGTCGACTTATGACGTGTTGCATACCCACTATTGGTTATCCGGACTTCTCGGCGCGAAAGTCGCAGAAGATTATGGAACGCCATGGATTCACACTTCCCACTCATTGGGTGTTGCAAAAGAACAGGCGACCGGCATCACGGAATCCAAACGGATCGCCGCTGAGAAATTGATTCTGCAAGTAGCTGACACGGTTGTCGCTACGACTGCATCCGAAAGAAAATTGATCAATAGCTTCGTTGAGAATCCCTCCCCCATTAAAGTCATCCCGATTGGGGTTGATCATCGCTTCAAGCCTTTCAATCCGAAAGAAAAGGTACAGCCCTATTTCGCGTTTGCAGGAAGGCTCGAAGCTACAAAAGGAATTCACACGCTACTGAATGCCTTTCGCCTATTACTGGAACGGCACGAACTTCCTCCATCCGCAAAGCTTGTCATCGCGGGAGGAGACCCGGATAAAATTGATATGGAAAGGAAATTGCCGACATGTCCAAAACTGAAAAAGGCAATTGCAGGATTGGAGCAGCACATTGATTTTCTCGGAGCCCGTTCCCAGCGCCAACTGGCTGAGCTTTTTAATGAAGCCCTCGCTGTCGTTGTCCCTTCAACGTATGAATCATTCGGAATGGTCGCTGCGGAAGCGCAAGCGTGCGGCAGTCCCGTCATAGCCTCGAAAGTTGGAGGCTTACAAGATGTGGTCCGCAATAATGAGACAGGCGTTCATGTCGAGAAGGAGAACAAGGAACATTTGGCATTCGCCATGAAGCTCATTGCAGCGAACCGTGAATTTGCTCGTTCCCTTGGACGACGCGCAGCTGCCCATGCGCAAAGAGAATTCAATTGGTATACTGTCGCTAAGAAAATGGATGGATTGTATGAGGTGGTTTTGTTTGAAAAACAAAAAGTACTTGCTAGCGACTGACTTGGATGGGACATTTGTCGGTGATGAAGAGGCGCTTGGAAGGCTGCTCCGTTTCTTTGATGAAGCGGCATTTGAAGTGACGCTCGTCTATGTGACAGGCAGGCATCTGGCGTCAGCCCGATTGCTCATGGCGGAAGAAGAATTGCCGATACCGGATTTGCTCATAACGGATGTCGGCACATCTATTTATCAATCTAATGGGCGGGAGGACGTTGACTGGCGGGCATGCATGCGGCAAGATTGGCAGCCCGATGAAATCACTAGAATCGCCACTTCGTTTTCGGCATTGAAGAGGCAAGAGCTTCCCGATGACCGACGCGTATCCTTCACGGTTTCCGGAAATTCAGCTGTGGCCGATGAATTCAGGATGGCACTTGATTCCCAAAGACTTGCCCATACGTTCATTTTCAGTTCGAACCGGGATATCGATGTGCTCCCTAGAAATGCGAGCAAAGGGAAAGCACTGGAATATGTACTCGACCAGTATGCAATGGAAGATGTCCAACTTCTTGTCGCCGGCGATTCGGGCAACGACATGGACATGCTTTCACTCGGCCATCCCTCCGTCATCGTAGGCAATGCCCAACCCGAGTTGTTGGAAATAGAGCCATTCGAGAATCTCTTTCATGCAACTGCAAACTGTGCAGGCGGCATCCACGAAGCGTGGTTGCATTTTTATGGAAATCGATCGAGGCAGTTGATGTGAAAGCTGTGTTGGCCGGAAATGATTATCACCACTTGCAGATTTATCATCAACTTTGAGGTCGTTATCACCGACTCTGCAGATATTCACCCTTTCCAGGCTTTGCCGTCGAATCACACAAATCCACTAGCAATCAACAAAAAGGCTGCCACCCTGAGAGATTTCACTCAAGGTTGGCAGCCAAATTACCATGTATTTCATTCCAGACACCAAGAAACATATTTTAATTCTTCCCTAACACTTCATTCCAATCAATCGTACCGTCTTTGATCTGGTCACGTTTTTCCTTATTCATAATATCAGTCGGACGACCGCCTTGAGGCCAGTCTTTGTCATGGTTTTTCCATTCCGGTCGGTCTTGAGAAAGGATGAATGCTGCTAAATCACTTGCTTCTTGGTCCGTTAACGTGCCTGCCGCTCCGATTGGCATATTGTTTTGTATATATCCCGCCATTTTTGACATACGAGCTATGCCTGCCCCGTCATTGAATGATCCATCCCCCCATAAAGCAGGTCCTGTATTGGATCCTATGCCGGAACCATCGCCCGCATGGCAAGCAATACATGAATTCTGATAAAGGACTTCTCCATCGGCAACATTCGGGATCGGAACGTCTTTCATATCACTTTGGTGACGCCAAGGCAATTCCGCACCAACAGGAATGCCTTGAGATATATACGTCAAATAAGCGACCATTGCGTCCAAATCTTCATCGTCATCCGCGAATTTCTGACCATTCATGCTTCTAACCATACAGCCATTGATTCGCTCTTCCAATGTGACAATCTGTCCCGAGCGGGCAATATGCATTGGATAAACAGAAGCCATTCCTACTAAGGAAGATACTTCCTCCTCCATCCCCGCGCCTGCATGACAACTTGTACATGATAGTTCATTTACCCGCGCCATGCCGTCTTCCACACTTGATGCTTCACTTCGTAATACGTTTGACGTGTCATTTGTTAATTCGTAACCTCTTAAAATAGCATCTCCTAATGGGCCTTCAGGTACATCATCCAAAGAAGGTGGATTATGTACAATCCCCGCTGTTTGTTCTGTAGGTGCTTCAATAACGTTTTGTTCTTTGTCGGCTGCTTGCTTATTGAGCTTTAGCTGATTTGCCATCATGCCGATGACAGCAAGCGAAACGACAAACAGGAATCCTAGAACGAGTGTTGAAGTTTTTCTCATTTCTATTACCTCCCTTTCTTCACTCTAACAATACCCAATGAACACATATCCATTCAACGACTTCTCTAAATGTTCCTAAATCCGCAATAACTTTATGTCACATTAAGGAACAATAGGAATGGTTTTCATTTACGGCCTGCTTAAATAACTTGGAAACACAAAAACCCCCTTACCAGTGACTGGTAAAGGGGATCTCAGCTGAGTAATTTTGTCCTTTTACACTAAATCAATAAGCTCTCGCAAACCACACTGTGTGCTTCGCGTCTTTTCCACAATTGATACACGTGGACTTTTCAGCTGGTGGATTGAACGGAATATTACGTGTTGTGAACTTCGTCTCTTCCTTCACTTGCTCCTCGCACGTATCATCGCCGCACCAACCGGCAAGGATCCAACCAGGGATTTCCCCTTTATCCGCCGAGTCCGCGATATGCTTCGTCAAATCAGCGATTGAGTCGATATGCGTGTGGGAATGCTCTGCACGGAATGCACGCGCTTTTTCAAGCAGGCGTGTCTGCATCGTGTTCAGTGCACCTTCAATCCAATCAACAATCGTCGGCAAATCAACAGCCACTTTCTCATCCTCATCACGCGCTTTGATGAGCGCCTGATTGTTTTCCAAGTCACGTGGTCCCAGCTCAACACGAACTGGCACACCTTTCAACTCCCACTCATTGAACTTGAAGCCCGGCGACTGATCGGAATCATCTAGACGCACACGGATGCCCTTCGCTTTCAATTGTGCGAAGACCTCATCCAATTTCTCCATGATAGCCGGGTTCTTTTTCCACGGTCCAACCGGGATCAAGACTACTTGCGTCGGCGCAATGCGTGGTGGCAGCACAAGCCCTTGTTCGTCGCCATGCACCATAATGACGGAGCCGATCAAGCGCGTCGAAGTTCCCCATGATGTTGTATGGACGAATTCATGACGGTTTTCTTTCGTCAAATATTTGATGTCAAATGCTTCTGCAAACTTCGTGCCCAAATAATGAGAAGTACCCGCTTGAACAGCTTTCCCGTCCTTCATCATCGCTTCGATGGAATACGTGTCAACCGCACCTGCAAAACGCTCGGAAGGTGTTTTTTGTCCGTCATAAACAGGAATTGCAAGTAGCTCTTCCACGACTTCTTTATAAATATTTAACATTTGCATCGTTTCAGTACGTGCCTCTTCTTCATCCACATGTGCCGTATGCCCTTCCTGCCACAAAAACTCAGATGTGCGGATGAACGGCAATGTCTTCTTCTCCCAACGGAAAACGTTCGCCCATTGGTTGATCAATACTGGAAGGTCGCGGTAACTTTTGATCCAATCTGAATACAAATGACCGATCATCGTTTCGGACGTTGGACGCAATGCCAAACGCTCTTCCAATTTCTCACCGGCGGCTTCCGTCACCCATGGAAGCTCTGGAGAAAACCCTTCAATATGATCTTTCTCCTTTTGGAAGAACGACTCAGGAATCAACATCGGGAAATACGCATTCCTGTGGCCCGTCTCCTTGAAACGCTTGTCCATTTCGGTTTGGATATGCTCCCAAATCTCAAAGCCGTCCGGTTTAAATGCGATACATCCGCGAACCGGTGTATAGTCCATCAAATCCGCCTTCTGAATCGTATCGATATACCATTTTGAAAAATCGTTTTGCTGATTACTCATCTTGATTTCCTCCCTATACATAATAAAAAGCGCAAAGCTGTCCTAAATAAGGACGTCTTTGCGCTGAATAGACGTGGTACCACCTTCATTCGGCCTAGCGATGCTAAGCCCTCGAACGTTTGATAACGAAAACGACTCGGTCATGTTTGCACGACATCTCCGTGGTAGGGTTCAATGAAAAGCGGTGGTACGGCTCTCAGCAAGGCGCCATACTTTCTGTTTCACAATTTTCATCTACTTGGCCACATCTACGATTCCATATTGCTTATAATATAGCAAATACTTGAGATTTATACAAATACAGTTTTGTTTTGCTCTCGCGGACTTGGATTAAATCCGTTCTCTGCTATAGTATGAATGATACTACTGGATGGAGGAATCATATCATGAACAATTTACCAAATTGCCCAAAATGCAATTCCGAATACACATATGAAGACGGAAACCTGTTCGTCTGCCCTGAATGTGCACATGAGTGGACGATAGAATCACAAGAGGCGGAAGCCGAAGCGGCTGTCGTTAGGGACGCAAATGGAAATGTCTTAAATGACGGCGATACCATCACAGTCATCAAGGACTTGAAAGTAAAAGGCAGCTCAAACGTCGTCAAAATGGGGACAAAGGTGAAAAACATTAAGTTGGTCGAAGGCGATCATGATATTGATTGCAAAATTGACGGTTTCGGCGCAATGCAATTGAAATCGGAATTCGTGAAGAAGATTTAACTGGATTGACGGTTCATCGTTAGTGAGTCGAAGGTCACGAAATGACAATAAACTCCGGGAATTGATCGATATTTGTTGGGAAATGAATGATAAGTTTGTGGAATTGATCGATATCTGTCGGGAAATGAACGATAACCTTCAGGAAATGATCGATATCCAAGATTTGCCGACACTTGAACAAAAATAAGAGGGGCTGTCCAAGAAATCTTTCTGGACAGCCCCGCTTGCTTATAATTTAAATTGAAGGACGTGTCGATTGAGGTCTTCAGCGTATTTCGATAGCTGCTCTGAGCTCATTGCCACTTCTTCCATAGAGCTATTTGTCTGTTGGGCTGAAGCAGAAGTTTGTTCAACGCCTGCAGATGTCTCTTCTGTGATGGCGGCAATTTCCTCTACAGAGCCGCGCATTTTCTGACTGCTGGAAACCATTTGTGATAAGTTGTTGGAAATCATCGTAATATGGGTAGCGACTTCACTTACAGCATCATTAATATCATTGAAAGTTTGACTTGTCTGCGTAATTTGTTCTGTCCCTTTCTCCACTTCTCCATACCCTTCGAGTAGAGATGTTGCAACAGAACTGGATTCGAATTGAATGTCACCGACAATTTTTGTAATGTCCGTCACAGAAAGAGAAACCTGTTCTGCCAAGTTTCGCACTTCTTCGGCTACAACGGCAAACCCTTTGCCATGTTCACCAGCCCTTGCCGCTTCGATAGCTGCATTCAGCGCTAAAAGATTTGTTTGATCGGCAATATCTTTAATAACAACGACCAATTTCGATATTTCCTGTGACTGGGCATCCAAACCTTGGATTTTTTCAACAGAGGATTGTACGATTTTATCGATTCTACCCATTTGATCATTTGAAAGATCCATTAATCGGCGCCCTTCAGAAGCCATATCCAACACTTTTGTGGAAGCAACTTGAATATGCCCACCTTTGTCGTCAGCCTCTTCCACTTGATGGACGAACGAGTCCATCATGTCAGAAAGATGACTTGCCTGTGTTGCTTGCGATTCTGCCCCCTCCGCCAAATCATACATCGTCATGGCAACCTGATCGGTGGCAGATTTCACTTCGTTTGCGGATTGCGTCAACTCTTCACTTTGAGCTGATACGGAGTTGGAGATCTCATTAATCGTGTGTAATAACTTTCGGGTATTATCGCTCATCTCGTTTGCGGCATGGACAAGCTGGCCTACTTCATCCTTGGCGTTCGTTTTCATATTTTCGCCGCTTAAATCGCCTTTAGCCATTTCCAGCATGCGGTTCATTACCATTTTGATTGGCTTTGTAATTTGATCGGCAGTGAAAAGCGCTGCTGCAATACTTAATAGAATTACTAAAATCGTTACAATACTTATAATCTTGAATGTCAATTCCCCATCCGCGATGATTTCCGCTTCCGCAGCATTAATATTCGCTTCATAATCTGCCGCTAACTTTTCATAGCCTGCCATGATTTCGCGTGCCATTGGAATAGACTGCCTTAAAGTGCTCAGCGCTTTCTCCTTGTTGCCTTTATCATACTCCGGAAACACTTCTTCCGTTACAATCGTTCTCCAAGCTACCGTTTGCTCGATGAGCCGGTCGAACTCGTCGGTGTCCTGTATTTCACGGATCACACTTTCGTTCTTCATGCCAATCTCGCTGTACTCATTGAACATATCTTTAAAATCTCCACCGTATAACATATATCCCCGAGCCGTCGAAATGCGGTTGGCCATCGATAACGCCATCTGATCATGGGCAATTAATAACGGCAGTTCTTTTTCCACTATATCTCTTGCTTGACTGTTGCTTTTCAATACTACCGATATATTGTAAATGCCATACAGAAGCATTAATACAATCACTAACGAAAAAGAGAACAAAAGTTTTCTTTTAATACTTTTAAACATATTTTACATCTCCTATTATTATTTGATATCTGAGTCCACACACGCTAACTAATATCGGTTAAATCGTCTCGATTTAAAGTAATTAATAAATAAAAATAGCGAGCCTCTTCCGAATCAAACGGGATGAGGTTCGCTCGTTTTTATGTTCAATAGTACTTATCTCGAACTCAATTTCATGTTCGCCAATTCTTCCTAGGCGTATGAATGGCGATAAGACAATTTTCACTCCCTTCAGATTCCGGGGAAGTGGCAGCTATTTTGTTTTCAAGCGTAAGCGCCATGACCAATCCGAACTTATGGAGCCCCATCATGATGACCCCTGCCATGAACTGATCATACTTAGTGTTGAATGGTGGAGGGAGCAAGGTGGTAGCAGTAGAGGCGGGCATGCAAAGGTGGGCCGTCAGTTGCGCAAGCAAAGGATTTTCCACTCCATCAATGAAGGCCGTCAAAATGAAAAAAAGGCATGCTGGCAATAACACATAACCACTGATCATGGCGTACCGCTTCATCCCCAGTTTACAAAGGCGGCGTTTTGCATCCGGCGAGGCGATGGGCCACCACATAATGATAGAAAGTAAAAACAAGCAAGTAATGAATCCATTTTGCAGAAGAGGGATTTTTAATAGAAATGTGAGGATAAAAGGCAGATGGTACAACAGTAATAACACTGCAAAAACATAAAGGGCAATTTTGGGAGGGAATCGAAACCTCTTTAGCCAAGTTAGCTTCGAGATGTCCATCGCTTTCACGAAGAGTTGCTCTGGGATGCCCAGCAAGACAAGAGGCGGGATGATGAAAAAAAGAATGCTCATCTGGATCATATGCAAGCTGAACGAAAGATGGCTAATAACAGCAAACGGACTTCCGACCGTGAAGTAAAACAGGAGTATGCCTAGCGAAAAAAGAAAGGTCTGTTTATTACCCAAATCCACTTTCGCATAACGTTGCACCAAAAACAGATAACAGCAGGCTAGACAAACGAGTACAGCCAATAAAGAGATATTCCATGATAATGGGGCTCCGAGCAATCGTACATTATCCAGTATGACTCTCCCCTTTTCAATTGTTATCCAGATGTATGATTCATTGTATGATGCATGGATGGCATTAACCCCTCCAATTTTGCACGGACTATTCAAGTTTCTGATCATATTTTGTTGCTTTTCAGTGGCGTCTTCTTTATAATCATTACACAAATTCGAGTGAGCTGGATGCATTCGATAACGAAAAGAGGCGATTTGAACAATGTTAAAAACAACTGTGTTCGAACAACTGAAACAGGCAATGAAAGAGAAGGATGTCCTTTCCAAAGGCGTGCTGACACTATTGAAGTCTGCACTGGACATGGCCGAAAAAGAGAAAGGCTCCGCTTTGACGGAGGAAGAAGAGGTCGCAATCGTCAACCGCGAGATCAAACAGACAAACCAAGCATTGGAAGGTGCTGAAAAAGCGCAACGTGAAGATTTGATTGAACAGGAAAACAAGAAATTGATTTTACTCAAATCGTTCTTGCCGAAACAGCTAAGCGAGGAAGAAGTGAAGACTCTGCTTACAGAAGCGGGAGTTGTTCAAGGAATGAATATGGGGGATGCGATGAAAATTGCAAAACCACTTCTTGCCGGGAAAACGGACGGTGCAACGATGTCGAAAGCCGTGAAGAGCCTTATTCAATAAAATCCCAAAAGCCCATCCAGATTGGATGGGCTTTACATATGGTATTACAATTTCACTCGTTGAAGCCTAAGCGCATTCAGTACAACCGATACCGAGCTAAACGCCATCGCAGCGCCCGCCACCCAAGGGGCTAGTAGACCGATTGCTGCGACAGGTATGCCGACCGTATTGTAGAAGAAGGCGAAGAACAGGTTTTGCTTAATGTTGCGCATCGTTTTCCGGCTCATGATAAATGCGTCTGCAACGCTATTCAGATCGCCACGCATCAACGTAATGTCAGCCGCTTCAATCGCAATATCCGTTCCAGTGCCGACAGCCATTCCGATATCCGCCATGACAAGCGCCGGCGCGTCGTTAATGCCGTCTCCAACCATCGCGACTTTCTTCCCTTGCGCTTGCAACTCCTTGATTTTATCGCTTTTCTGGTCTGGAAGCACCTCTGCGATAATATGCGTCAAGCCGACTTGCCGCCCGATCGCTTCAGCAGTTTGCTGATTGTCTCCCGTCAACATAATGACGTCAAGACCGAGCTCCTGCATTCTTTGAATCGCCTCTTTGGACGTTTCTTTCACTGTATCCGCAACGGCAACGACACCCGCAAGCTTCCCATCGATTGCGATGAGCATCGCCGTTTTCCCTTCGTTCTCCATTCTCTCCATTGTCGCTTCGATATGGCCGAGAGCAACGTCCCGGCTGCGCATTAATTTCCGCGTACCTGCGAGAACCGTTTTTCCGTCAACCTCCGCTTCAATGCCGTATCCAGGAAGCGCATTGAATGCATCCACTTCAATCAGTTCAACACCTTTTTCTCTGACACCTGTTACAATCGCCTGCGCCAATGGATGCTCTGATTGGTTCTCAGCTGATGCGACTACTTGCAGCACATCTTGCTCGACAAAGCCTTCCGATACGATAACATCTGTTAACGCAGGTTGCCCTTTTGTCACTGTCCCTGTTTTATCCAATACAACTGTGTCAATGGAGCGTGTATTTTCAAGATGCTCTCCACCTTTGAACAACAAGCCCATTTCAGCCGCTCTACCTGAACCTGCCATGATCGATGTCGGTGTCGCTAAACCGAGCGCACAAGGACATGCAATGACGAGAATCGAGATCGTCGGGATAAGTGATGACCTAAAATCGCCAGGCGTTACGGCAAAATACCAGATGAAGAACGTCAAAATCGCAATCCCGACAACAATCGGAACGAAAACGCCAGAGATTTTATCCGCCAACCTTTGAATTTCCGCTTTGGAGCCTTGTGCTTCCTCAACGACTTTGACGATTTGCGATAATGCGCTGTCCTTTCCAACATTCGTCGCTTTTATTTGCAATGAACCATTTTTATTGATCGTTGCACCGATGACGGAATTTCCAGGTACTTTATCAACAGGAATACTTTCTCCCGTAATCATCGATTCATCGATCGCTGATTGGCCGGTTAGGATTTCTCCGTCGACCGGAATCTTTTCACCCGGCTTCACGAGGATAATATCTCCTGCCACTACTTCCTCGATCGGCACTTCTTGTTCAACGCCGTCTTTTAAAACACGAGCTGTTTTCGCTTGCAATCCAAGCAATTTTTGAATAGCTTGGCTCGTTTTCCCTTTTGCCCTCACTTCGAACAATTTACCGAGGACAATCAAGGTAATAATGACAGCGGATGCTTCAAAGTAAAGTTCCGGATGTCCGACACTCCCCGCTGCCATCCATTCAAACGATAAATATAAACTGTAGAAATAAGCTGCACTTGTACCGAGCGCTACGAGGACATCCATATTAGCACTTTTACTTCGTAAAGCATTATAAGCACCTTTATAAAACTGTGCGCCAACAATGAATTGAACAGGTGTTGCAAGAGCGAGTTGCACCCACGGATTCATGAGAAACGCCGGTAAATAAATAAACGAAGTGAACTCAAAATGCGCGACCATTGTCCATAACAACGGTAATGTTAAAATGGTCGAGAAAATGAATTTCCGCGTTTGCCTTTTGATTTCTTGCTCTTTATGATCCATCTTATCCTTGCCGTCTGTTTTTGGAATCAATTCATAGCCCATTTTCTTCACATTGGCCATCATTTCGTTCGGACTGGTTTGACCGCTGTCATAATTGACGGTCAACGTTTCAAGAGCGAAGTTGACGGCCGCTTTTGAAACACCATCCATTTTAGTAATGCGCTTTTCGATTTTCGTCGCACAAGCCGCACACGTCATACCCGAAATATCGAATTCAACTTTATCTTGAATAACGCCATATCCTAACTTTTCGATACGCGCCGTAAAATCGTCAACATTTGCTTTTTCGGGGTCGTATACGATCGTCGAACTTTCCAAAGCAAAGTTGACATTCGCCTTTTCAACGCCTTCAATTTTGGATAAACCTTTTTCAATACGGTTTGCACATGCTGCACATGTCATCCCGTTGATCTTTAAGGTTTTTTCTGTAGTTGCCATTTGTATCCCTCCAATACTGAGTGGGGGTATTAAACTTTGAAAAAAGAAGGATTATACAGTAGACGTATAATCACTTCTCAGCCGCTTCTTACCCCCACATGGTGTAAGCGGAAGACGCTATATCATTGTTGTTTAAGCAACTTCATATCCTTGGTCTTCAATCGTTTCTTTGATTTGATTCAAAGTTGCTTCGTTTTCGAACTCGACAGTCACTTCATTGCTCGCAAGGTCAACTTTCACTGATGAAACACCGTTCAGTTTACCGACGCTCGACTCGATCGAATTCACGCAATGACCGCAAGACATGCCTTCTACTTTTAATACTTCTTTCATGATAATACACCTCCTATTTCGTTGTCATTCATAATATAATATACCCCATACTGGTATGTCAAGTCAAAAAGATATTACTTCGTCATTGTTTTCATGACACTCATAAGTTCTTGGATAGCCGCCTCGCCATCTTGTCCTTTAATGGCCTTGACGACACAGTGATGTGTATGGTCTTCCAATAATGCTAAAGATACTTTGTTCATTGCTGATTGAATCGCACTTATCTGATGCAGAATATCTACGCAATAACGGTCGTTTTCAATCATTTGATGAACGCCTCTTACTTGTCCTTCAATTCGTTTTAATCGATTTAGCAGCTGTTGCTTATTCGGCTGTACAGTCTTCTTCATTGTTTCTGACATATATCATTCACTCCTCAGAGTTTTATTATACCCCGTACCCCTATAATACCACTTACTATAAGGAAGAGCAATGATATTGTCCCTATTCGGCATCATCGACACTACATTGTCAACAGCTTCTTAATCTCTTCTTCATTCCGTTCGAAACCAATCAACACTTTCGGCTTGCCACCAAAACCTAACAGCGATTTTTTCTTAAATACGAATGCTGGTACGACCCGGGAGCCACTGATCTTTATGAGCTCTTTCTCTTTTTCCGGTTGTTTAGATAAATCATAGTCAATGTACGGAATATTGTTTTTCGCAAGAAATGCTTTCGCATCTTGGCAATCCGAACATGTCGGTCTTGTATACAGCTCAAATGGCTTACTTTTCATAGTGTCACCTCCCTTAATATGAAGATCTATGTCGAAAAAAATCATTTTATCTCTATAACATACGCATATACATAAACTTTCCCATTAAATTGGAACTCGGCCCAAAGTTTATACTTCCCTGTTTCAGTCAGGACCGTGTCAAATTGGGTTTTGTCATTTGATACTGGGTGTACGTGGATAAATCGATTGGCGTTTTCATCTAAAATGACAACATGACCCAATGCACCTAAATATGGCTCAGGTGTTGCTCCTTTTAAGTCGAACGATAATAAAAGCTCTTGCCCGGCTTCAAAAGTATCGGTTTTTAATTCTACAGTATACCCGTCTACCGTTTTGACATAATCTTTGTCAACTTCGAGATCATTGGCATGATGCTTGTGTTGTGCCTGCCCGACGTTGAGTGTGATCGGTGTAACTGTATATGTTGAATTTTTTGGTGCAATATCTACAAATGTTTTGTATTCGTTGTCCGCCAAGTCTCTTTGTAGCTTATAGACGCCGTCCGTTTGTTTTTCGGGATGGCCATGAATATATTCTTTCAAATCTGCGCTCACAACAATCAAATGCATTTCCTTTTCATGGGAAACCCCCAACTCAGGTGCGTTTCCATGCTTATCTTTCAATTCGATTGTAATGACACCTTCTTTGTAAGTGACCTTTGTTGTCACCTCATTTTCTCCTTGAACGATGTGGTGGTGATGATATCCCGCATGATGATTCATCTTACAGTCCTCCTTTTCTGTTATTATGGTTTCCAGTCCATACGGTATGGGGGTATATGCTTCGTAAAAATATATACCCACCTCCCCTATACGTTAATCCTCCGAAATTTGGTCTTTGGAAACGAAACAGGAATGTTGGTGCTTAATTACATCATAATATACCCATTAGGGGTATGTAAAATAATTTGTTTCCTTCTCAAAAAATAGTGACCGAAGCATTACTGCCGCCGGTCACTAACTGTCTTAATGATGATGATGATGATGGTGTCCTCCCGACGCGTCGGGCTTCACTTGGCATAAAATTGAGTCGTCATGTTGATGGGCGGACGTCTCCATTTGAATTGTTACATGATGGATACTTTGGTGCAATAAGTCATGTTCGATACCTCGAAGCAATTGCTCACTTTCTGCAATTGTCATTTGATCGTCCACTACGGCATGGCAGGACAGTGCATTCAGTCCGCTCGTAATGGACCAAACATGTAAATCATGAACGCTTAGAACACCTTTCGCATTACGGATCGTATGAATAATATCATCCATAACCACGTTTTGAGGCACCCCTTCCATCAGGACATGCAATCCAGACTTAGATACAAAGTAACCGCTCCGTAACACAAGAATGGCAACAATGACACTCGCCAATGGATCAGCCCAACCCCACCCGAAGAACATCATTAGCAGAGCCGCAGCAATCGCGCCTATCGAACCTAACATATCACTAATGACATGCAGATAAGCGCCTTTCATGTTCAAGTTCTCTTCAACATCGCCGCCGCGCATCATTATCCATGCGACCAAAATATTTACCGCCAATCCGATGCTGCTCACGATCAGCATGCCTGTCGTCGCAACTTCAGGCGGATTTGCAAAACGTTTTACCGCTTCATAGAAAATGAACAAAGCAATAACGATCAATGTGACGCCATTTAATACAGCAGCTAAAATCTCAAATCGCTTATAGCCGAACGTCTTGCTTTTACTTGCCACTTTTTCTCCCAACTTAAATGCAATCAACGCTATCGCTAATGAAATCGAATCGCTTAACATATGGCCGGCATCCGCCAATAGGGCAAGACTGTTCGTCAAAAATCCGCCGACCGCTTCCACAATCATATACGTAGTAATGATGAGGAAGGAAATCAATAAAACTTTTTTATTCGCACCATGCGTATGGTCGTGTCCATGATCATGTCCCACTTAAATACCCCCTGTACGTAATTAATTATGCGTCGCGTGTTCAATTGCCTGTTTCAACAAATTCATAACATGATGGTCATCTTCTGAATAATAAAGTGTCGTACCTTCTCTCCTAAACTTCACTAATCGTAAATTTTTTAAAAAACGCAATTGGTGAGAGACAGATGACTGACTCAGGTTCAATGTTTCGGCAATGTCATTTACTGAATGCTCTTCTTTGCACAATAAATTTAAAATCCGAATTCTCGTTGGATCACTTAACGCTTTAAATGTTTGGGATACAACGAAAAGCGTTTCTTCATCCAAAAGTGGCGTATTTTCCTCCAAAACCTGCTCCACTCCATTCTTTTCACTCATTTTTATTCCCCCTTCCTTACCTGCTTATATGAGCATATGTTCATATATTATGACCGATATGTATAAATGTCAACCAATACATATGTTACCCCCCTATTTTTATGTACCCAAAATCATTACGTTATAACTGCAAATACCAAATTAACGAGGTTTCGATATGATTTATCGAACAATCTGTTTACATACCCTACACAGGTATTGTACTATTTCATTGTTGGCAATCGAAAAGAAAGGTGAGTAAAATCAATATGCAAACAGAGAAAAAGGTGAAACTAGCTGTTAACGGTGGAATATCGTTCGGAGCTATGTTAAATGCTAAACAATTAACGGTCCTTGCCGACTATTTAGGAGATCAAGAGTTGGAGGTAACGACATTCCAGCAATTATATATTGAAGTGATCGAAAGCGATGTCGAATTCATTCAAAAGAAATTCGGCGAGGTCGGACTCTCTTGCTATCCGGTCGGGAATTTTGTAAAAAGCTTACGCCATTGCAACTTTTGTAAAGGGGCGGTGGAGGAAGGGATGCCTGTCGCAATCGAGCTGAATAAACGGATTGCAGGCAGACCCGTCCCGTTCACGCTCCGGCCTTCCTATACCGGCTGCCCGATCGGATGCGGCGAACCGCTCGTCAATGACATCGGCGTTATCAAATCACGGAAAGGCTACGACTTATACATTGGCGGGAACGCAAAAGGCACTTATGCGAAAACAGGTATGCTTTTACTTGAGCAAGTGCAGCCTGACGAACTGTATGTAGCCGTTGATCAAGTGATCGATTTATATATAGAGAATGGCAAAAAACGTGAACCATTTTATAAATTCGTCAATCGTTTTGGCATGGATAACATATTGCAATATGTTATGAATGGCTCGGCTCAAATTGAGTAGACGTCTTTGAAATTAAAGAGAATACGATTTTTTTATCTTTCAGGGAAAAATTTATGATTATTAATAAATAAGGAAAGAGGCCATCCACCGGGATAGCCTCTTTTTATTTTTAAAACTTCACCTTCTCCGGAATGTCTGATGGCTGCACTTCGTCATAGGAAGTAACTTCATCTCCATTTTTCAAATATAGCTTCAAATACGCCCCTTCTCTCAACTCTTTCGCTGCGGAAAATTCCACTTCGATCGATTCACCATTTTCTTTATAGGCAGTACCTGTATACAAATACCTTTTCATAATTTCACCCGACTCCAACTTAGTTTCTTCGACTGAGCTTTCAGCCGGAATTTGATAGTAAGCATTATCTTTTCCCATTCGATTGAAGTCCATCGTCGCCAAGGCAATGATCGCTCCAATTAGAAAAATGGCTAATACGCCTACTGCAATTAAACCTTTCTTCATCTATTATCCCTCCAAATAGCTTCTTCTAATTAATTTATTGAAGTTATGAACTGTGGCAATATAATAAACCGCATAAATTAACGTGTAAGCAACCATCCAAATAACGACCGGAACTAAGAAATCCATCATGAGCAAGTTTGAGGTAGCGGTCAACGCTACACCTCCATGAATTAATCCTAATAGGAGTGGTGCAATGAAAATGACACCGACTTGCCCGCGAATCGTTCGCTTCATATCTTTGTTCGACACGCCGATTTTGTGAAGAATCGCGTACTTCGCTTTATCTTCTTCCGCCTCCGTCATCATTTTAAAGAAAATGATGCTTCCTGTAGCGACAAGGAAAACAAGTCCTAAGAAACTTCCTACGAATAATAGAGCTCCTAATGACTCGATGGAGCTATTGTAATCAGCTGTCGCGCTTGAAAAATTCTCTGCCGCCTCCGCCAATTCGTTGGATACTTCGATCTGTTTTTTGTAATCGATGACGTTAACAGCTTGCAGCAATTTCTCATCAGAATCCATTTCTTCATATAATTGATCCGGCACAACTATTGCATTTGCGCCTAATGTACCTACATTGAATAATGCTTGATCAAAAAACTTCGCAACTTTGTAATCGGTATCGTTGATAATGACAGATTCCAATTTGTCGGACCATCTTTCATCATAATAGGCATCAATTGCGAAGATTTCACTTTCCTGCAGCTTTTGAACTTCAGGCCACTTTAAGTTCTTTGCCAACGTATGATAAGTAGTCTCATCAATGACAGCGTATTCCATTTCATAAGAAGCGAGCGGAACGCGGATCATTTTGCTATTGAACGAAACTTCCGATTCGATGATCGCAGGGTCAATCGTCTGTGGATCCCCCTCCCACATATAAGTGTAAGGCGTATACATTTCCACATTTTTTTCGGCATTATAATAAACCCCGAATACTGCTCCTCCTGAAGTGATCGTCGTTGCACTCAGCACAGTAATGATCGTCAATGTTTTCGCATTTCCCCTAATACGGTAAAGCAATTGGGAAGCAGTCATCATATGAAGACCCTTCCAAGCCCAGTGCGGGTTTCTTTTCAACGCAGACAATACATATACAAGAACGCTATGGAACAGTAAATACGATCCGATTACAGTCAACGCGATAATAACGATCGGTGTCGCCAACCCTAATACCCGCCATACTTCTGAGTCCATTAAATCTTGCAAGGCAATTACATATGCGGCAGCCAATGCCAACACACCCAAAAACACTGTCACGATACGCGCTTTCGGTACTTCCTCGCCCTTTTTCTCTGCATGGAATAGGTCTATTAACTTGAAACGGTAGATAACCCGATACCCCATCAATGAAGTGACTAAAAAGATGATAAAAAATACAATAACAGTATTAATAAGCGCACTTGTTGAAAATGTAAATCCTGCAACGACATCAAGCCCCATTAACTTCAATAAAATGCTTAACAAAGCGCGGGAGAGCAAAAATCCTAATACGACCCCAATGATGAGCGATAGCAGTCCGATTACCATGTTTTCAAAAAACATAAGAAATCCGATTGAACGCTTTCGCACGCCAAGCAAGGAGTAAAGCGCGACTTCCTTTTTCCTCTTTTTCATGAAAAAAGAATTGGAGTATAGTATGAAAATCGCTACAAAGATCATAAGTACAAATGCAGCGGCGCCCATCACCCCCTGAATCTGCTTCGACGTTTCAGCCGCCCCGCTAATATCATTGCTATATTTCAAAGTCGCAAATGTAAAGTAAATGAGGATGGAAAATACAGTAGATCCGATGTAAAGCGAATAGCTTTTCATATTGCGGCGTATATTTTTTACCGCCAAATCAAATAACGTCATTTGTTTCACCGCCTACTTGCGATAGCTCATCCAAAATCATTTGGAAAAATTCCTTGCGCGTCTTCCTTCCTCGCAATATCTCTTTCGACAGCTGACCATCTTTTATGAATAAAATACGTCTGCAAAAACTTGCGGCATACGCATCATGCGTTACCATCATGATCGTCGCTTCATGCTTTTCGTTCAGCGAGCTCATGCTTTCCAACAAATCTGTTGCCGACTTCGAATCCAATGCGCCGGTCGGTTCATCCGCAAAAATGATTTTCGGTTTGGAAATCAATGCACGACTCGCCGCTGTACGCTGTTTCTGACCGCCCGAAATTTGATAAGGATATTTATCAAGCAAATTGGAAATGCCAAATGTCGCTGCAATTTCCTCTACACGTTCTTTAATTACTGCAGGTTTTTTCTTTGCGATCGCAAGCGGCAATAAAATATTTTCACGAACCGTCAATGAATCCAACAAGTTATAATCCTGGAAGATGAATCCTAAGTGGTCGCGCCTAAAATCCGCAAGCTTCTCTTCATCCATTTTTGCGATATTGTCCGTTCCAATTAAAATATCTCCGCTTGTAGGTGTATCGATTGTTGCTAATATATTTAGCAATGTCGATTTACCCGCTCCTGAAGGGCCCATGACACCGACAAATTCTCCATGGTCGATTTCAAATGATATATTTTCAAGCGCATTGAACACATTCACGCCTTTTCCATATGCTTTTTCAACATTCTTTACAAGTAATAATGGCTCCATTTATTCGCACCTCTTTCGTATATCCTTACTATACTCGGCGAACCTTAAGCCAAATTTACTCCTGCCTTACATTATCCTTAAATACGGGCGGGGTGTGGTAAATTGCATTATACTTGAGCAAAGAAGCTTGAAAGGATGTGTTGGATTTGCCGAAACCACGAATCTTAATCGTAGATGACGAAAGCGATCTGCGTCATTTAATGAAAACCGCGCTTATGAAGGAAGGTTTTACGGAGATTGAAACCGCAGGCTCCGTTCGGGAAGGTTGGGAGCAATTCGAGTCGTTTTCACCCGATATCGCAATTTTGGACATCATGCTTCCGGACGGAGAAGGCTATGATTTATGCAAAAGGATACGGGAGGTTTCCCATATCCCGATCTTATTCTTGTCAGCAAAATCCGACGAGACCGATAAGATTCTGGGTCTTGCTCTTGGAGGCGATGATTATATTACTAAACCATTCAGTCCCAAGGAAGTCGCCTTCAGAGTAAAAGCCCAATTAAGACGGGCAGGATATCATGAAGCAGAGATGGCTTCCCAACCTAAGCCGCTCACTATTGGACCGTTTTCAATGAACGAAGCGGAAACCGAAGTGAAGAAGAATGGGGAAATGTTGGAGCTAACTGCTAAGGAAATTGGATTATTAGCTTGTTTCATGCATAACCCGAACCAAATCTTAAGCAAAGAGACACTTTTTGAACGTGTTTGGGGAGAAGATTTTTTCGGTGCGGATAATACGTTGATGGTCCATATTCGCCGTCTCCGTGAGAAAATCGAAGATCAGCCGTCAAAGCCAATCTATCTTACAACTGTAAAAGGATTAGGCTATAAATTCATTGCGAAATAGGTGATTCGATGAAATGGAAGTTGACAGTTCGTTACTTATTTTCGGTCCTAAGCATTGTTTTCATCGTCGTTTTCGTCAATTTATTTGTCTTGATTGGCGTCCTTTATAACCAACAGATGAAGAGCAATGACAACATAACTGCCGATACCGGTGAAAATTTCACCCGCCAATTTTCCCGCTATCTATCGATTGAAAACGGGCAGCCCGTCATTTCGGAAGAAGGAGTCCAAGCACTTCAGGAATTTGGCGGCTGGCTCCAAGTATTAGATTCAAACGGACAAGTCATCACCGCCGCCCTGTCGCCTTCAGATGCACCTACACACTATAGTCCAATTGAACTCGTACATATTTACAAATACATGGACGACCGATTTACAACGTATTACATCGGTCAATTTGAAGAGTACAGCTATCTATTGGGCGTCAAAGATTCTGCGGAAGAGCGTATTGTCTTCATGTTCAACGTCAAATCCTTCCTCTCTTATCTGTCAAAAGCATTCGTTGGCATTACAATTGCCGATTTGCTTATCGCAATGCTTGTCGGATTGCTGTTCAGCGTGATTATCACAAAACCGGTTTCGTACATGATCGACCGGATTTCCCAGCTGAAAGAGCGTAATTTTTCCACTCAGAAAATGAAACGCCAAGGTATTTTCAAACCGGTATTTTCAAATTTGAATTCCGTCTCTGAAACACTACAAGCACATGAAGAAGAGCGTACTAAACTTGAAAAAATGCGTGAAGAGTGGATAAGCAACGTTTCGCACGATTTGAAGACGCCACTCGCATCCATTCAAGGCTTCGCGGAATTGCTGCGCGACCAAGACGTGACAGAATCGGAACGTGCAGATTATGCGGAAATTATTGAACGAAAATCAAGATATATGAAAGAGCTATTAGATGATTTCAATTTAACGATGCGCCTGCGCAATCAAGAAATGCCGCTCAATCGTGAAGACACCCGCCTGGAAAGCTTTGTCCGAGAAATAGTCATAGACGTCTTGAACGACCCGAAATACTGCGATTGTGCAATTTCCTTCAACAGCGATGCATCAGACCTCAAGTGGAATATTGATCGTCATCTAATGAAGCGGGCAGTTTTAAATTTTATCAACAACGCGATTATCCACAATGATAGTGACATCCAAATCACCGTCAGCGTAATGGCAAATGGACTAACAATCGAAGACAATGGAAAAGGCATTGCAAAGAGTGACATGAATCAGATTTTCGACCGCTATTACAGAGGGACAAATACGGAAGATATACATGGGACCGGCCTCGGGCTTGCCATCTCTAGAGACATTATCGAAGCACATGGGGGAAGCATCACCTTGACGAGCGAAATCGGTGAGGGAACTAAAGTGAAGATTCGGATGGAAGAATGATTAAAAACGTCATGGGCAAGGCTGACAAAATGTAGAAATAGAAATCGGGTTAACGATATACCAGCCCTCTTAAAGTCACTTTCCCCTCTTGTCATTTCCCTTGACATGTTAATTTTGAAGCGTTTTTAAGGTTAATGTAAGGTTTACATTAATATCGTGTAAGGTTGGATCGATATACTAACTTTATTAAGTTTATTTTTAAAAAGGAGTATTAAAGTTGAATCCAACCATTACACAAAAGGAAAGAATCATTTCATTAGATATTATTCGTGGCTTTGCTTTGTTTGGGATATTGTTCATTAATGTCGGGGCGTTTATAACCATGCACGAAGGCGTGCAAATCCCCGATTATTACGGCTTGAATGAGATTATTTCCAAATTGATCGAGATATTTGTAGAAAAAAAGTTCTTTTCTATTTTTTCTTTTTTATTCGGGGCCGGGTTTTATATTTTCGCCTCACGTGCTGAGAGCCGAGGGGATAAGCCTCGTTGGCGTTTTATAAGGCGCTTACTAGCCCTCTTATTAATCGGCATTATTCATTTTATATTTTTTTGGGGTTCCATTTTATATGCATATGCCTTTATTGGTTTTTTTTTGATTCCTTTTTATCGTGCAAAGGTGTCAACAATTAGCAAGTGGCTTGGCGGATTAATAACTATATATATCCTATCACTACTATTAGGAATCTTTGCTCAGGACATGGGAGTCTTTACAAACGTTATTGCCTTTCTTGGGAATGATACCATTACGATTTTCATCATGTTTTTATCAGGATTCCTTGCAGCTAAAGCGAATTGGTTTCGAAAAATAAGTGATTTATCGACTCAAATAAGATGGTTCCAAATCATTGCATTTCCATTGTTTATCGGTTTTTCTATCTGGATTTGGTTCGCATCGCAAAGTAATGATCAACATATTCAAGAAATCATTGCTTTAGGTACAATACCGACAACTTATTTGTACTTATCGATTATGTTTTTAATCTTAGAAAACAGACATGTCGCCAAACTATTGCAACCGATTGCTCGTGTCGGCCAAATGGCGTTTACAAATTATTTTGCACAAAGTTTCATTGGACTCGTCATCATCTCACTTATGAGCCTTGAAATTGTGTCACCGATTAACACCGTCATTATTTCTATCATCATCTTTGCGATTCAAATCATTTATAGCGTCATTTGGTTTAAATTCTTTAAGATGGGGCCGTTAGAAAAAGTTTGGCGATTAATGACGTATGGTAGGAATACGGCAACCATTAGAAAGTAATTAAAATATGAATGCATTGTAGTCAGTTTACTAATAATATGGCAGACAAGATGCGTAAATCAACGTGTTTCGTCTGCTTTTTAAGTCGCTTCAAATTAAGTTAGAGAAAAACGAGGTGTATTTATGTCTGTATATGTCCTGCCAATAAAGGTTGCATTTATTATATTTGCTTTTATAGGTCTTCCACTAACCATTCCTTGGCTGATTTACACCTATAGAAAGTATGGATATTTCAGCCTTTGGGCTTCTATTGTTGTTTACTCGTTTATTTTCTATATGTTGTCAGCTCTATTCCTAGTTCTTTTGCCGCTTCCATTAACAAGGGATACTTGCGCTATCCATTCACAAGATACCGTTTATTATTCATTAATGCCATTCAGCTTTATTCGAGATACTGTTAAGGGCAGTTCAATTACTTGGTCACAGCCAAGGTCGTATATTCAGCTATTCAATCAAAGTGCCTTTTGGCAGGCGGCATTTAATTTTCTGTTATTACTCCCTTTCGGAGTATATTTGCGATACTTTTTCAAAGAAAAACGGTATTGGAAAAAAGCATTTACTTTAGGATTCACCCTCTCTCTCTTTTACGAAGTAACACAGGTTACTGGAATTTACGGAATTTACAAATGCCCCTATCGTATATTTGATGTTGACGATCTAATGTTAAATAGTACAGGTGCACTCTTTGGATTCTTTATTGCTCCAGTCATACTTGCTTTATTTCCTTCCAAGGAAAAACTATTAGCGAAAGCGGAAAAAATGCAGAAGAGTCATCTAGTGCCGCCGCTGTCTCAATTACTTGCCGTACTTATAGACTATATTTTCATTAAATTGACGTTTACTTTCACAGTCGGACTGCTAACATCAAGCGAATTTTCAGACATGTTGTATACAACATTTGGATTTGTGGTGATGTACTTTGTTTTACCTCTTCTATGGGAAGGAAAAACAATCGGAACAAGTATAATGAGATTTAAACTTTCGAATTTGGAGGGAGATGCCTCTTCATGGCAAGCCTTGCTTAAAAGAACCGTTGCCTTATACTTGCCTTGGCTTGTAACTATATTATTTAACCTTGTCGCTCAGTTTAAATTGGAAATGGAATCTCACGCTTACGCTATTTATGCCTGGGTAACGGTGGGTATCTTCATATTTGTAACCCTTATGTGGACGGCTTTACTGATCCATGCCCTTTTCATTATGTTAAAAAAGGGGAAATATACTTTTTACTTTGATTATGTTGCAAATATCATTCCAAGGAAGCAATGATTATTTAAAAGCAGCGAATCCTATGATGGAATTTGCTTGGATACAAAGTCAAGAAAAAGTAAAACAGCAAATTGGAGATCAGATCTCCAATTTGCTGTTTTCCAAGTTTGGTCGGGTTCGCATTTTTCCCGCATTAAAAGAATGGATACATGAATGAACTGTAGCACACAAATATAAAAATAAAATACAGGTAAGGGAACAGTTAATCCTGACACCTGTATTTTTATACTAGCCTTTTCAGTTCATTTCAAAACCGATTATAACGTCACATGTTTTGGCTTTTTCCAAAACAGCGCTAAACCAGTCCCCAGCAGCAGAACGATTGCTGCAAAATAGTAAGGATAGTTCAAGTTGAGATCGAATAATTCGCCTCCGATAATAGGACCGAAAATATTCCCGATACTCGTAAATGTCGAGTTCATCCCACCGACAAACCCCTGTTCATTTCTTGCGATTTTCGATAAGTAAGAAGTAACGGCTGGGCGCATCATGTCGAAACCTATAAACAAGACAAAAGTGGTCAATAAAATAGTGAAGTAGGAACTCACAACGGTCATTAAGATGACGAGTACGGTGGAGATTGCCAACGACCAACGGATAAGGTTAATTTCCCCAATCCACTTTGTAACTCGATCAAACAATGCCACTTGGGCAATCGCCCCGACTAACGCACTTCCTGTAATGACAATTGCAATGTCCTTTGGAGTGAAGCTGAACTTATGATCGACGAAAAGGCTAAATAACGACTCAAAAGCAGCAAGACCGAATGACATGACGAAAATTAGAATGAATGCGATGAAATACATCGGAATGAAAATCCGGCGCAGTCCAGTTTTCTGACCTTCCATCGGCTCTTCTTCCGGTGCGCGTTCTGGTTCACTTAAAAAGATAATTGATAAAATAGCTGCAAGCGCACCAAGCACCCCCGCCGAATAGAACGGTACACGTGTACCGATTTCCGCCAAAAATCCGCCTAACCCCGGACCTATAATGAAGCCTGTGCTAATCGCAGCGGACATATAGCCAAGCGCCTTCGCCCTACTTTGTGCAGTTGTGATGTCAGCAATAAAGGCTGTTACGGCTGGCATGATAAAGGCTGCACTCACGCCGCCAAGCATACGGGAAACAAAAAGGATTTCTACCGTTTTACCGAATCCGAATAAAAACTCCGAAGCCCCGAAAATGAACAAACCGATGACTATCATCATTTTACGGCCGTATTTATCAACCCACTTGCCTGCAATCGGCGAGATAATAAGTTGCGTAATGGCAAAGGCGGCTACCATATACCCCACGACCGCCCCACTGATTTCGAGTTCATTCATAATAGTAGGGAGTACTGGAATGACAAGCCCTATACCTAAAAAAGCGATAAATAAATTCATTAATAATATGGCCAATACGACTTTTTTACTCTTCATATGTAATCTCCTCTGATTTTTCTGCAAGGCGACAGGCACCGAGACTGATGGTTTTTTCATCTTTTGAAGATTATAGCATTTTTTTCTATAAAGTCTTCAAATTTGTATCCTCATACACCGGTTGCCAAAATATTTTGTCATGCTATAATTGCAATGACAACAACTGATAATGATTTTCATTCGCAACGAAATAGTTAATTCTTGAAGGGGGTTTTAGTTCCATGGAACTTATGGGGAGAAATGATGTAGAAAAAGCAATTATAGGAAGAAGGACAATCAAGGCTTTCAAAACAGATCCTGTAGATGTAGAAGAAATCATCGAATTACTGGATATAGCAAAATGGGCACCCAACCATAAATTGACCGAACCTTGGCGTTTTCAACTATATGCGGGAGAAGGAAAAGAAACCTTTGTCCAGTCATACGTTAATTCGCAGCCTAAAGTTGACGGAGAAATCGCAGAAAAAGTACAGCGTAAAGCAAGTTACTTCAAAGATATCCCCCTCCATCTTGTCGTCATTATGCCGGAAGATCCAAGGCAACGAAGATGGGACGAGGATTACGGAGCTGTGTCCACGATGATCCAAAACTTCCAGCTTGCCGCATGGGAACGGGGCATCGGAATGATTTGGCGGACAAACGATTGGGTGTATGATCCGGTCTTCAGGGAAGGGATCGGAGTAAAACCGGGCGAAAAAATCGTAGCTACTTTGATGATTGGCTACCCGAAGCATATACCGTCAGCCCAGCCTCGCACAGATATCCGGAAACTGCTCACAATCATCGATCGGTGAAAAGCATACTTATTTATAAATCAAAACAAACGTGAATATGAGCATCACGTTTGTTTTGATAGGTGTCGTCTACGTTATTATTTTTTAAGATCTTTGAATTCGATTTTCGTTCCATCGTTGAACGTAACTTCCAAATCAAATTTGGTATAGTCAGTAGGCAGATTGAAGGTTTTCAATACATCTGAAATCGCTTCGTCTTTTTTCGTCTGTTGTGTAATATTCAATTTCTGAACGAGAGGATGCAATTCATCGAATGCCTCGTTCCCTCTTTTTTCGACATGATTCAATGAGTCCTCAATTTTCGCTTTAACGGAACCGACAGTTTTCTGCTCGAGTTCCACTTCATATTCTGTATCGCCTGCATATTCTACTTCCAATTCAAATTCTGCATACTCAAGCTCATCCATCTTTTTCTGCATATCATCCTGATTTGCTGCGTCGTTGTTTTGCTCAGCGTTTGCAGCTCCAGTTGAACTGCTTTCACCTTGTGCATTCGTTTCATTCTCACTCACCGCGGGTGTCTCTTGGTTTACAGTAGGCTCTTCATTCTGGCCATCTGTACCACAGCCAATCAACATAAGCGACAATGCACTGGCGATAGATAAAGTACCATTTTTTTTCATTCGAATGACCTCCAATTTTATTTACTCCTTACCCGATTCACAGTATAGTAATCAAGATTGACATTTCAGAAAGAACTCGATACGATAATAGTAATTGAGAGGAGCGAAAGATACATGGCATTTTTACAACTATACTGATCCATATACATATTGTGATAACCGTTTTATACGGTTTATTTGCTATGTGTACGGATTGGATATGTTGTAGAAGTGAATTCGTTCTACGGGACATCCATACCAATTTGCAAGTACACAGGGCGATCTGTGTACTTTTTTTATTGGAGGGAACATGATGATGACATTATTATTTTATTGATATGAGCTTATTTCAGTAAGCTCGTATCGATTCCAGCTATCGATACGAAATAAAAAATTTCGGAGGTAGCGAAAATGGAACAAGTCTGTTTTGAATTGAAGAATATTGAAATGAACTATTTAGATAAGGAAGTACTTAAAATAGAGCGTCTAGCTGTACATCAGTTTGATCGCATCGGAATCGTCGGACAAAACGGGGCCGGAAAAAGCACGCTTCTCAAGTTGCTCGCTGGGGAAATTCAGCCGACAAAAGGGAAAGTGCTGCAACATGTGGAAGGTGGATATTTTCAACAGCTTGAGCCTGCCTCCTTGTCTGAAGCGGATCCCGGGCTGCTCGGCAGGTTAGCTGTCCCGGCTAACACGGATCGACTTAGCGGAGGAGAGCAAACGAGGCTGAAGCTTGCCCAATTGTTTACGCATTATTATGAAGCCTTGTTGATCGACGAACCGACTACCCATTTGGACCGTGACGGCATTTCGTTTTTATTGGACGAACTGCGCTATTATTATGGAGCCCTCGTCCTCATCAGCCATGATCGGGCCGTATTGGATGAGCTGGTCACGACGATTTGGGAAGTGCATCAAGGCGAAGTACACGTTTACCAAGGGAATTACAGTGACTATAAAGCACAAAAGCAGTTAGAACGTGAGCAACAACGTCAAGCTCATGAACAGTTCGTAAAGGAAAAAAGCCGCCTGGAACAAGCTGCGCATGATAAAATGAAAAAGGCAGAAAAAATCACACAAGCAACCAACATGTCGAAAAAGGAAGCAAAAGCGAAAGCCAACCGCATGTTTGAAACAAAATCGAAAGGCACGAGCCAAAAAGCCGTGTACCGTGCGGCCAAAGCGATTGAACAGCGCATTGAAAACATGGAAAAGGTAGAACCGGTGGTAGAAGATAGACCTATCATATTTCGGCAAGCAAAAGCATTGGAATTGCATAACAAATTTCCAATCATGGCAGATCAGCTAACCCTTCAAGTGGGCGAGAAATTATTATTGGACGATGTGAGCTTCCAACTGCCTCTTGGAGGGAAGATTGCGATTACCGGTGGAAATGGTGTAGGGAAAAGTTCATTGCTCCACCACATTGCATCGAGAGGGGAAAGTCTCGTCATTTCACCAAAGGCGAGAATCGGATACTTCCAACAGTTGAGCTACCAATTTTCCAGTGACGAAACAGTTCTTCAATTTTTGAGCAATCGATCTGACTATGATGGAGGTTTCTTGCGAAGCGTATTGCATGCAATGCAATTTACGGGGACGGACATTCAAAAACATGTACACGCGCTAAGTGGAGGCGAAACAATTCGCCTGCGTCTTTGCCAGTTGTTTTTAGGAGAATACAATATTTTATTGTTGGATGAACCGACAAACTTCCTGGATATTCACGCACTCGAAGCATTAGAGCAATTTATTACGGCGTATGAAGGTACGGTTGTGTTCGTCTCGCATGATCAAGCATTCATCAAGAATGTGGCAGACGTGCAGTACGTGATTCATTCAAAAAAAATGAATATAATGTAAGCGAAATGAACCCATCCAATCGTTCTCGGATGGGTTTTCATTATTTTATAGAGGAGAGGATGACACCGAAAAGCATCAGTGCGGCTCCAATATACCCGGCACCCGTAATGACTTCGTGAGCGAAAACGACCCCGACAATCGCCGCAAAAACCGGTTCCAAAGAAAAGATGAGCCCCGTACGTACAGGCGTCGTATATTGCTGGGCAACAATTTGCAGAATGAACCCGACTCCGCTGCATAAAATACTAAGTGCAAGTATAGCTATCCAACTAATTGTAGAATCCGGGAATGTAGGCGTTTCAAGCAGCAAAGAGAAGACAAACCCAAAAAAGCCGGCAAACCCCAGTTGTAAAATACCGAGATTCAATGTATCCACTTTATGAGCTGCGGAACCCACCACGAGAATATGTATGGCATAGCAAAAAGCCGCGGCAATACATAATAAATCGCCGAATTGGATGCGAAAAGGGAGCTGTATCGTTAGTAAAGCGATTCCGATTATCGCAAGCAGAATGCTGATGATCAGTTTTGTTTCGGGTTTATTTCTATAGACGACAGTGCTGATAAGAGGAACAAAAATAACGGTCAAGCTGATTAAAAAGCCTGCATTGGACGTAGTTGTCGTTTTTAACCCGAAAGTGACAAGCGTAAAAATGATGAAAAGGATAAAACCTAATAATGCAGCAAATTTTACGGTCGCCCTGTCAATCTTCATGAATCGGCGATAAAAAATGGCGGATGCAAAAAGAAATGCCAATCCAAACCGGAGCGCTATCAAATTGAACTCCGATACTGAATCCAGCCCTACCTTCATGAAAAGGTAAGAGGACCCCCAGCAGACAGTGACAAATAAAAGCAGCAGGTCCGCTTTTAATGGTTTCATTTACGGTCCCCCTCCTTTTCGTCAATATCTTTAGTATACTGATCGACAAAGATCTTTATAGTAAGAAGATTGAAAACTTTTTATAGGTAGGAGGGTTTTGTTAACTGATTACGCCAGTCATCCGGTTTGCTTTGCAATGCCGGGCGATTCGTCAATTTTACATCAATGGCCTATTAATTATTGTTATCCCCCCTACGCAAATCTCTGTCCCTTCCAACAAGATAGAAGGTATAATTACGGTAAGGAAAGGAACAGAGGAGGTTTGAAATGGAACAAAAAAAGGAGAATATTGTTTATTGGACGCTATTGAATCATGGGGAATGGAAACTATACTTGGCAGCGACAACCGAAGGGCTTTGCTATGCGGGTCCGCACAACTCCCCATTCGAAGAGCTTGCCGCGTGGACGAGGAAACGACTTCCCACGTACAGTTTGGTGGAGGACAGCTTGATCTTGGAACCTTATGCAAAGGAACTGATTGACTATGTGGAAGGGAAACGGAAAGAGTTCACAATGCCTCTGGACCTCCACGGCACTCCGTTTCAACAATCCGTATGGATGGCTTTACAGGAAATACCGTATGGACAGACGGTTTCGTATTCGGATATTGCCGAAAGGATCCAAAATCCGAAATCGGTACGCGCAGTCGGAGCCGCAATCGGAGCCAATCCCCTGCTAATCACTGTCCCATGCCATCGCGTCATCGGGAAAAACGGCAACCTGACCGGTTTTCGGGGCGGCTTGGACATGAAAAAGCAGTTGCTGGCGTTGGAACAATAGTCAGAGCACCAAAAATACCCCACTTAGAGTTAATGTCTCTGGAGTAGGGTGTTTTTTGTCAGTCTACTGTTTAAGCGCTATCTTTACTATCTCGTCACCGAATTTCACTTCAATATACTGAACGGAATCAGCGATTTTTTTCATATTTACATTATGAACAAGAATACTGTCTTTAATTAACCCCATAAAACGCAAAATGACTTCATTAGTAGCTTCTGTTGCCGAAAGATCGATTGATATATATTGCTCCACAGGCAAATTAAGTTTCTTTCGTGTATCCTGTATTGCTCTGATTAATTCCCGGACTTGGCCTTCCTCCACCAATTGTTGTGAAAGCTGTGTATCCACTAACACTTTTACGTGCTGATCACCTGCCATATCGAAGCAATCGGAAATCGCATATTCGATATTGATATGTTCTTTTTGCAACGTTATTTTTTGCCCATTTACATCGACCTGCAGTTGACCGTTATTAACGAATGTATTTCGGTCCGCTTGTGAAATATGTTCCAAGTATGTTTTAACTTCATTTACCAAATTCCCGAATGCGGCACCAGCTGTTTTGAAATTCAGTTTCAATAAAACCGATTCATATTGTGATAAATCCTCTGTATAGAAAACCTCTTTTACGTTCAGCTCATCTTTAATAATATCCGTATAGGCTTGTGAAAAATATTTATCTTCCCTACGAGAGACAATCATTTTTTGCAATGGTTGCTTGACCTTTATATTATTCGAATTACGGACACTACGGCCCAGCTCAACTATTTTTAAAATGGTACTCATATCATCCTCTAATTCCAATTTGATCATTGATTCATTAGCTGAAGCATAGTCTTGTAAGTGAACGCTTTTCTTATGCAACTTCACATGAATGTCCTCTGCAACATAAGGGGCAAATGGTGCCAACAATTGGCAGATTGTGCTTAAAGCCTCAAACAGTGTTGAATACGCAGCCAGCTTATCCTCCGAAAGACCAGGAGCCCAAAAACGATTTCTTGATCTTCGTACATACCAATTACTTAACTCATCGACTAATGCGGCAATTTCACGTGTTGCGTGGGTGAATTGATAACGCTCCATATCGGCAGTAACGAGCTTCGTCGTACTATGAAGTCGTGAGAGGATCCATTCATCCAATATCGTTCTCTTTCCAGTGTGCTCTTTATTGTATACATATCCATCTATTCTCGAATACAACTCAAAAAACTTATAGATATTGTCCATCGTATCAACCAACTTCGATTTCGCCTCTTGCACAATCTTTTTAGAAAAGCGCTTCGGATTCCATGGGGAACTATCAACCAAGAAAGCCCATCGCAATGCATCTGCCCCATATTCTTCAAGAAGCTCCATCGGGTCCAAGGCATTCCCTTTACTTTTAGACATTTTTTGTCCCTGTTCATCCAGCACATGCCCGAGTGACAAGACATTCTTATAAGGGGCTTTCTCAGTAAATAAGGTTGAAACAGCGAGCAGGCTATAGAAGAATCCTCTCGTCTGATCGATTCCTTCAATTACGACATCCGCCGGAAATTGTGATTCGAACTTTTCTTTATCGCCAAAAGGATAGTGGTATTGCGCAAATGGCATTGAACCACTATCAAACCAAACGTCTATGACTTCAGGCGTTCTTAGCATGACGCCTTTACATTTCGGACAGGTGCACTGCACTTCGTCTATATACGGCTTATGCAATTCAATATCGTTTGAAACCGATGACTTGGCTATTTTTTGTAGAGCTTCGATACTGTTTGGCGCTTCTTCATGCCCGCAATCGGAGCATATCCAAACGTTTAAAGGTGTACCCCAATAGCGGTTTCTACTTATATTCCAATCAACAAGGTTTTCAAGAAAATTACCGAACCTGCCGTCCTTAATATGCTTGGGATACCAAGTTACTGTTGCATTATTTTTAAGCATTTTCTCCTTTAGAGAGGACATATTGATGAACCAACTGTCTGTTGCATAGTAAAGCAGCGGAGAATCACATCTCCAGCAATGCGGGTAGCTGTGCTCATATTTTTCCTTATGATAAAGCTTTCCTTGTTCCGATAGCATCTTAATGATGTCTACATCACAATCTTTTACAAATTTCCCCGAAAGCTCTACAACATCTTTTGTATAGCGGCCTTCCTGATCTACGACATTGATGAACGACAATCCATTTTGTTGCACGGTTTTATAGTCTTCTTCCCCATAAGCAGGGGCGACATGAACAATACCTGTACCACTATCCTCTGTTACATAATCAGCTACTACGACTTGATGGCCCTTCTCGACAGATACGTAATTAAATAGAGGCGTGTAATGTACACCTTCAAATTCAGCACCTTGATGTTCACTTAACAGTAGGGCATTGTCACCAAGCACTTTTTCTACTAGCGATTTGGCAACAATATAAATTACCCCGCCCTGTAGGGCACGTACGTAAGTTAGCTCAGGGTTCATGGCAAGCGCTACATTCGCAGGCAATGTCCACGGCGTCGTCGTCCAGCCTAGGAAATATTCCTCTGCATCAAGAAGCTTAAATTTTACAGTCGCTGACAAGTCCTTAACATTTTTATAGCCTTGTGCCACCTCATGTGAACTTAAAGAAGTTTGGCAGCTCGGGCAATACGGGGATACTCGATGGCCTTTATACAACCGTCCGTCCTTATGAACATTACTCAAAATGTTCCAGACACTTTCAATATACTCGTTGCTTAACGTCATATAAGGATCATCCATGTCGACCCAATAACCTAATTCCTCCGTAAAAGAACGCCATTTCTTCTCATAGGTGAATACACTTTCTTTGCATTTGTTGATAAAAGGTTCCACGCCATAGCGTTCAATTTCCTGTTTCCCTGAAATTCCGAGCTGTTTTTCAACTCCTAATTCAACAGGAAGACCATGCGTATCCCAGCCCGCCTTCCTTTCTACCTGAAATCCTTGCATTGTTTTATATCTTGCGACTACATCCTTTATCGTCCTTCCAAAAGCATGGCCTACATGGGGCAAACCATTAGCAGTTGGCGGTCCTTCATAAAACACAAATGGTATCTTCCCCTCACGGAATGTAACAGATTGCCTAAAAGTGCTTTCCGTGGACCAATAGTTTCGAATACGCTCTTCACGCTGAACAACTGTTTCTATCATTTGTTGACTGTTCATTGATATCGCTCCTAACTTTTTTATAAACAGCACACAAAAACCCCGTCCCAAGAAAGGGACGGGGTTAACCGCGATACCACCCTAATTCTATTGATCCGATCAATAGCACTTAGCAACGTACAATCATACGCGTTCCTGTTAACGGTGGACTTCCGATTAGACTTAGTAAACGAATTCAGTCTAACTTCTCAGAGAGGATATTCACGTAACTCTTGAACACTGACTTGCACCAAAATGTCAGCTCTCTGTAGATCAAGGGGAAACGCTACTTTTTCTCATCAACGAATTTGTATGCATTTATTGGAATTGATTGTAGCAAAAGGAGAGTTAGTTGTCAAACTGTTTATTATATTTAAACATACCATGGGAATAAAGCTGTGATTCGCCAAATTACTCAGGTATGAATTATTAATATTTCAGCAATCCACTAATAGTCCCTTCCATAGACACCGGAGCGTGCAAATCGACAAAGAATAATACAATTGTAGAGTCCTCATTCGCTACTAGTGGCGGGAGTGGATTTACTAAATCGGTTATAGCTTCTTGTTTACCTATAATTATATCTTTAATCGTAATTTCGCCGTCCATCACGTATAGAAATGGTGTAAGTCCCGCGTATATCGGGATTCTCAGCTCTTCGCCCGATTTCGGATGCGCATCCAATATGTAGACGTTTTGCCTAACATATAAAGGCGCACCGCTTCCTTTGGGACCAGCCATTACATACCAATCGCGATTGTCTACAGGTTTATCATGAAATTGAATTTCCGGTGAAAGGTCAGTTTCATTCGGACGAACGAAGATTTGAAGCATTTCTACTTCGTCATCCTTTACTTTCTCTTCATGCCAAAATCCCGATCCCGCGTTCATCATCATTAATTTCCCCCGTGCTATCGGTGCTTCAAAGCCCGCTGAGTCCTTATGATGTGTGATACCAGAGCTTATATAACTTAGGATCTCATCATTGACGTGTTCATGCATTTTAATCGTTAGTCCCTTTTTCATAATGGCATGATCTATGATCGCTATCGGTCCAAATGCAGAATCAGTAGTTGTATTCCCTAAAATATTACCTGGCCTGACACGTGTAATGGTAAACGGACCTCTGAATGGCTGCGCATGATTTCCTGCTTCAAGTTTTTGTAACAAGAGAAAACCTCCTCGCTAGATAACAAAATCGACTCCCGTTAGGAATTCGTTTTTGTACTTATTTTGCCTGAATGTATTTCTCCCCAAGAAGGCTAGTAACCGTATACGCATCTTGCAGCAATTGTTGCTGTGTAAACGCCTCTACTTCAGTTCTATCAATTGAATAGAATTCTTCAATTTCACGTGAGAACAATAATTTTTCCTCTTTCAGCAATTGATCCAATCCGGAAAGCTGTTTCGGCGTGATTGTTTCATCCGGCAGCAATCGTTGAAGTGCATTCGCGTAGTCCTCCAACGTTCGTGCCCCGACAATCCGAACACCTTTTTGTTCTTCATTCATCATGATTATTGTCGGGAAACCGCGGACACCTAACTGACGGACGAGCTGGAAGTCTTCGTGCAGTGCAGTGTCTGCTTCCGGAAGCTTGGATTGTTTAACGATTTCTTCTCCATCCAGTCCAACTTGATTGATAATATCAATCAAAACATCGTCTTGCGCAATGTTTTTATTGAAGGCGAAAAGCTCTTCCCGCGCACGACGTAAAAATGTGTTTGCAAGTTTTGGATGTTTTTCTTGAATCACTTTGTATACCCGAGATGGGATGAAAGATGACTCGATCGGATTGTCATACCAAACTGTTCCGTCAATCGGCATGCGTGAATGTTCACCGACTTCCCTCCAGTGGCCGGCAACATCGGATGGGCCAGAAATTCCGTTTGCAGGATCGACGGGGCCATCTCCCCACTTTTCAAGCAAGCCGCCCATCAGCGTGTGCATATTGAAGTAATGCCCGTACTGATGGATAAATTTCCGAAGAACCGGCTCCAACGCCCAGCAATGCGAACAGATTGGATCAGTTACATAATAAAGGTTAATCGTTTTTTTCGATACTGATAAATCGATGAACTCCATTGTAGTTGTATCATCCCCAGCTGGGCCGCAGACACCTGTTTCCATATCGCAAATCATATTATTGTTTGTAGCCATCTCAATTCTCCTTTTCTTTTGTTTGATTGGACAAGTCAAGTTCAATATGCTGTTGCGCCCACGCCTGAACTGGCTGCAAGGCGATGGCGAGTTGTTGTCCTTTTTCGGACAAATGATAGGAAATGATGACTGGCGTTCCTTCTGTCACTTTTTTTATAACTAATCCCCACTCTGCCAGTTCAGATAATTTCAACGAAAGCGACCGGGGGGTAATATCCGACAAGTCTCGTTTCATATCGGAAAAATGTGCAGTGAACTCAGGGCAGATCGACAAATAATGAATAATCAGTCCGTTCCAACGTCTTCCTAATATTTCAAAACACGATTCTAAATAGGGACATACTTTAATGGGTACCACCTCCATTGATTACTATCAGTATATACAGGTATAAAAAGTATATCAAGTATAAAGATTATACAACAAATACTAAAAAAGTCGCCAATAGTTGGCGACTTTTTGGCATTTTCTACGGTGGGACGGCTTGCTTTGGACGTGCGATACCTCACTTTGGACGCAGGATGACTCGCTTTGGACGTGCCA
>NZ_LQYA01000308.1 GCF_001531445.1 Sporosarcina koreensis
AACTAGTAACAACGACTCCTGTAAAAAGGAATAGCATATTACTATACAAATAAGTGGATTGATCAAGGTCCATAGGTAGCAACTTCTGATTCAGTAAGCGTACAGATAATAAACCACCAACAATTGCAATACCTATTCCCTCTGATAAAAAACTGGAAAAATTAAGCAAACTCATTCCGGCACCAGCTTCCTTTTGTTTCAAACTACTTGAAACAATTGTAGATATAACTGTTTTGGTGAATG
>NZ_LQYA01000309.1 GCF_001531445.1 Sporosarcina koreensis
ATTTGCTTTTGTCCATCTTCAAAAACTTTTCTGTCCAAGATCAAACTATAAAAATAAACTTTTTCGTCACCAATCATTTCAGAATTCATCATCACAAAATGATTTCCATACCTGTTTTTAAAATATTCACGGGCTAACTCATGGCTAGAAAATTCGTGGATTTCCGATTCAGCTTTTCTACTAATCTTCAATTTTCATGACCCCTTTATCAATCATTTTTTATATAATAATTTTGCCTGTTCC
>NZ_LQYA01000310.1:0-11127 GCF_001531445.1 Sporosarcina koreensis
GGTGAGACCCCGCAGGCGCTTGCGCCGAGGAGGCTCACCCCCGCCCCCCCGGAAAGCGTCCGCCGGAAACGCAAATCAACGTGCACAGAATAATTTTTTATTCCTATAACTACTTGGAAAACCTCACCATCCCCACATTACCACATCAAACCATTTAAGAATATATAGTATTTTTGGAATTTCAACTTTTTAATTTGAAGTTTTCCTGCTATAATGAAAAAAAGCAAACTATTTGATGTTGGAGGTATTTCATGACTGAGCAAAAGTTTTCCCAAAAAGAAGCAATGATTTATAGTCAACGCGTTGCCCAGATGTCAAAAGCACTTTGGAAAGCAGTCGAAAAGGATTGGCAGCAATGGATAAAACCTTATGACTTGAATATTAATGAACATCATATTCTATGGATAGCTTACCATCTTCAAGGGGCGACCATTTCGGACATCGCAAAATTCGGCGTCATGCACGTATCTACTGCTTTCAACTTTTCAAAAAAACTTGAAGACCGCGGATACTTACAATTCTTCAAAAAGGACGACGACCGTCGTAATACATATGTATCTGTCACTGAGGAAGGTGAAGAACTTCTCAATGGCATGAATGAAAACTATTATGACTCAGATCACGGAATCCTGGATGGATCGCTTCCAATGAAAAGCATTTATGGGAAGTTTCCCGAATTTTTAGAAGTCATGTCTGTCATCAGAAATATTTACGGAGAAGATTTCATGGAAATCTTCGAACTTGGTTTCAAACGGATCGATCATGCGTTTGACGATGAGCTTGTCTCCTTGAATCATCCCGATAAAAAAACGCAGGAAATCGCTGAATTGCAAACTGCCGAAGAAAAATAATGTCATTTTCCTCATCATTCTGCTATGATGAAGTGAAGGTTTAAAGAGGAGGAATTGATTTGATCCTTATCGTCACTGTTATGTTCTCATTGTTTTATTTATTCCAAATCAACAAGATGACATTCGCGTTATGTCAATCGCGGGAAATCCCAGAAGAAAAGCAACCAAAAATATATCGTACGGTCAATATCCTAATTACGATCTTGATTCTTTCGTTCTATCTTGAAGTGCTATTGAACGTATAAGAGGCGAAAAGCCCAACCCCTAACAGGGAGTTGGGCTTTTTCTTTTAGTAAATGAACGCAGCTCCTACGATGATCAACAGAATGAACAACACAACAATCAAAGCGAATCCAGAAGAGCCTTGGCCATATCCACTCATTGGAGCACCTCCTCTCTCTTTGTATCCTATGCATTGGACATTTAACGTTTTAGGCATTTCGGTAAGGAACCTTTTTGTTTTCTAATCGTTTTTATGGTATAGTCTCAATTGTTGTAGAGAAAAGTTAGGGGAGAAACCAACCATGAAAAAAACAGTTCTTGCCATGACAATGGCAGCCTCAGTTTTAGCGCTAGCAGCATGTAATAACGAAAAAGCGGCTGATGATGAAATCATCGCTACAACCAAAGTTGGAAATATCACGAAAGAAGATCTATATGAAGAAATGAAGGATGCAATCGGCATACAAGTTGTTGAAAACATGCTTCTGCAACAAGCATTGGAAACGGAATATAAAGTTTCCGATAAGGAATGGAAAGACGAAGTCAAATCTCAAAAAGAGTCTTTAGGGGATAACTTTGATATGTATCTCCAACAACAAGGAATTACTGAAAAGTTCTTCGAGAAAAATGTAAAATCCCAAATGATCCAGAAGAAGATGATCGAGTCATTGAAAGTGTCCGATGAAGATATCGCAAAAGGCGTAGAACGTGCAAAAACGGAAGTTCATGCTCGCCACATCGTCGTTAAAGACGAAGAGACTGCAAAAGAAGTTTTGGCGAAATTGAAAGATGGTGGAGATTTCGCTGAATTGGCGAAGGAATTTTCCACTGAACCTGTTGCAAAGGATACAGGGGGAGACCTCGGATGGTTCGGCCCGGGCAAAATGGTGCAGGAATTTGAAGACGCAGTCTATGCTCTTAAAAAAGGCGACCTTAGCGAACCTGTAAAGACAAGCTTTGGTTACCATATCATTGAATTGCTCGACACTCGTAAAGCAGAAACTGAAAAAACAGATGATGAAATCAAAGCTGAAATCGAAGACGGATTGAAACGTGTCCAGTTCGAAGAGAAGCTGCAAGAACTAATCAAAGCCGCTGATGTCGACATCAAAGTCGATGAGTTCAAAAAAGCTTTGGACATGTACTTGCCAGCAACAGCTGATAAAGAAGAGAAATAAGAAAAAAGGGCTGTCTGCAAATCGATTACCCATCGATTTGCAGCAGCCCTTTTTCTCGTATTAACTGGCAGTAAGTGCCCGATTGGTTCGGGCCTGCAGGATGCAGGTCACAAAGGCGTTGCAACAGGAAGTTGCGAACTTAGCCTTTGTTCAGCTAATCAGCGGGGATAACCCCCTCTGAGTGAAGTTTCACATCATCATTCTATATTCGGTTTGTAAAACGATCGGTTATCCAGCGGGAAAATCCTTTCGGTGAATTCTCCATTTGCCGTCTTGGACATTGCCCGATCAAGCATATTCATTTTCGCATCGATGTTATCGATGTAATGAAGAATTTCTGCTTCCATCAGCATCGGACGTTTCGGGCTTCCCCACTCTTCCTTGCCGTGATGAGACAGGACCATATGCTGCAGCAGCATGACTTCCTCCCCTTGAATTTCGAGTTCGTCCGCCGCTTTTGAAATTTCATTCACCATGATTGTAATATGGCCAAGCAAGTTCCCTTCCACCGTATATTGCGTGCCGATGGGACCGGATAATTCAATCACCTTGCCAACATCGTGCAAAATGATGCCAGCGTATAGCAGATCCTTATTCAATGTAGGATATAATTCAGCAATCGCCTTGCCGAGCTTCAACATCGACACGACATGATCGAGCAACCCGGACACATAATCATGATGGTTCCTTGTTGCAGCTGGGTAAACGAGGAAGTCTGACTGGTGCTTCTTCAACAGATGTCTCGTAATCCGCTGGATATGCGGATTTTTCATCTCAAAGAAATATTGCAGTAGCTCTTCGAATAGCACTTCCTTGCTTTTAGCAGAGGAAGGGACAAGATCTGAAATCGTCACGCCTTCCTCTTCCTTCGCAGGGCGGATGCTTTTAATGCGCAACTGATTTTTCCCTCTGTATTCATGCACTTCTCCGCCGACCTTGACGATGGTCGCAGCCGCATATAGTCTTTCCTGCTCTTCACCCGTATCCCACAGCTTCGCCTCAATATCACCGCTTTTATCTTGCAAAATGAGTGTCATGAAAGGGCTTCCCTGTTGAGTGATGCCTTTCGTCGATTGTTTAATGAGTAAAAAAAGTTCAACCGGTTCCCCGGCTTGATGTTCCATTATTTTTTTCATCCTATGATCGCCCCCTTGGCGCTTCCAATGTCGGAAACGTTAATAATCGTAGCATTTGTCCAGTATTCTATTATCTTATCATGACATGTGAAATAGATGAACTGATGCTTCGTGCTTAGCCGTTCCATTATTGTCATCATTCGTGTAAATCTAGTTTCATCAAAGTGGACAAAAGGATCATCCAACAATAGTGGAAAAGGAGCTGTCTTCTCTTTTGCCGTTGCCAGAGACAAGCGCAATGCAATATACGCCTGTTCCTTCGTCGCCTGGCTCAGTTCAATGATCGGATAACGCTTCCCGTTTGCTCCAACAGCTTGGAATAAACCATTCTCCGATACTACGAGCGACGTATACGTCCCGCCCGTCAGTTCACAGAACAGTTTTTCCGCACCCATCAGCACTTCCGGCAGCTTCTTCTCCTTCAATTCCTCCATCATGCTTTTGATCGCTTCAACAACCGCCTTACGGACAGACCAACGTTTCGCCAGCTCCGCAAACTCGGCCTTCTTTATCTCAAAAAACTGCTGCTTCCGTTGATAGGAATCATCGGTCAGCAGATTCTCGGTCTCCACTTCCAATGCGGTCTTTTCTTTCACAAGTAATCCCATAACTTCTTCCACGTCGGAAAGAGCCTTTTCAACTTGATGCACCTCTTCCCGGAGCACGTCCTCTGAACGGTCACTACCTTCATCAACGGCACCATGCATGGACAATTGGGATTCAATATCTTCGATTTGCTGCGTCAGCGTCTGCGTTTCCTGAAAATCGGCAAAGGCTGTGTAATACTCCTCTTCCGTCTCTACTCCGGCTTCTGTGAACAGCTCCTGTTGTTGACTGCGCAAGGATGAAATGAGCTCCTCCGCTTCCTGCATCTGCATGTGGAATTCTTCAATTCTTTGCGTTAACGTTGCAAACGATTGCGCTTCTTCTTTCAGAGACATATATGCAGACCGCATTTTCTCATAGATGGATGTTTCCGGCACACCGGGCGGAATAAATCGCTCCACCTCTGTAAGCCTGAAGCGAATTTTCCCCTGTATTAATTCGGATTGCTGAGACATGTCTTCCAGCTCACGTTCCATTTCCTGCAACGAGCGTACCATGCCGAAAAATTCATGAAGAATGCCTGCATTCGGGATTTTCAGAAGGCCATACGCTAAAAAGAATCCATTTAACGATTTTTGACGTTGCTCCTTCTTCTGCACGATTGTCCCGTACTCTTCTTCCAGTACACCCATTTTCCGTTCGATTGTCCGGGCGGTCTCGTTTAACCTGCTTTGCTGTCGATCATAGCCTCTCACTTTTTCGACGAGCGCTTCCATTATCGCTTCCTGTCCGGCATAAGCCTTGACGAACCTCTCCGCTTCACTCGTCTCTTGCGACGGCTGTCCGCCACGTTTTCTAATTGCTAAAATGGCGGCGATGACCGCAAGGCATGCGGCTAGACCAACGACGATCCATTGGTCACTGATCAGTCCGACTACGGAGATAGCAGCCGCCACGATGAGAAGTATCCATAGCAATTGCGGGATTCCATTTGCCCGATTCGACCTGCTCATTTGAACATATGCTTTAGCTTCAGCCAATTTGCCTCGGAGTGACGGCCACTCATCTGCTTGCTTTCGTTCCTCTTCCGTTGGGGCATTCTTTTGCAATGAAAGCTGTTCGTTGCGAATGTCCCGCAATTCATTCTCCAGTTGGGAGAGCTGCCGATCCATATATCCAAGTTGCTGATCCATTGCAGCCAATTCCTGCAATTGCTCATATAGATGTTCTTCCTGATGAATTGAAACGTCCGCACGCAGCACTGCATCGGAATCATCCACCCCTAACCGATCAAGCAACCGAAGTCTCTTCACATGCAACTGAGCCTGCTGATCCCGTATTGCGCCGACTGTCGAACGCCACTCATGCCATTCCGGCTCACGCGCTAGCAGTCGTTCGATTTCTTCAAGCTTTTCCGTGGATGGATTTTCCGGCATCTTACCAGCCATCGCCTTTATTTCGGCTTTGAGCCCCCGATTCTTCGCTTCCCTCTCGGTCAGTCTGCTATTGATCATTTCAAAGCGGCGAATGCCGTCAGACGGAAAGGATGTGGTTCGTACGTCGTCCAGCCTCCTTGCGAGTGTACGTCTCCTCTCTTTCAACGGGACGAATTGCAGCTCCCGTTCAAGAGCCCGATGTTGCTCTCGCAATGAATCATACTCCATTGTTGCTTTCTTCCATTCCCTTTCGATTGCATGGATCCTGTCCATTTTCGGAGCATATGCCGATATCCGCTCCTGTTCGTTTTTCAACTCTTTCTCCATTTCCTTCAATTCTGCAGCTCTGACGTTCATATCAGGATTCCGGCCGGATTTTTTGAATAAATCGCCCATTTCCTTCTCCATCTTCTTTTCCACACGCAATAATGTGTCGACGCCAGTTGTACCCGAGGAAAGAAGAGTCCTGCTCAATTCGGTCTCATCCATCTGTTCGAAGCCTTGTAAGTGAAGTACGGAAAACGAAAAGATTGACTCAAACGAGGCACGGTCGTATTGTCTGACCAATGCTTGTATAGCTTCTTCCCCGCCCTGTGTTCCGTCTTCAAAATAGACAGTGACATCCCCCGATGATTTCCCTTGTACCCGTTCTACGATGCAATTCCCATGGATTTCATCATGCAAATGAACTTGGCCGCCAAATTTGCCGCCCGCTTTCGGTTCATAGCGAAGCTGCGCACTATTCTTTTGTGGGAAGCCGAATAGCGTTTGTACGATGAATTGTTGGATTGTCGTCTTGCCCGCTTCATTGTGGCCGTAAATGATATTTATGCCATCTGTGAAGTCGATCGTCTTGTTTTCATGCTTACCGAAGCCATATATGACTATCTTTCGTATTTTCACTGGCTCACCTCCTGCACAGTCGGCAATTCATTCAACAGAAGCTTTTCAACATCCTTCCGTAAGTCGTCGATGTCCTCTTCCGTCAACGGGTCAAGATAGCGGGCAGTCCGTACATGCTGATACAGATCTCCCAGCACCCGTTTCCATTCATCCGCTGACCAGCTGTCGACTTGTCCAAGTACCGATTCTACAAGCGCATTGTTCTCTTTATGATGGAGATTATTTGAAAAGGTCAAGCGCTGTACCCAGACGAACGGGTCATAGCCCTCCATCATTTCACGGATTGCATCCAACCAGATGTCTTCAGCTGTCTGTGCAATAAAGGTGGCGGTTCCATCATCAAGAGTAATGATTTCAACATCAACGACAGATGGTCCATGTTGTGAAGCAAATGAAAGAAGCGCATCTTCGCAAGCGGCAAGCCATTCATTCGCATGTCGGATATTGACACATGGGACTTGAATTTTTCCGAAATGAACAGCTGATGTCGGAACGAATGAAAAGATTGCATCCGTTTTGCTGAGCTCCACTTCGTAAAAACCTTTTTCACCAGACTCATTCCTATGACGTCCTTGGAGATTCCCCGAATAGACGATTGGTGGATTTTCCGATAATTTCTGACGAAGATGAATATGGCCGAGCGCCCAATAATCATAATGCTTCGATTGCAGCTCTTCGATCGTAAAGGGTGAGTAGACCGCATGTGTATCATTTCCGGCAATGCTGCCATGCAATAGTCCGATATGAAAGGATTGATTATCCAAAGCGGTCGGGTAGTGGCTGACCATTTCTTCCCGGACTTGCCTGTTCGGATAGCTGAAGCCATGCAGCACGACATCCATCCCTCTTACCGTCAATGACACCTCCTCCACGCTCCCTGCAAATTCGTGGACATTTGGCGGCAGCTCGAAACGAACCCAGTTCCCGCTCAGATGATCATGATTCCCATACGTGATATAGACAGGAATCCCCACTTCATGCAGCCTTTCCATCCCTTCCCGGAACTTCCGCTGGGCACGCAAGCTTCGATCTTCGCCGTCGTATATATCCCCTACAATCACTATGAAATCCGGGGACGTTTCCACCGCATAATCGATGAATCGGCTGAAAGCGGTGAACGTGCTTTCCCGCAATTCATTCAACCGCGCTGGCGGCAGTCCCGTCATCCCTTTGAACGGGCTGTCGAGATGCAAATCAGCCGTATGTATAAATCGGATTGTAGACAAGGATCCAGCTCCTCTCCTCACGAATATTTGTTCTAATTTTACCATATGTGAAAGGGTTATAGAAATAAATAAAAGCGTATCTAGACATTGAAAAAGCCGCTTTCCGTCGAATTATCCGACGAAAAACGGCTATCGATCATTCTTTCCCTAATTGAATCGCTTTTTTAATGTCTTTCAACGAACGCGAAGGTCCGTACATAAGGACTCCGCCACGGTAGACTCGAGCACCGAACCAGCCAAGGACGAAAATTGTCAACAGCATAATGGCAATCGCCAGCAATGGTTCCCACATCGGCAAATCGAGCATCCCCACCCGCAAAAACATGACAAGCGGAGCAAAGAATGGGAAGTACGAAGCGTATGTCACATAGCCGAGCTCAGGATTACTTAAGCCCGTTGCAGAGATGATGAATGCTACGACAATGAGCATCGTCATCGGCATAATCATTTGCTGGACATCCTCCGCCCTGCTGACTAACGAACCTAGTAATGCAGCAAGAGTTGCATAGAGGAAGTAGCCGAGCACAAAAAACACTGCCGCATATACCAATGTGCTCATACTGACATCTTTTATACTAAAGAAATCTGAAAACCCGCCAGGCACTTCCGTCGCAGACGTTTTCAATGCGATGAACCCAGTTATTCCATAAATGATGATTTGAAGAATCCCCAGAGATCCGATTCCTAGCACCTTTGCAAACATATGCTTCACTGGCGAAACGCTCGAAATGAGGATTTCCATAACCCGTGAAGATTTTTCATTCGCCACGTCCATCGCAATCATAGACGCATACATGATGACCGCCATATAGATGACAAACATCAGGACATAGACAAGGAATCTCGCCTGATTCAACTCTTCTTCAGACTTTGCGGAAGGGGATACGTTTTTCTGCTCAAACTGAATGGGTGTAAACAATGTTTGCACTTCTGCGCCGGTCAATGAAAGCTCTTCCGCTTTCATTTCCGTCTGGATCGATTGCAATGCATCCTGGATGCGCTGTGGCATTGAGAAATCCATCATGCTCATCGTCGTATAATTCGCATGGATCGTACCTTGTTCATCAACCGAAAGGCTAAGGAATGAATCGATATCCCCCGATGAAACTTTATCGGTCAGCACCTTCTCGGATTCTTTTGCCTCTTCTGCAGTCAAGTTGCTTCCCCCTGCAGATAACTGCGCCTCTAGTCTGTCAACGAGCATTCCGCTCGTATCCACAACTTGTAGGACACTTTGTGTATCTCCCGTCCCTGTCACATCTTGAACCGTATCGATGATTTTTGATATATTCGCTAAGAGAAATATGACTGCAATCATAAGTGCAGTTGTAATAATGAAAGACTTTGATTTTGCTTTTGACGCAAACGCCTGTTTAAAGATGATCCAAAACTCACGCATATTCTTTCCCCACCTTTGCGATAAAAATGTCTTGCAAGGAAGGCTCTTCGATTTCAAAATGACGAATCGGTCCCGCTTGCAATGCAGCTGACAGTAAATCGTTTGCAACCTCTTCATCCTCGATCTGGAATATGGCTCCTTCAACAGAATGGGCGACGGAAATGACGCCTCGTACATTATCGAGGTTTGACAAATCATGATCAGAGCGGATTCGTACATTTTGTCTGCCGAATGATCGCTTCACATCCCTCAACGAGCCGCTCACAATTTGTTTGCCGCGATGGATGATACTTAGCCGCTCGCATAATTCTTCGACATGGTCCATACGATGGCTCGAGAAAAGAATTGTCGCTCCGTTATTTCTGAAATCGGTAATCGCCTTCTTCAACATTTCAACATTCACAGGGTCGAGGCCTGAGAATGGCTCGTCAAGGATGAGCAACTTCGGATCATGCATAAGGGCAGCGATGACTTGGATTTTTTGCTGATTCCCCTTCGACAGCTCCTCCACTTTTTTATTCTTGTTTTGCGACACTTCAAACCGTTCAAGCCAGTAATCGATCGCCTTCTTTGCATCCGCTTTTTTCATTCCTCTCAGCTCACCAAGGAATATGAGCTGATCCTCCACTTTCATCTTCGGGTAAAGCCCTCGCTCTTCAGGCAAATAGCCGATTTCCGGGCTTGTTGCGTATGAGATTGTTTTACCATTCCAAGTGATTTGACCTTCATTCGCGTTCAATAATCCTAAAATCATCCGGAACGTAGTTGTCTTCCCTGCCCCGTTTGCACCGAGAAATCCGTACATGGACCCTTTATCTACAGTGAGATTCAATTGGTCGACAGCGGTGAAGTCTCCGAACCGCTTTGTTACGTTTTCGATTTGTAATGCCATTTTTTTCTCCCTTCCCTTTTTCAGGCTTCATTCATTTACGTGTTTCATAGGACAATAGTTTCGTTATATGCGCTTATTCATTATTACAACCCCGATACCATATGAAATGAGCATCACTCCATATGCACATGCCGTAAGCAGAAATGCGAGCTTCGATCCTTCAAACAGCAAAGACCCAAGCCACATGAACATAAGGACAATAAGGGTTATAGTCCACGATATTGTTCTCGCTTTCGTATGGACTTCCTCGTATCTTTCATCAAAGCGACGTTCCTTTCTGCCTTTCCTGAAATAAAGGAATGCTATGAATAAAACGACACCAGCACCCGTAATGAACCCTGCTAAACTTTCGATTGATGGAACCATAGTTTTCCCCTTTCAGATTAATGATGTTTATTTACAATCGCTGCTCCTATCACCCACGAGAGCATATGAATGACCCATAGCGCGGTTAGGATGAAAAAGGCCAATTTTGCCCCTTCAACAATCATGACAATAATCCAAGCAATTAAAATTGCACCAGTCATCACCTTCCAGGAAATTGATCTCGCGTGTCGATGGAGATTTGTATATCTTTCATCAAACATGCGCTCTTTCTTCCCTTTTTTCCTAACAAAAAACCAGACGATTGCCCATATGACCAAGCCCAACGGCAAACCTAACAAAAACGCCCAAATATCAAATCCTTCGTACATCTTCATACCTCCTCCGGTTGAAAAATATCTTCAATACGGCAATTAAAGAGTTTTGCAATTTTAAACGCTAATATTAACGATGGATTGTATCTGCCTTTTTCGAGAGAGATGATTGTTTGCCTTGACACTTCCAACTTCTCCGCAAGATCATCCTGCGTCAATCCCATTTCAGTGCGCATTTCCTTAATCAGGTTATTCAGTTACATGCTCCCCCTTTCATTGTAAAGGTCGCTTTACGTAAAGGTTACTTTACTATACGCAGAATGTCAAGCAACCTTTACAAAATATTTTTCAAATGAATGATTGTTCATTTTTGAAGTATTCATAGTATAATGGAGAAAAAGCACGGAAGGATGAGCAGCTTGAGAACTTATAAATTGACAGCTTACGAAAAGACAGGCAAATTGATCACGGAAGAAACGTTTACAGCGGAGAACGATGATTCAGCAAAAGAAAAAGGCCATGCGTTGCTCGAAGAAAAGAATCTTCTTGAACAAACACACCGCCTTGCCTCGCCTGCCGGTAAACTGTTATTGTTCCATGTGTAAACGAATCGGCAATTGTAAATTAATGTTTGGCTACAATCATGCCGCTATGATATGTTTAAGGTGCAAGCCACAGTATGGAGGTGCTTCCCTTGAAT
>NZ_LQYA01000310.1:11138-16613 GCF_001531445.1 Sporosarcina koreensis
TCATTGCCCACGATCAGAAAAAAGATGAAATGGTGAATTTCACGATTGCCTACAAACATGTATTTTCGAAATACGAGCTGTATGCAACAGGTACAACCGGAAAACGGATTATGAAGGAAACCGGTCTTCACGTAAACCGGATGATGTCCGGACCGCTAGGAGGAGACCAGCAGATCGGCGCCATGGTCGCTACAGGAAAATTGGATTTGATCCTTTTCTTCCGCGATCCGTTAACTGCTCAACCCCACGAGCCCGATGTAAGTGCATTATTGCGACTTTGTGATGTATACGGAATACCGCTCGCGACGAATATCGCGACTGCCGAGTTGTTGATAGCAGCAGTCGAAAAAGGATATTTCACATGGCGCGACACAGCGGATAAATACAAAACAAAAGGACTTGATCCCGTCGAGGATTAAGTCCTTTTCTTTTTGTTGAGACATTTTATTGAGAACTTTATGGGAGTTAACGAGAACTATTTGAGAACAAATGAGAACTCTTACACGATTAATGAGAACTTTTTGCGAGTAAACGAGAACTCTTGAAGGTAGTATAAAAAGTGGACACAATCAAATGAGCATGTTTGGATTAAGATAACAATAATATGCGAACGGAGAGTGTCCAAAATGGGTAAAAGAATTGATGATGATCTTAAGAAGCATTTAGTCAAACTTGTGTTGGAGGAAGGGAAAAAGCAGACTGATGTCTCCAAGGAAATGGGAGTTCCCTTAGGTTCGTTACGAAGATGGATAGGCGAGCACAGAAAGAAGATCCAAGCGGAGCGAGACGGCGTTGAATATCTTACCCCAACTGAACAAATGAAGCGTCAAAGAGACTTAGAAAAACAAATTCGTGATCTCCAAGAGGAGAATGAAATCCTAAAAAAGGCTATGCACATCTTTTCAAGAAACCCGCAGTAATCTATGAGTTCGTTGAAGAACATCGGGAGGAATACAGCGTGTCAAGATTGTGCCAGGTACTCCAGGTTTCTAGGACAGGTTACTATAAATGGCGAGCGAAAGAAAAGAGCCCCTCCCAAGCGAAGAAGGAAGAAGCACATGTACTCATCAACCATATTTTTTACGAGAAGAGACAGGTTTATGGCAGCCCGCGCATCAAGAAAGAGTTGGAGAAGAAAGAGGTTTTTCTAGCCGAGAAGACGGTTGCCAACTATATGCGGGACCTTGTATTGTGTGCATTGATGCCGTCAAAGTACAAGACGACGACAAACTCCAATCACGACCATCCAATCTATCCTAATCTCCTGATGCGTAACTTCAGCGTTGACGCACCTAACAAGGTATGGGTCGCCGATATCACGTATATCTGGACGCTTGAAGGATGGCTTTATCTGGCAACTGTCATGGATCTTTTTTCACGTAAAATTGTCGGCTTCAATATTGCGGCAGACCTGTCCAAGGAACTGCCGAAGCTAGCGCTTGAAAGAGCCCTAATTTTCCGTTCTCCTAGAAAAGGGCTGATCCATCATTCCGATCAGGGAAGCCAGTATGCATCGACTGATTACGTTGATCTTCTTAAGGAAAAGAAATGTAAGATCAGCATGAGCCGCAAAGGTGACTGTTACGACAATGCCTGTATCGAATCCTTCCATTCGACGATCAAGAAGGAGCTCATCTACCGTAGGAAATTCATGACACGTGAAGAAGCTAGAATGGCTGTGTTGGACTACATCATCTCATTCTATAATGAAAAACGTAGCCATTCCACTTTGAACTATGTATCACCAAATGACTTCGAGAAGGCTTATCAGAATGATAAGGAGCAAAACGCTCAACAACCACCCGCAACTTTCGTAAAAGAGCAGTTGTCTTTTTAACTGCTCTTTTTCGAAAGTACACCAAGCGCAGCGCGGTAGGCTTTTTAAAATAAGTGCTCATTGTATAGTGTCCACTTTCTTGACAGAAGACCACTCTTTCACGGTTAACGAGAACTTTTTACGAATAAACGAGAACTCTTTCACGGTTAACGAGAACTTTTTGCGAATAAACGAGAACTCTTTCGCGGTTAACGAGAACTCTTAATGCTGACAGTATTTATTTCCCCTTAAATTCAGGCTTACGCTTTTCGACGAACGCTTTGATGCCTTCCAGATGATCTTCTGTTTGACGCATGGCGACTTGCATTTCGCTTTCCATGCGCAGCACGTTTTCCAATTCGGCAATTTTCTGCTCATGTAAAATCTTTTTAGATGCGAGCATCGCTGCGATTGGAGCCGATAGAAACTTCTGGGCAAGCGCCTCTGCTGCTTGGCCAACCGCTCCATCCGGAACGACTTGATCGACAAGCCCCTTATCCTTTGCCGCCTCGGCATTCATTACTTCACCCGACCAGATGAGCTGCTTCGCCTGCGGAATTCCGATCCGTTCTTTCAGGAAAAAATGGCCGGCACCGTCAGGCACAAGACCGATGCCGATGAAATTCATCGCGAGCTTACTATTCTCTTCAGCAACGATGACGTCACAACCGAGCGCCATGCTGAAGCCGAGTCCTGCGGCAGCCCCGTGTATCGTGGCAATCGTGATTTGCGGCAGCTCGTATAACGCTTTCGCCAAACGCGACACATCGACCATCACTTTCCCGATATCCATCGGCGAATCCGGATCGACCATTTTCTTAATATCTCCACCAGCTGAAAAAGCTCTCCCCTCTCCTTGAATGATCAGCACTTGGACGTCATTATCGGATTTCAACGCTTCAAATGCATCTGCCAATTCGTTCATCATGACATCATCCATTGCGTTCATTGCTGTTGGCCTATTTAACGTCAACCGGGCAAGCCGGCCTTCCGTTTTCAGTTCGATTGTAGAGTACATTCCATTCCACCCCTTCATAAATGAAAGCCATTCATTATTACATATTCGCTACTTATCCGGGAATCCCTTCTTTCATAGAAAAAACCTTGACACTGTTTTAAATGTCAAGGTTTTCTTGCCAGTCAGTCGACTTGGATTGGTTGAGGGAAAATCCTTTCCAGTTGTTCGATTTTCTTCTCGATATATTCTTCAAAGGTCAGGATATAGGCAGCCGGATCTTTCGGGTTTTGGAATTGTGTAATTTTACCGGTAGCAGGATCCATAAATTTACTAGATGCTCCACAGCCGATTCCGATGATCGTTTGCACTTCTTCCATGATAATAATATTGTACAGGCTTTCTTCGCCCGGTTTCGAGTATCCTACATTCTCCAAGTTGCCAAGGATGTTTTTTTGGCGATACAAATAATAAGGGACATAGCCGTTTTCCTTCGTCCATTGCTCGCCCATTTCCATCATTTGTTCAACCGTTTCTCGATCTGCGACTTTATATTTCTCTTTATTCCGCGTCATCTCGGAAGCCCGTTTGAATGAAAGCGTGTGGACTGTCAGCGACTCGGGCTGCATCTTCTCTGTTTCGTCGAGGGAATGACGGAATTCTTCGAGCCCTTCATTCGGCAAGCCGATAATGAGATCCATATTAATGTTTTTCATTCCCATATTTCGCGACAGCCAGAATTTGTCGACCGTCTCTTGGACGGAGTGATGCCTGCCGATCGCTTTCAACGTCTCATCAGTATATGATTGCGGATTAACGCTGATCCGATCAATGCCCCATTTTTTCAGGACATCGATTTTAGCAGGCGTAATTGTGTCAGGACGCCCCGCTTCGACAGTTACTTCCCTCACTTCTTTCATATGAGGGAATGAGTTATACATCGTTTTATAAAGAGCATCCATTTCGTCAGCCTCAATCGAAGTCGGAGTTCCACCGCCAAAATAGATTGTTGTGATCTTGATGTCCCGCTCCGTCAACCATTTCCCGATTTCACGGATTTCTTCATGCAACCCGTCGAGGAAAGATTCGACGCGGCCATTTTTCCGATGGATTGCGTAAGCCGGAAACGTGCAATACGCACATTTTGTCGGACAGAACGGAATGCCGATGTAAATGCTCACATCGTTTTGAATGTGATGCAAATCGGGGATTGCCCCTAACTGGACGTTTTCAATCGTCGCAAGCAATTCACTTTTCTCTTCAGAGATCCGGTGCTTCTCCATTAACAGAAGTTTTGCCGCTTCGACGTCATGTCCTTGCTGGCGGTATTTATGGAAAAGTTTCATCGGCCGGATGCCGGTAAGGATTCCCCAAGATTGTTCCATCCCGGTGAGCTGCTCCAAAACATCGAGGAATACGTGGGAATAAACCCTTTTCAGCTGCCGCATCTCCGTTTCGGTATTGTCCGTTGTCACTTGTTCAGTAAACGTCGCGCTGAATTCATTGCCATCATGTGTTAAATGGGCATAGCCATGAATTGTTTCGCTGTCTTTATTTATGGATAAATCGACAAAGATTCCTTCTTCCTCCATGTCGGTGATGACTTTCGATTGTTCGAAGAAAAGGTTGGCAAGATGGGTGAACATCCGTATCCAATCTTGTTCGAATGATTTTGTCAGGATTATTTTTTGCATTTTTACTCCAACTTTCATTAATTGCTCTCAACGCTACGCTTTTGCTCCCTTAGGGTCGCAGAAAACATTGCTCCCTTAGGGTCGCAGAAGATCTCTGTTCGCAAAAGCCGTTCTTCGTAACGGCTTTAGCTAATTGAAATAATAACACAAAAAAACCGGCTGAGCCGGTTTTATTGCATCGTTTCGTACATTTCCTGAACTGGTTTCATCAAGACACGGTTCACTTCTTCGATCAAGCCGCTCAATTTCATTTCCGCTTGGAGCATTTGCATGATCTTTTCGTTTTGCTGAGCCAATTGCGCCGTTTTTTGCGCATATTCCAGCTCTTCATGTTCAATTTCTTCACCTTGCATTTGCTTTTGCTGAAGTGTCATTTGGATTTTGCGGAAGCTTTTGAACAGCTCAAGCGCCTGCTCATCGTTTTTCACTTCCTCGATCGCTTTTTTCACCTCTGCATATTCGTCAGTCTTCCGAAGTGTCGACTCCAATTTGTTCAAGTCATCATAAATATTAACAGTCATTATTTTTCCCCCTACGATAAGTTTGTGAATAAGACGATCAACCCTTGCACAATCCCGATAATACCACCTAACAACGCACCAAGGACAGTGATCATTTTAAATTCGCGCCTTGAAATGCCTAGGACAAGGTCTTCCAGAACAGAAACCGGGAAAGAATCGACCTGTTCCTTGACAATTTCGTCAAGCTTCAGCTTTTTCAATGATTGCTCCAGTTGCTTTTGAGCTTGATCGAAAGCGAATTGCGTAACTTTTGGCGTCAAATTGTCCGCAGTCCATGCGGAACCCGCCGGCCAGTATTCTTGGATTGTTTTGTCCAGACGTGAGTTCAGCGCCAGTTCCTTGTTAGCATATGCTTTAATGGAAGTAAACAGTTCCTCCCATTTGAAACCTGCAAGCAGTTCTTCCATCGGACGCTTTTGAAGCTTCGTAAATTCTTTATCGATCAATGAATGCAGTAAATTGTGGGTACCTGGTGCATTGATGAATTTC
>NZ_LQYA01000310.1:16649-17573 GCF_001531445.1 Sporosarcina koreensis
AGTGAGTTGGAATCGCCGAAGAGCATATTCAACATACCGCCAAACGTCCCTTTCGATTCAAGGAAATCATTGATCAATTTTTGGAACATCACTTTACCCTCATAGGAGTCTACAAATTGCTCTGCTCGGTTCAGGATAAAGTCTGTCATTACAGGAATATGTGCTTTCGCCTGCTCTTGCCATTCCACCGGAACGATTTCTTCAATCGTGCCCGACGTCAATTTCGTGCGGGCATTCCTAAGCTGTGCATCGATGAGAGCATCGATTTTCCGCTCGGCTTTCTCCACAACGTCGGTTGCTCCCGCCACTTGCAGCCAATCATGCAATGTCTTGTCCGAATGGAAAACATACTCATCGATCTTGCTTTGAAGGAATGCCTCCGCTTTTCTTTCCATTTCAGGTGTCAATAATTTATTTTTCAATACATCGGGCGTCACTAAATAGTTCGTGACCGTCCTCCCCAGTTGCACGGCAAGTTCGTCGCGCCGTTTTGGAATTAACCCTGGCGTGAAAGGAAGACGCCAACTGCCGATATATTTCGCCTCATGGGGCCTGAACAACATTTTGATCGCCAAGTGATTCGTAAATCCTCCGATCAATGCCCCAATAACAGCCATAAACAACAATGTCCATATGAAATCCATCGCTTCACCTTATTTCCGATTCGTTCGGATTCCATTATAACAGAAGGAGTTCAATTGGAAAAAGCATTCGATGTGGTGAGGCCGTTCCAGCGATCCAAATGATTATAAACCTTGGCGAGTGATCATATAACCTCACGAGTGATCATAAATATCGACAAATGATCATATAACCTTGCGAGTGATCATAAATATCGACAAGTGATCATATAACCTTGCGAGTGATCATAAATCATGACAAGTGATCATATAACCTCACGAGTGATCATAAATCTCGACAAGT
>NZ_LQYA01000311.1 GCF_001531445.1 Sporosarcina koreensis
GGGCGGGGCGGATGCGTCCCTTGTTCCCTTCGGAGGTTCCGCATCATGTTCATGCCCGATCGCGCCAGTGCGTGCGCGCTCCTTGCCTTCCGCGCCGCGCATGGCCGCCACTGGAAGGCGAAGCTGCTGTCCTTATGGTCGACAGGCCGCGATGTGGACGAAGCCGATGGCGCTTACTTACGGCATCTTCGCAACCAGGCCGGTCCCTCCTGGCTCCGCCAGCTGACGCCGCGCCGCTGGCGCGCGATCGAAAGATTGGCGGCGCCCGGCGATCCGGTGCTTGCAGCCGTGTTTCTCGATCGAGCGCGCGAATTTCATCGCGGCGCGCAGATTGGCGCGCCTATTGCGCTTGCGCCGGCACTGCACTTGCTCGCGATCTCCTGCGAACTGGGTTTGAAGGCGCATCTTTTGGGTCATGGCTGGACGGACGATGCGCTGGCCCGCGATATCCGTCATGACCTTGTCCGCGCCCTCGACGAGGCGCGGCAGCTAGGCCTGCCGGCGCCCGGTCGTCCGCTGGCCGATTTCATCAAGAGCCTCGGCCCGGCCTATGCCGTGCATCGGATCGACGCGCTGGTGGCAGGTGGCTATGCCTGCGACATCGGCGCCGTGCTTTGCGAGACCGGGCAGCTCCTCGATGCCGTGGCGGCCTGCCTGAGGCCAGCCACGCCAGGCGCCGCCACCTTGCGTACCTCCTCTTCCCCCTCCGCGTGATCGTGCAACGG
>NZ_LQYA01000312.1 GCF_001531445.1 Sporosarcina koreensis
ATCGTCGCGTCGTCGAGCGGGCTGCCCTGCACGATCGCGCCAACGCGCTTCAGCGCGCGTTCCATGAAGCGGTCGTAGATTTTCTCGTGGACCAATGCGCGGCTAGGACAGGTGCATACCTCGCCCTGGTTGAGCGCGAACATGGTGAAGCCCTCGATCGCCTTGTCGAGATAATCGTCATCCTCGCGCACGACATCCTCAAAGAAGATGTTCGGCGATTTCCCGCCGAGTTCGAGCGTCACCGGGATCAGATTCTGGCTGGCATATTGCATGATGAGGCGTCCGGTGGACGTCTCGCCGGTGAAGGCGATCTTGGCGATGCGGCGCGACGTCGCAAGCGGCTTGCCGGCCTCCAGACCGAAGCCGTTGACGATGTTCAGCACGCCTGGCGGCAACAGATCGCCGATGAGGTCGATCCACAGCAGGATCGAAGCCGGGGTCTGCTCCGCCGGCTTGAGGACGACGCAATTGCCGGCGGCAAGCGCCGGCGCGAGCTTCCACGCGGCCATCAGCAGCGGGAAGTTCCACGGAATGATCTGCCCGACCACGCCGAGCGGCTCGTGGAAATGATAGGCGACGGTGTCGTGATCGATCTCTCCGATCGAGCCCTCCTGCGCCCTCACGACACCAGCGAAATAGCGGAAATGATCGATGGCGAGCGGCACGTCCGCCGCCATGGTCTCGCGGATCGGCTTGCCATTGTCCCAGGTCTCGGCAATCGCGAGCTTATCCAGATTTTGCTCCATCCGGTCGGCAATGCGATTGAGGATGCGCGCGCGCTCTGCCACCGGCGTGCGGCCCCAGCTATCCTTTGCGGCATGGGCGGCATCGAGAGCCGCATCGATGTCCTCTGCCTGCGAGCGTGCGATCTGGCCGATCACCTTGCCCGTCACCGGCGTGATATTGTCGAAATAGCGGCCTGCCTTGGGAGCGACCCATCGCCCGCCGATGAAATTGTCATAGCGCTGCGGGAAGGGCGACTGCAGCTTGCTGTCCGGCCGGTCCAATACGGTTGTGGTCATGGCTGATCCTCTTCTGTTGCTGATGGGCGCCATTGTGCTGGCGTCTGATCGC
>NZ_LQYA01000313.1 GCF_001531445.1 Sporosarcina koreensis
CTTCCTGACCGATCGGGATGGCGGCGGCGGTTTCGGCGGCGATCGCCTTGGCCTCCTCCATGCGGTCGGCGGGCACGAGCATGCGCGTCGGTGCGCTGCAGGTCTGGCCGCTGTTGTTCATCACCGCGCGCACGCCGCGCGCCACCGCGACCGGGAAGTCCGCGTCGGGCAGGATGATGTTGGCGGACTTGCCGCCCAGTTCCTGATGCACGCGCTTGATCGTCGGCGCGGCCGCCTGTGCGACCGCGATCCCGCCACGGGTCGATCCGGTGAAGGACACCATGTCGACCTCCGGGTGGGATGACAGCGCCGCCCCGGCGGTGGGGCCGTCGCCCTGGATCAGGTTGAACACCCCTGCCGGGACACCCGCTTCCTCGATGATCCGCGCGATGATCTCGGCGGAATAGGGGGATATCTCAGACGGCTTCAGCACCATCGTGCAGCCGACCGCCAGCGCCGGAGCCACCTTGGCCGCGATCTGGTTGGCGGGCCAGTTCCAGGGGGTGATCAGCCCGCAAACACCGATCGGTTCGCGGCAGAGCGTCAGCCGCCCCTCCTCGCGTTCGAAGCGGAAATGCTCGATCTCCTCATAGGCGGTGCGGAAATGGATCAGGCCCAACGGGGCATGAGCGGCCCGTGCGAGGGTGCGTGGCGCCCCCATCTCGGCGCTGATCACCTCGGCCACCTCGTCGAGGCGACGTTCGTAGATGGCGACGACGGCGCCGAGCAGGTCGCGCCGGTCCTTCCGCGACAGCTCGGCGAAGCCATCGAAGGCGCGTCGTGCGGCGCGAACGGCGCGGTCGACATCTTCCGAATTCGCCGCGCCGATGCTGCCGATGCTGCATTCGGTGCGCGGGTCGAGCACGTCGATCGTCTGGCCTGACAATGCATCGACCCATTGCCCGTCGATATAGAAGCGGCCCGACATCACCATGGTTCAAAATCCTTCCGACAGTCGCCGCCATGGCACGCCAACGCGGGCCGGCGGTCAATCACCATCTGGATAGGGCTGGCAGGCCGCCCGTTTCAACGGGCGTCGCCGCGCGGCTCCC
>NZ_LQYA01000314.1 GCF_001531445.1 Sporosarcina koreensis
GTTCGAACGCCACGCGCGCGGGGTGCGGCCGACGACGATTGCCGACGACCTGGCAGCCAGCCTCGGCAATTCGCTCGACAGTGCCGAGGCCGCCCTTGCATCGATGCGTGCGCGCTCGTCGGAGATTGGTGGCGTCGTCCATATTGCAGGCCCGTCCGACTATATGGCCGAGAGCGTCGCCCCCCGGCTCGATCCGCTGCTCAAGGCCGGGCTGGAGCTGCGGCTTCATGTGGGCGGGCGCGACCTGTTGTTCGACATGCTGCTGAACGGCCGCACCGACCTCGCCTTCATCGTGTCGCGCCCAGACGACGCGCGCCTGACCTTCCAGCCGCTGGGCACGGAGAAGCTGCACGCCTGCGCCTCGCCGGCCGTCGCGAAAGCGATCATGGACAGCGAAGATCTTGCCGCCGCTCTCGCAGACACGCCGCATCTGGCCTATGATCTGGAGCGCCCCGTGGTGCGGACATGGCTACAGGCCAACCGGCTTCCCCTGCCCCCGACGATGCCGGTCGTGACCGCACCCGATCTGCGTGTGCTGCGGATGATGCTGTGCAACGGCACCGGCTGGACGGTGCTGCCCGACTATCTGTGCGCCGCCTCCGTGGCACGCGGCGGGCTCGTGATCATCCCTCCGCCCATCGCGACGCCCGAGAACCGCTTCCACCTCGCCTGGACGCCCAGCGCGCTGCGCCAGCCCCGTGTCGCGCTGGCGCGGAACCTGCTGATCGAGGCGCTGGGACAGGGCGCCGGCGGCCGTTAGCCTTGCCTTAACCATATAAGTCTAGGCCGGACGCCGACATTTCCAGCATCGGACGCCCAGCATGATTCCAGCGCGCTTCATCGACCCGGACCTGAGCCTCGCCG
>NZ_LQYA01000315.1 GCF_001531445.1 Sporosarcina koreensis
TCTGATCAGCTAGGCATTAAAAGGTTACTCCTATTTGGGATTATAATAAATTGCTTCGGATCGGTAATTGGGTTTGTTGGACATTCTTTTTTTCCCATACTTATTCTGGCTCGATTTATTCAAGGAGCTGGTGCAGCTGCATTTCCAGCACTCGTGTTGGTTGTAGTTGCGCGCTATATTCCAAAGGAAAATAGGGGTAAAGCGTTTGGTCTTATTGGCTCCATAGTAGCTATGGGAGAAGGT
>NZ_LQYA01000316.1 GCF_001531445.1 Sporosarcina koreensis
AGTCAAAGGCAAAAAAATCACCGCTTGCAGCTGTTGCTTTTTCCTAGTGCAGAAATGACATTTTCACCTTTGCGTTTTTCCGCAACGGTTGCAAATTCATTCCCAAAATCAAGCCCAAAAGATTAAGACCTTGCCCCTTTTTGAAAAGGGGCAAACCCCAAAACAGCCTCTTGCAACCTCAGCAAGTTGGCTCGATAACCGTTTGGGAATCATCAAGGTACGGGTAGTATTTTTCAAAACGCT
>NZ_LQYA01000317.1 GCF_001531445.1 Sporosarcina koreensis
AGTAAGCGTACAGATAATAAACCACCAACAATTGCAATACCTATTCCCTCTGATAAAAAACTGGTAAAATTAAGCAAACTCATTCCGGCACCAGCTTCCTTTTGTTTCAAACTACTTGAAACAATTGTAGATATAACTGTTTTGGTGAATGACAGCTCACCAAAAACAAAAACTAATATAATTGTCAGTAACCATGGTGTTACTTCTAAAAAAAAGGCAGCAATTAAAAAGCTAACGGAAAGA
>NZ_LQYA01000318.1 GCF_001531445.1 Sporosarcina koreensis
CCATCCACCGGTTGCGCCCGGCTTTCGACTGCTTCCAGCGCCAGCGGTACGGCTATGGCTGTAAGCGTCAGGCTCAGCAACCAGTGACGACGACGGCGGAAGAATGTTGGCAACTTCATCAAAACAGGCCCATGTGGCAGAAAGAATCGGGTAGACCCGCCACATCACCCCGCCAACAGCACCGCGGGGCATCCTTGTAGTGAATGCCATCCTTGGCAACGAGTGAGGGTGAGAGTGCCCTGAACCCGTTTGGTTCCTCCCTGGAGGTGGATGCCGTTCCCTAGGCAAGGCTTAGATTAGAGGATGGGTGTTGCTGAAATGTGTCCGTTCGTTACTCGTTGCTCTCGCTGATTACCGTTACGGTGGCCCAGCTGCTTGTTCCATAGAGACAGAGTCGAGAATGGTTACATCAAATACCTGCTCGATAACCTGCTTTGGGCCTTGATTCAGACTCCAGGTGAAGAACACCAGAAAGCCCAGCAAGAACACG
>NZ_LQYA01000319.1 GCF_001531445.1 Sporosarcina koreensis
GTGCAGGTTCAACAAAAGGTTCTGTTACTTTCCTAATATGTTTTACAAATATCAGGAATGACAGAATACTGATGATCAGAAAAGAAATGTTATAAGATGTTGTAAACAGCATAAAAAATACAATGCCCACTGACATTAGTATAATTCCTACAATATAAAAATGACCTTTTATCCTTACTTCTTTTTTCAACAATTTAATAAGGAACGGAACAGTGATAATTGTCATCATTGGAATGAGCAGAA
>NZ_LQYA01000320.1 GCF_001531445.1 Sporosarcina koreensis
ATCGCGGTCCTGCTGTTCATCGTGCCCTGGGTGCAGACCTCCGCCGGCACCGGGCAGGTGATCGCCCTGTCGCCACTCGACCGGGTCCAGCCGATCACCGCCCTCGTACCCGGGCGCGTGGAGCAATGGTACGTGCAGGACGGGCAGGTTGTGGCCAAGGGCGACAAGATCGCCCTGCTGGTCGACAACGACCCCAATCTGGTCGCCCGGCTGCAGGCCGAACGGGCACAGGTGGCGGCCGAAGTTGCTTCGGTACAGCAGGCGATCGCGGTCGCGCAGCTCGACGTGAACCGGTCGGCACAGCTCTTTTCCGAGGGGCTGATCGCGCGGCGCGACTATGAAGCGACGCAGATCAAAGTCGCCGAACAGCGCGCCAAGCTGGCGGAATCGCGTGCCAAGCTCAATCGCGCCGATCTCGCGCTCAATCGCCAGTCGGCCCTGCTCGTGACCGCCCCGCGCGATGGCCGCATCCAGTCGATCAACGCCGCGGCAGGCGCCACGCTCGTCAGCGCAGGCACCCAACTTGCGATGCTTGCCCCCGAAACCCCCGCCCGCGTGATCGAGCTGATGATCGACGGGCGCGACATCGCTCTGGTCCGGCCTGGCCGCCCCGTGCGGCTGGCCTTCGAAGGCTGGCCCGCGATTCAGTTCAGCGGCTGGCCCTCGGTCGCGCAGGGCATGTTCGACGGACGTGTCCGCTCGATCGATCCCTCCGCCCAGGCCACCGGCCTATTCCGCGTGATCATTGAGGAAGCGCCGGGCAAGGCCCCCTGGCCCGCCGCCGCCTATGTCCGCGTCGGTGCCAAGGTGCGCGGCTGGATTCAGATGGAGACGGTGTCGCTCGGCTATGAACTGTGGCGTCAGCTCAACGATTTCCCGCTCGAGTTCCGCCGCCCGGCGCAGGAGGCCGAAGCCGGCTATGCGC
>NZ_LQYA01000321.1 GCF_001531445.1 Sporosarcina koreensis
TTGCTCACCATCGCACAGCCGCGCCCGTCGCTGGGGCCGCCATAATGGCGCGGAATGTCGAGTCCGTTGAGCGGACCGCCATCGGGCCGCTGGACCGTCGCAATCACCCGGTCGTCGCGGTCCACGATCCGCCATTTGTGCGGGACCATATAGGCATTGCGGCCTGACGGATCACCGAACGGGTTGTCCGGCATGACACTCTCGTCCCAGTCATAGCCGAACTGGAACTGGACATAGTCGCCGCTCCGGATCGCTTCGCAGCGATAGGCGATGCCGCCGATGACGGGCACCGGCCCTTGTGGCAGGCATTCGATCCACGCTGGGGTGGAAGCGCCCAGCGCGACATCCTCGAAACGGCAATTCTGTGCGGCGGGGCGCGTCATCACAAGCATATTGGGATGATCGACGGCCCGGCCCGAGGACCAGTCCTCGAGAACCGCCTTGTACGCTGCACCCGGCGGCACTTCCAGCGAACCGATGGTGATGTCAATCGTCCCGACCGATCCGTCCGGCGCGCGCCAGGCCAGCGTGCGCGCCGGCTGGGGCTGCGCCACCGCCCTGGCATCGACGACGAGCTTCGGCAGATCGATGCCCTTGAAAAGTCCCGTAGAGACAGGTGGATAAGACAGGTTCGTGACAGGCCGATCGAAGCTCAGCCCGATCTGCTTGACCACAATGCCATCGGCCGCCTGTCGCGCATTGCCGAGTACGGCATTGACCCACAGGTCCATCGCCGGGGTCAGGCGTGGCTTGATCTTCGTTGGAAAGGGTCCACCCGCAGGCTTGCCGTCGATGAAGAAGGACAGGGAACCGCCCGGCTTGCCCGGCGCGTCGCGCCATTCGAGCTCGAGGAGCTGCTCGGTACCCGGCTTGCGCATCACCGTGCTGTAGAAGCCACCCTCGGCTGCATCGTCCCGGGTGATCAGGGCATCGAGCTGGTCCGAACCATAGCGCGTCGTAAGGAGAACGGCACCGACGCCCCAGTCCATCAAATAGCAGAGCAACGCACCGTCGGCCCGGGGGACGATTCCGCGAAAGGAGCAACGCAACCGGCTCGGCGCCTGCGAGCTCCGCCGGTCACCGCTCGACGGAAAGTCCAGCCCCAAGGGTTTGGAATGGAGTGAGCTGTCCTTGTTGAGCCTGATGCCCGCCGGTCCGGACACAGCAGGGCCACTGGCGACGAGGGGTATCCGGCCCGTCAGCGCGTCGCCCTGCCCGATCGCCACAGTCGACGGGCCAGTGAAACTCCAGTCAACCCGGACCGCGCGGGAGGAGACGGTCGCGACCTCCCGGGCGAGTGGCAGGCCATCCGGCACTGACAGCTGATACTCGCCGCTTCCCGCAGGAAGGTTGAGCGGAATGACGGAGCCGGGATCGCCATAGATCATGGCCGATCATAGCGCAGAGCGGAGACCGCGCCAGTCTGCAGGTCGAAGGCGGACGGAGCGTTGCCCGTCCGCTCCGGAGTTCAGCCGAGCGCCTTCTTGAGCAGGTCGTTGACGACGCCCGGATTGGCCTTGCCGCCCATCGCCTTCATCGTCTGGCCGACGAAGAAGCCGAACAGCTTGTCCTTGCCGCTGCGATATTCGGCGACCTTGTCGGCGTTCGCGGCCATGACGTCGGCGATCACCTTCTCGATCGCGCCGGTATCG
>NZ_LQYA01000322.1 GCF_001531445.1 Sporosarcina koreensis
AAGAGGGTTTGTTCCGTAAACGACTGATTTCATACGGTGGATTGTTGAAGGAAATACACAAAGAATTAAATTTAGATGATGCAGAAGATGGCGATTTGGTAAAAGTGAATGAAGAAAATGATGATGAAAAAGAAGATGAAGGCTTTACAGTCACAGAAATGTGGAACTGGAACAGGCAAAATTATTATATAAAAAATGATTGATAAAGGGGTCATGAAAATTGAAGATTAGTAGAAAAGCTGA
>NZ_LQYA01000323.1 GCF_001531445.1 Sporosarcina koreensis
AATGTAAAGTATAGTGTGTTATACTTTACATGGAAGTTGACCGAAAACAGGTACACGTTTGTACCTCGTGAATGGAGCTGAAAAATGATGAGCTATGCAGTTTGTAGAATGCAAAAAATGAAGTCCCATGATTTAAAAGGGATTCAATTTCACAATAAAAGAGAGCGGGAAAGTAAGACGAACCCCGATATTGATAAAGACAAATCAAATGAAAATTACGATTTTATAAATGATGGAAATATT
>NZ_LQYA01000324.1 GCF_001531445.1 Sporosarcina koreensis
GGGAGGGGGACCGTCCGCAGGACGGTGGAGGGGAAGCGCGCGACAAAGATTCAACAAGACCTCCGCCGATGCGTCGCAGCCCCCCCCTATCGCGTGCCCTCCGGTGCCTCATCGCCGAAGCGCGTCGCCTGCGCGTCCTTCCAGATCCTGTGCAACGCATCGCGCGGGGCCGTCAGGCCGATAGCGTTCATCCTGTCCTTCCAGCCGCGGGCCGCTTCCGATGCCTTGAGCTGGAATTCGGTCACCGGCTTCTCATCGACCCAGGCCGACAGCGTTCCGGCATTGGCGAAGAGCAGGACAAGGGCAGCGACGGCGATGATCGTACCGGTCCAAAGCACCGGGTGCTCGCCCTCGATCGGGGTCGCGGACAGGTCGACCGGCGACGCCAGCTCATGCTCCTTCATCTCGCGTGCCATCGCTCCGCCTCCGTCAGAACTGGTAATAGATGAAGGGCGCGACCCCTTCATAGCGCATCGCGTCGACCAAAATGATCGCCACCGCCACCAGTAGACCGAGCAGCGGCGCCGGCAGCCGGCGCAGGCGCAGCGCGATCGACTGGGCGAGGTTCGGCGGAGTGAAGTGGAAGGCCATGCCGAGCAGGATGAGCGTCGCCAGCAACGGCGTGGTCATACCGTTACTCCAG
>NZ_LQYA01000325.1 GCF_001531445.1 Sporosarcina koreensis
CAGTGATAATTGTCATCATTGGAATGAGCAGAAGATAAGACCAATGGATAAAATGAGCTATCATTCCACCAATAGCTGGACCGATACCTTCTCCCATAGCTACTATGGAGCCAATAAGACCAAACGCTTTACCCCTATTTTCCTTTGGAATATAGCTCGCAACTACAACCATCACGAGTGCTGGAAATGCAGCTGCACCAGCTCCTTGAATAAATCGAGCCAGAATAAGTATGGGAAAAAAAG
>NZ_LQYA01000326.1 GCF_001531445.1 Sporosarcina koreensis
GCTGTCGCCATGGACGATCACTTTGGCGAGCATCGGATCGAAATTGGCGGTCACCGCGCTCCCCTCGGTGATGCCGGAATCGACGCGAATGCCGTCGGGCGGTCGATAAGCGAGGACCGGGCCCGTCGTGGGCGAGAAGTCGCGCGCCGAGTCCTCGGCGTAGAGACGAACCTCGATCGCATGGCCCTGGATCCGAACGTCGTTCTGCGCGTAGCCCAGCGGCGCACCCATCGCGATCCGCAGCTGTTCGGCGACGAGGTCGACGCCCGTCACCTCCTCGGTCACCGGATGCTCGACCTGGAGCCGGGTATTCATTTCGAGGAAGTAGAATTCGCCTGCGCCGTAGATGAACTCGACGGTGCCGGCATTGCGATAGTTGGCCGCGCGCGCGATTCCCGCAGCCACC
>NZ_LQYA01000327.1 GCF_001531445.1 Sporosarcina koreensis
GTGGTTGGCCTTGCCCTCGACCTCCTTCAGCGACGCCTCGCACCCCGCATAGGTCAGCGCGTCGATGGTGAGGACGTCATAGCCCTTTTCCAGCACCAGATAGCGCACGAGAGCCGAGCCGATAAAGCCGGCGCCGCCGGTGACGATCACGCGCATAAGTTTATTCGCTCCAGGTGAAATAGGTGGGAAGATCGGCCAGACGCGGCTGTTTGCGGTCCTTGGGCGAGAGCGTGTCGGCGTCGGCGGTGTCGGGCCAGACGATGCCGATCGCCGGATCGTTCCAGGCGAGGCCCTTGTCGCACTCGGCATTATAATAGCCACCCGTCACCTTGTAGGCGATGACCGTGTTCGGCTCGAGCGTGCAGAAGCCATGGGCGAAACCCGGCGGCACCCAGAGTTGCTTGCCATTATCGGGGGTCAGCGTCTCGCCGACCCATTTCC
>NZ_LQYA01000328.1 GCF_001531445.1 Sporosarcina koreensis
CACCCAGATCGCGCATCATCGCGCCCATCAGCACGAAGCTGGCCTGCCAGGTCGGCATCCGGCTCAGCACCGCCGGATCGAGCTTTGCCTTTGCCAATAACGCCTCGAAAGCCGGGCGCGCCTCGGGCTTCACGCGCTCGAGGATCGGCGGCAGGCTGGGGTCGGGCGGCGGAAACAGAGCCGCCATGGCGCGCGGATCCTTGTCGACCAGCGTCTCGATCACCAGCGTGTCCGAACTGTCCATCGCCTTGCGGATGCGCTCGTCTTCCCAGACATAGCCGGGCGGCAGCGCGTGGATCGTCCCGAACAGATAGATGGTCGTGTCGGCGTCGCCGAACTTCCACAGGGCGGGCGCAGCCGCAGCCGGCGACGCGATGAGCAGGGCGAGGAGGGCCGAGACGGCGCGTCGGAGCAGCTTCATTCTCCCCATGTAGAAAGCGCCACGCGCAATTGCGAGGGCGGCGCGCGCAAGGCCGTTTTCCTTGACCCGCAAGGTCCCCTGACGCAAAGGGCGCGGCAAGTTCAATCCCGCCCGAAGGACCTCCGCCTTGGCGACCAAGCCGCTCTCGTTCCAGCGCCTGATCCTGACGCTCCACGACTATTGGAGCGAGCAGGGCTGCGTGATCCTGCAGCCTTATGACATGGAAATGGGCGCGGGCACCTTTCACCCGGCGACCACGCTCCGCGCGCTGGGCCCGCAGCACTGGAAGGCGGCCTATGTGCAGCCCTCGCGCCGCCCGACCGACGGGCGCTATGGCGAGAACCCGAACCGCCTCGGCCATTATTATCAATATCAGGTGAT
>NZ_LQYA01000329.1 GCF_001531445.1 Sporosarcina koreensis
GCATTGGCGCGGCCATGTTCGGACAGCCGGTTCCCCGCCTGGTTGTTGACCGGACGGCAGGCAAAAGAGCCCATGCTCTCGATCTTGACGACGTCGGAGCCCATCCATCGCTTGGCCTGTGCACGCACATCCTCGCGCACCCAGCGTGCAAAGGGCGCGGCGAGACTGCACTTCACGGCTCCCAGATTGGACACCGGAATGCCGATCGCGACCAGCTTCACCGAGGATGTGGCCGAGCAGCCATTGTCGAAGACCCTGTCCGGCAGCGCCTGAACGTCGGAGCCTTCGGCGCGCATCATCGCCACGCACTGGCGGAAGCGTTCCGGCGTCTCGGCCGCCTGCTGCGAGGCGCTGCGCGGGCTTCGCGGGGAAGGGATGCAGCCTGCGAGCAAGGTCGACAACAGCAGCAGGGCCAGGGCAGCGCACCGCGGGGGTCGAGGCTCCCTCATTGTCGTCGCCATGGTCGCCTGGTCCTCCCCCTACACAATCTGCGGCCCACGATCATGGCCAGACCGGGCGGAGTGGGAAAGCCTCTCCTCTGTCCACTGCGCCGGGGCCTGCCTGCAATGCGGCGGTTCGATCGTCACGGCGCCAATGCAGGATGGTACGGCGACCAGTTGGATGGGCCGTCTTGCCAGGAACATATGCAGTCCGAACATCCGCCCGAGCGGTTCGGCGCACGGACCGTCCGGTCGATGAGAGATTGTTTACCATTGGGGTCTTTTACTTACCCAAGATGTGCCGCAATATGCTGTGACAAATTGGTGCGAAAAGCATCCGATCGGGGTGGGAATATGACGGTTTTTTCTGCCAGGCTTTTGCTCGGCGCCTGCTTGCTGCTGTCCGCTCCGGCGCTTCGTGCCGCGGACTCACCCTCTCGCGCGGCTGCGATTGCCGCCGCCGATGCGGCTGCGGGGCTCCCTGGAAAGCCTGCCGAAGTCTCGGCCTGCACGGCTCCGCCTGCACCGGGCCAGAAGCTGGCCGGCGACATGAAGCTGGGCGACGAAGGCCATAGCATCACGCTCGCCAATTCGGGCGGCGGCGATGCGCTGGTGAAGATCCGCCATGCCGCGACCGGCAAGCTCGCTGCCAGCTT
>NZ_LQYA01000330.1 GCF_001531445.1 Sporosarcina koreensis
ATGTAACTCCAATGGTTAACACGTACAATGGACCTTTTCTATCAACAAGTAATCCACCAATGTAACCGAAGATAATAACGCTCATTGTTCCAGGGAAAATAATCACACTGCCAATTGCAGCAGTACTTAGTTGATGTACATCTTTCATCATGTAAGTAACCATAGAGATAAACCCTGCTACTGTACCAAATATAAGTCCTCCACAAAGGACACCAATTATAAAAGAAATATTTTTCCCCAGTG
>NZ_LQYA01000331.1 GCF_001531445.1 Sporosarcina koreensis
ATGCTGCGCGTCGCGGCCGCCACGCCGCGGTTGCGGGTGGTGGACGACCAGCGTGGTTGCCCGACAGCTGCTGCCGACATCGCCGCCACCGTGCAGGCGATCCTACTCCGGATGCTCGACGATCCGGCCGCGCCGCTCGGCATCCAGCATTTCGTCAACGAGGGTGAGGCCAGCTGGTGCGAACTGGCGCGCGAGATCTTCCGGATGAGCGCGGAGCGCGGCGGACCCGTCGCCGAGGTCGAGGCGATCACCACGGCGGACTATCCGACTCCCGCGCGCCGACCGGCCAATTCCCGGCTGTCGACCGACGCGTTGCGCGCCGCCTACGGTATCGAACCCCGCCACTGGCACGCCGCCGTGACAGACATTATCGAAGAGCTGCTCGGGCCGCCGGTCCGGATTTAGAGGACGGACGCGTGAAAGGTATAATCCTGGCAGGGGGCGCTGGAACGCGGCTTCACCCGATGACGATGGTGACGTCTAAGCAGCTGCTGCCG
>NZ_LQYA01000332.1 GCF_001531445.1 Sporosarcina koreensis
CGTTAAGGATTTGGAAGAGGGTTTGTTCCGTAAACGACTGATTTCATACGGTGGATTGTTGAAGGAAATACACAAAGAATTAAATTTAGATGATGCAGAAGATGGCGATTTGGTAAAAGTGAATGAAGAAAATGATGATGAAAAAGAAGATGAAGGATTTACAGTCACAGCAATGTGGAACTGGAACAGGCAAAATTATTATATAAAAAATGATTGATAAAGGGGTCATGAAAATTGAAGATT
>NZ_LQYA01000333.1 GCF_001531445.1 Sporosarcina koreensis
CAACTGGCCCTCACCTTGCTGGATGAACTGGGCCTGAAGGTGTTTCTCAAGACCAGTGGCGGCAAAGGCATGCACCTGGTAGTGCCCCTGACCCGGCGTGCCAGCTGGGATGAAGTCAAGGCATTCAGCCACGGCATCGTCGATTACCTGGCCAGGTTGTTCCCCGACAGGCTCAGTGCCGTGTCCGGGCCCAAAAATCGCATCGGGCGCATCTTCATCGACTACCTGCGCAACGGCAAGGGGGCTACCACCGCCTGCGCGTATACCCTGCGCGCCCGCGAAGGCCTGCCGGTATCCGTGCCGATCTGGCGCGAGGAACTGCCGCAACTCAAGGGCGCCAACCAGTGGAACATCGGCAACGTGCTTGAACGACTGGCCGATGTGGACGACCCCTGGGCCGATTATGGCAAGACCAGGCAATCGATCACCGTGGGCATGCGCAAGCAGCTGGGGCTGGCCTGATGACGACTTGCCTTCAGCGCTACGCCCGCAATGCCTC
>NZ_LQYA01000334.1 GCF_001531445.1 Sporosarcina koreensis
GTCGCGGCCGGTGGGCAGGGTGATTTCGGAGCAGAGGTTCGAGGTCGAGACCTTCAGGCCGAGGTCGCGATGGTGCTTCGGCATGTTCCGGTTCACCGTGTCGCTGAACACGATGTAGGGCTCGCCCGTCGCCAGGCGGGTTTCGACCAGCTTCTGAAACAGCGCGCGGGCGTCGACCGAGGCGCGCTTCGAGCCGTCCTTCGGGCTCACCAGTTCCCACTCGGCGCCGGCGCGAACCGCTTCCATGAAAGCGTCGGTCAGCAGCACGCCGTGGTGCAGGTTGAGCGCCTTGCGGTTGAAGTCGCCCGACGGCTTGCGGATCTCGAGAAACTCCTCGATCTCGGGGTGCGACACGTCGAGATAGACTGCGGCCGAGCCACGGCGCAGCGACCCCTGGCTGATCGCGAGGGTCAGCGAATCCATCACGCGGACGAAGGGAATGATGCCCGAGGTCTTGCCATTGAGGCCGACCGGCTCACCGA
>NZ_LQYA01000335.1 GCF_001531445.1 Sporosarcina koreensis
CAAACGAATCTTCGGATTCGAAATTGACATCTTAAATGATGCCAGCAAGAAACTCGAGCTATTCAAGTTTCTCTAAACTGGTGTTCGAGGCGTGGTGCAGTGCTAGGAGATGAAGGAGAGAGGGAAAGAGCGTACTTCAGTACGTGACTGACCGATTGACTGAAATCGACAACGCAATGCGCCGTGCATCGGACGCCAGTATTATGGAGAGTTTGATCCTGGCTCAGGACGAACGCTGGCGGC
>NZ_LQYA01000336.1 GCF_001531445.1 Sporosarcina koreensis
CACACTGCCAATTGCAGCAGTACTTAGTTGATGTACATCTTTCATCATGTAAGGAACCATAGAGATAAACCCTGCTACTGTACCAAATATAAGTCCTCCACAAAGGACACCAATTATAAAAGAAATATTTTTCCCCAGTGCAGGTTCAACAAAAGGATCTGTTACTTTCCTAATATGTTTTACAAATATCAGGAATGACAGAATACTGATGATCAGAAAAGAAATGTTATAAGATGTTGTAAA
>NZ_LQYA01000337.1 GCF_001531445.1 Sporosarcina koreensis
ATAATCTGTTCTTAAAATGATTACATTTTCAGTTGGCTTTCTTTCTGTCTTTGTTATTTCCTTACCTAAACCAAACAGAGCTTTCTCGCCAGTCGGCACTTCAATATTTTTCATTTGTCGTCTCACTGGAACTATTAAATCAGACTCCACTCTTTCTCTATATCCAGTCAATTCATCTTTTTTGCTAGTAAGATCCTTTTCTAGAAAATCAATTTCTTTTTCCAAGGTTTGTTTTTTAAACGT
>NZ_LQYA01000338.1 GCF_001531445.1 Sporosarcina koreensis
GCGTCCGCATCCGTCGAGCGGCGGCTATCAGATCATCGCCGGCGAACGCCGCTGGCGCGCTGCGCAGCGGGCCCGGATCCACGAAGTCCCGGCGATCGTTCGCGAGCTTTCGGACAGCGAGACGCTCGAACTCGCCATCGTCGAGAATGTGCAGCGACAGGACCTCAACGCGATTGAGGAAGCCGAAGCCTATCAACGGCTTGTGAACGACTTTGGCCACACCCAGGAAGCGCTGGGCAAGCTCGTGGGCAAATCGCGCAGCCATATCGCCAATCTGCTGCGCCTGCTCGACCTGCCGCAAGGCGTCCGTTCCATGCTGGCGGACGGACGTCTCAGCATGGGTCATGCCCGCGCGCTGATCACTTCGCCCGACGCCGAAGTGCTCGCCGAACAGGTGGTGAACCAAGATCTGTCGGTCCGCGACACCGAAGCGCTGGCGAAGAAAGCGCGGCCGGCAGCGAAAGGCGATGGCCGCCCGGCTTCTGGTCCCGCTGTGCCGCCGATCGCAGATGCCGACATCCTGGCGCTCGAACGCCAGATCGGCGACATATTGGGCCTCAAGGTTCAGATCGAACATACGGAAAAGGGCGGAAAAGTGTCGATCGGCTATTCGACGCTCGACCAGCTCGACCTCGTCTGCCAGCGGCTCAGCGGAGAACCGATCTGAACGAGTTCAAACCGCGTGATAACAAGCTATTCGCACAATCTGCGAAGTTTTCGACAGACTGCGAAGTTGCAAAATCCTCTTTAAGAGGATTTGCGAATACTATTTTGCGGAATAGTCGAGAACCAGCTCAAACCACTGAATTCAGTGCGTAACTACCGGCGCGCAGCAGCAGCCCGTGCGATGGTCAGCAGTTCCTCGGTCACCAGAAC
>NZ_LQYA01000339.1 GCF_001531445.1 Sporosarcina koreensis
CATTGAAGCAACAAAACATCAAGTAATCAACCGAGTCGATCACTTTGTGATTGAACAATACTTTTTTAACGATTATTAATGCATATCGCTATGCATTGGTAGTCACCCGAGGATTACGAGAAGCAAGCAGTGCTAGGAAGCGATGGAGAGAAGGAAAGAGCGTACTTCAGTACGTGACTGACTGATCGCCTGAGCTGACAACACAATGCGCAGCTTATCGAAATCCGTATAAAGGTTAAGTTA
>NZ_LQYA01000340.1 GCF_001531445.1 Sporosarcina koreensis
TGCCTGCACCGGCCTCTTCGCGGGCTTGCCCGCTCCCACAGGAGTACCGCTGCCCTCAGGCCCGATGAGAAACCTTTGTAGGAGCAGCCTTGTGCTGCGAAGAGGCCATAACTGCCACAGAAAAGCTTCTGTCATGCCGCCCCCTTCGCAGCACAAGGCTGCTCCTACAGGTCCGCTGGGTAGCCGCGAAGAGATCGCTCAACACAGAAACCACTACCCGACGCCGAACAAATAGTTATAAGATAACGTTTCAGTTGACATCCATTCCTATCAGCGACCTCCCATGACAAGCGCCAGCGCCAACCCCACCCTGGTCACCCAGCGCCTGCAGAGCATCGACGCCCTGCGCGGCCTGGTAATCCTGTTCATGCTCCTGGACCACGTTCGTGAAACCTTCTTCCTGCACCGCCAGGTCAGTGACCCGATGGCCA
>NZ_LQYA01000341.1 GCF_001531445.1 Sporosarcina koreensis
GCCGATTGATGATCAGGCAGCCAAGATCGTACAAGGTGAGCGAATAGCGCGACTGGAGCGCAAGCATCACCCCGAGGTTCACCCGCGCATAGTAATCCGAACGCTGGATCACGCGCTTGAAGCTCTCTGAGAACTGAAACTCCACGACGCTCATGCCGTCTTCGGAGATTTCCTCGACGCAGCTCGACAGCAGCGACTGCGACATGATCGCAGGCTTACCCTTCTTCGAGGTGGTCCGGATACGGACGATCACGCGTAGCAGTTCGTCCATTACCGGCTGGATGCGCTCGTTACCCTTGTGCGAGCCGCGCAGTTCCTTCTTGGTGATCGTGAAAGTCTTGCTGTCTTCGCCGGCTTCCGGTCCCGCTTTCCGCAACATCAGTGCGAAAGCCTTTCTTCCGGCCGCACTCAACGACCCCGTCTCGAACTCGGATTCGACTAATTCCCCAGGTTTACTTACAAAGTCGAGGTCGCGGCGGCGAATCACGTCAGCAACCCGCAACGTCCGACTCAGACCCTCCAGGTCAGGCGGAACCTCGATTTCCACGGTGTCCGAATCGAGCTTCATGTGAGTTGCATACCATCAGCTTGTCATAATGAGAACCGCCCCCCGTTCACTCACATAGACGTGCCCCCAGACGCTCATAGAGACGTCGTTGGCCCATGCGATCACCAGCCCCCAAGCGCTCACATA
>NZ_LQYA01000342.1 GCF_001531445.1 Sporosarcina koreensis
TTCCGTTCCTCGTCATCTGTTAAATAATCATCAGATTTAACGGAGTATTTAGCAGTTTCATTTACTGCTGTTTCAATCGCTTGCTTGTCCTGTTCAGAAGAAACTTTAGATTTAATTGCAGTAACAAAAACATTTGGATCATAGTCTAGTTTCATATCCTTTTTCCAAAACGCTTGCCATTCTTTATGAGTAATATAATTTTTTTTGCTTCTAAAATAACTACTTTCAAAGCACATCATTGCA
>NZ_LQYA01000343.1 GCF_001531445.1 Sporosarcina koreensis
GGAGGCGGTAATGGTATCGCCAGCACCCGAGCCATTATAGAACAGATAGGTGTCTGCACCGACTTGCAGCGCGGCGACCTCCGCAGTCGCTGCGGTCCCGCTCAGAAGGGCCTGTGCGGCCACCCGGGCCGCCGCGAAGGTTGTAAAGGACTCCGTCGCGTGCAGCACGCCGCCGTTCGACGGGGTGAAGCTCAGCCTCAGCGTGTCGACGCCGCCCGAAAAGTCGAGGATGGTAGTGAGGAGGCCGGATGGATTGATGCCCGCTGCGTCCGATGCCGAAAGATCGAAACGATCGGTGCCCTGACCTCCGGTCATTATGTCGACCCCGGCGCCGGCGACCAGCGTGTCATTGCCGAGATCCCCGGACATGATATCGTTGCCGGCCCCGCCGGTCAGCAGGTCATTACCCTGTCCCCCGCGAAGAATATCATTGCCTTCGCCGCCGAGGATCGTGTCGTTACCCTTATTGCCGTTGATCTCGTCCGAACCGTTGCCGCCGTCGATCAGGTCGTTGTCCGCCCCGCCGCGCAGGCGATCGCTGCCATTGCCGCCAAAGATCGTGTCGGCACCGCCATTTCCGTTCACATAATCCGAACCATCGCCCGCATCGAGCCAGTCGCCCAAGTCTGTTTCGCTGCCATCCCGTGCAAAGCCCCAGATATGATCATTGCCGTTGCCGGCCATGATGGTGTCGCTTCCGGAGTCTACCACGGTGTCGATGTCGCCTTCGATCCAGTCATGACCATCGCCACCCTGAAGAAGGTCGTCGCCGCCCTCACCCGACAGTTCGTCGTTCCCAGCATCGCCAGACAGGCTGTCATTCCCGGCGCCGCCAGTGAGAACGTCATCGCCGCCAGCGCCATGGACCTCGATGCCAAAATCGCTCAGGCCGCCGCCCGCGCTGATGTAATTATCATCTGCGTTGCCGCGAACGACGGTGCTGATCCCAGCTCCGCGAAAGTCAACAGCGCCGATACCTGAGAAGTGCAGGCTTGTGGCTCCCAGGGTCCCGAGCCCATTCGCGAGATCGATCATAACAGCGCGGCCGGCTATGGCGGCGGCCTCCAATATTAGGCTGTTGGATCCATCGGTGCTGCCGGTGATGCGAATATCGTCAGCATTGCCCGACAGCTTCGCTATCGTGAAGCTGTCGGAGCCTCCGCCGCCCGTTACGCTGTCGCTACCGCCGTTTAGTGTGATCGATTCCGAAGCCGCGCTTCCGATGATC
>NZ_LQYA01000344.1 GCF_001531445.1 Sporosarcina koreensis
CAGCCTCATCATAGGCCTGCTGGCTGGTGGCGAACCCGGCTTTATAGACGCCGTTATTGACGTTGTCGTAGATCCAACCGTTCAGCGCATCGATATTTTCGCGCAGCGCGGGCGGGTAGTAATCGCCGGCGGTGGCGCCCAGTCCGTCAAAGGCGGTATTGAACATGCGGATGATTTCAGCCGACTCATTACTGACGATCGTATGCTGCTTTTTATCCCACAGAACCGGCACCGTGACGCGTCCGGTGTAGTGCGGATCGGCGTGCAGGTAGAGCTGATAGAGAAATTCATGTTGATACAGCGTATCGCCGGTCGCCTCGGGAAAATCGTCGTCGAAAGTCCAGCCGTTTTCCAGCATCAGGGGGTGAACCACCGAGACGGAAAGAAAAGGATCCAGACCTTTGAGCTTGCGCAGAATTAACGT
>NZ_LQYA01000345.1 GCF_001531445.1 Sporosarcina koreensis
TTTAATATATTTTTTAAATGTGTTTTTAACTTTTCATTATCTTGAGCAGCAGTAACCAACTTTTTATAATCTGTTCTTAAAATGATTACATTTTCAGTTGGCTTTCTTTCTGTCTTTGTTATTTCCTTACCTAAACCAAACAGAGCTTTCTCGCCATTCGGCACTTCAATATTTTTCATTTGTCGTCTCACTGGAACTATTAAATCAGACTCCACTCTTTCGCTATATCCAGTCAATTCATCT
>NZ_LQYA01000346.1 GCF_001531445.1 Sporosarcina koreensis
GTGGTCGGGGCAGCGCTCTCGGCCGAGTTCTTAGAGCGCTCCCCGGCGCTGGCGCAACTGTAAGCAAAACGGGCAGCCAGCAGGATACGCTCCGTCATGGGACGGAGGACACGCGCTCATCGGATAGTTCAAGCACGGCGAGTAGTGGGGTTCGCGACGAGCACTCCAATGGGACGGGGGCGACATCCTCTGATGGCACTTATGATCGCTCGGGAGTGTTCAGCCGGGCTTCGACGTCGTCTAGCTCGTCCTTGACCCACGAGCAGGCCCTGGCGCGTGCGAAATCGTATACGGAGACCGCGCGCAAGCTGGAGGAGCTGTCGCAACAGCTGTCGCGCGACGCCAGCTACGCCGAAACACATGGCATGCAGCTAAGCGAGAACATGAGCCAGGATCTCGCGCAATGGTATCGCGCGCAGCAGGCCTCCAACCCAGGCCTTGACGCTCCCGAGCTTTGGGCGACCGATCTCAGCGACCATCAGCGTGCCGTCCGCCAGGAGATGGTGACGCGCTGGATGCGCGAGAAGCAGGATGACATCCGCGAGGAGATTGCTGGCAAGTTGCAGGAGCCCGATCTCGTTCAGGTTAATAGGCCAGGCGTCGACAGCGCAGCGGATGTTGTCGGCTCTTACCGTCCGCATGGCGTATCGGACATTCCCTCTGGCCCGACCGGAGGCGATCCTCGTGCGGCCCAAGCGGTCATCGAGGAAGGTGCCGCGCGCCTAAATGAAGACCGCACAGCGGCGCAGAATGCACGCGCGAACAACGTGCAAGGCTCTGTTGAAGTTCAGCTAGAAGTGAATCGCGATCACAATCGCGGCTTCTTTACTGATCCGAAGCTGCGGGAGTGATCGCCGTGTCAGATGGCCAATGTCA
>NZ_LQYA01000347.1 GCF_001531445.1 Sporosarcina koreensis
TTAATAGAATTAATATAACAAAAGAGGGGGGGTTGAATTTGGTATTTGTTTTTATTAGAATTTACAATAAAAAGCAAGAACGTAAAGACAATGCAGATGTTGAAGTTATGTCTGAACACTTATGGCGTGTAGAAATTGAACTTAAAAGAGATATGGGGGATTATTGGAATGATTGTTTTAATGATTTACATATCTTGAAACCAGATTGGACTTCGCCAGAAAAATTAAATGAACAAGCAATGG
>NZ_LQYA01000348.1 GCF_001531445.1 Sporosarcina koreensis
CACAAAGAATTAAATTTAGATGATGCAGAAGATGGCGATTTGGTAAAAGTGAATGAAGAAAATGATGATGAAAAAGAAGATGAAGGCTTTACAGTCACAGCAATGTGGAACTGGAACAGGCAAAATTATTATATAAAAAATGATTGATAAAGGGGTAATGAAAATTGAAGATTAGTAGAAAAGCTGAATCGGAAATCCCCGAATTTTCTAGCCATGAGTTAGCCCGTGAATATTTTAAAAACA
>NZ_LQYA01000349.1 GCF_001531445.1 Sporosarcina koreensis
AATACGTCTTATTCACAATCAAATTTACGACACAACCAAATTTTAATTTGGCTTTGCGTTCTATCTTTTTTTAGCGTATTAAATGAAATGGTTTTGAACGTCTCATTACCTGATATTGCAAATGATTTTAATAAATCACCGGCGAGTACAAACTGGTTGAACACAGCCTTTATGTTAACCTTTTCTATTGGAACAGCTCTATATGGAAAGCTATCTGATCAGCTAGGCATTAAAAGGTTACTC
>NZ_LQYA01000350.1 GCF_001531445.1 Sporosarcina koreensis
GCCCGAGACGATGCCATTGGCGATCAAGGGGCCAAAAATGCCAAGGCCGAGCAGCGACAGCGCAGCAAGCACCAGCGCCATCGCGTCTTCGATTGTGGGCTGGGCCTGAAAACCTTGCGTGAACTCGCCGAACAACGTCGATCCGATGCCGACCACAACGGCGAGCACCAGCACCTTCACGCCTGAACTGATCACGAGACCAAGCACTCGTTCAGCCATGAACGCGGTCTTGTTGAACAGGCCAAAGGGCACGAGCACGAAGCCGCATAAGGTCGCGAGCTTGAACTCGATCAAGCTGATGAAGAGCTGGATGGCGAGGATGAAGAAAGACAGCAGCACGATCGCCCAGGCCAGCAGCAGAACGACGATCTGGATGAAATTCTCGAAGAAGCTGATGTAGCCCATCAGCCCGGAGATGGACTCCAGGATGGGCCTGCCGGCATCGAAGCCGACTTGGGCAACGCGACCGGGGCGAAGAAACTCCGCAGCCGTCAGCCCTGTGCCCGATGCCTTC
>NZ_LQYA01000351.1 GCF_001531445.1 Sporosarcina koreensis
CCCTCAAGACTGTGGATAAAAGGACTCGTCAGGGCTGACGAATCCCTCCCGGGGGCATACATTCGCTGCCATGCCCTATCAGTCCTTCGTCCCGCTGCGGATTTTCTCCGCTTATACGATGCTCGAAGGCGCGATCGATCCCAAGGCGATCGCGAAACATGCCAGGAAGCGGGGCTTTCCGGCGGCTGCGCTGACCGATCGCAACGGTCTCTACGCGGCGATGGCCTTCTCCGACGGCGCCAAGAAAGAGGGCGTGCAGCCGATCATCGGCACGATGCTCGCCGTCCGCCGGCCCGGTATCGACCAGCTGGTGATCGACTGGCTCGCCCTCTACGCGCAGGACGAGCGGGGCTATGACAATCTCTGCGCGCTCGTTTCGGCGGCTCATCTGGAGCGGCCGGTCCATGAGGACGCGCATGTCCCGCTGTCGAAGCTGGAGGGACGCACCGAAGGCCTCATCGCATTGACGGCCGGGGGCGAGGGTGCACTGGCGCGGCTG
>NZ_LQYA01000033.1 GCF_001531445.1 Sporosarcina koreensis
ACCAATTATAAAAGAAATATTTTTCCCCAGTGCAGGTTCAACAAAAGGTTCTGTTACTTTCCTAATATGTTTTACAAATATCAGGAATGACAGAATACTGATGATCAGAAAAGAAATGTTATAAGATGTTGTAAACAGCATAAAAAATACAATGCCAACTGACATTAGTATAATTCCTACAATATCAAAATGACCTTTTATCCTTACTTCTTTTTTCAACAATTTAATAAGGAACGGAACAGT
>NZ_LQYA01000352.1 GCF_001531445.1 Sporosarcina koreensis
CTGTCCGTCCTGATCGCGCTTTTCGTGGCCACACCCGCGCTGGCGATCGATACCAGCTTCCATACTTATGACGGCTTTGCCGAGACTGTGGACGCCTTCCGCCTGGTCTCGATGATCTTCGGCGATCCGCGCTACGAGACACTGGTACTGATCGTCGCGGTGGTCGGCATCGGCCTCGGTGTCCTGCTCGCCGGCATCCGCGGTCAGGGCATGGGGCTGGTCGGGTTCGGTTTTCAGATGCTGATCGGCGTCGGGCTGTTCGTCGGCATGGTGGCGACCACGGGCACGGTCCATGTCTATGACCGCGTCCGCAACGCCTATCAGCCGGTCGGCGACGTGCCGAACCTGATCGTGCTGGTCGCGGGCGTGACCAATATGATGGAGCGCGCGCTGGCCGAGGTCATCGACGACAATACGACCGATCCGCACGCCAAGCTCGAGTTCGGCGCGGGCGGCCACACGTTCGATCTGTTTCTCAATGCCGCGTCCCCGCGCGGTCCGATGACCGACACCTTCCTAGATAGCACGATCAAGGACTATGTCCGGCAATGCTATCCGGTCGCGCGCGTCTCGCCCGCCTATGG
>NZ_LQYA01000353.1 GCF_001531445.1 Sporosarcina koreensis
GGAAAGCTATCTGATCAGCTAGGCATTAAAAGGTTACTCCTATTTGGGATTATAATAAATTGCTTCGGATCGGTAATTGGGTTTGTTGGACATTCTTTTTTTCCCATACTTATTCTGGCTCGATTTATTCAAGGAGCTGGTGCAGCTGCATTTCCATCACTCGTGATGGTTGTAGTTGCGCGCTATATTCCAAAGGAAAATAGGGGTAAAGCGTTTGGTCTTATTGGCTCCATAGTAGCTATG
>NZ_LQYA01000354.1 GCF_001531445.1 Sporosarcina koreensis
GGCGAAGACCAGCAGCGGATTGCCGGAGCCCAGCAGCGGTTTAAAGGCGAACAGGGCGAACAAAATAATCATCGTGGTGATGATAATCATGCTCTTGCGACGACCAAAAGCGTCCGCCAGCAGGCCGGCGACAGGCACCATTACGCCAAAGCCAATCACCGCCATCATCAGCATCCACAGCACTTCGTTACGCGGCAGACCCAGGCCATTCGGCGCCGCGCCGGTGCTGAAGGTCATCGAGTAGACGGTCATGATGTAGAACAGGGTATAGGTGGCCAGCATGATGAAGGTGCCCAGCACCGTCACCCGGACGTGTTTGGTCAACAGGGTACCCAGCGGGATTTTGACCTGTTTTTTCGCCGCCGCTACTTTGGCGAAGACCGGGGTCTCATGCAGCGAGACGCGAACATACAGACCGATGATCACCAGCACCGCGGAGAAGATAAACGGCACGCGCCAGCCCCACTCCATAAACTGCTGGTCGGTCAGCAGCCAGGAGAGCAGCAGGAAGGTGCCGTTGGCGAAGAAGAAGCCGATCGGCGCGCCCAGCTGCGGGAAGGAGCCGTACAGGGCGCGCTTGCGCGCCGGGGCGTTTTCCGTAGCCAGCAGCGCTGCGCCGCCCCATTCCCCGCCGAGGCCAAGGCCCTGACCGAAACGCGCCAGCGCCAGCAGCATCGGCGCGACAATGCCAATGCTTTCATAGCCGGGCAGCAGGCCGATCACCACGGTGGAGATCCCCA
>NZ_LQYA01000355.1 GCF_001531445.1 Sporosarcina koreensis
AAGCAATTTATTATAATCCCAAATAGGAGTAACCTTTTAATGCCTAGCTGATCAGATAGCTTTCCATATAGAGCTGTTCCAATAGAAAAGGTTAACATAAAGGCTGTGTTCACCCAGTTTGTACTCGCCGGTGATTTATTAAAATCATTTGCAATAACAGGTAATGAGACGTTCAAAACCATTTCATTTAATACGCTAAAAAAAGATAGAACGCAAAGCCAAATTAAAATTTGGTTGTGTCGT
>NZ_LQYA01000356.1 GCF_001531445.1 Sporosarcina koreensis
TTGTTCTGACCCTCGGAGAGCACACCTTTACGAATGTAAAGTATAGTGTGTTATACTTTACATGGAAGTTGACCGAAAACAGGTACACGTTTGTACCTCGTGAATGGAGCTGAAAAATGATGAGCTATGCAGTTTGTAGAATGCAAAAAATGAAGTACCATGATTTAAAAGGGATTCAATTTCACAATCAAAGAGAGCGGGAAAGTAAGACGAACCCCGATATTGATAAAGACAAATCAAATG
>NZ_LQYA01000357.1 GCF_001531445.1 Sporosarcina koreensis
CTATCATATCAAGTCGATCCACCAGAAGACGGTCGACCGCTTCCTCGACCATCGCGGGATGATCGTCACGCTCTGGCCGAACGGGCATAGTCGGATGGTGACGCCCAATGCGCGGCCCGACTGGAAGGACCCCGGCACGATCGGCATGCCGAAGATCCCGACCGTCACCGACCTGCCAGCCAACAACAACGTCAGCTATCATATCTATCCGAACTTCGTGATGCCGCCGTCCGACAGCGGCATTCCGATCCTGCAATTCTGGCCGACCGGCCCGAACAGTTCGCGCGTCGTGTCGAGCTGGATCGGTCCCGATCACGACCCCGAAAACCCGCACCCGATGTGGGAGACGCGCATCGATAACTGGACGCGGATTCTCTACGAGGATCTCCAATATGCCCCGCAGATCCAGGAATCGCTGGAAAGCGACGGCTTCCGGGGCATGCCGCTCAACTATCAGGAGCGGCGCATCTATCATTGGCACGAGGAACTCGACCGTCGCATCGGTCTGAACCGCGTGCCCGCCGACGCGCGGGTCGAGCAGGTGCTGCACGACTGGGTCACGCGCTGAACTTTTCGAGGAGGGGATTTCATGGATTTCAGGCTCACGCCCGAGCAGGAGGAACTGCGCGAGGCAGCGAGGACCTTCGCGCGCGCCGAACTGCCCGCCATCGCTGCGGAATGCGAGCGCGA
>NZ_LQYA01000358.1 GCF_001531445.1 Sporosarcina koreensis
TTATTCAAGGAGCTGGTGCAGCTGCATTTCCAGCACTCGTGATGGTTGTAGTTGCGCGCTATATTCCAAAGGAAAATAGGGGTAAAGCGTTTGGTCTTATTGGCTCCATAGTAGCTATGGGAGAAGGTATCGGTCCAGCTATTGGTGGAATGATAGATCATTTTATCCATTGGTCTTATCTTCTGCTCATTCCAATGATGACAATTATCACTGTTCCGTTCCTTATTAAATTGTTGAAAAAAG
>NZ_LQYA01000359.1 GCF_001531445.1 Sporosarcina koreensis
ACGGAATAAGTGATGAAAACTGAATTTAAAACTTAGTCTGTATGTGGTAAAATGTTTCAATCAAGATTAGGAGGCATTAATTATGAAGTGCAATGAATGTAACAGGGTTCAATTAAAAGAGGGAAACGTATCATTAGCCCTATAAACTGCGTCTACACTCATTATTGGAGGGCGAAATGTGAATACGTCTTATTCACAATCAAATTTACGACACAACCAAATTTTAATTTGGCTTTGCGTTCT
>NZ_LQYA01000360.1 GCF_001531445.1 Sporosarcina koreensis
GGGCGGAAGGTTCGTAGGTCAGCGCGGCAAGCTTGTCCCGCGCGGCACGCGCGATCAGCGCGGCGGAGCCGGGCGAACCGATCTCCTCGTCGGAATTGATCACGACCTCATAGCCGATGCGATCACGCAAGGGGGACACCTCGACACCGCGCAGCGCCGCCAGCATCACCGCGAGGCCGCCCTTCATGTCGGCGACGCCGGGACCGTTGAGGATCGTCCCGCCTTCCAGATCGGTCAACGTCTGAAACGGGTGATCGATCGCGAACACCGTGTCCATATGGCCGGTCAGGAGAGCCTGGACCGGGGCCTCCGGCCGTACGCTCAAATGCAGATGGCGGCCATAGGCGACCGCTTGCACCGATCCGCTGCTGTCGACATTCTCGCCCGGCACCGCCTCGACGAGAGCGAGTTGCCCCGGAAGGATTGCGAAGGCATCCGCGAGCAGCGCTGCCTGTGTGGCGAGTCCCTCGAGATTGCGCGACCCGCTGTTGACGGCGCTCCAATGCCGCACCTGCCCAAGCATCGGGGCAGCGGCGGCTACGTCCAGCGCCGTGCGGTGCGCCGCGACGATGCCAGAGCCCTCGCTCACAGCAGCCGGCCCCCGATTTCAGAGGTAAGATCGAGCACCGCGTCCGCCTCGAAGCTGGCCACCGGATAGGCGCAATAATCGGCGGCATAATAAGCGCTGGGCCTATGATTG
>NZ_LQYA01000034.1:0-3652 GCF_001531445.1 Sporosarcina koreensis
TTCCTGTAGATTCCGATCCATTTTTGCTGCTGCGTCACGGAAAGAGGTGCCCCAAGTCGAAACTTTGACGAGCAGGGAATCATAATATGGTGTGATAACAGCACCCTGGAACCCGTTCCCTGCATCTAGACGGACGCCGAAGCCTCCTCCGGACCGGTACACCATCAACTTACCAGTATCCGGCATGAAGTCATTCAATGGATCTTCCGTCGTCACCCTTGATTGAATCGCATAACCGAACAAAGGAATACTTTCCTGTTGAGGAATTGCCGATCCACCTTCATGAAGATTTCCCCCATTTGCGATATGAATCTGCGCATGGACGATATCGACGCCCGTCACCATTTCTGTAATCGTATGCTCCACTTGGATGCGCGGATTCACTTCGATAAAATAAAAACTTCCGTCTGCCACAAGGAATTCGACTGTCCCGGCATTGATATATGAAATATTCTTCGCCAACTTGACTGCCGCTTCACAAATATCATGGCGCAATTCGTCATCCAATGAAATGGATGGGGCAATTTCTACAACTTTCTGGTGACGGCGCTGAATCGAGCAATCGCGTTCATACAGATGCACGATATTGCCGTATGTATCACCTAAGATTTGAACTTCGATATGTTTTGGATTGTTAATGTATTTCTCTACGTACACTTCATCTGAACCAAACGCCGATTTGGCTTCGGATCTTGCGCGTTCAAACGCCTCAAACACTTCGTCCGCGGAATTCACAATACGCATTCCTCTGCCGCCGCCGCCTAACGATGCTTTGATAATAATCGGATATCCATGCTCTTCACCGAACGAAGCAACTTCTTCCATGGAAGAAACCGGCCCATCCGTTCCGGGGATAACTGGGATATCTGCCTTTATGGCTTGTTCCCTCGCCTTCACCTTATCTCCGAACATATCAAGATGCTTGGACGTCGGACCGATGAAAATGATATTTTCCTCTTCAAGCCTGCGGGCAAACTCCTCGTTTTCTGCGAGGAAGCCATATCCGGGGTGAACAGCATTCGCTCCTGATGACTTGGCGATCTTAATGATTCCTTCGATATCCAAATAAGCGTCAATCGGTTTTTTGCCTTCTCCAACTAAATAAGATTCATCTGCTTTGTAGCGGTGGAATGAACCCCTATCTTCTGCCGAGTAAATTCCGACAGTCGGTATCTCCAATTCGGTGCATGCACGAAAAATACGAATAGCGATTTCACCACGGTTCGCTACGAGGATTTTCTTAATCTGACCTTGACCCATTTCCACCTTGAAAGCACTTCCTTTTCTATTTATTCTTTTGGTATTTTGTGAACATTGAAACATTCATCAATATTCCTAAAGACAAAGATAACAGAATCATCGAAGTTCCGCCATAACTAATAAAAGGCAATGGAACTCCCGTGAGTGGAATAAGCCCTGTCAAACCGCCGACATTGACGAATGTTTGGATTCCGATGACACTTCCGATACCAGCAGCTAACATGCGTGCCTGTGGATCTTTCGTGCGCATCGCGATATAAAGGGCACGCATAACGATGAATCCTAACCCGCCAATTACAATTATGGTACCAAAAATACCGGTTTCCTCGGAAATGACAGCCATGATGACATCCGTTTGAGGTTCTGGCAAATAACCCATTTTTTGAATAGAATTTCCAAGCCCCAGACCTTTGATGCCTCCAGACCCAATTGCTATATACCCGTTTGCAATTTGATAGCCAGACCCTTGTGCATAGTCAAATGGATTCAAGAACGACAAAATCCTTCCTTTCCTACCATCTGTCATGACTGTGTCCCATGCAAAATAAAGGATGGTAGCAATCGGAATCATTGCAAGCATGACAATCCCGCTTAGCTTCGTGAATGTCCTAAATTTTATACCGCTCGCTGCAATGACAGAGAATGCTCCCATAATGATGATGAGAGAAGTACCGATATCCGTTTCCATCATGATCGAACCGATTGCCAAAATAAGAATGCTGACTGGCGGACCGATTGATTTATTAATGGAGTCGAGCGTGCCCGCTTCGGATTTCTTCGCGAATACGCTCGCGAAATAAACGATGATAACAAGCTTTGCAATTTCTGAAGGCTGGATGCTGCCGAAGCCGGGTATTTTGATCCAGCTTTGTGCTCCGACATGATCTCCAGAGCCGAGGATATGGACGAGAACAAGGAGTATAAACATGACAACAATCGAAGTGACCATTAATTTTTTCCGTTTATAATTCTGAAAAGGAAAAAAGGAGGCAAACAGAAAAGCAGGTATGGCAATTGCTAGATTCAGCAATTGTCTCCTGTAATAGTGATCGGGTTCATACCCATATCGGTTGACCCCCCACACCATGCTCGAACTATAGATCATCACTAGCCCGAAAAGGCAGAGTACAAGATATACAGTGAACAATGGATAATCAAAGTTTTTTATCATTCTTTTAAAATATTTCCCCATCATACTTCCCTCATCTTAAATAAAAAACTCAAACCAATGATGAGTTTGAGTCTTTCGTTTATTTTTTTGTATATAACTCGTGCAAGACGTTCATCTCTTTTTCAAGCAATGAAAGGATTTCCTTCCCTTTTTCACGCTCAATCAAGCCAAGCCTGACAGCGAAGTCAATTTCCTTGGACAAGCCATACATTTGAGTATCCAACACTTCCTCGTAAAGTGGGCACTGAGGCATCGTCAAATGATCCATCTGTACTTTTATGAGTTGTGCAATTTTATCCGCATCAGCCTGTAGCTGTTTCAAAGCTTTTTCTTGATAGGTTTCTTGTAATTCAATATCCATGAGGACGCCCCCCATTCACCTATTATCCTTACGTGGTGATTATGAATAAATTGTATCTTTCAAGAAGGTAAATTGCAAGTGTTTCCCTTAGGAACGTAGAGCATAAATTCAATGGCTTTCCACATTCCACACGAAGCGTTATACTAAGGACAATATGGAAACGCTTATTTTAGTGTTGTAGGAGGCTATTCAATTGGAAGCAATCATCACGATAAAAGGCAATGTAAAACATACGATCACGCTTGATCCGACGGTTTGGATCTTTGATGACCGTAAAGTCGACTTGGACACTTTCTTTACGGAAGCGTTTGTCGAAAGAGATGAAGAAGAAGAGTATAAGAGAGATATGGGAAAGCATTGGTCCCGTGAAATTATGGAAGGGGCTACTTTCCCGCCAACTTTGAAAACGGAAAAGAAATTCGATAGACAGAAGATGGTGACAGGCACATTCGGTATCTCACTCGACCATTTTGTTAAAAATGCAGTGCCAGCGGAAAATGCTAAAACGATTACATTTTTGACGATAGACGGAACTGAGGAAACATACCCTTTTTCCGATATTGGCAATTTTCTATTCAAATTCAGCCAGGAAGGGAAACCGTTGACGGAAGACGGACCAGCCCATCTTTTATTCAAGGATGGCTCGAACATTGAACAACCTTTACGAAAAGTCACAGCCATCGTCATCGATTGACACCTACGACCTATTTAAAGGAGCTGAGGTTATGCGAGTCAAATGTGTACTTTGCGATGAGATCGGACAGCTTGTGGATGATGCCCCCCTCGCGAAGAAATTGAGGAATCATCCAATCAATACGTATATGTGCGAAAGTTGCAGCGAGCGGATTACGGAACAAACT
>NZ_LQYA01000034.1:3681-9625 GCF_001531445.1 Sporosarcina koreensis
CGTTAGAATTTCCACTGGAAAATTCATTTTCCACCGCAGCTCACATTCCGCAGAAGAGAATTTTTAAAAAGGAAGGGATTGCTCAGAAGGTCTGTTAGAACAGACTGTTTGCGCAGTCCCTTTTAAAATTAGATCTATTAGTTTTTCCCACGAGGATTACCGTTCCAGACGGACGCTTTCCGGGGGGAGAGCGGTGAGCCAATCGGACAACGAAGAGTCTGATTTGCCTTAGTTTCTGCGAACTTTGCAGAAACTAAGGCATCCTGCTCATAACGGCGTTCGCTTATCCCCCAGGAGTCGCCGTCTTCCACTCAATCAAATTAAAATTCCATTAGTTCACCAAGATAGATTTTGCTTATAAAAACAGAAATAGCTTTCCGGTATATAAGTTCCAAATAGAATGTGTAACCATTGAAGGTATGACGGATTTAGTTTTTAAAGCAATACAAGCAAGAACAATCCCTGCAACAAGTATTATGAATAGGTACGCGGGGTGGAATAGAGAAAAAATAACTGAAGTAATTATTACAGCCCATATCGGCCTCACTACTTTTAATAAAGCGAACAATAGCACACCTCTAAAAAGAAGCTCCTCCCAAATTGGAGCGAAGGTGACAGCTTCTAGTAAAGGATACGGCTGTAATCCATCAAGCAAACCATTTTTGTAGAAAACGATTAAGCTTCGTTCCAATAATATTTCGTAATGAATGCTTAGCTTTAAAATTAGATAGGGAATAAGAAGCCCACCTAACATGTATAGGTAGGTTACAGGTTTTTTAAAAGGCTTGAAAATTAGTAATGGCACAATCAACTTTCTAACCGAGCTAAAACACAAGGTAAGAAAAATAAAGATTAGGAGCCAAACGAGTTTGCCAAAACCGTAGAACATCTGACTATAATAACTTACCCCATAGCCTGTTAGCAGAAGCAATACTGTATATGACAAAATACTTAGTGCACTATTCTTTCTAATGCTTACTGTCAACTTTATCCCCCTTTTTCCGCTGAATTCTTCATTATTTATCCGAGTCCACTTTTTAACTATTCGGATTCATTTTAACATATATATCTATTAAAATTCAGACTAATTTAACCATTTTTTGTTGACGGACCGAAATGTTTATTGTAGTAAACACCAGTAGATTGGAGGGTAAAGTAGCGACTCCAGCGAAAGCCGTCACAAAGAGAGCAAAACGGAGAGTTGCGAGCAGGAGATGAGGGCTGCGTCTGCCTGGAACGGAAACCCACGGTCCATAAGATAAAAAAGCGAGTATGGGAACGACTAGATGTCGCTCCCATACTCGCTTTGAAATTTCTAAGTGGGCTTTTTTAATAGCCGCCTATCAAACGGTGGAGTTTTCTTTATGTTCGTTCATCCTACGGACCCTATAGATGATCAAAATGAGTGCTGCTACAATTAATCCCTCTACAATCGGAAGGAATATAGCGAAAAACGTCAAGATGATACATCCCAAAAACAAGAAACTATAAACGACTACATTTTGCCAAAACTTAATTTTCCGTGCGAATCCTAACTTATAAACAATGGCGGAAAGGATGAAAACAACTGCAAACAACAAGATTCCAGTTACCGAAGATGATGTCATTTCATAAATCATTCGAACAACTGGAGACATGGCTTCAATTGTTTCTGCATCCCCAATAGTACCATTCATGTAGCACATTCCCTTCTAAACAAAGCGATTGTACGCATTCTTTTTCACTACTTTTTACTATTATAGATTATTCGCCGAGTTTTTTCTTCTTTTGAGCACGTTCCCGTTCGTTTTTATCAAGGATCTTCTTACGCAAACGGATCGATTGAGGAGTCACTTCGCAATATTCATCGTCGCCGACATATTGCAATGCCTCTTCCAACGAAAGAATTCGTGGTTTCTTTGTAGTCACCGTTTGGTCCTTCGTTGCAGACCGGACGTTAGTCGCATGTTTGACTTTCGTCAAATTGATTGTCAAGTCCGTATCACGGTTGTTTTCACCAACAACCATTCCTGCGTAAATTTCCGTACCGGCTTCGACAAACATGGTTCCACGGTCTTCCAACTGCATGATGCTGTATCCAGTCACTGTACCCGTCTCCATTGACACGAGCACGCCGTGTCGACGGCCGCCGACTCTGCCTTGCGCTACAGGCTTGTAGGAATCAAACGTATGGTTGATGATCCCGTATCCTCTTGTTAGTGAAAGGAACTCAGTCGAATAGCCAATCAGACCACGAGCAGGTACAAGGAAGATCAAACGGACTTGTCCATTGCCGTTATTGATCATATCTTGCATTTCACCTTTTCGCTCACCGATCGATTCGATGATAGCTCCGGTATATTCTTCCGGCACATCAATCTGTACACGTTCGACAGGCTCAGAACGCACTCCATCGATCGTTCTGATAATAACTTCCGGCTTCGACACTTGAAGTTCGAACCCTTCACGACGCATATTTTCAATTAAGATGGAAAGATGCAACTCCCCACGGCCCGATACAACCCACGCATCTGGTGAATCTGTCGGTTCAACACGTAAAGAAACATCTGTCTGCAATTGCTGTTCAAGTCGTTCTTCGACCTTTCTCGCAGTCACCCATTTGCCTTCTTTCCCTGCAAACGGACTATTATTGACGAGGAAAGTCATTTGGAGTGTCGGCTCATCAATAAAAAGCTCTGGCAACGCTTCAAGATGATCGACCGGACATACTGTTTCACCTACGTCAAGATCTTCCATACCTGAAATGGCAATCAGATCACCTGCATAGGCTTCTTGGATTTCGATTCTTTTCAACCCTAGGAATCCATACATCTTGGTCACACGGAAGTTTTTCGTTAATCCGTCACGTTTTAGGACCGTCACTTGCTGGCCGACTTTCATCGTCCCTCTAAATACACGTCCAATACCGATACGGCCGACATAATCGTTATAATCGAGCAAGGACACTTGGAATTGAAGCGGCTCTTCCCGGTTATCAATCGGAGCTGGGATATGCTCAACAATCGCGTCGAACAACACTTGCAATGTATCCTCCTGATCAGCAGGATCCGGCGAAAGGCTTGCTGTTCCGTTAAACCCGGACGCATACACTACAGGGAATTCTAGCTGTTCGTCATTCGCATCCAATTCGATGAATAATTCAAGCACTTCGTCGACTACTTCTTCGGGACGGGCAAAATCGCGGTCGATTTTATTGACTACGACGATTGGTTTAATATTGGATTCCAATGCTTTCTTCAATACAAACCGGGTTTGCGGCATACATCCCTCAAAGGAGTCGACGACTAATACGACACCATCGACCATTCGTAAAATCCGTTCTACTTCTCCGCCGAAATCGGCGTGTCCCGGTGTATCAAGAATATTGATTTTCGTTTCTTTGTATTCGACCGCTGTATTTTTCGCCAGGATCGTAATACCACGTTCACGTTCAAGATCGTTCGAGTCCATAGCACGTTCTTCCACATGTTCATTCGAACGAAAAATTCCCGATTGCTTCAAAAGCTGATCGACTAATGTTGTTTTTCCGTGGTCTACGTGGGCGATGATCGCTATATTTCGTAAATCATTACGATTGTTTGTCATATTTTCACTCCGTTATCTTTTATCAGATGGTTAACTGTGTTATTATAGCACATGAGAACAGGTTTAAAAAACATTTTATTTCGGGAGATGTTTTATATTGAAGGATATTAAATGGTTTTTCGTATTATATTCCCTTGCGGCGGTTGCTGCAATGTGCGGCATTGGCATCGCAGTCGGTATGCGTAGTATCCCCGTTGCGATAATCGCTATCCTCGCTCTAATTTTCGTCATGGGCAACGGATTCAAGACAAAGAAGAAAATGCGGGAACAAGGCATTTTGTAACTATAACTTATGAAAGGGACTGCAAGCAGGCAGTCCCTTTTTTATTTGAGTTTAATATAGTTTCTTAGAATTTCATCATGTAGCCCCGGTCTTGCAACGATAAACGTATCTTGTCCAAGCAAGTGCGGTTGTTCACCTTTTAAGTTTGTCGTCACTGCCCCCACTTCCTGGGCAATCACCATTCCTCCTGCAATGTCCCATGGGGATAATCGCAAGGATAAATACGCATCAATCCGACCAGATGAAACATATGCAAGCTCAATAGCCGCCGAGCCATATGATCTTGTCCCTCTGCATTGACGCACCATTTCAGCAATCGGTCCATTTTCAATTTTCCGGTTCGGTGCAACCCAGCTCGCATTCACGCCGATGACCGCCTCCGCAAGTGGCGTGTTCTCAAGCACTGGTAGCCTTTCATCATTGAAGTACGCACCTTCATCTTTGACTGCGTGATAGAAATCATCATTCATGACATCATATATATAGCCGAGCATGCCGATTCCTTCAGCGTAAATACCAAGGGAGATTGCGAAATTCCTTTTTTGGTGAATGAAATTCATCGTTCCGTCAATCGGGTCAAGCAACCAAATAACGCCTTCCAGGGATTCGATTTCGTCACCGAATCCCTCTTCACCGAAAATCCGATGTCCGGGAAAATCTCTCTTAATCCGGCTAATGAAAAAGCGTTCAATTTCTCGATCGATATTCGTAACGAGATCGTTCGCTTCAGCTTTCGAATCGACATTGATCGTATTAAAAAAAGAAATTCTTATTTTATGCCCTGCTTCTTTTATTAACGATTTTGCATATCGGTCAATCGCTCCCCAATTCATATCAACACCCCATCATCTACATGCATGTACCTTTATTATAGCATACCGTCTACGCCCAAACAAAAAGGCGCCCTTGCACTGTCCCCCCGGATTGAAGAGTCTCAGTGAAGGCGCCTAATTCGGTTCAATGACTGGCGGTTAAGCGAAAGCATTGAAAGTCTCCAGCTCACCATGTATTTCAGTGAGTCTCGTTTTGCTTTTCTCGACTTGTTTGGAGTCATTCTCTTGCACGGCATCATATAGTGTAGCCAGTTCATAGTCCAATTCGAGATGCAGAAGTTTTACATATTCCTTTTCGATTTCAGCTTTACGGATAATATGGACAACTTGTTTCATTACTAACACCCCTTTGAATGTGATTTTCTCCAACGATGCAATTACTTACTTCTAACTTATGCTGTCCGAGTTGCTTTGGTTAGTTATAAGCCTTCTTGTATAAGATTGTTCCCCATTTTCTGTTACGATAAACGTGGATATTGAAATGGAGGTATTAAATTGACGCAAGGTTATTGGACTAATGATGATTTTAATGTCTTTTCAATTGAAGGATTAGAACATAGGATGAACGGGCTTCAAACAAAGATTCAGCCAAAGTTCGAAGTGGTTGGTGAACAAATTTCAACATACTTGTCTTCACGGGGGACAAGCGAGTTTTTCCCACATGTGGCGAAGCATGCAAGAAGAACTGTCAATCCGCCAAACGATAGCTGGGTCGCATTTGCACCGGCAAAGCGCGGATATAAGGCGTTGCCTCATTTCCAAATCGGGTTATGGGGTACGCATCTCTTCATCATTTTAGCTGTCATTTACGAAAATCCCGATAAAAAAGGGATTGCAGAAAGGCTTAGCCATAACGTCAACCAACTGATTTCCCTACCCGAAGACTTCGTCGTATCCGGCGATCATATGAAACCCGATGCGTATAATGTACGTGAAATCGGCGCCGACGGGGTAGAAAGCCTATTGAAAAGATTGGAATCCGTTAAAAAGGCGGAATTCATCATAGGCAGGCATCTATCACGCGACAAAGCGACAGAGCTTGCTGAGAAGGAGTTCTTCGACTTCGCGGAAAACACGATCGATCAACTTTTCCCTATTTACGATATCATTATCGGCAAGTAAAAAGAGAGTGACTGCATAATTATGCAGTCACTCTCTCAGACTGTAGACAAACACCTTGAATTTTGGTGTTGCCTGCAGTCTTTTTCCTTTTAAAATAGAGATAAAGTTAGAAATGTTGATT
>NZ_LQYA01000361.1 GCF_001531445.1 Sporosarcina koreensis
CTTCCGGCGGGAAGGTTGCGAAGGGCGCGCTTACTGACGACGCCAGGAAGCGCTGGGCGGTACCGGCATGACCTACGAAAACCTTACTCTCGTTTATGAGGGGCGCACCGCCCTGCTGACGCTGTCGCGCGCGGAGAAGCTGAACCCGCTCGACTGGTCGACGGTCAAGGAGCTCAAGCGTGCGGTCGCCGAGATCGAAGCGCGCGACGGCGTCGACTTCGTCCTGCTCACCGGTGCGGGCCGCAGCTTCTCGGCAGGGGGTGACCTCGACGGCTATATCCGCCTTTATCGCGAGCCATCCGAGTTCCAAGCGTTCCTCGACGATTTCTACGACATGCTCGTCGGCATCGAGAAAGCTCGTGCAGTCTGGATTGCGGCGGTCAACGGCGTCTGTGTCGCGGGCGGCATAGAACTGCTGCTTGCCTGCGACATGGCGATCGCAGGCGAAAGCGCGCGCATCGGCGACGGTCATCTGAACTTCGGTCAGCTCCCCGGTGCGGGCGGTTCGCAGCGTCTGCCACGCGCGATCGGGCTGCTGCGCGCAAAGCATCTGATGCTCACCGGCGAACTGCTCGATGCGGCGACTTCGATGGCCTGGGGCCTCGTGACGAAAGTTGCGGCCGATGCCGACCTGATCGCCGAGGCGAAGCAGTGGATCGCCGGCATGGAGAAGAAGAGCCCGGTCGGCCTGGCCGGCGCCAAGCGGCTCGCGAATATGACGCTCGACACGCCCTATGAGGAGGGGCTGCGCGAGGAGATCGCCTTCGTCCATCGCT
>NZ_LQYA01000362.1 GCF_001531445.1 Sporosarcina koreensis
CACGGTCTAGTTTTCCCCGTTTTTGTTTTGTCAAAAAATACATTTGATTCCTTTGGTGCATTTGTGCTATGATTATCTATAGAATTTTGAAAACGCATATAAAAAGCCCCCATGTTATTTAGTTTTGATCTTAGTCAATTAAAACTTTAACACAGGTGCTTTTATTATGCAAAAAATTTTCAACCGATTTTTAAGAGTAAAATACCACTTAAACCCTCGCCAACACTAGTTTTAAATCCTAAA
>NZ_LQYA01000363.1 GCF_001531445.1 Sporosarcina koreensis
TCTTCCAAATCCTTAACGATTTGCAAATTCCGTTCCTCGTCATCTGTTAAATAATCATCAGATTTAACGGAGTATTTAGCAGTTTCATTTACTGCTGTTTCAATCGCTTGCTTGTCCTGTTCAGAAGAAACTTTAGATTTAATTGCAGTAACAAAACCATTTGGATCATAGTCTAGTTTCATAGCCTTTTTCCAAAACGCTTGCCATTCTTTATGAGTAATATAATTTTTTTTGCTTCTAAAA
>NZ_LQYA01000364.1 GCF_001531445.1 Sporosarcina koreensis
TTCAAGCCCGTACAAGCGATTTTAAGAGGCATGTGAGGGATTTTGTAAGTAAAGTATCGGAGAAAGAGCCACAAGGCGATTTTGAGCAGTTACACAAGCGTGAGCGACGTCGTGAGCAGGATCGTGGAATGGAAAGATAAAAAGCACCCGAAGGGGGGCTTTTTTGGTGTTGGTTTTGGTGTTTTGAGCAAAGCGAAAAACGGGTTTCTTCTTCTCTTGATATAAGGGTAACATCTTCGATTT
>NZ_LQYA01000365.1 GCF_001531445.1 Sporosarcina koreensis
GGTGCTGCGCGGCGCCCCGTGGCAGATAGTGATCTTCTCGCTGGGAATGTATCTGGTGGTGTATGGTCTGCGAAACGCCGGGTTAACGGATTATCTGACCACGGTGCTGAACATGCTGGCGGAGCGCGGGCTCTGGGCCGCGACGCTGGGCACTGGTGTTCTGTCGGCCTTCCTCTCTTCAATAATGAATAATATGCCCAGCGTACTGGTCGGCGCCCTGTCGATTGATGGCAGCGCGGCAACAGGGACGATCAAAGAGGCCATGATTTATGCCAACGTCATCGGCTGCGATCTGGGGCCCAAGATCACGCCAATTGGTAGCCTGGCCACGCTGCTGTGGCTGCATGTGCTGGCGCAGAAGCACATCACCATCGGTTGGGGGTATTATTTCCGCTGCGGCATCACCATGACCCTGCCGGTGCTGCTTGTGACGCTGGCCGCGCTGGCGCTGCGTCTCTCCTTCAACCAGCCATGAGAACGTACTATGAGCATCACCATTTACCATAACCCTGACTGCGGCACCTCGCGTAATACGCTGGCGCTGATCCGTA
>NZ_LQYA01000366.1 GCF_001531445.1 Sporosarcina koreensis
GGCCGGGATGGACCGCGTTGACGCGGATGTTGCGGCTGGCGACCTCGCGCGCCAAACCCCGTGCAAGTCCCACGATCGCGGCCTTGCTGGTTACATAATGGATCGGCCCCTCGCCCGATGCAGCCGAGGTCGATGCGATCAGCACAATCGAGCCGGCGGCGTTGCGGGCCGCCATGTCGCGCAGCGCAGCTCGGCAGCAATAGAAGGCGCCGTTGACGTTCACGCCCATGACCGCGAGCCAGCCGGCATCGGACATGTGGATGCTCTGGTCGGGATGCGCGGTCGGGGTTTCGCCCCGCCCGATCTGCGCCGCGCGCTCGGCCGCGCCCGCATACATCTGCTCGCTGCCATCGTCAGGGCCGCGCCCGATGCCAGCATTGCATACGAGGATGTCGATCCCGCCAAGGCGCTTGGCAACCTCGGCCATCGCCACGTCGACCGAGGCACTGTCGGAAACGTCA
>NZ_LQYA01000367.1 GCF_001531445.1 Sporosarcina koreensis
TCTTCGTCAACTGGTGTATCGACAGTTTCTTCTCCATCAACTGGAGCGTCCACCGCTTCCTCTTCGTCAACTGGTGTATCGACAGTTTCCTCTTCGTCAGCCGGAGCATCTACCACTTCTTCTTCATCAACTGGTGCATCGACCGCTTCTTCTCCATCAACTGGAGCGTCCACAGCTTCTTCTTCATCAGCTGGAGCATCGACCGCTTCTTCTTCGTCAACTGGTGTATCGACAGTTTCTTCTCCATCAACTGGAGCGTCCACCGCTTCCTCTTCGTCAACTGGTGTATCGACAGT
>NZ_LQYA01000368.1 GCF_001531445.1 Sporosarcina koreensis
ATTATTTAACAGATGACGAGGAACGGAATTTGCAAATCGTTAAGGATTTGGAAGAGGGTTTGTTCCGTAAACGACTGATTTCATACGGTGGATTGTTGAAGGAAATACACAAAGAATTAAATTTAGATGATGCAGAAGATGGCGATTTGGTAAAAGAGAATGAAGAAAATGATGATGAAAAAGAAGATGAAGGCTTTACAGTCACAGCAATGTGGAACTGGAACAGGCAAAATTATTATATAA
>NZ_LQYA01000369.1 GCF_001531445.1 Sporosarcina koreensis
GCTGGCTCGAACTGTGGCAAGAGGTCACGAAAAACCCATTCATTACACAAGTTGACGTGCGGAAAGTTCGCAATGGTCGAGATGATAAAGTTTATGAGATTGCGAAGTACTCTGCAAAAGACAGTGATTATTTAATTAGCCAAGAAGTTTTCGAGGAGTTTTATAAAGCCTTAAAAGGCAAACGATTAATTGTCTATTCTGGGCTATTTAAAGACGCTATGACCAAATTTAAAAATGGTGAGT
>NZ_LQYA01000035.1 GCF_001531445.1 Sporosarcina koreensis
CATTCAGCCTGGCCGGTGTATGATGATCGCCATTGTCGGAATTTTCGGTCAGCGATCCGATGGTGATGAAGACGAGATCATCGGCGCCGAGATCGACGCCGCCTTCGACGCCGTTTTCGATCCAGGCAATCCGGGTCGCCTGCTTGCGGCCGGGCTGGATGTCGAAATCGACGTCGGTGACCTCGACGCCGTAGCGAAATCTGACACCGCGATCCTGCAACCATTTGACCAACGGCAGGACCATCGATTCATATTGGTTGTAGCGGTTGAACTTGAGCGAGGAAAAATCCGCCAGACTGCCGATATGGTGGATGAAGCGATGCAGATAGAGCTTCATCTCGAGCGCGGAATGCCATTCCTCGAAGGCGAACATGGTGCGCCAGTAGAGCCAGAAATTGCTCCTGAGGAAATCATCGCCGAAGACTTCGTTGATCCGCTTGTTCTCCATCTCCTCCCGCGTCGCGAGGAAGACGGAGATCAGATCTTTTTGCGCGCGACCGCCGAGTGTCAGCAAAGCCTTGTCGGGCACATCCTGGCCCTGGTTCTGCGTCACGCGTTGAAGCGAAAAATTGGGATCGTCCTTGTTGAGCCGGTAGAATTCGTCGAGCACACTCGCATCCTCGATCTCCAGCGACGGGATCGAGCGATAGAGATCCCAGAGGCATTCGAAATGCTCCTCCATCTCGCGCCCTCCGCGGATGACGAACCCCTTTTCGGGGACGTCGAGGCCGTCGAGCGCGCCGCCGGGAATATGCAACTCCTCAAGGATGGTAATATGCTCGCCGGCGACGCCGCCGTCGCGGATCAGGAACGCCGCGCCTGCCAGTC
>NZ_LQYA01000370.1 GCF_001531445.1 Sporosarcina koreensis
CCCTTGCCCGTGATCCGGGCAGGAGACAGTGTCAGGTGGGCAGTTTGACTGGGGCGGTCGCCTCCTAAAGTGTAACGGAGGCGCCCAAAGGTTCCCTCAGAATGGTTGGACATCATTCGTAGAGTGCAAAGGCATAAGGGAGCTTGACTGCGAGACTTACAAGTCGAGCAGGGTCGAAAGACGGGCTTAGTGATCCGGTGGTTCCGCATGGAAGGGCCATCGCTCAACGGATAAAAGCTACCC
>NZ_LQYA01000371.1 GCF_001531445.1 Sporosarcina koreensis
GTATTCGGCCTTGGTGCCTATTCGCTGTCGACGTTGAAGGGACAATTGCGCCGACGTCGGTGACCGCGGCTGGACGGCGCGCTTGACTCGGTCGGGCGCCGCCCCAATAGCCCGGCTACCATGACCCAAAAGCGCACAGTCTCGGGCATCCAGCCCACCGGCAACCTCCACCTCGGCAACTATCTCGGCGCGATCAAGCGTTGGGTCCAGATGCAGGAGGAAGGCGAATGCCTGTTTTTCCTCGCTGATCTGCACGCGATCACCGTGCACAACGACCCTGCGACGCTGGCAAACAACATCCGCGAGATGGCTGCGGCACTGGTTGCCTGCGGCATCGATCCCGACAAGGCGATCCTGTTCCGCCAGCGCGATGTGCCCGCCCATGCCGAGCTGTGCTGGCTGCTCAACGGCACCGCCCGCATCGGCTGGCTGAACCGCATGACGCAGTTCAAGGAGAAGTCCGGCAAAAACCGCGAAGGCGCCTCGATCGGTCTTTATGCCTATCCGGTGCTGCAGGCGGCCGACGTGCTGCTCTATCAGGCGACGCATGTTCCCGTCGGCGAGGACCAGAAGCAGCATCTGGAACTGGCGCGCGACATCGCGACGAAGTTCAACACCGACTTTGCGGTCGAACTGTTCA
>NZ_LQYA01000372.1 GCF_001531445.1 Sporosarcina koreensis
ATAAGACCAAACGCTTTACCCCTATTTTCCTTTGGAATATAGCGCGCAACTACAACCATCACGAGTGCTGGAAATGCAGCTGCACCAGCTCCTTGAATAAATCGAGCCAGAATAAGTATGGGAAAAAAAGAATGTCCAACAAACCCAATTACCGATACGAAGCAATTTATTATAATCCCAAATAGGAGTAACCTTTTAATGCCTAGCTGATCAGATAGCTTTCCATATAGAGCTGTTCCAATA
>NZ_LQYA01000373.1 GCF_001531445.1 Sporosarcina koreensis
AACAGTGATAATTGTCATCATTGGAATGAGCAGAAGATAAGACCAATGGATAAAATGAGCTATCATTCCACCAATAGCTGGACCGATACCTTCTCCCATAGCTACTATGGAGCCAATAAGACCAAACGCTTTACCCCTATTTTCCTTTGGAATATAACGCGCAACTACAACCATCACGAGTGCTGGAAATGCAGCTGCACCAGCTCCTTGAATAAATCGAGCCAGAATAAGTATGGGAAAAAA
>NZ_LQYA01000374.1 GCF_001531445.1 Sporosarcina koreensis
TGTTCTGACCCTCGGAGAGCACACCTTTACGAATGTAAAGTATAGTGTGTTATACTTTACATGGAAGTTGACCGAAAACAGGTACACGTTTGTACCTCGTGAATGGAGCTGAAAAATGATGAGCTATGCAGTTTGTAGAATGCAAAAAATGAAGTCACATGATTTAAAAGGGATTCAATTTCACAATCAAAGAGAGCGGGAAAGTAAGACGAACCCCGATATTGATAAAGACAAATCAAATGA
>NZ_LQYA01000375.1 GCF_001531445.1 Sporosarcina koreensis
CACCAATGTAACCGAAGATAATAACGCTCATTGTTCCAGGGAAAATAATCACACTGCCAATTGCAGCAGTACTTAGTTGATGTACATCTTTCATCATGTAAGGAACCATAGAGATAAACCCTGCTACTGTACCAAATATAAGTCCTCCACAAAGGAAACCAATTATAAAAGAAATATTTTTCCCCAGTGCAGGTTCAACAAAAGGTTCTGTTACTTTCCTAATATGTTTTACAAATATCAGGA
>NZ_LQYA01000376.1 GCF_001531445.1 Sporosarcina koreensis
TGGGAATCGTCAAGGGGGAAAGGGTGGAGATTTTTCAGCGTAGCGTTTTGAAAAATACTACCCGTACCTTGATGATTCCCAAACGGTTATCGAGCCAACTTGCTGAGGTTGCAAGAGGCTGTTTTGGTGTTTGCCCCTTTTCAAAAAGGGGCAAGGACTTAATCTTTTGGGCTTGATTTTGGGAATGAATTTGCAACCGTTGCGGAAAAACGCAAAGGTGAAAATGTCATTTCTGCACTAGGA
>NZ_LQYA01000377.1 GCF_001531445.1 Sporosarcina koreensis
CCCCGAAGACGCCCCGCCGTCGATCTACGGTCCCGATGGCCGTCCGCAATTCTTCGCCGATCCGGCGATGGACCGCTTCGTGCCGGTCGTTTTGAACCTAGCTTCCGAGCTGTGGGTGCAGGCCGAGACGATCGCCAATCTCCGCGCGCTGCTCGAGGAAGACGGGGTCGCTTCCGCCGAGCGGCTCGACGCGATCGCCGAGGCGAGCGCATCCGATCCCGATCGCGAGGCAGCGCTGCGCGCTTTCATCGACCGCATCTTCACCCCATTGCGCGAAGCCCCCGGCGTCGCCGCCTGATTTTCGGAAAGGAAGATCCATGCGCCTGATCGTGCTCGTCACGCTTAAGGATGGCGTCAGCCACGAAGACTATCAGGCCTGGGCGAAGAGCACCGACCTGCCGACTGTCCGCGCCCTGCCGTCGATCGCCGGCTTCGACCTGTTCCGCGCCACCGGCCTTCTCGGCGGTGGCAAGGCACCCTATGACTATGTCGAGATCATCGACATAGGCGACATGGACGCCTTCGGCAGCGACGTCGCACGGCCGGAGATGCAGGCGATCGCTGCGCAGTTCGCGGCCTTCGCCGACACCGTCTTC
>NZ_LQYA01000378.1 GCF_001531445.1 Sporosarcina koreensis
ACCGAGTTCTGATCCCCCCCCGGACGGCGGAGTATCCGGCTCCGCCGCTCCATCTACCCACCCCCAATAGTTCCAATCACGGAGGGCAATGTGACTGTACGCTTTCGTAATCTCCTCATCGGTCTGACCGCTGCGACGATGGTCGCCGGCGCGGCGAATGCCGCGGCGACGCCCGAATGGACGGCCCGCATCCGTCAGATGATCGCTTCGAAGCAGGATTATCCGAATGCCGCCCAGATGCGCGGTGACGAGGGCACCGCCAAGGTCAAGCTCGACGTTTCCGACGATGGCTCGGTGGCGGCTGTGTCGATCGTGCAGCCCTCGGGCTCGTCGCTCCTCGACAAGGAAGCACTGGCTGCGATCAAGCGCGTCGGCAATTTCCCGGCTCCTCCGGGTGGTGCGGCATCGGTCGTGATTCCGCTGACCTGGAAGCTTCAGTAAGCCTCACAAGGTCGCAGGACGAAGGCGGGCGGTCAGCGCGGCAGCAATGCCGCGGCGGCCGCCCGCTTGCGTATTTCCGCCACGTCGGGTGCGCCTGCCGGTACCACCCAGCTGCCGCCGACGCACAGGACCGCGTCGAGTGCCAGCCAGTCGGCGGCGGTCTGTTCTGTGATCC
>NZ_LQYA01000379.1 GCF_001531445.1 Sporosarcina koreensis
CGACCGCCCCAGTCAAACTGCCCACCTGACACTGTCTCCTGCCCGGATCACGGGCAAGGGTTAGAAGTCCAATACAGCCAGGGTAGTATCCCACCATTGCCTCCTCCGAAGCTGGCGCTCCGGATTCCAAGGCTCCTACCTATCCTGTACAGGCTGTACCGGAATTCAATATCAGGCTACAGTAAAGCTCCACGGGGTCTTTCCGTCCTGTCGCGGGTAATGCGCATCTTCACGCATATTATA
>NZ_LQYA01000380.1 GCF_001531445.1 Sporosarcina koreensis
ACCAAAATAACGAATTGCGTTCAGAGGTAAGCCGTTTAAAAGACTGTATAAGCGATTTAAAGCATGAAATCGGTTCGATATACAAAACCACCAAAGAATACTTTCAAGCCCGTACAAGCGATTTTAAGAGGCATGTGAGGGATTTTGTAAGTAAAGAATCGGAGAAAGAGCCACAAGGCGATTTTGAGCAGTTACACAAGCGTGAGCGACGTCGTGAGCAGGATCGTGGAATGGAAAGATAAA
>NZ_LQYA01000381.1 GCF_001531445.1 Sporosarcina koreensis
GAACCTGCACTGGGGAAAAATATTTCTTTTATAATTGGTGTCCTTTGTGGAGGACTTATATTTGGTACAGTAGCAGGGTTTATCTCTATGGTTCCTTACATGATGAAAGATGTACATCAACTAAGTACTGCTGCAATTGGCAGTGTGATTATTTTCACTGGAACAATGAGCGTTATTATCTTCGGTTACATTGGTGGATTACTTGTTGATAGAAAAGGTCCATTGTACGTGTTAACCATTGGA
>NZ_LQYA01000382.1 GCF_001531445.1 Sporosarcina koreensis
ATTGAATTTGTCTTCGTTTATATACATTCAAGGTGATCAGCCAACTAGTAACAACGACTCCTGTAAAAAGGAATAGCATATTACTATACAAATAAGTGGATTGATCAAGGTCCATAGGTAGCAACTTCTGATTCAGTAAGCGTACAGATAATAAACAACCAACAATTGCAATACCTATTCCCTCTGATAAAAAACTGGTAAAATTAAGCAAACTCATTCCGGCACCAGCTTCCTTTTGTTTCA
>NZ_LQYA01000383.1 GCF_001531445.1 Sporosarcina koreensis
TCGGTAATTGGGTTTGTTGGACATTCTTTTTTTCCCATACTTATTCTGGCTCGATTTATTCAAGGAGCTGGTGCAGCTGCATTTCCAGCACTCGTGATGGTTGTAGTTGCGCGCTATATTCCAAAGGAAAATAGGGGTAAAGCGTTTGGTCTTATTTGCTCCATAGTAGCTATGGGAGAAGGTATCGGTCCAGCTATTGGTGGAATGATAGCTCATTTTATCCATTGGTCTTATCTTCTGCTC
>NZ_LQYA01000384.1 GCF_001531445.1 Sporosarcina koreensis
GTCCGCAGCCGCCAAGGCGCAGCTCGTCATCCCCGAAGGCTTCACGCCGCCGCGCTATGTGACTGCGCTCGACATCCATTGCATGCCTGGCGGATATTGCAGCGAGGTCTGCGAAGACGATGTCTCGGTCGGCGCTCTCTACGATCGGGGCGTTTACCTCTATGCGATGGGCTATACCGGCCCGAACAATGACGACATGGGCCGCTCGGTGGTGAACTACCTCAAGCGCCACATGCCCGAGTTCAAGCCGCGCCGCATCCTCGACATGGGATGCACGGTCGGCCACTCCACCCTCCCCTATAAGGAGCTTTTCCCTGACGCTGAGGTCTGGGGTATCGACGTCGGAGGCCCGTGCGTTCGCTATGCCCATGCACGTGCTGCCGGCATGGGGCTCGATGTCAACTATGCGCAGATGAACGCAGAGGAGACGAGCTTTCCCGATGGCCATTTCGACCTCGTCGTCAGTCACATCCTGCTGCACGAGACGTCGGGCAAGGCCATGCCGAAAATCTTTGCCGAGGCGCACCGCGTGCTCGCACCGGGGGGCCTGATGATCCACGCGGATCTCCCGCCCTTCGATCTGATGGACCCCTTCACCCAGTTCATCCTCGACAACGAAACCTGGTACAATAACGAACCCTTCTGGGGTGCAATGCGCGACATGGACCAGTTCGCCCTGGCTGAGAGGGCCGGCTTTGACCGTGCCGACGTCCGCTTCGACACCGCGCCGATGGCGGTGATGGAGTTCGCCGCTGCTGCCGAAGGGTATAGCCAGGAAGCAAGCGAGGCCGTGGCCGAGCGCGAGTTCACTGCCGGCGAGTTCGCCCCCGGCGGTGGCTGGGAGGTGCTGATCGCCCGCAAACCCCTCGAAAAGAAGATG
>NZ_LQYA01000385.1 GCF_001531445.1 Sporosarcina koreensis
GTTCAACAAAAGGTTCTGTTACTTTCCTAATATGTTTTACAAATATCAGGAATGACAGAATACTGATGATCAGAAAAGAAATGTTATAAGATGTTGTAAACAGCATAAAAAATACAATGCCCACTGACATTAGTATAATTCCTACAATATCAAAATAACCTTTTATCCTTACTTCTTTTTTCAACAATTTAATAAGGAACGGAACAGTGATAATTGTCATCATTGGAATGAGCAGAAGATAAG
>NZ_LQYA01000386.1 GCF_001531445.1 Sporosarcina koreensis
CGCCTGGATGCTGCTGCGGTCGCTCGAAACGCTTGAACTCCGCATGACCCGCGCCGGCGAGAATGCGGAGAAGGTGTGCGAATGGCTGCGCGCGCAACCGCAGGTGGAACGGGTCGGATATCTCGGCTTCCACGAGGACGGATCGCGTCAAGCCGACATCTATCGCCGCCACTGCACGGGCGCCGGCTCGACCTTCTCGCTCTACCTAAAGGGCGGCGAACCCGAAGCCTTCGCCTTTCTTGACGCGCTCAAGATCGCCAAGCTCGCTGTCAGCCTGGGCGGCACGGAGACGCTGGCCAGCCATCCTGCGGGCATGACGCATTTGTCGGTGCCAGAAGAACGCAAGCGTGCACTCGATATCGGCGACAATCTGGTTCGCATTTCGATCGGTATCGAAGATCCGGACGATCTGATCGCCGACTTCGCACAGGCGCTGAGACAGATCGTCTGACGGTGGGCAAGGCGTCGGTCGCGAAAGGCCGGCGCCTACCCCCGACGCGGCCAGGGCACGGCGTCGAAATAGTCCTCCATCGCCCGCGCGGCACGATCGGTCAGTTCGATGAAGACGCGCCGCCCATCCTCGGGGTCGGCCACCCGACGAAGCAGGCCGGCATCCGTCAATTGCTTGATCCAGCGGAGGGCGGTCGTTGCGGGCACCGCAGCTGCGATGCACAAGCTCGACACCGCCACCGGCCGCCCCTCCAGCCGGGCAGCGGTAAGATCCAACAAAATGTCCCAGGCCGGATCGGCGAACAGACCATGGCCGAACAGATGCTCGCGCATGCGCCGCGCACGAATCATGTCCCGGATCACAGCGGCATCTAGCATCATCCGCTCGATCGCCTCGGGCTCATCGCCCGCGTCCAGCCGATAGGCCTCACGCTCCTCCCGCA
>NZ_LQYA01000387.1 GCF_001531445.1 Sporosarcina koreensis
ACCTGAAGATCCCGGCGGGCGGCACCCTCGCCGTCGTTGGACCGTCGGGTGCGGGCAAGTCGACCCTCGCGCGGATTCTCTATCGCTTCTACGACATTACCGGCGGCAAGGTGCTGATCGACGGGCAGGACATTGCCGACGTGACGCAGGAGTCGTTGCGCCGCGCGATCGGCATCGTTCCGCAAGACACCGTCCTGTTCAACGACACGATCGGCTATAATATCGGCTACGGTCGCGAGGGTGCGACACAGGCAGAGATCGAGGCTGCTGCACGGGGGGCGTCGATCCACGATTTCATCCTGTCGCTGCCGCAAGGCTATGACACCAAGGTCGGCGAACGCGGACTGAAGCTGTCGGGGGGCGAGAAGCAGCGCGTCGCCATCGCCCGCACCCTGCTCAAAAACCCGCCTAT
>NZ_LQYA01000388.1 GCF_001531445.1 Sporosarcina koreensis
ACCGTGACCTGGAGAATTACACGCGAGTCGTGTGGCAGACGCTGCGGGTCAACACCAACTGGAAATTCGCCTCGGACAATTTCAACGAGGCCTATCATATCCCCTCGGTCCATCCCCAGTTCGAGCCGATGATCGACGATCATTATTCGACGACGCTGTTCGAAATGTACCCGAACGGCCACAACCGGATGATCGAGAAGCTGCAGCCTTCGTCGCGCTATCCTGATGCGCAGCAGGTCAAGCCGCTCTGGGCGTCGGTCCTGCGCGAATGGGACATCGACCCGGCGGATTATGAGGGGCGGGCGCAGGAAGGGCGGCTGGCGTTGCAGCGTGCGCGTAGGACGCTGGGTCCCGCGCGTGGCTATGACCATTTCGCGCGGCTGACCGATGATGAACTCACCGATCAGATGCACCACACCTGCTTTCCAAATCTGACGCTGACCGCGACCCCCGAGGGGTTGCACGTCT
>NZ_LQYA01000389.1 GCF_001531445.1 Sporosarcina koreensis
TGCAATACGTTCATGATGATGGTTGCAGATAAAAGCTTAGAAAAGAAAAAACAGCATAAAGGCAATACGTGCAAAAATCGTTTCTGCCCCATCTGTGCGTGGAAGAAATCAAGAAAAGATGCGTTGGCGTTATCGGTGATGATGGCTTACTTAAAGAAAGAGGAAAATAAAGAGTTTATCTTTGTGACATTAACAGCACCAAACGTGCCAGCTGATGAATTGGAAGATGAAATTAAGGACTAT
>NZ_LQYA01000036.1 GCF_001531445.1 Sporosarcina koreensis
TTTTATCCGGTTTTGAACGAACAAGCATCGTTCAATTGTCTGGTGATGAAGGCGAAGAGGTCACACCCGTTCCCATACCGAACACGGAAGTTAAGCTCTTCAGCGCCGATGGTAGTAGGGGGCTTCCCCCTGTGAGAGTAGGACGTCGCCGGGCAACCCATCACTTTTCGATATGGATGCGATCAGGTTAGAATTGATCAATTACAACAAATTTGCAGTTAATGAACCTTGCATTCTATCGGAAAGTATACATACTAATGGTCCCGTGGTGTAGCGGTTAACATGCCTGCCTGTCACGCAGGAGATCGCCGGTTCGATCCCGGTCGGGACCGCCATCTTAATTTAAATTGTCAACCGATTATGGATTCATTCCAAGATCGGTTTTTTGTTGTTTCCAATAACTTTGCACTGCTTACCTCAATGATTCAAATACATATCTCCGCCGAACCTCATGACTTTCGGAATCACCGTATTTTCGGTACACTAAAGCAAAGTGGAGATGAAAGGAAATAGATGATGACTATAGAATTCAATACGCATTCCTTAGAAGAGACCGAACGAATTGCGAATACATTAGCTGACTTGCTTTCCCCTCCGGATGTCGTGACACTGGAAGGCGATCTTGGTGCAGGGAAGACGACATTCACTAAAGCACTTGCGCGTAGCCTCGGCATCACTCGCACGGTGAACAGCCCTACGTTCACAATCTTGAAGCAATATGAGGGAAGAGTGCCTTTCAATCATTTGGACGTTTATCGATTAGCAGACAGCGATGAGGATCTTGGGTGGGACGAGTTGTTTTACGGAGATGCGGTCTCCGTCGTTGAGTGGGCGCATTTAATAGAAGATGATCTGCCGAAGGAACGATTGGATATCCAGATGCATCGAACCGGTGAAACTTCGAGAAAGATTGTGTTCATGCCAAAAGGGGAACGTTTTGAAAAGATTTGTGAGGCGATGACGTTATGATATGGTTAGGAATAGATACGGCCAATATGCCTTTATCCGTTGCGATTGTGAAGGATGGGACTATTTTGGCCGAGGTGAATTCTTCGATGGCTGTCAATCATTCGTTGCGGGCGATGCCGGTTATCGAGGAGCTGTTTGCGACGGTGCAATTGCAGCCTAAAGATATAGACGCCATTGCGGTATCGGAAGGGCCGGGCTCATATACGGGAGTCCGTATCGGCGTGACGATTGCGAAGACATTAGCTTGGACATTGAAGAAGCCTCTGTTTGGTGTTTCGAGCTTGAAGGTGCTTGCAGCGAACGCTGTTTATTTTGATGGTTTGATCTGCCCGATTGTGGACGCACGAAGAAATAATGTGTACGCAGGGGTATATGAGTTCGTGGATGGCGGATTGACCGCCATCGCGGAGGACGGGCATTTTGCGATTGAAAATCTGTTGGATGTGTTGGCAAGCAAGGAGCGCCCGGTTCTTTTTGTCGGCAAGGATGTTGCGATGCATGAAGAGCTCATGAAGGAAAGGTTGAAGGAGAATGCTGTCATTGCTCCTTTCCCGCTGCAGCTCCCGCGGGCATCTTCGTTGATTTTCATTGCGCAGCAAAGCGGACAGGAAGAGAATACACATGCATTTACGCCGGAGTACCGCCGGATCGCTGAGGCGGAGGCGAATTGGCTGATGCAGCAACGGAAGGATCAGGACAATGAATAAGAGTATCGAGTATAGAAAAATGACGATAGAAGATATTCCTGTGGTTGTTGAAATTGAGCAGGAGGCATTCGCGACACCGTGGACACAGGAAATCTTTGAACATGAGATGGCTGGGAATGATTATGCCCATTATATCGTCGCAGTTGCAGATGATGAGGTGATCGGGCATTTCGGCATGTGGGTTGTGCTGGATGAATGCCATATAACGAATGTGGCAGTGAGGAAGCATATGAGAGGCCATGGAATCGGTGAGGCGCTTATGCGGAAGGCGATCGAGCTATGCAAGGCGAATGAGGTCAGACTGATGACGCTTGAAGTTCGCGTGAGCAATCATACGGCGCAAAATTTATACCGCAAGCTCGGGTTTCAGGATGGCGGCATACGGAAAAACTATTATACGGACGACCATGAAGATGCGCTCGTCATGTGGGTGGAATTGTAATGGACAAAGATATGTATATACTTGGAATTGAAACGAGTTGTGATGAGACGGCGGCTTCGGTCGTGAAGAATGGGCATGAAATCGTTTCGAACGTCGTTGCGTCACAAATCCAGAGTCAGCAACGGTTCGGCGGCGTCGTGCCAGAAATCGCATCAAGGCACCATGTTGAACAGATCACGCTTGTAATAGAGGAAGCATTGGCAGAGGCTAATCTCGCTCCATCGGACTTGGATGCAGTTGCTGTAACGGAGGGACCAGGTCTTGTTGGCGCATTATTAATTGGCATTAACGCAGCGAAGGCGTTTGCTTTTGCCAATGGGCTGCCGATTGTCGGCGTTCACCATATCGCAGGGCATATTTATGCGAATCAATTAATGCAGCCGATGGAGTTCCCTCTGCTAGCGCTCATCGTATCGGGAGGGCATACGGAGTTAGTTCTAATGGAGAAGCATGGGTCGTTCAAATTGATTGGTGAAACACGGGATGACGCAGCAGGAGAAGCATATGACAAAGTCGCCCGAGTTCTTGGACTCCCTTATCCAGGAGGGCCGCATATCGATAAACTTGCGCTTGAAAGCGATGAAGCAGTCGATTTCCCGAGGGCTTGGCTCGAGCCGGATTCTTATGACTTCAGCTTTAGTGGGTTGAAATCCGCTGTTATCAATTATAAGCATAATATTGAGCAAAAAGGCGGAGAAGTCAATCCATCGCATGTCGCGGCCGGCTTTCAGCAAAGTGTTGTCGACGTGTTGACGGAGAAGACGTCGAGAGCGGCGAAGGAATACGGTGTGAAGCAAGTCATCGCGGCGGGCGGGGTCGCAGCGAATAAAGGCTTGCGGGCTTCATTGGACGCAGTGTTTGAAAAAGAGGGACTTCCTTTTTACGTACCACCAATCTCCCTTTGCACGGACAATGCGGCAATGATTGCAGCTGCGGGCACTTCGATGTTCGTAAGCGGAAAACGAGGCACGATGGAAATGAACGGCAGGCCGGGCATGGAGCTTGTTTCATGGAACGATTGAGCGTATGAATAAAGGAAATCGTCGAGTTCTGACGATTTCCGTTTTTATTTGTCCTCTATTGGTTTTGACTTGTCAAGAGGGAACGTTCGTACTTATGCACAATTGTTAGTAAGTTGTGGATAATTGAACGATTTGTGTGAATGACCATTTCATCTTTTGGATAACTATGTTGGTAAATGCAACTGGAAATGTGGATAACGTGGATAACTATGTTCATATCCCATTATATCAACGTGGATGATGTTGATAAGATTGTGGAAATCAACAGGAAGAAATGTCGAAAACTAAAAAAACTGTCGAATGGACGTAAATTCCATTCGACAGTTTTATCCCGCTATAACGGGCTATAAGATTCCCAGTGGGGAATCAACAGCCAGTAAAAGCCCGATTGGTTCGGGCCAGCAGGATGCAGGTCACAAAGGCGTTGCAACAGGACGTTGCGAACTTAGCCTTTGTTCAGCAAATCAGTTTTGGGGAAGAATCCCCCACTGATTGAAGTTTCACTTTAGTTGACTTATGAATTCAATTTCTCGAGCTCTTCCTGCAGGTTCAACCATTCTTCCGACTGGTTGTCGTGCTGCATTTGGAGTTCGTCGATCTGCTCCTGTAACTCCATCAGCTTTACATGGTCATCGGCCAAAGCAGGATTCAACAATTCTTCCTGCAAAATCGCGATGTCGGTATCCATTTTCCCGATTGACTCTTCGATTTCCGCGATTGCCCTCGTCAAGCGGCGTTCTTGCCGTTTGAATTCCTTGTCCTCTTCATTGCGGCTATTTCTTGACTGGGTCTTTTGTTCCGAAGCGATCTTTTCAGCCTTCATTTCTTCTAGCTCATTTTTCTTTTCGATGAAATAATCATAGTCGCCAAGATACTCTGTGACGCCGGTAGGACCGACATCCATCACTTTCGTAGCGATCCGGTTGATGAAATACCGGTCATGGGAGACGAAGAGGATGGTGCCTGGAAAATCGTCCAGCGCATTTTCCAGCACTTCCTTGCTGTCGAGGTCAAGATGGTTCGTCGGCTCGTCAAGCACGAGCGTATTCGATTTTTGAAGCATAAGCTTTGCCAATGAAAGACGCGCCTTCTCACCGCCGGATAGGGTTGCGACCGGTTTCTCGACGTCTTCTCCAGTAAATAGGAAGCGTCCGAGTACTGAGCGGACATCCTTTTCATTCATCATTGGCCATTCATCCCACAGTTCTTGAAGGACGGTTCCGGTGCCGAGGATTGTCGCCTGGTTCTGGTCATAATAGCCGAATTGGACATTCGTCCCGTAGCGGATCGTACCCCCGATAGGCTCCTGTCTTTTCACGATTGTCTTCAGCAACGTCGACTTGCCGATGCCGTTCGGGCCGATGATTGCGATCCGATCCCCTTTGTACGCATGCATATTGATGTTTTCCGAAACTGCTTTGCCTTGATAACCGACAGCGATGTTGTCCAATGTGAGCACATCATTGCCGCTTTGCCGATCGATGGAGAACGAAAAGCTTGCGGACTTTTCATCCCCCTCGGGCGCGTCCATCCATTCCGTCCGTTCGAGAAGCTTCCGTCGGCTTTTCGCCATTTTGGAAGTGGATGCGCGGGCGATATTCCGTTGGATGAAATCCTCAAGTTTCGCCTTCTCGCTTGTCTCGCGCTCATACAACTTCTTATCCCGCTCATAGTTTTTCGCTTTTTCGACCAAATAGGCGCTATAGTTGCCGACATACTTCGTCACTTTCCGCCTCGACACTTCATACGTGATTGTCACGATTTGATCGAGGAAATAGCGGTCATGGGAAACGATGAGAATTGCCCCTTCATAGGAGACGAGGTATTTTTCGAGCCAGCCCAGTGTCTCGATATCCAAATGGTTTGTCGGCTCGTCCAATATGAGCAGATCCGGCTTGCTGAGCAGCATTTTTGCTAACGCCAGCCGTGTCTTTTGCCCGCCTGACAGCAGATTGACCTGCTTCTCGTAGTCTTCGGTATAAAAGCGCATGCCGTGAAGGACCGAGCGCATATCGGACTCATATTGATATCCGCCCGAATCCTTGAAATCGATTTGCAATGCGTCATAATCCTTCATGACCCGGTCGTATTCTTGCGGATTTTCGTAAACGGAAGGATCCGCCATTTGCGCTTCTAGTTTGCGGAGTCTTTTCTCCATTTCCAGCAACGGTCCGAAAACAGTAAGCATCTCCTCCCAAATCGTGAGAGGGGAATCAATGCCCGCATGCTGTTCGAGATAGCCGACTTGCACGTCTTTCGGCATGATGAGATCGCCGGAATCCGCAGTCATCTCGCCTGCGATGATTTTCAGCAATGTCGATTTGCCTGCGCCATTCCGTCCTACGAGCGCAACTCTGTCACGGTGCTGCACTTCGAGCCGGACGTTGTTCAATATATCAGTTCCAGAAAAGGATTTTGTAATTCCATTCACTTGTAATAAGATCATTCAGCACACCTCTATTCCACTTTTAGTGTAATCGAATGGGCCTGTTGGTGCAATGGTTGGCTTTACATCAGACCATATCTGGAGTACGATAAAAAAAGGCTTATTGTACGTATAGGAGGTCAGATATGGCTGAAACGACTCAGAGGGTTCCGCAGGCGACGTCAAAACGCCTTCCATTATATTATCGATTTCTACAAAACTTCGCGAATGCTGGTAAGAAGCGGGTCTCTTCGAGTGAATTGAGCGAGGCGATGAAAATCGATGCGGCTACGATCCGCCGTGACTTCTCCCATTTCGGAGCGCTCGGGCGCAAAGGGTACGGGTATGATGTGAACGACCTGCTGCTATTCTTCCGCAGAGCGCTTGATCAGGATGAAGAGACGGATGTCGCATTGATCGGTGTCGGGAGCTTAGGGAACGCATTTCTGAAATACAATTTTCAAAAAAACCATAATACGAGGATTGTTGTTGCGTTCGATCCGAAAGCGCCGAAAGAAGGGAAGATGATCAGCAATATCCCCGTGTTCCATCCCGATATGTTGGAAGAGAAAATCAAGGAGTTGGGCATTAATCTCGTCATCCTGACTGTACCAACGAGGGCGGCGCAGGAAATCGCAGATCGGATGGCTGCGATCGGCGTGAAAGGGATCCTTAATTTCACACCGGTTCGTTTGACAGCGCCCGACTGGATGCGCGTCCATACGATCGATTTGTCGGTGGAGCTGCAGACGTTGATTTACTTTATAAAAAGTGACGAAAAAGATTCACAAATATAAAGGTATTGTCAATAGTAATACAAGCTGTTTTCATGTAAAATAGGAAGCAGACGAAGGAGGTGTCCGAAATGGCTCCAGGAGTAACTAGTTTAATTCTTATCGCAATCATTGCTTTGCTCATTTTTGGACCGAAGAAGTTGCCGGAGATCGGAAAAGCGTTCGGCTCTTCATTGCGTGAATTCAAATCAGCGACGAAAGGACTCGTGTCCGATGATGACGACACAGTCAAAAAAGTGGAAGACAAGAAAAATGATGTGCAATAAGTAAGGATGTCTGTCCGATGAAAGAGAAAAATTTAACAGTCATTGAACATATAGATGAAATTAGAAAACGACTGATGGTAATCGTCGTTTTCTTTGTTATTGCGGTGATCGGCAGTTTTTTTATTGCCAAGCCGATCATTAAGTTTCTGCAAGCAGAGGCGGGGTATGAAGAGTTCCACGCATTTAATGTCGTCGATCCGATTGCCTTGTACTTGAAAGTTATTATCTTTTTGGCGGTCGTCATCATTTCGCCGATCATCATGTATCAGTTCTGGTCGTTCATATCGCCTGGGCTTCATGAGACGGAGCGGAAAGTGACGTTGAGCTATATCCCATTCGCCTTTATTCTTTTACTCATAGGAATCGCATTTTCATATTTCGTCCTCGTTCCCTTCGTCATGAATTTCATGAAAGAACTATCGGCGGAACTTGGCATCACCCAGACGGTCGGCATTAATGAATATTTTACGTTCCTGTTCCAAATCCTCATTCCGTTCGGGGTTATCTTCCAGTTGCCAATCGTCCTTTTATTCCTGTCGAGGCTTGGAATATTGAATCCGGCGAAGCTAGTGAAAATCCGGAAAATCGCGTATTTTGTCTTGTTCGTCATTGCGGCGTTCATTACGCCGCCGGACATCATGTCCCACTTATTGGTGACCGTCCCGTTATTCGCGCTTTATGAGATCAGCATCATCATTTGCCGTGTCGGGTACCGGAAATTCCTGAAGGCGGAAGAGAAAAGGAAGATTGAAGAATTAAAGGCTGAACAACAGCGCCAAATCGATGAAGTTATGGGGAATTTGGAGAAATAAAATGGAGTCCCGCTTCCCGGGTTAGTTTTTGAGGGAGCGGGGCTTTTTTTGTAATGAAGTTCCAGTATGATAGGGAGTGTGGAACTGACATATACATTGTAAGTAAAGGAGGGAATAAGCATGAATCCATTGCTATCCATTTGGAGTAAGCCGACGAAGACTTTGGAGTATGTGCTGGAGAAAAAGTCGGTCGGATACGGTTTTTTTATATTTTTATTAGGATCAATCAGTACGGGCATTTTCTCCACGGCAACAGCAGGCTGGTTCAGTGGCTTGCCAATGTTTACAATTATTTTCCTATCAATCGCGTCGTCATATGCCGGCGCATTGCTCGGATGGGTGATTGTGTCGGCAATGTATACATGGATTGGGAAATGGCTCGGAGGTACAGGAACGTTTTCCGATATGGTCCGCGTGACACCAGTCGCAACGATTCCGATGATCTGGCTCGCGCCGATGAACTTTCTTATTCTTGCTATATATGGATCCCGTCTATTCGAGGTGCCGACGGAGAATTTTGGAATTACCAATCTGCCGCTTGGAGTTTATTTGTTAACGAACTTCATCTCAATGGGAGTGGGTATTTACGGTACGGTCATCTCTTGTAAGGGAATTGGGCTTGTCCATAAATTCTCAGCGTGGCGTGGATTGGGTGTCGTTGCAATTCTCATGGGTGTTGGCATAGTGCTTGCGATCGTGTTCTCACTTGTTATCGGCATGGTCATCTTTTCATTATTTACGACGTTTGGATGAATGAAAAACGGCTTCCCGGTATGGGGGAAGCCGTTTTTTTATTGCAACCAGAAAATGAAAGCTTTCTTCATGTTTTGCAGTTGCTCCAATTTTTCGTAATTCAGTTGGACAATCATAACGAAACCGTTCATAAGGAAGTGTGCAATCATCGGTGCCCAAATGCGCTTCGTATGATAATAAAGAAATGCGAATACCATTCCTGGAGCCATATAGATGAGCGTATGCTCGAGCTCGTTGTGGACAACCGCGAAAATGACTCCGCTCAAGATGGCGGCAACCCAGAAATTCGTCTTCGTGTAAATACTTCCGAACAGGACTCTTCTAAACACAATCTCTTCAAGCAACGGTGCGAAGATGACAATGGAAAAGATAATGATCGGCGATAGTTTGGCGACGTCACTCAGCAAGGTGGTATTTTCGGAGCCAGGCATAATACCGAGCGCCATTTCGATAATGCCTGCAAGCATTTGTCCAGCCATCGCCATGAAAAATCCTAGCACTCCCCAGAGGATTGTCATCCAAGGAGTCGCTTTTTTCCCCTTTTTAAAGATATCCCAAAATCGCTTGTTGCGCGTCGTCATGAAAAGGATGAGCGGGGCGGCGATCAGGTTGGTGATAAACAGCGCCCAGGCGAAGGCGTAATAGACCGCGTCCTCTTCCCCCATGCCGGCGGTGTTGTGAAAGTAATTGAAGAATCCTTTCGAGACAGGAATACTTCCGAATTGCATTGCTATATATAGTAGAACGATTGAAATGGAGATTTTCCAGTTTTTCATTGCCAACTTCCTTTCTTCTGTAATTCATTTTAGCGGTTTCTATGAAGACAAGCAAAGGGAAAGGAATAGAAGATTACTGATTGTCGGAATCCTTCTTGTAGGGAAGAAAACAGCCAAGTATTATGCTTGCAATTTTTGGGCAACTTTATTATGATAAGAAATGTATTAGCACTCTTGATTGATGAGTGCTAAAAAAGAAAAATACGCCGAGGAGGTTGTTTCACTTGTTGAAACCATTAGGTGACCGTATCGTAATCGAACTAATCGAAGCAGAAGAAAAGACGTCTAGCGGTATCGTATTACCGGATTCTGCGAAAGAAAAACCGCAAGAAGGAAAAGTTGTAGCGGCAGGTACCGGACGAGTTCTTGAAAACGGCCAGCGTGTTGACCTGGAAGTAAAAGAAGGCGACCGCATCATCTTCTCAAAATATGCTGGAACTGAAGTAAAATATGAAGGCAATGAATATTTGATCCTGCGTGAAAGCGATATCCTAGCCGTCATCGGTTAAGTCGCCGCTTATAAATAAGTACAATCAAAACCAGGAGGGAATTCATAAATGGCTAAAGAAATTAAATTCAATGAAGACGCGCGCGGCGCAATGCTACGCGGTGTAGATACACTTGCTGACGCTGTTAAAGTGACGCTTGGACCAAAAGGACGCAACGTCGTTCTTGAGAGAAAATTCGGTTCACCGCTTATCACAAACGACGGTGTAACGATCGCAAAAGAAATCGAGCTTGAAGATGCATTCGAAAATATGGGTGCAAAACTCGTAGCGGAAGTTGCTTCCAAAACGAACGAAATCGCTGGTGACGGTACGACGACAGCGACGGTTCTTGCACAAGCGATGATCCGTGAAGGTTTGAAAAACGTAACAGCTGGCGCAAACCCTGTCGGCATCCGTAAAGGGATCGAAAAAGCGGTTGCAACGGCTATTGAAGAGTTGAAAGGCATTTCCGATGAAATCGAAAGCAAGCAGGAGATCGCACAAGTTGCGGCTATCTCTTCAGGCGACGAAGAAGTCGGCGAATTGATTGCGGAAGCGATGGAGCGCGTCGGCAACGATGGCGTTATCACAATCGAAGAGTCAAAAGGCTTCACGACTGAGCTTGACGTCGTTGAAGGTATGCAATTCGATCGTGGCTACGCGTCTGCTTACATGGCGACAGACACAGACAAAATGGAAGCGGTTCTCGACAACCCTTACATCTTGATCACAGATAAGAAGATTTCTAACATCCAAGAAATCCTACCGGTTCTTGAGCAAGTCGTTCAACAAGGCAAGCCGTTGTTGATGATTGCTGAAGACGTGGAAGGCGAAGCACTTGCAACTCTTGTTGTGAATAAACTTCGCGGTACATTCAACGCGGTAGCTGTTAAAGCACCAGGCTTCGGCGACCGTCGTAAAGCAATGCTTGAAGATATCGCAATCCTTACAGGCGGGGAAGTCATCACTGAGGATCTTGGTCTTGACCTTAAATCCGCTGATATCACTCAACTTGGTCGCGCTGCGAAAGTCGTTGTCACAAAAGACCACACGACAATCGTTGAAGGAAACGGAGATACTGATCAAATCGCATCACGTGTCGGCCAAATCCGTGCGCAACTGGAAGAATCCACTTCCGAGTTCGACAAGGAGAAGCTGCAAGAACGCCTTGCGAAGCTTGCTGGCGGCGTAGCAGTTATCAAAGTCGGAGCAGCAACGGAAACTGAATTGAAAGAGCGTAAACTTCGCATTGAAGACGCATTGAACTCCACTCGTGCGGCAGTCGAAGAAGGTATCGTATCCGGCGGTGGTACGGCGCTTGTGAACGTCTATACAAAAGTTGAAACACTTCTTGAAAGCACAGAAGGCGACGTTGCAACTGGCGTTAAAATCGTCCTTCGCGCACTTGAAGAGCCAGTTCGCCAAATCGCGACAAACGCTGGCCTTGAAGGCTCCATCGTTGTCGATCGCCTCAAACGCGAAGAAGTCGGCATCGGCTTCAACGCAGCAAACGGCGAATGGGTCAACATGATGCAAGCGGGTATCGTGGATCCAACAAAAGTTACTCGTTCTGCACTTCAAAACGCAGCATCCGTAGCGGCAATGTTCTTGTCTACTGAAGCGGTCGTTGCAGATATCCCAGAACCAGCTGTAGCAGGCGGTATGCCTGATATGGGTGGTATGGGCGGCATGATGTAAGCTTTTCGAAGCAAGGGTTTACACCGCTTTTGAAGGTTGATAACTTCTCCATCGTAGAGCCTTGAAATACATGTTTCAACACTTCTTTTTATGAAGCAGTGTTACTCGCAATTAAAATAGCCACTTCTCATCATTTAGAACACTAGATGAGAAGTGGTTTTTTATGTGCAAGTCCTATCCTAATTTAAGCTCCCGCAGCACAATAAAACAACTAGATCTATTACTACAAATCGGAAGGTAACATACCATATACAATACTATCTGTCCATTCATTTTTATTCCAAAAATCTTGTATGAAATGAGCTTCCTTTCTCATGCCTATTCGTTCACACAATTTTTGTGAAGCTGTATTTCGTGCATCAAGATTAGCTTGTATACGATGTACATTACATTCATCAAATAATTTAAAGACCAAACTGCTCACTGCTTCTGTTGCCAAACCTCTTCCGGCTACTTCGTTTGAAAAACTATAACCAATCTCAACAGTGTCTTTCATATCCGTATACCATACGGATAGATCACCAATTACTTTAGTATTGTATATAACTGCCAAACTTAACATTGATTCTTTCGTGAGTACACTGTTTGATAGCTTCTTATTAAATCTTTCCAGCATATCTTCATGAGTCCACTTATTATGTAATAGGAACTTACATGTATCATCATTATTATAAATAGCAAATACATCCTGTAAATCAGTACTCTTAAAAGGTCTAATTAGTAATCTTTCTGTTGTGATTTCCAAGTGAGCTCTCCTCCCTTACTAATAGGAATTAAATGAACTTACAATAAATAGTATGCAATAAATGACAAAAAACCACAATATTTGAGAAAGAACATAATCTCGAAAGATTTGCGGAGATTTTTTTGTTCACTTCTTACAAAACGTTAGCTAATATGAACAAATCCTGCTATAATTGCATAGCACTCAGAGCGGTTAGAATGGCTTTTTTGGTGCATACTTGGGTTTGTAAATATTTATCAAGAAGGGAAATACGATTATGAGCAACTATAACGCAGTATCAGCAAGAAATACGGACAATGCTCCAAACGGTAACGGTCTTTATTCACAAACTGTTGCTTTCTCTCATTACAATAACCTCTCAGCTCAATTGCCGATCGATCCAAAAACAGGTCAATTGGTAGCTGGCGGTATAAAAGAGCAAGCGGAACAGTGCTTTAACAATATCAAGGCAATTGTAGACAGCATCGATCATGTTATGAGCGATATTGTTAGAATTACAGTATTCGTTAAAGATATCAAAGATGTTGACGCTGTAGATGAAGTGTATAAAACATTCTTCCCAACTTATGTTCCTTCACGGACGACAGTTGCAGTAGTAGCTTTGCCGATGGATGCTTTAGTGCAAGTTGAAGCACTTGTTTCTCACGGTGAAGGTACAATTCCAAACGCCCCACAAGCAGGCGACCTCATCAAACTTACAAACAACACGGCTAATGCGCCAACAAGCCCTCTATCTACACAAACAGTAGCGTTCTCTCATTACAACAATCTTTCAGCTCAATTGCCGATTGATCCAAAAACAGGAAGATTAGTAGTTGGCGGTGTAAAAGAGCAAGCTGGACAGTGCTTGAAAAACATTAAGGCTATTTTAGAAAGCATCGACGTTCCTTTTGACGATATTGTTAAAATTAATATCTTCCTTAAAGACCTCGCAGATACGGAAGCTGTCAATGAAGTTTATTCAACATTCTTCCCAGACTCCGCGATCGCTAGAACTGTAGCCTATGTCCCTGCACGCACAGTTGTTGCCGCTTCAGCTCTACCGATGGATGCTTTAGTGCAAATTGAGGCAGTGGTATCTCACGGAGATGGTACACCTCCACAAGCGATTGAAGACAGACATGGAATCGTTATCTGGGCAAACAACACTGACAATGCACCTAAAAGTTCTCTATCTACACAAACAGTAGCGTTCTCTCATTACAATCACCTTTCAGCTCAATTACCTGTGGATCCAAAAACAGGCCAAATGGTAGCTGGAGGCGTAAAAGAGCAAGCTGAACAGTGCTTGAAAAATATCAAGGCAATCGTCGAAAGCATCAACCACGTTATGGAAGATGTTGTTAAAGTAAATATCTTCGTGAAAAATATCGCGGATATGGATGCAGTAGACGAAGCTTACAAAACATTCTTCCCAGGCGGTGTACCTGCACGAAGAACAGTTGGCGTATCCGCTTTGCCTAACGATGCGTTAATCCAAATCGATGCGGTTGTAGCAAACGCTGAAGGAACTCCTCCACAAGCATAATAGACATGTATGAATAATTGTGTGGGTGCCTGTGCAACACACGATTCAGATAATGCACTACAATTGCATAAAGTAAAATAAAGAAGCCGATCAAATCAAAGTTTGATCGGCTTCTTTTTGTAATTCTATGAAAAACGTTGAATTGTCATAAATGTGTGCTGCACAGGCACCTTAAACGGTGGCTTTTATACTCGGAATTGTTATTAAAGAATGAATTTAATGCACAATTGGTTGTGCAGTGTTAACAAATCTGAAGATTTCATTGTGTTTCATTAACAATGGGTCTGAGTTTAATTGGCTACAAGGTCTAACGACTCCTACGTAAGAAGCTTGTATAATGAGGCAGAGCAACTTGAAGTTAGTCTTTATAAATTTACTTACTGGAGGTTACAAATGGAAAAGGAAAAAAGCGTCAAGAAGAAGTTTCAACTGCCTCATATTTATGTCATCCTATTTATATTCAGTGCGCTGGCAGCTATTTCGACTTACTTTATTCCTGCAGGTCAGTTTGAGCGTGTGCCAGGTCCTGACGGAAGAACAGCGATTGATCCAAACTCATTTACAGAAGTGGAAGCTGCACCAATTGGTATAGCCGAATTCCTTACTGTTATTCCGCGGGGGCTAATTGACGCTGGGGAAATTGTATTTTTCACGTTTATTATCGGCGGTATGTTTGCGGTACTGAAAACAACTGGAATCATTGAAGTAGTTGTGGACAGGCTGGCAAACCGTTTTGCGAAAAACAGTATTTTGCTGATCCCGATTCTGACAACCGTATTTGCGATTGGGGCAACATTAATCGGAACCCCTGAACTATCACTCGTTTATATTCCTGTCATTATGCCATTAATTATTGCCTTAGGGTACGATTCGATTGTAGCTGCATCGATTGCGCTTGTCGGTACGGTTGTCGGGTTTACTACCGGAGTCTTAAATCCAATTAACGTAGGATTGTCGCAAAAAATTGTAGGTGTCCCGGTGTTTTCAGGGTTGCCGTTGCGTTTAGCTCTATTTATTGTTTGTATATCGGTGGGAATTTTCTTCATCATGCGCTATGCAAAAAAGGTACAAAGGGATCCTTTGTACAGCTATGTGTATAAAGATGATCAAGAAAAAAGGGAACTTTATAAGCAAAAAGATAAGATTGATGCGAAAAGCATGAACACAAGACAAAAGTATGCTTCAGTTGCGGCTTTCGTCTTCCTTGGAATATTAGTATATGGTGTGCTTCAGCACGGTTGGTTCATGGTAGAGATGGCTGGTCTGTTTATCTTTATGGGGATAGTAGTCGGCCTCATTGCCGGTCTGAATGCTACCCAAATTTCTAACGCGTTTACAGAAGGATTCCGTGATGTACTCATGGGGGCCATTATTATTGGACTTGCCCGCTCTGTCGCTGTTGTACTTGAAGACGGACAAATCATGGATTCGATCGTTCACAGCCTAGGTTCATTGGTCGGCGAGATGCCATCTGTTCTCGGGGCAGTAGGTATGTATCTAGTACAGCTGACCATTAACTTTATTATCCCGTCCGGAAGTGGACAAGCTTTAGTCACGATGCCAATCATGGGGCCACTTGCAGATATGATCGGCGTAACCAGGCAAACTGCTGTACTTGCGTTCCAGTTCGGGGATGGCTTTGCACATATTCTATTCCCTACATCTGGTTACTTTATGGCTGCACTCGTTATCGCGGGTGTATCTTGGCAAAAATGGATTCGTTTCTATATGCCGCTATTCCTTGTGTTTTCAGCAATTGGGGTTGTCACATTAGTCATCACTCAGTTGATTCAATACACAGGTTGAGTGTATTTGATTAACCAATCATACATACGATCGAAGGCTCCGTCGTCGATCGCCTAAAACGAGGTATGATGTAATAAAAGATCCCCTCTCGCTTCTTGTGATGAAGCGGGAGGGGATTTTTCACTTTTGCGTTTTCTCGAGGTCTATTCTTTTCAGCGAGAACCCGTCAATACTGAACGCCACTCCGGGAATGCGTCTTAAATGCTTCTTCATTCGGCGCGAAATAATCTTCTGTGTAGTTGGCTACAAATTCACCATTGGCGATATAGCCGGCACCCCACGTCGGATCCATCGTGAGCCATTCTCCGTCCACTTTCACTTCGACCCATGCGTGGCGGGAGAAATTGAAGCCGGCTCCGGCAGTTCCTGCTACATATCGTGCTTCCATACCGGACGCTCGGAGCAAGGCGAGGGCAAGATACGTGTAGTCCTGACAGATTCCTTTTTCGAGTTCGAGGACTTTTAATGCGCTATCATCCCACTGAAACTCGCTGTTTTTCTGTTTTTCCACATCATAGGCAATTGACTTTGCAGTAAATTCATAGATAGCCTTTGCTTTCTCGCGATCCGTCATGTCTTCGGTGACAAGCTCTTTCGCAAGCGCGGTGATTTCGGGAGCATCGGACTGAACCCCTCGTGATGGCAATGAATCACGTTGGTCCTCCGTGCCTATGCTTTCGACTGTGAATTTGGCCACATCATAATAATAAAACTTGGAACTGTTTTTCTCTTTTATTTCCGGAACACTTACGGTCACGTCGTATGTTCCCGGTCCGAAGCGCAAATAGAATTCGTCGTCGAATGTGTAATTATCGACCGGGATGACGGATAACGCCTCATCGTCATCTTTTTTTGTCGTAATATAAAGATGTGTCGTTTCTTTTGCAAATGGGGCATCTTTGTCGATAGTGCCTTTTATGCGATACGTTAAATTGGTTTCTTCACCGCCTGTCGTCGGATAGGTGAGATTGACACCTCGCTCGTGATAGGTTGTCATGTAGGAGATCGGTTCTGTGACAAGTTCGGATTCATTGTCGATGTACAGGATGGTTCCTGCCTGATAATAGTCCTTTTTTTCTTCGTCGGGTACGTAGACTTTAAGTTGATGCACACCTTTTCCGTAAAATAAAGGCACGTCATACGTGAATTGGCCGTTTTTAACAGGAAGCACATGTTTCCACGTATCTTCGTCTTTTTTGAGCTCAAGCATCAACGTTTCGTTTGTCCCTTTGATGGTCGCTATTTTTCCTTTTAGCGTGAAAATCCCGCTTTCTTTTATATATCCGCTATCCGGAACTTCAAGCGATAATCCAGCATCCTGAGCAAAGGGGGTATACGTAAGATCTCGCCGCATCGTAGGGTTGACATTAAAGACAGTGAATTTTGCAAGATCGTAATAATAATTTTTCCGGTCCGTGCTTGGGAGCATTACAGTTACTTGGTACTCTCCCTCGCCGTTGAACAGCCTCACATCCTGTTTAAATGTGCCGTCTTGGATAGGCGCATAGTATTCCATTGAGTCGTCGGAAAGCGCTTCTCCATCAAATCTGATTTTGATCCATACATAGTTTTCTTGTAATTGGTCCTGATTTTCAACCGTTCCTTTAACTGTGACGATTTCATTCACCGCAAAGTTTGTGTGAGTAGGTTCTACTAACACAGCGCCCACTTCTTCGCTATAGGCTGTCAATTCCAATGGTGTCATGCCAAGCTCGGCGTTTTTCTTTTCCACTGCCGCGTCATAATCGTTCTTCTTCTGTTCCTGCTCGTTGACCTGCTGCGTTTCCTTTGTTGGAGCAGGTTCTTTCGTGCAGGCGCCTAGTAAAAGCAGGCATAGCAAAGAAACAATCTGTATATATGTTTTTTTCATAGACGTCGGATTCCCCCCCCCCCGGAATTTTTTGATATCTATACTATAGCAATTTTTCGAAACTAAATCCTAAGCCTGTCGAATGAGGTAGTAAGTACTGGGTTCCCCCTTTTTGAAGGTGCCTGTGCAGCACACGATTCAGAAAATACACTGTAATTGTATAAAGTAAAATGAAGAAGCTGATCAACTCAAGGTTTGATCAGCTTCTTTTTGTATTTATATCTAGAGTATTGAATTGTCATAAATGTATGTTGCACAGGCACCGATACAATTAAGTATCCAATCCGAATCTTTTTGCATTACGAGCCCGAGCCCGTTCAGCTTCAATTTCTCGATTACGAGGTTCGGCATTCGTTACCAATGTGTTTAGTAATTTTTGTGTAGCGATAACCACTTCCTCAACAGCAAGATTAATAGCATCCTCGTTAGACTTGGAGGGCTTGTTGTAACCAGAAACCTTCCGCACATATTGGAGCGAAGCGGCATAAATTTCATCCGTCGTAGCCGGAGGGGAAAAATTAAACAGTGTTTTAATGTTTCGGCACATATCGTTCACCTCATTTGTTTATTTTTTTGATTGTATCATATTCTACTGAATTGTATCGGCGCCAGTGCAGGAGGCTAAAGAAAGTAGTGACCTCTTGATTCTGGTATAATGGGAAGCAGACTACGCACAGTGGAGGGAAATAGATGAAGTTTATTCGTAACCGGCTATTAGGTTACGGGGTGGATGACGCATTGGTTGACCCGCTGGCATTTGTCATCCTGATTGCTGTTATCACGCTCCTGTGTATCATTGCGAATTTTATTACGAAGCAAGTGATTATCCGATTCATCACCCATATTGTGAAAAAGCACAATATCAAGTGGGGGAATATTCTGTTGGAGCGGAAAGTGCTCCGGAGATTGTCCCATTTTGTGCCGGCTATCATCATTTATTCCTTCGCTGCCAGCTTTCCGACGTACCGCAAGGCGATCGAAACGTTGGCGCTAACGTATATGATGATCGTGGCGTTCAGTGTCATTAATCGATTATTAAGCGTGTTCAATGATATTTATCAAACGTATGAAATATCAAAAACGAAGCCGATCAAAGGATATATACAGGTTGCTAAAATTGTCATCGTTATCGTAGGGGCCATTTTAGTGATCGCCAATCTGATGGGGGAAAGCCCAGTAATTCTACTTAGTGGAATCGGTGCTCTTTCAGCGGTATTCATGTTGGTTTTTAAGGATTCGTTATTAGGGCTTGTGGCGGGCGTTCAGTTGTCCGCCACCGAAATGGTTCGGATGGGCGACTGGATTGAAGTGCCGAATTATGGTGCGAATGGGGATATCATTGATATTTCCTTGAATACTGTGGCGGTGCGGAATTTTGACAAGACAGTAACGATGATTCCGAGCTATGCGCTCATATCGAATTCATTCATCAACTGGCGCGGCATGCAGGAATCAGGCGGCAGGCGCATTAAGCGGGCGTTGTATATTGATACATCTAGCATCAAGTTTTGTACAGAAGCTATGATTGAGCATTATAAACAGATCCACTTACTATCGGATTATATCATCAACCGCGAACATGAAATTGAGGAGTACAACGTTTCAAATAAGATAGACCGAAGCAATCTTGTAAATGGTAGGGCGATGACGAATATCGGGGTTTTCCGCGCTTACATTGGTGAATATCTTCAGCACCATCCGGGTATCCATCAAGAAATGACGTTGATGGTTCGACAATTGGCACCTGATGAGAATGGATTGCCGATTGAAATTTATGCTTTTGCAAACAGTACGCAGTGGGCTATTTATGAAGCTGTGCAAGCAGATATTTTTGATCATCTATTTGCCGTTGCGGGAGAATTCGATCTCCGCGTGTTCCAAAACCCGGCAGGAAGTGATGTTAAGGCGTTGGGTAATGTAATGAAAAGCGAGTAAGCTGTTTAGGAATTGTTTGGGCACCTGTGCAGCACACTATTCAGATAATGCACTACAATTGCATAAAGCAATGAAAGAAGCCGACCACTTCAAGGTGTGATCGGCTTCTTTTTGTATAGATATAAACTTTGTTGAATTGTCATAAATGTGTGATGCACAGGCACCGGAATTGGTACCGGAATTAATTAACCGTAGGGCATACGGTTCAGGCAGGGAATGAGAACATTTCCTGTTAGGGGATGCAATTATTCAGTTTTAGTTTGTTGCTATATTATTTCTTGAGCGATCCAAAGAAAGTGCTGTAAGCTGTGACGACTTGGTTGTAATAGCCGACTAGCTTGTCCCAAACTGTAGTTTGAACGTCTTCAGCAACTTCTTCGTCAGTAGCAGGCTCTTCCGCTACGTCTTCACCGTCAGTAGGTGCATCAGTAGCTTCTTCATTATCAGCTGGTGTATCAGTTGCCTCTTCTTCGACAGCCGGTGCATCAGTAGCTTCTTCTTCATCAGCTGGAGCGTCAGTAACTTCTTCATCAGCAGGTTCTTCGGTTACATCTTCACCTTCAGTAGGTAGTTCAATAACGTCGTCACCTTCAACAGCATCTTCGCTTTCTGCTGGTTCTTCCGTTACATCTTCGCCATCAGTAGGTAGTTCTGCATTCTCGTCACCTTTAGCAGGCACTTCCTCTGTATCTTCACCTGGTAAGACAATCCCGAGATGATCTTGGATGGCTAGGTTATAGTAATCGATTAAACTTACATAATTTTGTAAGATGGATTTGTACTCATTTAGTTGCTCGTCTGTTATAATTGAATTGGTTTGGTCAGTTGACGTAGTATCTTCATTGATATTTTCGCCAGCTGGCTTTTCTGTTTCAGTAGCCTCTTCTTCTACAGGTGCCTCTGTTGTCTCTTCTTCGTCAGCTGGTGCATCGACCGCTTCTTCTTCGTCAACTGGTGTATCGACAGTTTCTTCTCCATCAACTGGAGCGTCCACCGCTTCCTCTTCGTCAACTGGTGTATCGACAGTTTCTTCTCCATCAACTGGAGCGTCCACCGCTTCCTCTTCGTCAACTGGTGTATCGACAGT
>NZ_LQYA01000390.1 GCF_001531445.1 Sporosarcina koreensis
ACATTTCTTTTCTGATCATCAGTATTCTGTCATTCCTGATATTTGTAAAACATATTAGGAAAGTAACAGAACCTTTTGTTGAACCTGCACTGGGGAAAAATATTTCTTTTATAATTGGTGTCCTTTGTGGAGGACTTATATTTGGTACAGTAGCAGTGTTTATCTCTATGGTTCCTTACATGATGAAAGATGTACATCAACTAAGTACTGCTGCAATTGGCAGTGTGATTATTTTCCCTGGAA
>NZ_LQYA01000391.1 GCF_001531445.1 Sporosarcina koreensis
AGACAAAAACAAAAAGAACCTTCGAAGGTTCTTTTTTTATCTACTCATATCATTATTTCGCTCACGAGCCTTTTCACGCTTGTGTAATCGTTCAAATTCGCTTCCAGTTGTTTTTTCCCTTATCTTGTCCACCAACTCACCAAAAACCTTCTTAAATGCTCTCACGTTGTCTGTGCGATCCCTTAAAAACTCTTTCGCACTTTTATAAACTAATCCTATTTCAGCCTTTAAATCGCTCACACG
>NZ_LQYA01000392.1 GCF_001531445.1 Sporosarcina koreensis
ATGCAACGCTGGGTGGGGCCATCCATCCCATCCCCGACCATGTCGACTGGGACGCAGCCGCGCTCGCCGAACCGCTCGGCGTGGCGCTCCATGCCGTCCATCGCTCGGGTGCGGCGGCTGACGACAAGGTTGCGGTGTTCGGCGTCGGTCCCATAGGTCTCGGCATCGTTTTCTTTCTTAAGCGCGCTGGCGTGGCCTCGGTGGTCGCGATCGACCGTTCGCACCAGCGGCTCGAGCGCGCACGGCGGCTGGGCGCGGATCATATCATCGACGTAGCCAGTGAAGATGTCGCGGCCTTGCTGGGCGACCTCCACGGGCGCGCCGACCTGTTCGGGTGGCCGACGGTCGGCACCAGCCTGTGGTTCGAATCCTCGGGTGCGCCCTCTGTGCTGCCCTCGATCGTCGGCATGGCGCCGTTCCACGCCCGCGCGGTCATGGTTGCGGTCCACCACCAGCCGATCGCGATCGACTGGAAGATGGCGCTCGGCAAGGAGATGAGCTTCATCACCTCGATGGCCTATCCGGACGAGTTTCCGGAGGTGATCGC
>NZ_LQYA01000393.1 GCF_001531445.1 Sporosarcina koreensis
TCGCCTAGCGCGGTCACCTGGGTCGGCCCCGCCACGGTCAACGACCCGCCTGCGCTGCTCCCGGCAGAGTTGCTTATCGTGAAGGACCCGGCGGTCGTCGTTCCGCCCGACGCAGCGGTGCCACGCGACCCCGATGCATCGATGATCAGGCTGGCCAGGGTCATCGCCCCCAGTTGCGCCGGAATGTCGAAGCGGGGAGAGACAAGGACTCCCACACTGCCTCCCGTCGCGTTGCCGACCGCGCCATCGACGCCTGGCTGCCCGGTCGGCGCCTCGCCGCCCGTGCCGCCCTGACCGGACTGGCCGAAGGCGGTCAGCGTCGTGGTACCGGCGCTGACCTGCCCGCCATAGCCGGTCAGCGCGATATCCCCGCCCTGGCCATTGCCGCCTGCGCCACCATTGCCGCCATTGCTTTCGAAGCCACCGTCATTACCGCGCCCGCCATCGCCACCGATGCCTGTTGCGAAAACGGAGAGTTGGCCGAACGACGCCTCTCCGTCAGCCTGGGTGGTCACGGCGCCACTGATCGCGCCGACCTGGACGAAGCCACCGATGCCGTTGCCACCGGCACCGCCAGTGGCGACGCCTTCGGAGTTGGGCAGCCCCTCGCCCATATCGCTGCCCAAGCCGCCCGTCCCCGTCGCCGACAGAAATGTATCGCCAAAGGCCACACTGCCTACCCCGGCGGTGGCCGCCACGAGAATCCGACCGCCCTGGCCGTCACCACCCGCGATTCCG
>NZ_LQYA01000394.1 GCF_001531445.1 Sporosarcina koreensis
ATGATTTTAATAAATCACCGGCGAGTACAAACTGGGTGAACACAGCCTTTATGTTAACCTTTTCTATTGGAACAGCTCTATATGGAAAGCTATCTGATCAGCTAGGCATTAAAAGGTTACTCCTATTTGGGATTATAATAAATTGCTTCGGATCGGGAATTGGGTTTGTTGGACATTCTTTTTTTCCCATACTTATTCTGGCTCGATTTATTCAAGGAGCTGGTGCAGCTGCATTTCCAGCAC
>NZ_LQYA01000395.1 GCF_001531445.1 Sporosarcina koreensis
ACGCTTGTGTAACTGCTCAAAATCGCCTTGTGGCTCTTTCTCCGATACTTTACTTACAAAATCCCTCACATGCCTCTTAAAATCGCTTGTACGGGCTTGAAAGTATTCTTTGGTGGTTTTGTATATCGAACCGATTTCATGCTTTAAATCGCTTATTCAGTCTTTTAAACGGCTTACCTCTGAACGCAATTCGTTATTTTGGTTTTTCAGCTGTACAATTTCACTTTTCAACTGCTTGTTTTC
>NZ_LQYA01000396.1 GCF_001531445.1 Sporosarcina koreensis
ATCAGATTTATATGATAATGCTGAAAAGATATTCGGTATTACTTTTATGGGGGTTGGTAAAAGTGAGAAGATCTTTTCAGTACAAATGGACACTGGTAATCTAGATAATAAAGAAAAAGCAAAGCGATATTTTGAAAAAGAACTTGCTGATAATGGAATTACTAATTACGAAGTTGAGATTTTAGATATAGTGAAATAAGTCGACTCTCTAACAAATGGTGGATGTTCTTTAATCGGGCGCGA
>NZ_LQYA01000397.1 GCF_001531445.1 Sporosarcina koreensis
GTGCGAAGACCGTCGTGCCGGTAACGGCCGCGGCGACCTCGCCATAGGCGGTGATCGGGCTGATGCCGTTGACGGTGTAGGTCTGCGCCAGCGCCGGCTGCCAGGCGGTCAAGGCAAGGGCAAGCCGGGCGAGTTGCACGGGAGGGCGGTTCATTCGAACACCACTGTCGCCTGGATGTCCGGCGCGGGGCCGCCTTGGGGCCCGATCGTAAAGCTGACAGGTTCCGCTAGCCGCATGTTCAGTCGCCGCGCCTGGGCTTCTTCGATTTCGACCGAATAGGTGCCAGGGCGGATGGCGTCGAACAGCGCACTGCCGTCGAACTCGGTCCGCGCTTCATGAACCTCCCCATTCTCGTTCACCGCACGCAAATTCACAGCCGAAAGCCCCACCTTTCGATCCCCGCGCCGCACCGTGATGGTGATCATCACCTCGCCCTTCGCCTGGATGGGATAGGCTATTACAGCAACCGTGCCCGCACGAGGTGTGAATTCGACCACAGGGGGCGGCCCCGCCACATTGTCCAGTTGCACATTGTCGAGGCTCGTGCGGACCTGCGCAACGGTTC
>NZ_LQYA01000398.1 GCF_001531445.1 Sporosarcina koreensis
GCATAGCTCATCATTTTTCAGCTCCATTCACGAGGTACAAACGTGTACCTGTTTTCGGTCAACTTCCATGTAAAGTATAACACACTATACTTTACATTCGTAAAGGTGTGCTCTCCGAGGGTCAGAACAAGAACCTGGCTCATGCCAGATTCCCAACGTCAAAGGCAAAAAAATCACCGCTTGCAGCTGTTGCTTTTTCCTAGTGCAGAAATGACATTTTCACCTTTGCGTTTTTCCGCAACG
>NZ_LQYA01000399.1 GCF_001531445.1 Sporosarcina koreensis
GACGCTGCTCAGCGGCTGCGCGCTGATCCAGGATGAGCCTGCCCAGGTCGCCATCGTCAATCCGCAGCAGGCCCAGCTGGCGCAGGTGATCCACCTGGCGAACAGCGACTGGCCGGCCGCCCGCTGGTGGGAGGCCTATGATGATCCTCAGCTCAATATGCTGATCAACCGGGCGCTGCAGAACTCGCCGACCATGCAGGCCGCCCGGCTGCGCATCTCCCAGTCGCAGTCCACGGTGGAACTCGCCCGGTCGGCGATGGGCCTGCAGGCCACCGCCGTCGCGGCGCAAAACCGCCTGCGGATCACCGACAAATCCTTTAGCTGGCCCTACTCATACTCCCTGCCGGTGGATAAAAACGGCCCCTGGTATACGCTGAATACCGTTGGCGTCGGGGCGCAGCTGAATATCGATCTCTGGGGGGCCGATCGCGCACGGGTCGCCGCCGCTATTGGCGAGAAAAACGCCCGGCTGGCGGAGACCGCCGGCATTGAGCTCGACATCGCCAGCAGCGTGGCGCAGCTCTATTTCGCCATGCAGGCGACGTTCCAGAAAATCGCGCTGCTGCAGGAGCTGGAGGGCATTGCCCGAT
>NZ_LQYA01000400.1 GCF_001531445.1 Sporosarcina koreensis
GGCCTATGACCGGGTGCTCAAGCCCGAGACGCAGCGCGGCATGTACGCCCACCACAATCTCTCGCTCGGCGTCGCCAACTCGATCGTTGCAGCGCAGGAAGGTGCGATCCGCATCGACGCCAGCCTCGCTGGCATGGGCGCGGGCGCCGGCAATGCGCCGCTCGAGGTGTTCATCGCCGCGATCGACCGCAAGGGCTGGAAGCACGGCTGCGATGTGATGGCGCTGATGGACGCCGCCGAGGATCTGGTCCGGCCGCTTCAGGATCGCCCAGTCCGCGTCGACCGCGAGACCCTGAGCCTGGGTTATGCGGGCGTCTATTCGTCGTTCCTGCGCCACGCCGAAAAGGCCGCCGAACAATACGGACTCGACACACGCGAAATCCTGGTCGAACTTGGCCGGCGCCGGATGGTCGGCGGACAGGAAGACATGATCGTCGACGTCGCTCTCGATATCCTGAGCGCGCGCAAG
>NZ_LQYA01000401.1 GCF_001531445.1 Sporosarcina koreensis
GGTCTGGTCCGAGAGGCGGCCGGCGCTAACATTTTCTGTCGAGACTCAGTTCGGCGATGATGGGACAATCTGGCCGCTCGTCGCCATGACAGCGCTCGGCGAGATCGACGAGGGTCTCGCGCAGGGTCGTCAGCGCTTCGGCCTTGCGCTGCAATTCCTCCGCCCGCGCCAACGCGACCCGCTTTACATCGGCGCTGCTGCGGCCCGTGTCGGCCCACAGGCCGAGCAGGGTCCGGATCTCCTCGATCGGAAAACCGAGATCGCGGGCATTGGCGATGAACCGCAGGCGATGGAGGTCACTCTCGCCATAGTCGCGATAACCCGCTCCCCGGCGCGGCGGCGCCGGGATGAGGCCGATCTTCTCATAATGGCGGATCATCCGCTCCGAGACCCCGCTTTGCTTCGACGCCTCCCCGATGTTCACAGCGCTTTCCGGTTGAGGCGCAGCGCGTTGGTGACCACGCTGACCGAGGAGAGCGCCATGGCGGCGGCCGCGATGATCGGCGAGAGCAGGATGCCGAACAGCGGATAGAGCGCGCCCGCCGCCACCGGCACCCCGGCGACATTGTAGATGAAGGCGAAGACCAGGTTCTGGCGGATGTTGGACATGGTCGCCTGGCTCAGCCGCCGTGCCCGCACGATGCCCATGAGATCGCCCTTGAGCAGCGTCACGCCCGCGCTCTCGATCGC
>NZ_LQYA01000402.1 GCF_001531445.1 Sporosarcina koreensis
GTTCATGGCGAGCTCAATTGTGTCCTGCTTGACGTGTCTCAGGGCGGCGCGATGCTGAGCGCGGCCCCACCCCTGCCCGTTGGCTGCCGTCTCCTTCTGGAACGTCATGCTTTCGAGGTCCCCGGGGTGGTTCGCTGGGTCGAAGGCAACCGTTTCGGGATTCAGTTCGAGGAAATGCTGTCCGAAGAGGTCGTCCTGGGCCTCGTTTCCAAGGGCACCCAGCAGGACTGAGCCAGCGTCAGGCGAGCATCCTCGTCAACGCCTGCGCCGTGAAATCGACCATCGGCACGATCCGTGCGTAGTTCAGCCGCGTCGGCCCGATGACCCCGACGACGCCGAGCACCCGGCCATCGCCGCCGCGATAGGGTGCGGCGATTACCGAAGAACCCGACAGCGAGAACAACTTGTTCTCCGATCCGATGAAGATCTTTATCCCCTGGCCGCCGCGCGCACTGTCGAGCAGACGGGCAATCTCCTCCTTGCCCTCGATCTCGTCGAGCAACTGGCGCACCCGCTCCAGATCGTCGGCGGTCGACGGATCGATCAAATTGGCCTGCCCGCGCACGATCAGCACGGGACGTGCGCTGCCATCCTGCGACCAGACCGCAAGGCCCTGGGTCACCAGCGACGCCGCCGCCGCGTCAAGAGCCGCCCGGCCGCGTGCCAGTTC
>NZ_LQYA01000403.1 GCF_001531445.1 Sporosarcina koreensis
GGCCGTCCGGCGAGGACATAGGACAGGGTCGACTTGCCCGCGCCGTTCGGGCCCATGATCGCATGGATCTCGCCCGGCCCGATCGACAGGCTCAGTCCCTTGAGGATCGGCTTGCCGTCGACTTCGGCGTGGAGGTTTTCAATCTTCAGCATGGTTTTTCAATTCGTACCAGGGGGTGTGGATGGTAGCGGGTTATTGCGTTCGATCTTGTCTAGCGCGCCAGCAAGCCGACGTTTCCAAGATAGCCCGTCTGAACGACCGGATGCGTGAATGCCTGGATTGCTTGCGCCTCAATCTGGGGACGTACGGCACGGCACCGGGCAGGCAATAGCGCGACATCGGTCGCGCCAGCGAGCACCTGCTTTGCGATATCCGAAGCGGGTATAAAGCACTGCATGTACTGAACAACGTACGGGACAGCGGCTCCGTCGACGTTTGACAGATTATACGGTGCTGACGCGATCGGGATGAACGCGAGTGCGAGCAGAAAATTAGCCAACCGAACCCTCCAGCGAAATGCCGAGCAGCTTCTGCGCCTCGACCGCGAATTCCATCGGCAGCTGTTGCAGCACTTCCTTGGCGAAGCCGTTGACGATCAGCGCCACCGAGG
>NZ_LQYA01000404.1 GCF_001531445.1 Sporosarcina koreensis
AAATCGAAGATGTTACCCTTATATCAAGAGAAGAAGAAACCCGTTTTTCGCTTTGCTCAAAACACCAAAACCAACACCAAAAAAGCACCCCTTCGGGTGCTTTTTATCTTTCCATTCCACGATCCTGCTCACGACGTCGCTCACGCTTGTGTAACTTCTCAAAATCGCCTTGTGGCTCTTTCTCCGATACTTTACTTACAAAATCCCTCACATGCCTCTTAAAATCGCTTGTACGGGCTTGAA
>NZ_LQYA01000405.1 GCF_001531445.1 Sporosarcina koreensis
CAGTGATAATTGTCATCATTGGAATGAGCAGAAGATAAGACCAATGGATAAAATGAGCTATCATTCCACCAATAGCTGGACCGATACCTTCTCCCATAGCTACTATGGAGCCAATAAGACCAAACGCTTTACCCCTATTTTCCTTTGGAATATAGCACGCAACTACAACCATCACGAGTGCTGGAAATGCAGCTGCACCAGCTCCTTGAATAAATCGAGCCAGAATAAGTATGGGAAAAAAAG
>NZ_LQYA01000406.1 GCF_001531445.1 Sporosarcina koreensis
GCAATAGGTTATCCAGCTGAGCAGGCCGCCGATCCAGACCGACATCGCGGCGGCGTCCGGGACGGTCACATCGCCATCGCGCACGCAATCGTCGATGAGCTTGCCGATCCGCAGGTCGAACTCGTGCCGCAGGCGCAGGATGCGCTGGGCATCGGTCCGCTCGAGGTTCATCATCTCGCGCTGGTACACGACCAGATATTCATGTCGCGCCACGATGATCTCCGCGACTTCGCGCAGAGACGCCTTGAGCAGGTCGATCGACGTGCGTTCGGTTTCCGCCATCCGGTCCAGCGCGGCCAGCGATTCCTTGACGCCCACTTCGCAGATCGCGCTCAATATGGCGCTCTTGCCCTTGAAATAGGTGTAGAGGAACGGCTTGGTCGCGCTCAGTCGGTCCGCCAGCATTTCCAGCGTTGCCGCCTCATAGCCCTTCTCGAAGAACAGGGCGCTCGCTTCCTCGAGGATGCGGGCGCGCTTGAAGGCTACGACACCAGGCTTGATCTCACGCCCCGTTCCGGGGGCCGAGGCCTGTTTCTTGACGGAGGCAGCGCTGGATCTGGTCATGCCGCTTTTCTTAGGATCTCCATGATGTCCGCTGGGGACCGGACCGGCCTCGGATTGGTCCTCCCCCATATATCAAGCATGGTATATTCGGCTACCCTCTGGAACTGGTCCTCCAGAACGCCGACCTCCGACAGGGT
>NZ_LQYA01000407.1 GCF_001531445.1 Sporosarcina koreensis
GCATCCATGAGCCCGACCGGACCTTCGATTCCCAGCGTGGACAACACGGTCGGCTTGGCGAAGTCGCCGTCGATGAGCAGCACCTCGATGTCGCGCTCATTTGCCATCGATAGCGCCAGGTTTACCGCGCAGAAGGTCTTTCCCTCATTCGCCTGCGCCGAACAGATCAGGATGCGGCGGCCATTGGGCAATGCCGTCGGTCCGATCGCGTTCAGCAGCAGCGTGCGTTTGACGATCCGGAACTCCTCGGCCAGCGCGGTGATCGCCGCATCGGGCATCACGAAGCCCTGATCGATCAGATCCGCCCGGTTCACTTTAGCGGTACGATAAATGATTTCCGGCGCCGCCAGCGCCGCCGGCTCCGGCTGCGCGGCGGGCAGAACGGGCTGGGCTGGTGCCACCGGCGGCGCGGCGGGCACGTCAGGCGCCGGCATGGAAACAGGCGGCGGAGCATCGAGCACGGGCGCCTGTCCGGCACCTGCCCCCAGGCTGATCGGCTCCGGCGACAAGGTGGGCGAAAGGGGAAGGTCGATCACCGGCGGAGTCGGCATCACCCCGGCATCGGGCATCACCACGCGCGCGCGCAGCACCGCCTCGAAA
>NZ_LQYA01000037.1 GCF_001531445.1 Sporosarcina koreensis
TACTAATGTCAGTGGGCATTGTATTTTTTATGCTGTTTACAACATCTTATAACATTTCTTTTCTGATCATCAGTATTCTGTCATTCCTGATATTTGTAAAACATATTAGGAAAGTAACAGAACCTTTTGTTGAACCTGCACTGGGGAAAAATATTTATTTTATAATTGGTGTCCTTTGTGGAGGACTTATATTTGGTACAGTAGCAGGGTTTATCTCTATGGTTCCTTACATGATGAAAGATG
>NZ_LQYA01000408.1 GCF_001531445.1 Sporosarcina koreensis
GAGCAACGCTCGCCACCTCCTCGGCGGTTCCCATGCGCTTCGCCAGCGTACCCTTGACCAGTTCGGCCAGTTGCTCCTCGCTATAACCCCCGCGCGGCTGGGCGGTGTCGATCACGCCGGGGGAAATGCAATTCACCCGCACGCCATGATCGGCCAGTTCCATCGCAAGCGTCCGGGTCAACGCGATGATCCCGCCCTTCGAACTCGTATAAGCCGAGGAGTTGGGCCAGCCTTGCGCGGCCAGCGACGCCATGTTGACGATTGAGCCCGGGCGCCCGGCATCGATCATGTAGCGCGCGAAGGCCTGCGCCACGAAGCAGCTTGCCTTGAGGTTCGTATCGAGGGTCCGGTCCCACAGCTCCGGAGACATCTCCAGCAGCGACGCACGCGGATAGATGCCGGCATTGTTCACCAGATGG
>NZ_LQYA01000409.1 GCF_001531445.1 Sporosarcina koreensis
GTACTGGTCGATGATCGTGTCGTCGATATCGGCCCACCGTCGTCGCGCAATGCGAAGCCAGGCCACGACATGCTCGGCCTCGGATCGATAGGACTGCGCCGGTCCCTGCGCGAGTTGCAGGCGATCAATGGCATCGGAATAGTCGGCGAGGTGCCGTGGCAGATCGTCGATCCCGTCGTCGACTTCGACGTAGCCTTGATCTTCCAGGAAGCGGACGAAGCGTCTGACCCGCGCTGCAATGTCCGCCTTATACTCTGGCTGCTGCGCCGAATACCGGTGGCACCGGCACCGGTGCTTCTCGAACCGCCGAACGGCCCGATCGTCGATCGTGCGGACCGCGATCCCATGGAGTTCCAGCCAATGCAGGAAATGGCGGGCAGCAGCGCCAAACAGAACCGCACAGGCTGACCTCTCGTCGAGCGACAGAGAGGAGAGGAATGCGGTGAGTAGGGTGCCGTGACTGGGCGGGTCTTCGACCCGGAGCGGGGCCGCTCGAAACGGCAATGATGATCTTGTTCGCATGTAGCTTCCTTCGACTTGTTGAGGTCGAAGGAACTGTAATTATCTGGAGTGAAATCATGGAAAACCGAAGGAAACCTGCGCCTCCCGTCGCCACGCTCGACATAAACTGCGACTGCAAAGAATATGTGATCGACTATCTCGCCAAGAGCTTTCCTGTTCGCCTGATGGCGGTGTTCACGGACGAAAACGGCAAT
>NZ_LQYA01000410.1 GCF_001531445.1 Sporosarcina koreensis
AACAGTGATAATTGTCATCATTGGAATGAGCAGAAGATAAGACCAATGGATAAAATGAGCTATCATTCCACCAATAGCTGGACCGATACCTTCTCCCATAGCTACTATGGAGCCAATAAGACCAAACGCTTTACCCCTATTTTCCTTTGGAATATATCGCGCAACTACAACCATCACGAGTGCTGGAAATGCAGCTGCACCAGCTCCTTGAATAAATCGAGCCAGAATAAGTATGGGAAAAAA
>NZ_LQYA01000411.1 GCF_001531445.1 Sporosarcina koreensis
CCTATGGACCGGGCTGGCTGGCCTTCGCCAACCGCCATGTGCCTCCCAATGTCTTCCCGTTCGAGCATGACGGGCTGATCGCCAAATATGCCGTTCTGAGCGAGGCCGACTTCCGGCGGCTCGCTTCCGCCTCTACGCGCAACGTCTCGGTCTGGGCACGCTTCGCCCAGCCCTCGCGGCTGGTCTGGCGTGCGGACGAAGCCGCCGCCGAGGAGGCCGCCCGCGCCATAGCGGGTGCCGCACCCGCGCTACTGGCCGCAGCCCGCCCGCTGCTTCCGGACTCGCTGAGCGTCGCCGAACTGTGGGAGGGGGCCTTCGCCCTGACCTATGGTGCCGAGCTTCGCGCCGAACGCCGGGGTCGCGCATCATCGGTGGTCGCGGCCGACCCAGCCCGCTATGCCCGCTTCACCGCCCCGGCGCTCGCCATGGCCGGCCTCGGCGCGGCTATAGAGGGCAACATGGT
>NZ_LQYA01000412.1 GCF_001531445.1 Sporosarcina koreensis
ATATGCTATTCCTTTTTACAGGAGTCGTTGTTACTAGTTGGCTGATCACCTTGAATGTATATAAACGAAGACAAATTCAATTTAAAAGTTGAATACCAGAGATAAATTAAATGACTTCTAGCTTTCTTAAGCAATCGGGCGCGATTGTTGAGTAAGTAAAATAAGAAATAAGATACAGAAGATACGAGAGATTGTTCTCGTGTCTTTTTTTATTCAGTGGTTTTTTCCGTTAAAATTTGCAAG
>NZ_LQYA01000413.1 GCF_001531445.1 Sporosarcina koreensis
GTCAACCATGAAACCATCTTTCACCATTTGCTTTTGTCCATCTTCAAAAACTTTTCTGTCCAAGATCAAACTATAAAAATAAACTTTTTCGTCACCAATCATTTCAGAATTCATCATCACAAAATGATTTCCATACCTGTTTTTAAAATATTCACGTGCTAACTCATGGCTAGAAAATTCGGGGATTTCCGATTCAGCTTTTCTACTAATCTTCAATTTTCATGACCCCTTTATCAATCATTT
>NZ_LQYA01000414.1 GCF_001531445.1 Sporosarcina koreensis
CCGGACGCCTATCCCCTGCGTCCGCTGCAACCAGAGCGTGAAGTTCACCGACCTGTTCGGCATCGCCCGCGATCTCGGCGCCGACTGTCTCGCTACGGGTCATTATGTCCGCCGTGTGCTCGGGCAGGGCGGGCGCCCGGAATTGCATCGTGCGGCCGACCCGGCGCGCGACCAGAGCTATTTCCTGTTCGCGACGACCCGTGACCAGCTCGAATATCTCCGCTTTCCGCTTGGCGGACTTCCCAAGCCGCGTGTGCGCGAGATCGCGGCCGAGATCGGTCTCGGCGTGGCTGCCAAGCCCGACAGCCAGGACATCTGCTTCGTTCCAGACGGTGACTATGCCTCGATCGTCAAGAAGATGCGCCCCGAAGCGGCTGAGGAGGGCGACATCGTCGATCTCTCGGGCAGGGTGGTCGGACGGCATCGCGGGTTGATCCACTTCACGGTGGGCCAGCGTCGCGGCATCGAGATCGG
>NZ_LQYA01000415.1 GCF_001531445.1 Sporosarcina koreensis
CTAAATACTCCGTTAAATCTGATGATTATTTAACAGATGACGAGGAACGGAATTTGCAAATCGTTAAGGATTTGGAAGAGGGTTTGTTCCGTAAACGACTGATTTCATACGGTGGATTGTTGAAGGAAATACACAAAGAATTAAATTTAGATGATGAAGAAGATGGCGATTTGGTAAAAGTGAATGAAGAAAATGATGATGAAAAAGAAGATGAAGGCTTTACAGTCACAGCAATGTGGAACT
>NZ_LQYA01000416.1 GCF_001531445.1 Sporosarcina koreensis
TTATAGTCCTTAATTTCATCTTCCAATTCATCAGCTGGCACGTTTGGTGCTGTTAATGTCACAAAGATAAACTCTTTATTTTCCTCTTGCTTTAAGTAAGCCATCATCACCGATAACGCCAACGCATCTTTTCTTGATTTCTTCCACGCACAGATGTGGCAGAAACGATTTTTGCACGTATTGCCTTTATGCTGTTTTTTCTTTTCTAAGCTTTTATCTGCAACCATCATCATGAACGTATTG
>NZ_LQYA01000417.1 GCF_001531445.1 Sporosarcina koreensis
GGCGCCGACTGGATCGTCGCCAATGACGTGTCAGGAGACGTCATGGGCGGCGACAGCAACAGCATCCACATCATTACCGAGGCCGGGGTCGAAAGCTGGGACAGACTGCCCAAGGACCAGGTCGCCACCCGTCTCGTTGCAAGGATTGCCGATGAGTTCGCCTGAAATCGCCATTCGCCTGAAGCGGCTCGACCATGGCGAGGGCCTGCCGTTGCCCGCCTATGCGACCGAACATGCCGCCGGGCTCGACGTTGTCGCGGCCGAGGATGTAACGCTCGTTCCCGGAGCGCGCCATGCCGTGGCGACCGGCTTCGCCATCGCGATACCCGAAGGCTTTGAAGTCCAGGTGCGCCCGCGTTCCGGCCTGGCCTTGAAGCATGGCATCACCTGCCTCAACACGCCGGGCACGATCGACGCCGATTATCGCGGCGAAGTGAAGGTCATCCTGGCCAATCT
>NZ_LQYA01000418.1 GCF_001531445.1 Sporosarcina koreensis
GTAACACGCCTGCCATCTTGCTCGACCGCCGGTAGCGCTGCGTCAGACAATGCGCATCGAGGCCGCAATCCTCGGGCCAGTCGAGGCTCGCCCAGAGCGCGCCGTAAGGCAATTCACGTCCCATGGGTGGCGCCAGAGTGGATCGGCTTCCCAGACCGTCCACGATGAGGTCGAAACCGTCGCTTGTTCGTCCGTCGCCGAACAGGAGAACACGCTTGTCGCGCTCGATCCGCGACCCCATGATCGTCAGGCCACCATGGATGGGAATGTCCTGCGCGGCGACGGCGTCATGCAGAGCGTCGAAAAGACAGGCGCGGTGAATGCCCACGCCATGATGGTCCGGCTCGGCCATGGCGGCATAGAAGACGTCGAGAACGACCCGCCGGCCTGCGGTTCCGTACAGA
>NZ_LQYA01000419.1 GCF_001531445.1 Sporosarcina koreensis
AGGGAATAGGTATTGCAATTGTTGGTGGTTTATTATCTGTACGCTTACTGAATCAGAAGTTGCTACCTATGGACCTTGATCAATCCACTTATTTGTATAGTAATATGCTATTCCTTTTTACAGGAGTCGTTGTTACTAGTTGGCTGATCACCTTGATTGTATATAAACGAAGACAAATTCAATTTAAAAGTTGAATACCAGAGATAAATTAAATGACTTCTAGCTTTCTTAAGCAATCGGGCG
>NZ_LQYA01000420.1 GCF_001531445.1 Sporosarcina koreensis
ATGCTGTGCCGATCCATCAGGTTGCACTGAACGGCGAGCGCTTCGCCGGATGCGTCACCGAGCGTATTAATGAGAGCTTGCGCCTTGTCGCTGCTGGAGCGATAGCCGATGGCGATGCCATCCCAATCGGAAGCCAATCGACGACAGATTGCACTGCCAAGGCCTCCGGTGCCGCCAACAACAAAGGCTGCGCCTCTGTTCATAACGGCATATGCACCGCAAGGTGGTGCAGTAGTCGCTCGGCAAAGGCATCATTGCGATCGCCTGTGAACATATGACCTACGCCTTGTGCTATTTCGACCTGCAACTGCGGCGTAAGTCGTTCGAACGTCGCAACACTCTCGTCCGAGACAATGTCGCTGAGTTCTGCCTTCACCAGCACGACGGGCGTTGTGACCCGCTGCGCTGCCGCCAGCAAGGCCTCCCCTTCGGAGGCTGGGTGCAAAAATTCTGCTGAAGTGGAGCGGGGGTCCCAATGCCAGAAAAACCGGG
>NZ_LQYA01000421.1 GCF_001531445.1 Sporosarcina koreensis
TCCACTTATTTGTATAGTAATATGCTATTCCTTTTTACAGGAGTCGTTGTTACTAGTTGGCTGATCACCTTGAATGTATATAAACGAAGACAAATTCAATTTAAAAGTTGAATACCAGAGATAAATTAAATGACTTCTAGCTTTCTTAAGCAATCGTGCGCGATTGTTGAGTAAGGAAAATAAGAAATAAGATACAGAAGATACGAGAGATTGTTCTCGTGTCTTTTTTTATTCAGTGGTTTT
>NZ_LQYA01000422.1 GCF_001531445.1 Sporosarcina koreensis
GTCGGAGACTGTCTGGCGGCAAGCCGAGAAGTACAAGGTCCCGCGGATGTGCTTCGTAAACAAGCTCGACCGCACCGGTGCCAATTTCGACATGTGCGTGGGCATGATCAAGGAGCGCCTCGGCGCCCGCCCGGCCGTTCTGTATCTCCCGATCGGTCTGGAGAGCCAGTTCAAGGGGCTTGTCGACCTGGTCAACAACAACGCGATCATCTGGCTCGAAGAGAGCCTGGGCGCCAAGTTCGAGATCCGCGAGATCCCCGAGGAGCTCCAGGAAGCGGCTGCGATCGCGCGCGCCGAGCTCATCGAGATCGCGGTCGAGCAGGACGACGAGGCGATGGAAGCCTATCTCGAAGGCACCGAGCCGGACGCTGAAAAGCTCAAGAGCCTGATCCGCAAGGGTACGCTCAACTTCTCGTTCGTCCCGGTCCTTTGCGGCTCTGCGTTCAAGAACAAGGGTGTTCAGCCGCTGCTCGACGCCGTCGTCG
>NZ_LQYA01000423.1 GCF_001531445.1 Sporosarcina koreensis
ATAAAATGAGCTATCATTCCACCAATAGCTGGACCGATACCTTCTCCCATAGCTACTATGGAGCCAATAAGACCAAACGCTTTACCCCTATTTTCCTTTGGAATATAGCGCGCAACTACAACCATCACGAGTGCTGGAAATGCAGCTGCACCAGCTACTTGAATAAATCGAGCCAGAATAAGTATGGGAAAAAAAGAATGTCCAACAAACCCAATTACCGATCCGAAGCAATTTATTATAATC
>NZ_LQYA01000424.1 GCF_001531445.1 Sporosarcina koreensis
AAGTATGGGAAAAAAAGAATGTCCAACAAACCCAATTACCGATCCGAAGCAATTTATTATAATCCCAAATAGGAGTAACCTTTTAATGCCTAGCTGATCAGATAGCTTTCCATATAGAGCTGTTCCAATAGAAAAGGTTAACATAAAGGCTGTGTTAACCCAGTTTGTACTCGCCGGTGATTTATTAAAATCATTTGCAATATCAGGTAATGAGACGTTCAAAACCATTTCATTTAATACGCT
>NZ_LQYA01000425.1 GCF_001531445.1 Sporosarcina koreensis
CGGTGAAGCAGCCGGTTCAGGCGCAACTGGGCCACCCCCTCCTGGCCCAGGCGGTGGACATGGTTCGACAACGGGGTGACCTGCTGCGCCAGCCGGGCGACCCGGCCGCGCTGCTGGCGGAAGATCGCGGCAATCAGGCCCCCTGCCAGGATCGCCGCAAGGGCCGTCTGCCAGGAAATGAGGACCGCGACAGTGAGATTGACGGCGATCGATACCAGCAGGCCCATCACCCTGATCGCGGAATAGAGACCGCCGCTGATGCGACCGAGCTGGGTAGACATGGCGGCGACATGGTCAGCGCCGCGCTGTTGCGACAGCCAGCGCCATTCCGCACGCCCCAAGGCCCGGAAGACGCGCATCCTGAGTCCGTCGACGACATCCTGTTCGAGATGACGTCGCTGCACGCTCAGTACCAGATTGATGACGACGCGCAGCAGGACCAGCAGG
>NZ_LQYA01000038.1 GCF_001531445.1 Sporosarcina koreensis
TTTGGGTGACAGAAGATCAAACAGCTGCTTCATTTGAAAGACAGGTTGTTTGCGCTTCATGTAATATCCCTCCTTACATTTGATGGTAATTACTTATACCATCAATCGGGGAAATGCAATCATTTATCCCTAAAATCTCTTAAGTTGACGTATATGAGCACGAGACTCCTGCGGGAAAAGCGTTAGCCGAAGACCCCGCAGGAGCAAAGCGACGAGGAGGCTAAGGCAACCCCGCGGAAAGCGAGTGCTGGAATGGAAAGTAACGGCTTAGTTTGAGAAGGATATTCTTTGTTCTACAATAAAAAATAGCCCCGCATTTGACTGCGAGGCTGTTTGTAGATATTGATTAGTTGATCCAGCTTACGATTGATTTGTCATAGCTGACAAGTTCTTCTTCTTTGAAGAACAGGTTGATTTCACGAACAGCAGATTCTGGTGAATCGGAACCGTGGATGATGTTTTTGCCAACAGTTACAGCGAAGTCGCCGCGGATTGTTCCTGGTGCAGATTCCTTTGGATTTGTTGCCCCCATCATCAAACGTGCAGTCGAAATTACGTTTTCACCTTCCCAAACCATTGCGAAAACTGGGCCGGAAGTGATGAATTCTACAAGCTCCCCAAAGAAAGGGCGCTCCTTATGTTCGCCGTAGTGTTGCTCAGCAAGCTCTTGGCTGATTTGCATCAATTTACCGCCGACCAATGTATAACCTTTGCTCTCGAAACGGCTTACGATTTCACCGATCAAGTTACGTTGAACGCCGTCAGGTTTAACCATTAAAAATGTTTTTTCCATTTATAAACACTCCTTCACGTATGTATGGAATTTTATCCTTACTGATCGTACCACTCAGATCACAATCTTTCAACTGGTATCCCTATGCTCAGAACTTTCTTTTTCCGAGGAAGTCCGCAATTTGCAGTAAAGCCTTCTTCGCGTCATTATCTGGCAGTGATTCCACTTCCGCAATCGCTTTCCTTAAATACATATCGCTCACTTGCTGCGATTTTTCAATCGCGCCTGATTCACGGATGTAGGCAAGCATTCGACTGCGCTCATCTTCCGTCAATGAACCATTGAAAGACCTGATCAAAAATGGCTGGAATTCGGAATCATCTTTTATGTATAGCGTAGGCAATGTCAAATGCCCATTCAACAAGTCACTGCCGGCAGGCTTTCCAAGCTTTTCATCAGTTGATGTGATATCGAGGATGTCGTCGACGATTTGGAATGCCATTCCTGCAAAATAGCCGAATCTTTTCAGCTTCCTGACAACTGCCGGACTGGCATTAGAGACAAGCGCCCCCAATTCACAGCTGGAAGAAAGCAATAATGCTGTTTTCCTTTTGATTCGACGCAAATAGTCGCGAAACGTCTGATCCATTTTCTGTTGGTATTCAAATTGAATGATTTCACCTTTACAGATCTCCAGCATCGTTTCAGCAAGCAACTGATGAACGGCCGGCATTTCAATTTCACCGATGGAAACGAGTGCACGCGAAAAGATATAGTCGCCGGTGTACATCGCAATCCGGTTATTCCACCTTGCCTTCACCGTCTCAAAGCCTCTGCGGACGTCGGAATTATCAATGACATCATCATGTACGAGGGACGCCATATGGATTAATTCCAGGGATACTGCCACTTTCGCCACATTTTCCATCGAATATTCACCAAACTTGGATGAAAGGATGACAAAAATGGGGCGAATTCTTTTTCCGCCTGCACGCAATAGCAGGAGGGAGGCTTGCCGAATGACCGGGGAAGAGGAGTCGACGGATCGTTCAAGCTCTTTTTCGATGAATGAAAGATCCTTTCGGAAATCTGCGTAAAGCGACATTAACTTCAATTTCTCCAAGACGATTACCTTCCCCTACTTGCGATTATTTGAACGCGATGTGCCCGGCTGCAGCTCCACCGCTATACTTCTTATAAGATACTTCCCGAAAACCTGCGTCTACGAACATTTGTGCAAGTTGCTTTGTTCCCGGAAAATCATCCGCCGATTCTTGGAGCCAAGAATATTCTTTGTAGCTTTTCGCGAAAAGCTTTCCGAATAAAGGCATGATGTACTTAAAATAAAAACGGAACAATTGACGGTATACCGGTATTTCAGTTTGCGACGTCTCCAAGCATGCAGCCATGCCGCCCGGCTTCAGTACGCGGTTCATTTCCTTCAGAACTTGTCCATAATCTGGAACGTTCCGCAGACCGAATCCGATCGTCACATAATCAAAGCTATTATCTGGGAACGGCAATTCCATCGCATTCCCTTGAATAAGATCAACGCTTTTGTACTTGGCGACTTTTGGCCTTCCAGACGCAAGCATGCTTTCACTGAAATCGAGACCGGTCACTTTGCCATCCGATCCGACAGCCTCGGCCAGCGCAATCGTCCAATCTGCCGTGCCGCAGCAAACATCCAAAGCACGGGATCCTTTTTGGACTTTCATGCGGCTCATAATATCATTCCGCCATTTTTTATGTTGATTGAAACTGATAACGGAATTCATCTTATCATAATCAACAGCAATTTTCTCAAAGACGTGATGGACTTTCTCTTCTTTGGACGTCCCCATATGTCTTCCCTTCTTTCTCTAAATAGGCCTGCCTAAGAGCGGCGCTGCAAACCTATGGATTTCCTGCCTTAAAAACGGGGTTAAAAATCCGGCTTCCGCAAGCTGTTTTTGCAACCTCGAAGTTAGAACGGAAATGGCATCTTCAACATCGGCCTTTTTGATCCTATTTCCTGACCACACTTGCTCGACCTCCGGATCTTTCATCAACTTCCTGAAAAACCAAATAAGACCCAATGCCGTTTCAGTGATTTTCGAATAGCTTGTAAAACCATACCTTTTTTGGAACTCAACGATACATCCCGATTCTATGCTGATCATCGAGTCGATAAGCGACTCGACTCCGTCAGAAGCTTCCATCAGCAGATCCGTTTTTGTCTCATTTATGTACCCGATCATTTCCGACATGGCCGTGATGAGCCTGAAATCCGGAATCGATGACAATAATCGGTAATGATTTCCACTGAAATGATCCCCGGAAAGGACCATAAGTTGCTGTTCCTTTGAAGTCGCATCCAAGATATCCACTCTGTCATGCATGTCGAAGGCCGCATGTACAGCGCCCACTGCAATCGCAGATATATTCAGCTCAGAGGTCCATTCCTCGTTGTTCAACATAGGTAGAAGGAGGAAAAACGCCTTCGCTTCGTCAAGTGGCATCTTCCCAAGATCCCTGTTTAATATAGGCTCTTGTATGGAATCTTCGACTTCGCTTATATAATTTTGAATATATCGATTGATAGTTTGTCTGTCCATCTTCGGTTCTCCATTCAAAGACCATAAAAGTAGGGTCCTGTATGTCTATTCTTTTCCATCGCTGTAGACAATACCATGCGCCGAGTGGATTTCGGCTTTGCCACGGATTTTCATGGCAGACGTATGCTCAGTGAATTGGGCAATCATCACTTCCCCACGATCCAACTTTTCGGTGTGATGAAATTTTGTATCATTGCCCCTCGTCAGACCGATGACATTCACTCCATCTTCTTGTGCTTTGATCATGATAAAATCAGGTTGTGACATATTTTCATCTCCTGTCATCCATATACATCCCATCATATCATAGAAATGAATTGATCCGCAAAGGCATCAGATCACTTCAGAAGAGACAGAATTTCTGCTCTTTTTACATCGTCATGCTCGTAAATTCCACGCGCAACAGTTGTTACTGTTTTCGCACCTGGCTTTTTAATTCCTCTCATCGTCATGCACATATGTTCTGCTTCGATAATGACATAAACGCCGATTGGATTCAGCATGTCCATCATTGCATTTGCAACAGTGGATGTAATTCTTTCCTGCAGTTGCGGCCGTTTGGCAGTCGTTTCGACAGCTCTTGCCAATTTGCTGAGTCCCGCAACGACTCCGTTACGTGGTATGTATGCGATATGTGCATGTCCAAAGAATGGAACAAGATGGTGCTCACACATTGAATGGAACGGGATGTCTTTCACAAGAACCACTTCATCGTGATTCTCATGGAATACCGTTTCAAAATATTGTTTTGGATCTTTATGTAGTCCTTCGAAAACTTCAGCGTACATTTTCGCGACCCTTTTCGGGGTTTCGAGCAGTCCTTCCCGCTCGGTGTCCTCACCTATTGCTTCAAGGATCATCGAAACGGCTTTTTCTATTTTACCGAGATCCACTTCTGTCATACAGACTTCCTCCTCACCCAATCTAATGCTATTCCTTCAAAGATAGTAGCATACTCGCACGGTTACGTACAGCGAACGCCGTTACGAAGAACGGCGTTTGCGAGCACAAGCGCAGCGTTGCGAGCAAGATTTGTAGGTTGCCGCCTGAAACGGAAAGCAACGGTGTATTATGAGTGACTGTTTCTTTTGTTCTTCATATATACATAAAAGGAGCCCGTCCGCTTTTTTGTCGTGACGACATTGCGGAGGGGCTCCTATGTAAACTTAAAGATTACTTAACAGCATCTTTAAGCGCTTTACCTGCTTTGAACGCAGGAACTTTGCTTGCTGCGATTTCGATTTCTTCGCCGGATTGTGGGTTGCGTCCTTTACGAGCCGCACGCTCACGTACTTCGAAGTTACCGAATCCGATCAATTGTACTTTATCACCATTTGCAAGTGTCGATTGGATTGTATCGAATACAGCTTCAACCGCTTTAGTAGCATCTTTTTTCGTCAGACCTGCCGCTTCGGCAACTGAGTTGATCAATTCTGTTTTGTTCACACCATTCACCTCCTCTCAAAGGTTGTCTTACCATTTCTTTGTCCAGCTGCGGACGCCAGAGGCTCGGGTCATAAGTCAAAGCCGCTCTGTGGCAAAAAGCGCCACGCCGCATCTTCGCCTTATGCCTGAGGCCGGCTGGATGCCGGTCATGCAGTCGTTGCCGCAGGACGCGGCGAATTTAGACTGCGAACCTCTACTAAGCAGGCGCCCTCCGCTTTTCTTTACTGTAAAAAGAGTATCATACCTAAAACCGCGGTGCAACAATATTATCAGCGTTTCCAAGGCTTTTTCGGTTTATTTCACAAAAAAAATAAAAGACCCGTCAAAAACGGATCTTTTTCTGAAAAAACATGGTATTTCACTTGACATATCAGGCTTTACCCCTCGTTAAAGAGGTCGACGAACTTTCCTCCGACAAAATACTTATCTTAAACGATAAATGTGATCATGCCTTTATTTCCGTCGTTGACCATTTGCTCGATTGTTTCTCTAAGTCTTTTCCTAGCGTTTGGTGGAACGGAGGACGTTTTGAACCGTATGCTTTCCTTCATCACTTCATGCAACGGCGTGCCGAAGAGCTGTGTCTGCCATAGGGCGTCACGGTCGTGCAGATAAGCATTCTTCAATTCCTTCAGCAAGTGATGGCTATGGAATTCCGAGCCGATCAAAGGCGAGAATTCCGCGTCCATATCGATCCGGATAATATGAAGGGACGGGGCTGCCGCCTTCATGCGTACTCCGTAGAAATTATCCTGCTTGATAAGCTCCGGAGGGGATGGCTGGAAATCATCGATCGTAGGCAAAGCGACTCCGTAACCGCTTTTCTTGGCGGTTTCAATCGCTTCTGCATACATATCATATGATTTTTTAGCTTTGACAGCATCTTTCACAAAGAGCAGCCAATCTTTTTTCGTTTTCATTTCCTGTTGCATAATCCCTTCGCAAACTTCGCGGAATGCCTGCTCATCCATTTCGATATTGACGGTCGCTTTCCCTTTCCCTGCGTCGACATCGACGACTTCAGCATGTCTTACATACTTTTCATCCTTCAAGCGTTCGGCCAGCTCTTGTACTTTTCGGATCTTCGATGCAACGAGGAACCCTTCATTGATGACGTTATCGATCGCTGCATTCAATTCATGGTCGGCCCCTAGCACATCCATCCAATCTGGTTTTTGCACTTCGATATCCGTGATCGGGAATTCGTACAAAGCTTCCTTGAGAATGAGCTGGATCTCCTGCGCGTTCAATTGGTCGGCACTGATCGCGATGACAGGAACTCCATGCTTTTCGTGCAGCTGCGCTCTTAATGCGCCCGTCTTTTCATGAGCGGGCATCTTCGAATTCAGGACAATGACAAACGGCTTGCCAATTTCTTTCAGCTTGCCGACAATTTCCTCTTCGGCCACCTCCGCAGCCGCTCTTGGAATATTGTTCACCGTCCCATCCGTCGTCACTAGGATTCCGATTGTAGAATGGTCCCGTATCACTTTGTCCGTGCCGATACGTGCAGCTTCCTCGAAAGGGATCGGTTCATTATGCCAAGGTGTATGGACATATTTCGGACCATCCTCATCCTCATATCCTTTCACTCCATCAATTACATAACCGACACAATCCGCAAGCCTCACTTGAAAGGAAAGCTCCCCCTCCCCGATTGAAACTTGGGTGCCTTGCGCTGGAACGAATTTCGGTTCAGACGTCATGATGACCGGACCTGGCGAGCTTTGAGGCAATTCATCTTGCGCCCTTGCCCTATCGCCCGCATCCGTCATATTCGGTATGACGACCTCCTCCATCACCCTTTTAACAAAAGTCGATTTTCCCACACGAACAGGGCCGACCACACCTATATAAATATCCCCGTCCGTTCTCCTAGCCAGATTTTCATATAATTCCTCTTTCATACTTAGCCCTCCTTTTTTCGCGCATATTAGTTTATGTAAATGAAAAACGTTTCATGCTAAAAATGCATGAAACGTTTTGATATACCCTATGAAGTTAGTTACCTCTTCATGAAAACAGGTTCATTTTTTTCATTTACCGTGTACGGCAAAGAATAGGCAGGCAAAATCGGATAAGAATCGGACAGAAGATAACGGATATCTTCCCCCTCTTTCACGTCAGGCTTTTCCTCCTGAAGAATCCTGTTCAGGTCGATGGAATAGTCGACATAAAAATGCCCATCCCCACCGACTACTATCGGAAGCAAGGCGTCAGAATAAGGACTTTCAACCTTTAATGGCTCCTTGAACCCCATCGCTTTGAAATCGATTTCGTACACATTCTCCCCGACAGACTCTTTGAAAGGGAGCTTCCCGTTGATATGCCGTTTAAGATTCAAATCACGGATTCGCTCAGCGATACGCAAATCGACTAGTTTCACAGTCGGATTTTCCTCAACATCCATAAGGACATATTGATAAATGCCACCCGTTTCATAAGCGTTGGAAGGGATTTTTTCAGTATATGCAGGGACTATCTTGGAAAATTCAATCGGGTATTTTATGTACAGATCCGTTTCCTGCTCCCTCGTTTTGATAGGAAGTAGTCCTCCATTATTTTCCTTGTAGGAGTTCACGGCTTTTTGGATCAACTCTATTTGATCTTCATAAGGGTTTTCCCTTACAGCCTTTTCTTCACCTTTATACATGCATCCAGATAGCAGAAGCAAAGTTGCAACTACTGAAAAAAGAAAAACGGATTTTTTTTGGATCATCTTCATCCCGCTCCTCCTGTCGGCCCGCTGAATACTAGGTACACCATTGCGAAAAACGAGAATATCAATAATGAATATGCGATAAGGGCAAATAAGAATTTTAATAATCTATTCGAAAGCTTATGTCTACTTACGTAGATGAGCCCCATGGAAATAGCCATGAAACCCATCGCGTAAAACGATAGCCACATTTTATCCAATGAGGACAAATGAATCATCCTTTCATGTCTCAGAACAACTTATTTGAAAAAGATATCTTCAATCTCCTGTTTTTTCATCCTGCTCATGAGCTGATCGACAGCTTCCTTCGGCGGGATATTATCGAAGAGAATCGAATACAACGCCTCTGTCAATGGCATAGACACATCATATCGCTCGGAAAGTTGATGTGCGGCTTTTGTGGTGCGTACACCTTCAATGACCATTCCCATTCCAGAGACGACTTCGTCCAGTGACTTCCCTTGGCCCAATAGATTGCCCGCCTTCCAATTCCGTGAATGGACGCTCGTACAAGTTACGATCAAATCTCCAAGACCGGTCAAGCCCGAAAACGTAAGCGGATTCGCTCCCATCTTCATGCCAAGTCTAGTAATTTCCGCTAAACCACGCGTAATAAGCGCTGCCTTGGCATTATCTCCATAGCCAATGCCATCTGAGATTCCTGCAGCAAGGGCGATGACGTTCTTCAATGCAGCCCCAAGTTCCACACCGACCAGATCATCATTCGTGTAAACCCGGAAGTATTGATTCATGAATAGATCTTGCACATGCTCTGCAGCCTGTTGGTCGAAGGAAGCGGCCGTGATTGTGGTCGGATGACGAAGAACAACCTCCTCGGCGTGACTAGGACCTGAGAGCGCAACGATCGCCTTCCTCTTGTCCGTCGATATTTCCTCTTCGATCACTTCAGAAATCCGATTTAATGTATCCGGTTCTATCCCCTTGGAGACATGAATGATCAGCTTGGCATTGTTTGCAAGCTGATTTATTTCGGCACAAAGATCCCGAATCGCTTTTGTCGGAACCGCGATAACAATTATATCCGAATGATGTACTGCCTCTTCCAAATCAGATATCGCCTGTAGATTAGCAGGCAATGTAATGCCAGGCAAATACGATTCATTCGTATGTTTTTCATTGATTTCGGCAGCCTGTTCCGTTCTTCTCGTCCAAAGCAGGCAATCATGACCGTTTTCGGCAAGGACGAATGCAATTGCAGTCCCCCAGCTACCTGCCCCGATCACTGACACTTTTTCCAATACATTCACCTCATTATCAATTACGAAATCACTATAGCTGACGCTTCGCTTTCAGCATAAAAAATTGCTCGTTATGTTCATCAGCTTCTTGCACGTGTAATTAGTCGGATTGGAGTCCCTTCGAACCCGAAAGATTCCCTTAGGCGATTTTGCAGAAATCTTTCATAGGAAAAGTGCATCAATTCCGGTTCGTTGACAAAAACAATAAAGACCGGTGGCTTGACCGCCACTTGTGTCGCATAATAGATGCGCAGTCTGCGGCCTTTATCGGAAGGGGCAGGATTGCGTGCGACAGCATCCTCGATCACTTCGTTCAGCACGCTTGATTGGATGCGCAATGCGTGGTTTTCACTAATCATTTTTATTTGATCGAACAATGTCGTGACACGCTGCTTCGTCTTGGCAGAAACGTATGCAATCGGCGCATAATCAAGGAATAAGAAATTTTTACGGATATCTTCATTGAAACGGTTCATCGTTTTATCGTCTTTTTCGACAGCGTCCCATTTATTCACAACAAACATGACGCCTTTTCCTGCTTCTTCCGCATAACCTGCAATCCGCTTATCTTGTTCACGGATCCCTTCCTCGCCATTAAGGACAATTAACACAACATCCGATCTGTCAATCGCTTTCAGTGCGCGTAAAACACTGTACTTCTCCATGTTCTCATATACTTTTCCTTTTTTCCGCATCCCGGCTGTATCGATGATTTTATACTTCTGACCTTCAAATTCGTAGGAAGTATCGATTGCATCTGTCGTCGTTCCAGCTACATCGCTGACAATGACCCGATCTTCTCCAAGCAAAGCGTTCACAAGAGATGATTTGCCGACATTCGGTCTCCCGATCAATGAAAAACGGATGACGTCATCCTCTATAGCGTCTTCCCCTGGTTCCGGAAAACTTGCTGCAACAGCATCCAGCAAATCGCCGAGCCCGATTCCATGCGATCCGGAAATCGGATACGGATCGCCAAAACCGAGTGAATAAAAATCGTAGATCATATCGCGCATATCTGGATTATCAATTTTATTCACCGCTAAAACGATAGGCTTCTTCGTTTTGTAAAGTATCTTGGCAACATGCTCGTCAGCATCGGTTACGCCTTCTCGCCCATTTGTCAAAAAGATGATGACATCTGCTTCTTCGATGGCAATTTCAGCCTGTGCCCTAATTTGCTCTAGGAAAGGCTCATCACCAATATCAATGCCGCCTGTATCGATCAAATTAAAATCATGCGATAGCCAATCTGCCGAGCTGTAGATCCGGTCCCTCGTTACGCCGGCTACGTCCTCGACGATTGAAATACGTTCTCCAACGATCCGGTTGAAGATTGTCGACTTTCCTACGTTCGGTCTTCCGACAATCGCTACGGTTGGTTTACTCATTATTAAACACCCTTCCAATATATCTCTTGTGTATTATACAGAACAAAAGCGAAGGGCGCCAGCCTAGTCCCGACAAGCGCAGGAAGACATGCCCGAAAGGCGCTCTTTGCCTTTTTGGCGGAAGGAAGGCAGTCTAAGACCGTCGCTTCCTGCGACAACGACTGCATGACCCGCATCGTGCGGGCCCAAGCGACTCGAGGGACTGGCGCCCGGAGTCTAGACGCAAAAAAAGATGATGATGCCTATGTAAGCACCATCACCCATCCAGTTGCGTTTCATTCGTTTGTTCGATAATTTGACAAATATTACTCAGTGAATTTTTTCAATTGGTCCCCGATGACATCGCTCAACGAGAAGCCCGTCTCTTCTTTCATTTCATAATCGCCGAATGTTTCGGTTTCTTCCTTCTCAAGAAGGTCTTTAATGCTAAGGGAAAGCCGTTTCTCCTCCGCATTCACGTCGACAACTTTCACATCGACTTTTTGGCCTTCCTCAAGCACCTCATGTGGCGTTCCGATATGCTGGTGGGAAATCCGTGAAATATGGACGAGCCCTTCCACTCCCGGGAATACTTCAACGAACGCGCCATAAGACACGAGACGTTTCACAGTACCTTCAAATACAGAACCTTTCGGCGCTCTCTCTTCGATGTTTTCCCACGGTCCAGGCAATGTCTCTTTGATGGATAATGAAATCCGTTCCGAATCACGGTCGACTGAAAGGACTTTCACTGTCACTTTTTCGCCTTCTTTCAAGACATCGGACACTTTTTCGACATGCTCATGGGAAAGCTGTGAAATATGAACCAACCCGTCTACTCCGCCGATATCGACGAATGCTCCGAATGAAGCGATGCGTTGGACCGTTCCTTCAAGCACTTGCCCTTCTTTCAATTCTTCAAGGACCTCATCTTTCTTGCTCGCCTTTTCCTCTTGAAGGACAGCACGATGGGAAAGGATAAGACGATTTTTCTCCTTGTCCATTTCCACGATTTTGAATTCCATCGTGCGCCCTTTATAGTCTTCAAATGATTCGACGAAATGGTCTTCTACAAGTGAGGCCGGGATGAATCCTCGAACGCCGAGATCGACGACAAGGCCACCTTTCACGACATCCTTCACTTCTGTTTCTATCGTTTCTTGATTATTGAATTTCTCTTCAAGGGAATCCCATGCGTTTTCCGCATCGACTTTCCGCTTGGAAAGGACATAATTTTCATCTTCCACTTTCGTGATGATCAATTCGAGCTCATCCCCGACTTGAACTGCGTCGGATGCTTTTTCAATGTGGAGACTTGATAGTTCACTGATGGGGATGACACCATCAAAAGGCGCTCCACTAATTTCGATCAGTACGGATTTGTCTTCGATCTTTGTCACATTTCCAGTGACGCGGTCACCTTCTTTATATCCGTTCATTTCATCCAAATTCATTTCTTCAGTCATATGTAGTCCTCCTCCATAATGAATCCTATCTCTATATTATTCGAATCGATGCATAAAAACAAAAAATTACCCTTATTAATTTATTTATGCTGTTCCAAAAGGATGCGGATTTCACTCATGATGACTTCGGTCACTTCTTCCGCAGACGCCTTGCTTTCCCGGTACGGCGCCATATCTATCGGTTTCCCATAAATGACCCGCAACGTCCGAAATGGCTTATAAGGACCTATGATAGCACATGGCACTACATCAGCATCTCCTTTTAATGCAAAGAAGCCTGCGCCAGCAAGCCCTTTACCAAGCTCACCGGTTTTGCTTCTTGTCCCTTCCGGAAACATTCCAACTACATTGCCGCCCCGCAACAGTTTCAAGGCCTTCCTGAATGCTTCACGATCACTCATGCCTCGCTTTACAGGAAAGGCATTCACTTTCGGGAGAACTGTCTTTAAAAGGGGAACGTTGAATAGTTCCTCTTTCGCCATGAAGTGTACTGTCCGTGGACATGTCATGCCCACGACAGGCGGATCTAGATTATCGATATGGTTCGTACATAGAAGCACTCCGCCTTCAGATGGGAAATTCTCTTTGCCGATCACTTTGACTCGGTAAAGTGGATAGAATATCGTACTGACAAGAAATTTGCCGAAAGGGTATAGATTCATTTTTCCATCCTCATTTCTGCCAGTTCTATCACTTTATCGACCACATCGTCGATAGACATAGAAGTCGTGTCGACAAGAATGGCATCATCCGCTTTCTTGAGCGGGGACACTTCCCTTTCACTGTCGGCACGGTCGCGCTTTTCAATATCATCTTTCAGACTTTCAAGGGAAGAGTGGATTCCGCGTTTTTCATTTTCCTGAAAGCGCCTTTCCGCCCTTTCCTCGACAGAGGCAGTCATGAAAATTTTCAAATCCGCCCCCGGAAGCACTGCAGTACCGATATCGCGTCCATCCATGACAACGCCGAAACCGTTCGCAAGCGCTCGCTGCTTATCCACCATCATCCTACGAACCGTCGGATGTGAAGCTACTTTGGATACAGCTCCCGTCACTTGCTGGGACCTGATTTCGTTTGAGCAATCGACTCCATCGACCCATACAGCTTGGCCTCCTTTTTCAGGAATCAATAGAATTTCGGTATCCATTAATAAATCCGCCAAATCGTTATCACTATCCATATCTATGTCCGACAGGATCGCTTTATGCGTCAAAGCGCGGTACATCGCACCTGTGTCGATATAAGTGTAATGCAATTTCTGAGCAATCCTTTTTGCAATCGTACTTTTGCCTGCTGCGGCAGGTCCATCAATTGCAATGCTAATCCCTTTTAACATATCATCTACCCCCGAATTCAATTCGAAAACATTGTATCACAATCCAGCTCCAGGTGGCAGGTGCTCGGGTCATAAGTTTAAGCTGCTAGTGGCAAAGAACGCCACGTAGCATCTTCTCCTTATGCCTGTCGCACCTAATCGCCACCTTCCGCTTTTTACCAATCCAGCTCCAGGTGGCAGGTGCTCGGGTCATAAGTTTAAGCTGCTAGTGGCAAAGAACGCCACGTAGCATCTTCTCTTATGCCTGAGGCCGGCAGGAAGCCGGTCATGCAGTCGTTGCCGCAGGACGCGACGCACTTAGACTGCGAACCTTTTGCTATTCGCCACCTTCCGCTTTTTAAACAGAAAAGGGAAAAGTCCTGAACAAAAAGGACTTTCCCCTACGCAGTGCATCACATTTCATTCCTGGCAAGCAATTGTCTTTCAAAGCAGAAACGAATGATGTTCTGCCTATCCGTCGTATCTATTTTAGCAAATTGCATGGACGCAATCCGGCGGTCGTTTTTTTCCCAAATCCGTACCGCTTTCGCTTCGGTCCTGATGTATTTTATATCGTCGTTGACAAAAGGCAATGCAATTGTTAACCGTACACTTTCTGCATCTTCGAATGAATCATCCTCACCGATATTTAGCGCTATTCCTCCTGCACTAATGTCCTCAGCTACGAATTGCTGGAAAACCCCTTCATAATCAACTGCTACATCAATTGCAGTCTCGACCCGTACAAATTCGCGCCTTTGTATTTTGATCAGTTGATCATCCCCGGGATAGGTCAATTTCAACATAGGAATCCCTTTATTCAATCGGCCTGTCACTTCGGCACGATATGCATAGGACATTTTGTTTTCCACGAATGTTACGAGCAGCTGTGTCCCATCCATAAAGAAGGCGGTTTTGCCCGTCTCCATATGGGCCGGATAATCAATCATCACAAATTCATTCCCGAAGTCGACCACTTTGCTTTTATATTTATCGCCTGTTTCAGTAAAATCCTTATCGATCGTCAACGCTGTGCCAATTGAAAGACGCATTGGAATACACCTACCTTTACAAGATACATCTATTATGTCATGGGTAGGCATAAATTCCAATATGGAAGTTCAGTACATTCGAACCATCCCTTCGTCATTCAAGCTTTTCTGTTTTGATGACTTCCAATGTTTCGGTGTCGATAATTACATTATACGTTCCTGTATGGCCATGTTCGTCACGTGTCACTTTCAAATAGTGCGCCAGTCTTTGTTCCAGCCTTTCATTCTCGACATAAGCAAGTTCATCCTCCACTATTTGTACGTCTTGATGGAAGAATTCTTTCCAATCGATTTTTTTGATTGACTGTCGATGGAGCTTTTCTTTCCGTATATATTCTGATGCATCCAAGCCGATGATATCACCAGTGTCCTTCGCTAGTTTCAAATGGATCACATCCGAGAACACTTTCGCATCATAGAATGGCTCTTTTCTGACAAACACGAAATGCCATGCAGTATTATTTTCTCTGGATTCTTCATAGACAAGGTCTTTATACCCCGCTGCCTTCAGAAATTCTTCTGCAGTCATTTTCAAATCCTCAAATGCGACAGACGATTTCCCAAACGGCCTTTCAGAAAGATAGGAAAGAATATGCCCCCCTTTTTCAGTTATGTCAATGTATCCTATGGACTCTCCATCAGCAAAACGGATATGAAAGAACGGATACGGGGAGCCGGGCTTGCTCATTTCTACACCAACAACATCATTCGAAACTTGCGGAAATATGGTCTTGAAACGTTCCACTGCTTCAGCCTGCGTCACTTTCGCTTCGTCAATGTCTTTCAATTCCCTCTTCTTCATAGCATCCGACTCACTGGCAGTCAAAGGAAAGTCTGTTTCTGTGTATTGCTTGATGGAGGATCCCAAATTGGACCAATCAACATCGGGATTCGAGGCATTGAGTCTATTGTTCCATTCATCCATTGAATACTGCCCGTCGATAAGCCCCGCAGTTGCTAGCCTCCAATCATCCTGCATGACCCCTAAATTTTTTGAGGCCTGTGACATCACTTTATAATACTCCTCAGAATCGGGTGATCGATCAGCCTCACGGGCATAATTGCCAATTCTCCCCAAGTAGTTCATCCATGAAGTCGAAAAAGCTGTGTCCAATGGCAATGAAGCGACTGAGCGCCTAATATCCGAAGAGAGTCTCCAAATATCTTCCCTTGCTTTTTTCGAACCTTCAGAATGGTTGAAGAGGAGCGTTTGTTTTACCGCAGAGTCAAGCTCACCCATTTTGTCTGAGGCATCCGCCATTTGCTGGGCATATTGGTTACTTAATAAAATAGCCAGTTTATTATTTTCCGTCGCTTTCGAAAAGGCGAAAACTGAAACTACGACTAACGCATAGGCAAGCACAAACATCATTTTTTTCATAGTCAATTTAAATAGCCCTTCCTGTCAGAGCCATTTGCAATCCACCTTTCACGTAGCCATTAATGGCAAAAAATATGCAAGCCGATTTTCTTAACTTGCGGTCTCGACCAGATCCATTTACTTGTAGCGGTTATCGGATTGAAATAATAAATGGAGTTTTCGGAAGGATCCCAACCATTCAATGCATCAAGAACCGCTTCTTTCGCCCGTTCATTCGGCTCCAGCCAAATTTGTCCGTCAGCTACCGCGGTGAAAGCTAAAGGTTGGAAGATGACGCCACTGACCGTATCAGGGAAATCGGGGTGTTCCACCCGGTTCAAAATTACAGCCGCAACTGCCACTTGCCCCTCATAAGGTTCTCCCCTCGCTTCACCGTAGACTGCATTTGCCATAAGCTTCAAATCCTCTTCGGAATACTTGGACGGCAAATGCATATTCTCTTTTCCGCCCCCGCCTTTTTTCACTTGGGAGGCTAATGGGGTTCCTCCATAATGAGTGAACTGATTCCCTTTCTTCAAATTATCCATTACAAATTTTTCATCGTACGATGATGCTGATGTCAACTTCTTTTTCGTTTGAGAGCCTGCAATCCCATCTATAGGCAATCCGTATTTTTCTTGGAAATTGCGCAAGGCCCAATAGGTTCCATAACCGAATTTCCCATCGATTTTACCATTATAGAAACTGATGTATTGAAGCCTCGCCTGAAGTTCGATTACATCATCTCCCGTCGCCCCTCTAGCTATATCGCGCGAGCTGAACGCATCAATTTCAACAGGGGAAGTTGCATAGACAGTTCCAAGCAGTAATGCAACAGCCAGTATACGTATCAATAATTTCTTCAAATTCATACCCTCCTTTCCTTCAGTTTGTCCAAACAAATTCTTTTTATTATCCCGAGTGCATAAAAAAAGATCCGGCTCTTGGCCAGATCTTCTTCTGATTGTCATATGCTATCATTCTTATTTGATAAAAAATTCATCTCATCATGAGCTTTCTTCCTGAATTGCTGCATCGCGAAAGTGTGGGCGAATTTCACACGCGTCAATCCGAACCACCATAAGTAGAGCATGAAAGGAATAATCAAGTATAAAGAGATATCATTCACACCTAAAATTGCATTGTAAATCAGATGGAGGATGAACGGCGCAAAGAAGGCGAAGAAAAGCATGCCTTTCCGATTTGCCACTGTTGTAAACTTTGCCCTTCCCAAGTAATACCCCATAACGACACCGAACAGCGCGTGACTCGATACGGGTAGTAGAGCCCTTAGGAAAGCTGTATCCAATCCAAAGATGAATAAGTAAAGGATATTTTCCACGGTTGCGAAACCGAGCGACACGCTTGCACCATAAAGGATGCCATCATATGCATCTTCAAATTCCATATGCTTGAATATCGCGATTAACAAAATGAGCCATTTGAAGAACTCTTCAATCCAACTGGTGAAAATCGCATTGCGAAAAAATTCATTCGGTATAATGTTCTCCTCTTCAAAAACGTGCTGTATGAACATGATCGGAAAGGTCATCATCGCTCCATATATGAATGTATGGAACAATGTTCGCGAAGGCTCTTTAGCAATCTGCTTCCTCAAATAGAAATAGCTGAAAAGCGCCAAACCCGGCGCGATTGCAACTGTCAATAATATGATCATTACTAAGCGGCCCCCTTCCCTGCCATACTAACGCACTACCATCATTTACAATCTTTTGGAATCGATTCAATATGTTCTGCTATCAACCCGCCGTGCCAACGTCCATTTTCTATGAAAATCTCGTTTGAATTATTTCCCGCAGCAATCACACCTGCTATATACAAACCTTGAATATTGGATTCCATCGTGTTTTCATCAAAAACAGGCCGACCGCTTTCCTCATCGACACGAATACCCATGCTTTTCAAAAAGTCATGGTCTGGATGATAACCGACCATTGCAAATACAGTATCATTTTCAATCGTCTGACGTGCCCCGTCTTTTTCGAATGCAACCGAACTAGGAGTTATCTCGACGACATGCGAATCGAAATGCATATCGATTTCACCGCTTCGAACCAAACTGTCAAAGCCCGGCAAGATCCACGGTTTGACGCTTGGAGAATAATTTGATCCTCTATAAATGACGGTTACCTCGGCCCCCGCGCGCGCCAATTCGAGTGCAGCATCCACAGCAGAGTTCTTGCCACCTATGACGACCACCTTTTGACCGTAATACGGATGAGCTTCCTTGAAATAGTGATACACTTTCGGCAAAGAATCACCAGGTACACCCAACGTATTAGGATTATCATAATAGCCTGTTGCAACGATGACAAACCTCGCTTTGTAGCTCGCAAGATCGGTTTTCACCGTGAATATGCCATCTTGTTTCTCCACCGATTCAACTTTTTCAAAGCTATTAATAGTAAGTTTTTTCAGTTCTGCCACTGTCCGGTAATAGACGAGTGCATCATTCCTTTTCGGTTTTTCCTTTGCGGTTATAAAAGGGATATCTCCTATGGATAGCTTAATGCTCGAACTGAAAAAAGTCTGGTGGGTCGGATAACGATAAATCGAGTTAACAATATTCCCTTTTTCAATAATGAGTACATCCAAGCCTATATTCTTCAATTCAATAGCGGCAGAGAGACCACATGGCCCCCCGCCGACAACAATTGCGTCTTTGTATATCAATTTTCATCAGTCTCCTTACAATCGTGCGCACCATGCTCCGTAATTCAATATTTTATCGTAATGACATGGCTTTCCGGAGCTGCCCCAAAACGCAGCGGGACCAAGGACGTGCCATATCCATTACTGATCAATCTCGCTTTTCCGTCTACTTCGTTGAACTGCCCCAAAGGGTGTAATGCAAACCTGCCAAGTCTGATTTGTCCTCCGTGCATATGTCCCGCAACCATCAGTTCAGGATTGCAAAACCTTTCCACTTTACGGAATAACGATGGGGTATGTGTGGCGACAATCAAATAAGTGTACTCCCCCACATTTTTCAAGGCAGCGTCGACATCTACATTTCCGCTGGAAGGATCATCAGTACCGCAAATCCCCCAAAGCGGATGGCTTTCGATCATCGCATCCGCATTTTCCAATATCTTGCCGCCGTACTTTTCAATAATCGTACGGATCCCTTCTTCGCCGACTTCACGGTCATTATTGCCCCAAATGAAATAGATCGGAGCAAGCTGCGCCAGTCTTTCCACGTTCTGGTCGATGGAGGAAAGTGAAACCCCGCCTTCAGCGAGATCTCCACCAATAATGACGATGTCAATCTTCCCAAACGATCGTACTTTTCTTAACAAGTGTTCATCAATCCGCCTTCGGTGAATGTCCGAAATGAAATAAACGGACAACTCTTTGCCTTTCAGGCCATCGTTACGAACGGGATACGAATGGTGAATGACATTCTTCCGATGTGCATAAAAGAACATATATGCAAGGATACCCGTGAATATCCCTGAGATGCACGCTAAACTCATCAACACATTTTTCATTTTACACCTGCCATAAAGTGAAACTTCAATCAGTGATAACTGATTGTGTAGTTGAACCAATCGGGCATTTACTGGCTGTTGATCCCCCACTTTTCATTTGATTTCTATCCACACCCTGAAGCGGGGATCTCACAGCCAGTTAATGCGGGATAAAAAGAAAAAGGCAAAGAGACGCCTTTGCCTTTCCTTCCATTTCTTTGGAGTCTATCAAGGAATAATCAATTTTTGCCCCGTCATAATATTATTGGATGAAAGACCGTTCGCTTTTTTAATCTTTTCAATTCCGGCATCAGAACCGTAGTAATTCATCGAAATCCGATACAGGGTTTCATTTGGTGCGACAATATGCGTTTTGGCTTTCGTATTATTCTCGGCTTTCGGTTTTTCTTCCACTTTCGGTGTTTCGGTCTTTTTCGGAGCTTCAGTCTTTTTTGGAGTCTCCTTCTCAACTGCCGGCGGGTGGACGCTTACAGGCGGTTTTTTGGACTCATCCTTCTGATTTGCAGAAGTTCCCTTATCAGCATCTCCATTTGC
>NZ_LQYA01000039.1 GCF_001531445.1 Sporosarcina koreensis
CAGTCCAATCGCTCATAAATCGAGAAAAGTGATCATAACCGCAGTCCAAGCGCTCATAAATCGGGATAAGTGATCATAACCGCAGTCCAATCGCTCATAAATTGAGAAAAGTGATCATAACCGCAATCCAAGCGTTCATAAATCGTGACAAGTGATCATAAAAGCTGTCCATGCGCTCATAAATCGCGATAAATAATCATAACCGTTGTCCAATCGCTCATAAATCGTCATAAGTGATCAAAATTTCGTAAATCATTAGTTGGTCAAAGGCATTCTGCGCGGCACGATGCACCATTCACCAACATTCATCCGCGCACTACTACATCAAAACAAAAACTGGGGGTGTGAGCATGAAAAAACCATTCAATCCGGCAATCCGGGATTTCTTGGACGGCCGCATCTGGCTGCGCATGCACACCCCTTTTCTACACGAAGAAATCGATGAACTAATTGATACCGGCCACATTCAAACGATTAAAGGCATCGAAACAAATCCGTCCTTCCTGAATCAAAAGCGCCACTTTTGCAACCGATGCGAGACCGACGACCCGGTCCGCTTTACTACATTCCACTGTGCCAAATGCGAAGGGCCGTGCACATATTGCCGGCAATGTCTCAAAATGGGCCGCGTCTCATCCTGCACGGAACTTATCGTCTGGAAAGGCGAGAAATCGGAATACCCGACGAAACACACAATCGCTTGGCAAGGTACACTCACGCCACACCAACAAAAGGCATCCGACGAACTGACCGATAGCCAGGAAAAACAAACGTCCCATCTCATCTATGCCGTCTGCGGGTCAGGAAAGACGGAAATTCTTTTCCCGCCAATCCATAAGCTGCTCACAGAAGGAAAACGAGTCTGCATCGCAGCGCCGCGCGTTGACGTCATTCTTGAACTCGAACCGCGATTGCGTGCAGCATTTCCAAAGACAAAAATCGAAGCGTTATACGGCGGCGCCAAGCCGACGATGGAAGCGTCGCAGCTCGTCCTCGCGACAACGCATCAGCTATACAGATTCAAACACGCATTCGACGCCGTCTTCGTCGACGAAGCGGACGCTTTCCCTTATAAAGCAGATGCGACATTGCAAAAGGCCGTGAAAAAAGCGGTCAAACCGGGCTCCCCTGTCCATTACGTCACCGCCACCCCATCAGATAAGCTCCTATCGGACATGAAACGGACGGGCTTCGTCTCGATCATCAACCGCCGCTACCACGGCCATCCATTGCCCGTCCCGACTTTCATTCCGCTATGGAACTATGAAAAGCAGATTCGGAGAGGAAAGCTGCCGATCAAACTCGTCAATTGGACGTCACAACGACTCGACAAAAAAGAACCTTTCCTCATTTTTTTTCACCATATCGGTTTGATGGAGGAGGCAGCGCCTTTTTTCCAGCTCATCGACCCACGTATCCGCTCCGTCCATGCAGCGCATCCGGATCGGAAAGAACACGTCCAAGCGCTTCGGAATAAAGAATTGCCAGGACTACTCACGACAACAATCCTTGAACGCGGAATCACGATCCCGAATGTACAAGTCGCAGTCGTTGGCGCTGAACAGCAAATCTTCGACAAAGGCTCCCTTATCCAGATAGGCGGCCGTGTCGGTCGTTCCGCGGACTATCCGACAGGCGATTTCATCCTCTTCCATAACGGCATCACATACGCAATGGACGAAGCGAAAAACGAAATCCTCAAGTTGAATAAAGGAGGTGTCCGCGCATGAACTGCCTCCTTTGCGAACAGAAACTCGCCTCTACCCCTAGCTGGCAATCATTGCTTGCCATCGAAAAGACGCCTTTAATTTGCGAAAACTGTTCAAAAAGCTTTGAGCGTGTCGACATAAAAGAGGAAGGGGACGTTGTCGATCACATCACTTCCATCTATACATACAACGAACCGATGCGCGACTATCTCCACCAATTCAAATTCCTACAGGACGTGGCGCTCGCAGGCGTCTTCGCAGATGAACTGCGCAGCGAACTCGCCCGTAAAGACGCGATAATCGTACCCATTCCGATGCATCCGCTCAAGAAAATTGAGCGTACTTTTGCACACGTCGAGGAAATGTTGATGGCGGCACGCATTCCATTTGAAGATCTGCTCATCAAGACACACACCGAAGTGATGGGGGAGAAGTCGAGGGAAGAGCGGCTTTCCATGAGGAATTTATTTTCAATCAAACCCGGAAGTAACATTCAACATACGACTTACATACTCGTCGACGACATTTATACAACAGGCACGACACTCCGTCATGCTGCGTCTGTCCTGAAGGAAGCGGGCGCCTGGCGGGTGGAAGCGGTCACGCTTATCCGTGCAGAAAAATAGGGGAGGATTTAACATGGCAGAATTAAGAAATTGCCCGACATGCGGGGACTTTTTCAACTACACAGGCATTCGTGATGTATGTGCTAAATGTGCACGCGATGAAGAAAAAATGTACGAGGAAGTGTACCGCTTTCTGAGAAGACGTGAAAACCGCGCGGCAACAATCGAACGAATCGTCGAAGTGACAGGCGTCACCGAAACATTGTTGCATAAATGGGTACGGAAAGGCCGCCTGCAGCCCGCCCTATTCCCGAACCTAGGCTACCCATGCGATAACTGCGGCAAGCTGACTACACATGGCAAACTTTGTGACAGCTGCACAGAGGAATTGAAAAGCGGCCTCCGTCAATTCGAAGCCGCCCAAGAATTCAGGGAAGCGGTAACGAAAAGTGAAACCGGCACATACTTGGCCGATCGGAAACGAAATGGGTAAGGACTCAATTGCCCTTAGGCCATTAAGCGTCTCTGACTATGAAACCGTCCTTAACTGGAGCAAAGACGACCTTTTTTGTTCCGCAAATGACTGGGAGAAAAATCGAAACGAAGAAGAGCTGTACAAATGGTGGCTTCATTGTGTTAACAGCGAAGCTGATGACTTTATCAGAATGGGAATCGAATTCAACGGAAAACTGATCGGCTATGCCGACCTGGCAAATATAGAAGGGCATTCCGCCGAAATCGGCATCGCAATCGGTGAAACGTCGCTATGGGGAAAAGGCATCGGCTATCATTCGACGCTGAACTTACTTAAATACGCATCCAAGGAACTGGGCATCACCATCTTCAACGCGGAAACACATGAAACAAATACCCGCTCCAGAAAAATGCTGCAAAATATTGGATTTGAGGAAGTCAGCAGAATCGGCAGTGATGAGTACTTGGGAGAAGACAGCCAACTTATCCAATATAGGTTGACGAAAAACGCATAAATCCCAACAATTACGCATAAACGGTTAAAAGTACGCATAATTGCTACCAGAAGCGCATAATCGCCGAAACGTACGCATAAATCTGCCCAAACGCGCATAAACGCAAAAAACCGGCCTACACTTGTCGGTTTTTTCCTCATTTTAAGGGAAAGATAAGTATGGAAAATAGCATACTTCCTGTTTTCGTCCAAAAGACCCTAAACGTTGTCACAAATCTGCCGAAATAAACAATAAGAGCGAATCGAAAGGAGCGAGAACAATGAAAATCAATAAAATCAACATCCCGCCCGTCAACCCGTACCGCACAAACCAGCTGAAAGCGGAGCAGGCGAAGGAACAAGCGAAAATCAAAACGGATAAACTCGAAATCTCTTCCAAAGCGAAACAGCTTTCAGAAACATCACCGATCACGACAGAACGGAACGAACGCGTGCAACAACTGAAAGCCCAAATCGAATCAGGGAACTACAAAGTGGAGCCAGAAAAACTCGCTGCCAACCTGATCAAGCACTTTAAACGATAATGTAGATGAAAGCAGGGATCCCTATGTCAATAGAAACAATCCTTTCCATACTCGACAACTTGGAAAAACTGCATAAGAGCCTGCTGCGCATCGCAAACGAAAAAACGGCACTCATTAAAAACGGCGACATCAATGGCATCGACCAGCTTATGAAAGACGAACAGGCACATCTTGCAGCCATCGTCCAAATGGACAACGACCGGCAAAAAGCGGTCATCGCCTACTTGAAAGGACAAGGACGTCCTGTGCCGATGAACCCGACAATCGCCAATCTGATCGAAGCAACACCCGAACCGGAAAACAAACAACTTGTGGAGGCGAAGGACCGTCTCCTGCATGCGATTCATGAATTGAAATGGCAAAACGACTTGAATCAAAAACTGACCTACCAATCCCTTCAATTCGTGAATCTGTCGCTGGACATGATCCGCCCGCGTCCGGAATCGGCGAACTACTCAAAAACTGAAATCAACGGCAGAAAAGAATCGAAGGAACTACCAAACTTCGACTCGCAAGCCTAAGGAGGAACACTCACCATGCGCTCCACATTTATGGGACTCGAAACAAACAAACGCGGCTTGTACACACAACAATCCGGCTTATATACAACCGGCCACAACATCAGCAACGCCAACACACTAGGCTATTCCCGCCAACGCGTCAACATCCAGGCGACATCCGGCTTCCCTGGCATCGGCCTCAACTCACCAACAATGCCCGGCTTCCTCGGAACCGGCGTCGAAGCAGGCTCCATCCAACGTATCCGAGACTCCTTCGTCGACCAGCAGTTCAGACAGGAGTCGAACAAGCTCGGCTATTGGGAATCAAAATCGAAGGCAATCAGTCAGATGGAAGACGTCCTAGCAGAACCATCCGCGTACGGCCTGCAAAAATCCTTAAGCGAATTCTGGTCATCGTTGCAAACACTTGCAGCCAACCCTGAAAACGGTGGCGCACGTGCAGTCGTTGTGCAGAATGGGGAAGCAGTGGCAGATTCATTCAATTATATGCATAAATCCTTGACCGAAATCCAAACGAATTTAGGCAAGGAAATCGGCGTTTCCACGAAGGCGATCAATTCCATACTTGATCAAATCGCGGATTTAAACCGTCAAATCTCAGAAGTCGAACCGAACGGCTATATGCCGAATGATTTATACGATGCACGGGATATGTTGCTCGACGAACTTTCAATGTATGTACCGATTGAAACGACATATGAAAAATCCGGCGGACGTGCTTTGGCCATTGCTGAAGGTACGGTGACCGTAAAAATCAAAACAGATGGTAATCCGATCACTGTAGTATCCGGGAGTTCCGCTTCCAAGATATCGGTAGACGGTGCTGATGCAGAAGGAAATCCAACAGGACCGATGACAGGCTTTACGTTTACAGGAGGGCCAGCCGAAGTTGGAAGTTTAAATGTTAATAATATGCAACTGTCAGGTAAATTAAAATCGCTTACCGAATCCTTCGGGTATGTTGATGGAACAAATAACGAAAAAGGGTTATATCCTGATATGCTTGCCGATTTGAACAAAATGGCGCAGGAATTCGCAAAAGCTTTCAATGCCATTCACTATGCAGGTCATGGTTTAGATGGCAGTAAGGAATTGAATTTCTTTGAACCTTACACGTTAGATGCGTCTGGAAATATCGACTACAGCACTATGACTGCAGGTAATATTAAGGTTAATGCTGACATCGTAGACGATCCAAGAAAGTTAGCCGCTTCAGATAGCGCAGGAGAAGTCGGTAACAGCATACAAGCAAAGAAATTAGCGGATATGCAATTCGATAAGCTACCTGGACTTGAAAACACAAGCATCCAAACTTTCTACTCAGGAGTTATTGGAAAACTAGGTGTTGAAGGCCAACAAGCCGAACGCCTCACATTGAATACAGCAACACTACTAGGAGCCGTCTCAAACCGCCGCGACTCTATCAGTTCTGTCTCGCTCGACGAAGAAATGACCGATATGATCAGATTCCAGCAGGCGTACAATGCATCTGCCCGAATGATTACAGTCGTCGATGAAACACTCGACAAAATCATCAACGGCATGGGCGTTGTCGGTCGATAAGAAGGGGGAAACAACTAAATGCGTATAACACAATCAATGCTATCGAATAATATGCTGCGAAACTTATCATCGAGCTACAATAAAATGGGCAAACTGCAAGAGCAACTGACTTCTGGGAAAAAAGTAAACCGCCCGTCCGATGACCCAGTCGTCGTTATGAAAGGCATGGGCTACCGGATGCAAGTCGACAAAGTTGCTACCTTCCAGAAAAATCTTGGTGAAGTAAACAACTGGCTCGACAGTACCGATGACGCGCTTGACGGCGTTGGGCAAGTTTTGCACCGTGCAAAAGAACTTGTCACGAATGCTGCGAATACAGGTACAATGACACCTGAAGATCGTGAAAAAATAAAGATTGAGCTTGAGCAACTCCAAAAACAAATACAAGACCTTGCTAACACTAAGGTCGGTGACAAATATATCTTTAGTGGAACTAAAACGGATACGCCCGTCTATGGCGAAAACGGTTTTCCGACCGATCAAGCAACTTTAGATGCATTTGGCAAGCCTGTTCAAATAGAAGTGTTTGATGGAGTAAGTTTGAATGTAAACACAAATGCTGTTGGCATGTTCCAGGATATCGATAAATTATTTGAAGAAATGAAAGCTATTGGTGACGATGGTGCAGGGTTCAGTGACGCGTTGTCCAAAATCGACACCCAAATGGATGCCGTCCTAACCGCCCGTGCTGACGTAGGCGCACGCTCTAATCGTGCCGAATTGATGCACAATCGCCTTGAAATGCAAGAAGGTGCAGCAAAAAAACAGCAATCTGAAAACGAAGATATAGATTACGAAAAAGTGATCACTGAAATGCTCACACAAGAATCGATCCACCGCGCAGCACTCTCCGTCGGTGCCCGAATCATCCAACCATCACTAGTAGACTTTTTACGATAATGAATAACAAAGGCGTTTGGATGCTGTCCAAACGCCTTTCCAAAAGGTGAAGCCAATGAACATCCCAAAACTCCAAATCCAAACGACACGAGGTATCCTTGGACTTCAAATCGACAAACCGGTACAGGAAATCGAGCAGCCAAGAGCTACACTCATACAAGAACAACCTGCCGCCATCCTGGAAATGTCCTCGACAAGACCGCAACTATCACTGGATACAACTGAAGTGCGAGCGGACATCGACTTGAAAAGTCCATTAAGACGTTCAGCGGAAAATGCCCAATATGGTATGCAACAACTCATGGAAGGCATCGCTCGCAGAGCTCAGGAAGGCCAACAACTCGTACAGATCGAAAACGGAGGCGGTGCAATCGCCGATATCGCCAAACAGAACGGCACGCCGCCACCAAAACAAATGACTTTCAAATTCGTCGGCGACCGGACAAAAATCCAAATGTCCTTCCAACCCGGCTCACTCAACATCAACGTAACACCCCAAAAAGCTGTCAACAACGTCCAAATCAACAAACCAATCCACAATTACACACAAGGCAAAGTAACCGGTATCATGGAGCAATACCCTTCCATCCAAATTGATTGGAAACTATGAAGAACGTCATCCAACACGTTCTTTTTTTATGCAAGAAAACCGTAACATGCTATGCTATTGAATAACGAATCTTGTCATCAAAGGAGCGAAAACATATGAACATCCAAACAAAATTCCACGGCGAAATTGAAATTCAATCGGACCAACTATGGAACTTCCCAAAAGGCATTCCAGGATTTGAAGACGAAAAGGAATTCGTCCTTCTTCCTATCGAAGGAAACAATATATTTCAAGTATTGCAGTCTACCAATTCACTAGCAGTAGCATTCATCGTCACAAATCCATACACCTTAGTCGCAGACTATTCATTCGACATAGACGGGCCGACAATCGAACTGCTCAACATCGAAAAACCGGAAGATGTATTCGTACTTGGCATACTCACACTGAAACAGCCATTCGAAACATCGACAATCAACCTGCAAGCACCGCTTATCTTCCAAATGAACAACAGAAAAGCAAAGCAAATGATTCTAAACGACAACCGTTTCACAACTCGTCACATGATCGGTCAACCGAAGGAGGCAAACTAATATGCTAGTCCTCTCACGTAAAACGAATGAAACTATCAAAATTGGCGATGATATTGAAATTCGTATTCTCGAAGTGAAAGGTGACACTATCCGAATTGGAATCGAAGCTCCGGAAAATATAGATATCCTTCGGGGTGAACTCGTTCAATCAATAACTGAGACAAATACAGAGGCTGTCACATTAGATGCTTCACTATTTTCTCAGCTTACCTACAAAGAATAATAACCATAAAGATGCCTGACGCCGCCTCAGGCATCCGTTTTTACTATCACCCCAAAAAAATCCTCAAAATAAACCATAATCCCACAAAATCTTTCAGAAAACGCTAAACTCCTACCCAACTTGTCCGATACTAATATTGTAAGCGGCAGTAACGAGTTCGGCCGGCTCTTACTCCGCGAGCAACAAAAAAACGGTTCACAAGGACGTGAACCAACCAAACACTCAAGGAGGAAACAAAAATGAGAATTAACCACAATATCGCGGCTCTTAACACACACCGCCAACTAGGTGCTAACAACACTAACGCATCTAAAAACTTAGAAAAACTATCTTCAGGTCTTAAAATCAACCGTGCAGGAGACGACGCAGCAGGTCTTGCAATCTCCGAAAAAATGCGTGGTCAAATCCGTGGTTTGGATATGGCTCAAAAGAACTCTCAAGATGGTATCTCTTTGATCCAAACAGCTGAAGGTGCATTGAATGAAACACATGCAATTCTTCAACGTATGCGTGAGTTAGCAGTGCAATCAGCAAACGACACTAATACTGATGATGACCGTGCTGAACTACAAAAAGAAGTAAATCAATTAACTTCAGAAATTACTCGTATTTCTACGGATACTGAATTCAATACAAAGAAATTGATTAATGGCGATGCTAATGGAGTAGCGGTGGGAAGTGGGGCAGCTACAGGTGAATCATTGACATTCCATATCGGTGCAAATGAAAATCAAACACTTACACTTGATATTGCAGATATGGGTGCGGTAGCGCTTGGAGTTGCAACAGCAGGTGCAAGTGGAGCTGCGGATACAGCTATTGATATTTCGACTCAATCTGCAGCAGAAACTGCAATTACAACTATCCAAACTGCAATCAATACTGTATCAGCGGAACGGTCTAAACTTGGTGCTACGCAAAACCGCTTAGAGCACACAATCAACAACCTCGGAACTTCTTCCGAAAACCTAACAGCTGCGGAATCACGTATCCGTGACGTCGATATGGCGAAAGAAATGATGGAGTTCACAAAGAATAACATCTTGACTCAAGCAGCACAAGCTATGCTAGCTCAAGCAAATCAACAACCACAAGGCGTGCTTCAACTTCTACGCTAATATGGTTAACAAAACGCGGTCCGATTTCTGGCCGCGTTTTTATATATTCATTAATAATAGTTGTTTAGTGGTTAAATAATCATCCCGCTTTCGATTAAATACAATAAAGTTATCAATATTGATTATTAATTCCTCGTAGTTCTTAATTTATTCAATTTATATACCACAAGCTAATAAGATTTTCATAAACTCTCCGCAGTAATCAGGTTCTATGTATAAAGACAAAGAATCGAAGCAATAATTACCTCTATCAGAATGCTAACTGTACCAATTGGGAAAATAGTAGTTCTTCATTTATTATAATAGAACAAACATTCTTGCAGGCTGTTCGGAGCAACAATATTGATTCCGCATTTCTTATTCAGCGTGCAAAAAAATAAAATCTGTATAAAACAAAAATAGCTTCATTTCCTATTGAAAGTCACATTCTTCCACTATAAAATTCTATTCTATAGCCGATATAAATAGTGCAGGTGTGTTACGATTTATATAAAATAAACAACTGGAGGGTTCTCCATGCAACTGATTTTTCAAGATCAAATAAAGGAACTTGATAGCCCAAATGCAAATAGGATTATTGAACAAATAAATGAAATGTTAGGAAAAAAATATTATTTCAGTCATTTTGTCGCTGACGGAATTGAAGTGTATGAAAACCATGAAAAATATTTGAATGAACATGCAAATCATCTCGAAAAACTTGAAATCATCGGGAAAACAGTTAAACAATTTGTTAATGATATTCTTTTGTCCACTGAAGAATATTTAGAGCGAGCTACACCCGAGCTAACCCAATTAGGAGAAGCATTTTATGATCATCCGAGCGAGGAAGAATGGTCCAAACTAGATCAGTTGTTAGAGGGTCTACAATGGTTGGATGAAATGCTTATGGCAATTGGGAAGAGCGGAGAAGTGCCGACAAATTGGTCTAACTACATAACAGCAGCACAGACAATGCAAAATGAAATTCATAACTTTGCTGAATCGATGGAGAATGAGGACAACATTTTAATTGGAGATATTATACAATATGAGATTCTTCCGATTTTCGAAGAATTCAAGAATGAAATTAAGTGGACAATGGATAACGAGGGTACGCGTCATGATCTTAATTGATAATCGAGATGTATTACGCTTAAAAGACCGTGATCTCTTACATCGACTTTCTAAGTGGGATGATGAACAAACAAGTACTGTGAAAGTGGAAAAAGCAAAAAACGGCCTGCCTACTATAAAAATGATTTTAGATGGCAAACCTCAATATTTGCAGAGTAAGTACGATCCAGAAAGGGAAGCTGAACGGTTCGCTGCGAAGTTCGAGGATGAAAGAGTTACATATGTACTATTTGTCGGGATCGGGATGGGGTATCATATAAAAAAATATTTAGAGAAGTATCCGGAAACGAAATTCTCAATTTACGAGCCAAATGAAGAGGTACTGCATGCTTATTTATCGACATGTAAATTGGAAGAGTTGCCTTTGAGGAATTTGATGGGGCTAATTGCTGGAACAAATCAAGCAGAAGTAGAACATAATGTTAAACAGTTGCATGTTGAATCGAACGGCATATTAAAAATCATTACATTGCCTGTTTATGAAAAGCATTACGGGATAGAAATATCGAGTATTTTGGAGAAATCGCTTGCGTCGCTAAAAGATAAACATAATTCCATAGTGGCAAATGCAGCTTTCCAAAAAAGATGGACAATCAACTCAATTAAAAACTTTCCCACCGTATTGGAAACACCAAATATTTTGCATGATATTGATAGAAACGCATTCGAAGGAAAGCCTGCGATTATTGTAGCGGCAGGGCCTTCATTAAACGAAGAATTTGAGAATTTAAGATATATTAAGGAAAATGGACTAGCGTATATATTTTCAGTAGGCTCTGCAATAAATTCTTTAATTGAGCATGGAGTCTACCCAGATGCCGCATGCACGTATGATCCTCAAGATATAAACCATAGAGTAATTCAAATCATTAAAGATAAAAAAATAAAAAAGATCCCCCTTATTTTTGGAAGTAGTGTAGGATTTGAGACGATACAAAATTATCCTGGTGATCTTCTTCATATGATTGTCAGCCAAGATACTATTTCAAAAGTTTTATTAAAACATATAGACGGCAAATCTTTGGACTTCGTGAATGATTCGCCATCGATTGCAGTAATAACATTTCAATTGTTAGTGAAATTAGGGTGCACAAAAATAATTTTGGTTGGACAAAACTTAGCTTATCTTGAAAATAAACAATACGCAGATGGTATTGATTATGGGGATGGAAATGCAGCGAAAGAGGAAAGTTTAAAGAATGCCCTAATTGTTAAGGACGTTTTTGGCAGTGATATTCAAACAACAGATGGATTTAATTTAATGCGTCAACAATTGGAAATGTATATTGCTAACTCTTCTGGAGTAAACGTGACTAATACAACAAAAGGTGGAGCTGCTATACAGGGAGCCCACTTTATACCTTTAGAACAGCTCATAAATGAATTAACTTCAAGAAGTGTGCAGAATGATTGGTTCAAAGGTAAAAACGACTATGAAAAGTCATTCACGATAAATCAGTTGGTTGACATTAATAAGGCTATTGAAAAGGCTGAGCACCAAATAAATCATGTGTTAATTACGCTGAAAGATATAAAAAAAGACTTGGTATTGCGTAAGACAATGGAAATCGAGAAGAAATACACCAAATTGGATAAACAAGTCGAACAAATGACAACTAATGTATTTTACAGTTCCTTTATAGACCCAATGATCCGTGTTCAAAAAGAACGCTTGTCGGAGAAAATACAAGCCGTTCGTTTTGTGAGCGAACCAATAAAAAAGGGTGAAACAATTGTTGAAAGTTTTTCGATGTTCATTGCTGAGTGTGCAAAACATTATCCTTTCGTCAAACAGTTATATTTAGAGATGAAGAGTGAGGTAGAACAATGTATAAAGGAAAAGTGATCTTAGTGACTGGTGGTACCGGGTCATTTGGCAAGAAGTTTGTTCGTCGTATTTTAAAGGGAGACGTTAAAAAAGTAATAGTCTTCAGCAGGGATGAATTAAAACAATACGAAATGAAACACGAGTTTATTGATTCAAGAATGCGGTTCTTCATTGGAGATGTTCGTGATAAAGACCGTTTGTATCGTGCATTTGATGGGGTGGATATTGTTATCCATGCCGCCGCTATGAAGCATGTAGAGGCCTGTGAATACAATCCATTTGAAGCGGTAAAAACGAATATACATGGCGCGCAAAACGTGATTGAGGCTGCAATAGATCGAGGTGTTGAAAAAGTAATTGCTCTCAGTACAGATAAGGCAGCAAGCCCAGTTAACCTATATGGCGCAACTAAACTAGCATCAGACAAGCTATTTGTCGCGGCAAATTCATATGTAGGTGAAAAACCAACACGTTTCTCAGTGGTTCGTTATGGCAATGTGGTTGGCAGTAGAGGTAGCGTTGTACCTTTCTTTAAAAAAGTGAGAGAAACTGGTCGAATACCGATCACAGATCCGAGAATGACTCGCTTTTGGATTACGCTTGATCAAGGCGTACAATTTGTATTAGATAGCTTAGATCGTATGCATGGCGGAGAGATTTTTGTGCCTAAGATTCCAAGTATGAACATAATGAACCTTGCTAAAGCGATTGCTCCCGAGTGTGACATTGACATTGTTGGCATTCGCCAGGGAGAGAAGTTGCATGAAGCAATGATTATGGAGGATGATGCCCGCCATACGAGAGAATTTGATACGTACTATGTCATTCAGCCAGAGTTTTCTTGGTGGTCAAAGAAACAGCAGAATGAAGGTAAAGCACTTCCAAATGGATTTAAATATACGAGTGATACTAATACTGAATGGTTAAGTATCAATCAGCTAAAAGATCTAGTTAGAGAAATGTAATATAAATAAATTTAAAGGAGTTATATGACCATGAATAAGGTTAAGATTATTGCAGAAATTGCTAATGCTCATCAGGGTGATTTCAAACAGTTGATAGAGCTGATTGAAAAGTCTAAGTCTACTGGAGCAGATGCGATAAAGTTTCAATGGTTTAAGTATGATTCATTGTCGACTCCAGATTATGAATGGCATGAAATATATAAAACCCTTTTTTTTAATGAAGGGCAATGGATAGAAGTTTTAAAGTACTGTAAAGAACTGGATATAGAAGTTTGGGTTGATGTCTTTGATGAATGGGGTATTGAGATGGCAAGAAAAATGCAATCTCTTTACCATGGGATTAAGCTTCCATCAACGATTATACAATCCAAGGCAATATTGGAATCGATTTTGTCGATAAAAAAACCATTATTAATTGGAATAGGTGGTTGGAATAACGAGGAATTGGAAGGTTTATTTTTAAAGATTAAGGACTATGAAGAAGAAGTGATATACTTACATGGATTCCAGGGTTATCCAACTAAAACAGAAGACTCCAATATAATAAGAATTACTGAAATGAAAAATAAGTACAATCTACGTGTTGGATATGCAGATCATGAGGACGCATCTAAACAAACGGCTATTAATATTCCTGTATATGCGTATTTTGCTGGTGCAGAGGTTATAGAGAAGCATATTACACTTGATAGATCCCTTAAAGGATATGATTACTATTCATCTCTTGAACCAGAAGAATTTAAAGAAATGGTTAAAGCAATAGAAGATGCTCAAATAATATCAGGTACTCTTGTTATTGGAGAAGCTGAAAGAAATTATTTAAGTGGAGCATTAAGGGCAGTTGCAAAAACGGATATAAAAAAGGGTCAATATGTTTCATTAGAGAATGTTACCTATAAAAGATGTAGTGACTCAGAAGCGCTTATGCCAAATGAATTTGAAGAAAATATTGCGTATATAGCTAGCAAAGATATTAAAGCAAACGAACCGATTAACCCGAAATACATTAAGAAAGCTAAAATTACAATAGCCGTAGTGGGTAGACTTAAATCAACAAGATTACCTAAAAAAGCATTATTAAAGCTTAATGGGATAACTTCAATTGAAAGATGTATTATCAATTCATTAGCAGTACCCTATGTTGATGAGGTCCTAGTGGCCACATCGTTTTTAGAGGCAGATAAAGAACTAGAGAATGCAAATCTTAGTGGTAAGATAAAAGTTATTAAAGGTGATCCGGAAAATGTACTTGATAGATTGCTAACTGTTGTGGAACAAACAGAAGCAGATATTATATTACGAGTAACCGCTGATTGTCCTCTAGTCTCCCCAGAAGCTGTAGAAATTCTAATAAAAGAACATATAAGTAGACAAGCAGAAGTGACATTAACAGATTTGAATCATGCTGTTGGTATTGCAGCTGATGTTTTTGATAGTAGAAGTCTAAAAAAATTGAAATCACAAGATAATGAATTTAAGTATACTGAATATTTATCTTTTTATTTCAAAAACAATCCTGACTTATTTAATTTAGAAATTGTGTCATTGCCAAAAAAATTCCGATATCCTAACTGGCGTTTAACTTTAGATGAACCACAGGACTACAAATTATTTCAAACAATTTATGAGGATTTAAATGTTCAAGAAACCCCTGTCTTATTTGAGGATATTATTAAATATTTCGAAGGAAATCCTGAGATAGCAGAAATAAATGATAATATATTATTGAAGTGGAAAGCAGATCAGAAACTTATTGATGAAATAAATAAATCTACAAGAATTAAATTAATGTAGATTTTAGAGTCATTTAAATCAAGGGTTTTTTACATGTTCAGAAAAAGAGAACTATTGGGAGATAAGAAAATGAATGTGGTCATTCGGACAGATGCTTCTAATGAAATAGGAACAGGGCATGTCATGAGATGCTTAACTTTGGCAAAACAACTTAAACGTCACGGGGCAAAAGTGACGTTTGTTTGCCGCAGTTTTGAAGGCCATCTGCATTCTTATTTACGCGATCAGGATATGTCAGTGAAATTAATACCCTATACTACAGGTGCGAATGAAGCTGATTTACAGTGGACGAAAGAAAACTGGATGCTTGATGCCGAACAAACAATTACAATAATAGAAGAAAGTAGCCAGAAAGTAGATTTACTTATTGTAGATCATTACGGTCTTGATAGATATTGGGAAAATAAACTTCGTCATTACACAAAATATATTATGGTCATCGATGATTTAGCAGACCGTAAGCATGATTGCGATATTATTTTAGATAATACATTTGGGATAACTGAAGAAAAATATAGTGGCTTACTTACTTCACAAACAATTGGTCTATATGGTGTTAAATATTGTTTATTGAGGGAACAATTTAAAAAGAATCAGAAGAGTTCTTTTAGATATGATTATCGATGTATAAAGGTTCATATGTTTTTTGGAGGCATAGACTTTAAGAATTATACAACAAAATATAGCAAGTTTATTTTGAAGAACTTTCAGAATGTAAAGATTATGGCAGTTGTAGGTAGTACATTTGGATACCAGGATGATTTAAATGAATTGAAAAAAAAGTACAAAGAAAGATTTCAATGGGAGATGGCGGTAAAAGATATGGCGGCGCACATGAACAAGTGTGATATAGCTCTTGGGGCACCTGGAACTGCTACATGGGAAAGAGCATGTATCGGTTTGCCTTCTGCCTATTTTTCAGTTAATAAGAATCAGGTGCCTATACTTGAGGAATTAGAAAAAAACAATTTCTGTATGTTTTTGGGAGAGGCTTCAAATACTTCTGAAAAAACATTTATTTTGGAATTCAATAAATTCATTTCTTCTGCCGAATTATTAAATACATTATTTATTAAAAATACTAAATGTATTGATGGAAAAGGAACAGAACGAATTGTTGAAGTACTAAGTAGATTAATTCAGAGGTGAGGAAACATGAATCAATATTTGCGATATGCAAATACAAGTTTAGTGCCATATGGAGAAGAACACTATGAAAAGTCAGTGGAATGGTTAAATGATCCAAATGTTTATAAATTATTTGGTATTACAAGAAGAATTACCAGGCAATCCCATGCGGAATGGGTTAAAAGTTTAAATAATACATATATGTGGGCGATTTATGATGTTAAGCATTATAAGTATTGCGGAAATTTACTGCTTTTTTACAATCCGATACATCGTTCAGCATTTTTCCAAATTTATTTAGGTGACCCGCAATCACGAGGAAAAGGTCTCGGAGAATCAGCTTTAATTGCGATGATTAATTATGCTTTTGAAAACCTGAACTTTCATAGGATATGGCTTCAAGTATTTCCAGATAATAAGAAAGCCATCAGGCTATATGAAAAACTTGGGTTTATTTATGAAGGCATTGAAAGAGAATCGCATTATAGTGAAAAAAAGTTTAAGAACCAATTAAGGTATTCTATTTTGAAAAGTGAATGGAATTTCGGAAATGAGATGATAAAAGGATGAAGTGTGCAATTATGCAACCAACATATTTACCATGGATTGGTTACTTCCATATGATGGCGCAAGTGGAGACTTTTGTCTTTTTGGACGATGTGCAATTTTCCAAACGTTCTTGGCAACAACGAAATAAAATTGATTACGAAGGTAAAGAAAAATGGGTGACTATACCAACGATTACTAAAGGATTACGGCATCAAAAAATTCTAGATGTTAGAATAGATAATACAGTAGATTGGCAGAGTCAACATTCTCAACTTATAAAACATGCTTATTCTAAAAAACCATTTTACAATGATTTGGAAGGAATTCTTGAACTCTATAAACAGGAATGCATATTACTTTCAGATTTTACAACCTCTCTCATAGTGTTCATTGCTAAAGAGTTAGATATAGTAACTGACTTACTTAAAAGTAGCGATATCCCTGTCACCGGGATAAAATCCAGCTATTTATTTAATATATGTGAATACTTGGGAGCTTCAAGCTATCTAAGTGCCTCGGGTTCAAAAGAATATATAGAAGCCGAAAGTGTTTTTGAAAAATCGAATGTTAGGGTTAACTATCATCAGGGTGACCCTTATATATATCCTCATCATAGCGAAAAACCTTTTATTCCTTACTTATCCATTATAGATTATATTGCAAATCGTGGATTTGATAATTTTAAAAAAGAGATTTTATTATGAAGGCCCAATATTTGACTGATTCCTACATTGGTTGTAATGAAGTACAATAATAAGAAAATATTCGCTTATCCACTACCCATATATGAACATCGAAATAAATTAATTTTGATGTAATTGTATATATCACAATTACGAAAATCAGTTAGATGCGAATAAATTAAATCATTTACTTAACGAAATTTCAGTGGTAATTCATTACAGTGAAGGGGAAATGTGGATTAAATTGAATGGAATTTGCAAAGGTCAGTGAATTAAACAAAAGTAGTTTATTAATGGTGTTTTTTGCAATGAAACAATACAGAGTATTGCAATTGTAATTACATAATTTTGCAACTTGACATAGAGCCTCTGCGGGCATGAGTACCAACAAAAGAAACTATTATATCAAGGGTTGGCTTTGCCTACGCAAGGCTATCATGCCCACCACTCCATGTAAAGTTGCAACGCCAACGCCAAGTTTGGCTGCAATTCTCTGCACTTTTATTTTGCAAAACACAAATGGATAATAATGTTATTGGTGATAATCATAGACAAATGTCATTTGAACAGAAAGAGTTTTGAGTTTTTGAAATTCGGGAAACTGAATAAGGATTCTATGAAAGTGTTAGCATTTGACGTTTTAGGAAGAGATATTATGTTAATTGATTGTGAAAGTTAAGAACAAGAAGAAAGCGAGCAAAATAAATGTCTATCATAAAAATTGAGGGAGCAATGATTGGAATAGGTCAAAGACCTTTTATCATTGCAGAAATGTCAGGAAATCATAATCAATCACTGGAACGTGCCTTGGAAATCGTTGAAGCTGCTGCAAAATCGGGAGCTCATGCTCTTAAAATTCAAACTTATACCGCAAATACGATGACGTTGAATGTGAAAGGCAAGGGTTTTGTAATTGAAGACGAGGGGAATTTATGGAAAGGAAGGCACTTATACGACTTGTATAAAGAAGCCTACACACCATGGGAATGGCATAAGCCAATTTTTGACCGTGCACGTGAACTCGGGATGATTCCTTTCAGTACGCCATTTGATGAAACAGCTGTTGATTTTTTAGAAGAGTTGGATGTCCAGCTTTATAAGATTGCTTCATTTGAAAATAATGATATTCCTTTGATCAAAAAAGTGGCGGCGACAGGTAAGCCGATGATTATATCAACGGGGATGGCGACAGTTGCAGAGTTGGATGAAACGGTACGTACCGCTCGTGAAGCAGGGTGTAATGAAATAATCTTGCTCAAATGTACAAGCACTTATCCTGCTACAGCCGACAACACGAATATCTCTACAATTCCACATATGCGTGAATTATTTAATGTGCAAGTCGGATTGTCTGATCATACGATGGGGACAGGTGTTGCTGTCGCAAGTATCGCATTAGGCGCGACAGTTATTGAGAAACATTTTACACTGTCACGTGCGGATGGCGGTGTGGATTCGGCGTTTTCAATAGAGCCACATGAAATGTCGGCACTTGTAGAAGAAACAGAACGTGCATGGCAGGCAATGGGCAAAGTAACGTATGGACCAACGGAAAAAGAAAAAGCTTCGTTGAAGTTTAGGAGATCAATCTATGTGGCGAAGGATATTGAAGTAGGAGAAGCTTTTACAAAGGAAAATATTAAGGTGATACGACCAGGGTATGGACTTGAACCTAAATATTACGAGCAAGTACTAAAAATGAAATCGAATAAGAAGTTAACAGCAGGCACACCACTTTGTTGGGAGTTGTTAAGTTAATATGAAAAAAAGGGATAGTTTCTTATCTTATGGCAAACAACAATTAGATGAGGATGACATTGCGGCGGTCGTGGAAACATTGCGGTCGCCTTTTTTAACACAAGGACCAAAAGTGGAGGAATTCGAAAAGGCGGTTGCCAATTATGTGGGAGTGAAATATGCAGTTGCTTTTGCAAATGGGACGGCTGCGCTACATGCTGCTTGTTATGTTGCTGGAATTGGTGTTGGCGATGAAGTGATTACAACACCAATTACGTTTGCGGCTACCTCGAATGCGGTATTATATTGTGGTGGAACGCCTGTTTTTGCGGATATAGATGAAAATACATACAATATTGATCCATTGGAAATAGAGGGAAAAATAACAACGAAAACGAAAGTGATCATGCCAGTGGATTTTTCAGGGCAACCTGTTGATATCGATTCTCTTATGGATATTGCTAAGCGTCATAATTTAATAGTGATTGAAGACGGTGCCCACTCTTTAGGTGCTAGTTATAAAGGGAGCAAGGTAGGCTCGCAGGCAGACATGACAATGTTTAGTTTTCATCCAGTTAAGCCGATTACGACAGGTGAAGGTGGCATCATTACGACTAATTCGGAAGCGTTTTATGAAAAACTAAAATTATTCCGTAGCCATGGTATTGGAAAGACACCCTATGCTATCGAACAGGGCGACTGGTACTATGAAATGACTGAACTTGGATTTAATTATCGTATGTGTGATATGCAAGCAGCACTTGGTGTATCTCAGATGTGTAAGATTGATGGATTTATTGAACGTCGCCGTGAGATTGCGGCATTATACAATAAGAAGTTAGCAGCGATTCCAGGGATTGTTTTGCCGGAACAAATGGAAAAAGCAGAATCAGGTTGGCATTTATATATGATTCAATTGGATAGCCAGGTGCTGCATAAGCCGCGCAAGGAGATTTTTAATGAAATGCGTGAGCAGAATATTGGTGTCCATGTTCATTACATACCTGTGTATTGGCAACCTTATTATAAGGAATTAGGTTATGAGAAAGGGCTTTGTCCAATCGCGGAGAAATGGTATGAGCAGGCATTGACTTTACCGATTTATCCGGGGATGACGGATGAGGATGTCGGGGATGTTGTTTTAGCGTTAAAGAAAGTGCTTGATATACTATGAGAAATTAAGAATGTCGTGGAGTGATATATAATGGGCTTAATAGGAGAAAAAAATGAGTATTTCAAACAAATAAGTAAAGCTATAGAGGAGGCATTTTTTGTTGGGGATATACAACGTGTTGGTGAATTAATTAATAAATGCGGGAATGGAATAGACAATGCAACTATTTGTTCACAAAAAGCTATTTATGCCCTACAAATAGGCGATACTACTAAAGCCTTGAAAATATTGGAAGAAGGGATAATCAAACATCCATTTAATTCGGACATTCACTACAATCTTAGCTATATCTTAAATGAAATTGAACGATTTGAAGATTCAATACATCATGGCATTCTCGCAATTAAGTATGCAATTGATAAAGAGAAGAATCTGGAAACTGTTGAATTGGTTGAAAATATATTGAAAAGTGTAAGGCGGAAAAATGGAAAGATTCTTGCGTCAGTAATTAATAAATACAAAATTGAAAAGTGTTTATTGAATGAAAGAGATTACAGAATTTACCCCTTAAATACACAAGAGAAGGATCAAATGCGGACTATTTTTAAAGAAAATGAAGGAAATCAGTATTTATTTAACATGTATCAATCTATGGGGGTCACCAGCGTAGATGCAAATAGTAGATTTTTCTTTAAAAGTGAACTCATTAAAGGAAAAGAAAATAACCATGAACTTCAATTAGTTTTAGACTATCCTTCCGTGATTCCTATCTCCTTGATGGAACCACAAACGAAGATAAAATTTTATTTGAATAGCAAAGAATACATTTTTGAGAATACCTATTTAATTCATAATAAAATTCATTATATAAGAATAAGCGAACCCGGCAATCTTGTTATACAGTCTGACAAAAACATATTTGTTGGAAAACCAATTCAAGAAACAATGAATAACCCTTCCAAGAGGTTAGTTTTGCAAATATTTATAGATGGACTATCTATGAAGTTTTTAGAAGAGAGGGGGATGCGCGAGGTAGTACCTAATATATACAATTTTTTTGAGAAGGGCTTCATTTCTACTAATTGCTATGCAACAAGTGAATGGACAATGCCTTCTAAAGCGACTGTTAATACAGGGAAATACCCATCTACACATAAATTATTACATCCTGCACTTAATTACTATTCATTTGAAAAATATCACAAACTAATACCAGAATACTTTAGTGAAGCAGGTTATTTGACAGCAAAAATATCATCAAATTGGCGTACTAATCCAGCTTTTGGATATTATAAAGGCTTTGATCGTATTCTTTATCAAAATTTCATGGGCGGGATGGACGTTAGAGACACTATTATGGAAACAATTGAGCATATCGAAAGTTTTAAGCATAAAAGTAATTTCATTTCAATATCGATAATGGATGTCCATAACGCCACAGATGAAATTGAACAACATCTATTAGCTGAAACAAAAACAGATTTATCCTATCGTGTAAAAACAAATAACAAAGGTGTAACATCTGTCCATACAATGTATGATGAATCTAAAATTTATAAGTATAACTTGGAGATAAAAAGAGTAGATTTCTTTTTGGGGATTCTATTTGATTATATTAATAAAAATTATGTAGAAGATGATGTAGTTGTATTACTACATTCTGATCACGGGCAAACATATATTGAAGACAAGGATGAAATTTTACATTCGGGAAGAACGAAGATCCCTTTAATGATTAAAGGGAAATATGTTCCCAATACCCATAGTAATGAAATTATTGAATTGGTAGATTTATTACCGATATTACTCAAAGTTAGTGATTTAAAGTTAACGGATCAAATAGACGGGGAATTACCAAAGATTTTTGGCGGAAATAAAGAAAAAGAATATGCCCTTACTCAATTATTGCATCCTAATCAAACATATAAGGCAAGGATTGAGGATGAGACATACGTATTTCGCTTTGAGACAAAGGAAAAAGTACAATTCGATTTGACATTTGAAGTGGATGAGTATGAAGTAAGTTTAATAAACAAAGAAACAGGTGAGGAAACGTCATCTACCCAGAGTGATATTGTAGATAAGTATGAAGAAGTTATTTTCCAACATATTAAAGATTTCATTAAGTGGAAATAAACGTTATTTGAACAGTATATCTTTTAGAAAGATACTATTCATTTCGGGTTTGAATTCTGCAGTTCCTTTCCCCGAATAAATGATGTTGTTTCTGTGTGATTGATGAATAAAAAAGTAGAAAAAATATAGTCAATTCGAATAATAAAATGCTGCAAAACTTAATAGACTGGGGTCTTCTATAAATGATTTCTGATAAATTAATACACAAGAACAGTAATTATTGGGATAATTTTTACAAAAAACAGTTAATAAATAAGGAATCTTCTTTTTGCAAAAAAATACGAAATGAACTTCAGGGTGATTTTATTGTTGTAGACATCGGCTGTGGTTTAGGTAGAGATTCGTTTTCATTTGCCGAAGAGGGATACGACGTCTTTGGGATTGATGGTTCCGAAGAAGCGATTTCAACAAATAAGAAGAGGGTTGAACAAATACGGCCTATTGGAGAGGTTTACTTTTCAAAGGTTGATTTAAGTGATCAAAAATCGTTGCAAGAAATATTGACAGTCGTAACAAGTAAAGCAGATTTAGAAAATAAAAGAATCATTCTTTATTTACGATTTTTATTGCATGCGATTGATGTAGAGACAGAAAAAATATTGCTGGATACGTTGGTCGAAAATACTCCAATAGGAACATGTTTTGTAGCAGAGTTTAGAACAGCCGAAGATGCAGTGAGATCTAAAGTATATGATGATCATTACCGTAGATTTGTGGAAACTGATACATTTTTAGTTGAATTAATTAATAGGGGATTCTCGGTAAATAAGTTTTATAAAGGTACCGGGTTTTCAATTTATAAAGATGAAGATCCATTTTTAGCTAGAGTGATTGCTGAGAAGCGATAAAGCTTCATTTTGGTTTTTACTGTTGCAGACTAAGTCCCATGTTAGTGAGAAAATAATGTTTAGCAGGAAAAAAATAAGTTTAATAGTTTTCCTTGATATCACTTGATGTGTAATAGTTATCAAGTAGAAAAGACAATCACATATGTATTAGGTGTTTGAGGAAGAAGAGAAATCTCATCTTTAAATGCTTCCTAAAACACGTTACAACTGACATAATGGAAAACAGCAAAAGTTCAACGGGACTACCATATTCAAGTTGAGCGAATGTATTATTCCGTTCCTTATGACTATTTCCGAGAGTATGTCGATATTTGACTAACCAAGGATTTAATTGAAGTATTTCAAAGAGGCTCGAATTGTATTCCATAAAAGATTTAATGTCGAGATTGGCTAGTTTTCTACAAACACAGACCACATTCTGGACCGACGTATATTTTCATCGCTCACGATTTGAGCGTTGTCAAGCATGTCAGTGATCGGATCGGTGTCATGTATTTAGGGAGGATCGTAGAGCTAGCTGAAAAGAAAGAGCTATTCAAAAATCCTTTGCACCCTTACACACAGGCTTTAATGTCAGCCATTCCTTCACTGGATCCGGATGTGAAGAAAGAACGGATCATATTAGCAGGCGACGTACCAAACCCGGCAGCCCCTCCATCAGGATGCCAATTTGCAATGGATGTTTGTAAAACAGTGGTACCGAAGGAAATCCCGGACAATTCGCTAAGAACTGTGAGTTGTCATATGTATGATGACAAGTATCGGAAGAATTTTTAAGGTGCCTGTGTGAGGAACAATTCAGATTATGTATTACAAATACACAAAGAAAATCAGGAAGTCAACTATCACTTATGATGGTTGGCTTTATTTTGCATTTATCTACTTTAAGGTGAATAGTCATAATTGCGTCTTGCACAACCAATCGATCACTATAGGGGTTTTCCCCTATACTTCGTCCTGATCTTGTCCACTATAATAAGTGTAGATTGATTGTTTTAAAAATTCACGTAAACCTGTGGGGAGGCTGACAAATGAAAACTTCATTTAAAGTCGTTATTGTAGGTGGAGGTGCGGCGGGCATTTCGGTTGCGGCCCGATTGCTTCGTCAATCGAAAGTGTTTGGAGGCGAGATCGCTATCATTGATCCGGCGGAGAAGCATTATTACCAGCCGCTTTGGACATTGGTCGGCGGCGGGGATTCGAAGAAAGAGGATTCCGAGCGCGAGATGAAGGATCTTATTCCCGAAGGGGCTGTATGGATTCAAGATGCGGTAACATCTTTTGAGCCGAAGCGGAATGAAGTGTCTACTGTACATGGCGGTACATTTACGTATGACTATCTCGTTGTTGCTGCAGGGATTGAGATCAATTGGAACGCTGTGAAAGGATTGGCGGAAGCACTTGGGACAAAAAATGTGTGCAGCAACTATTCCTACGAACATGTCGATTATACATGGGAGACGATCCGTTCATTCAAAGGGGGAACGGCGTTGTTCACCCATCCGGCGACGCCGATCAAGTGTGGAGGAGCGCCACAGAAAATTATGTATTTGGCGGATGACCATTTCAATCGCGTAGGGGTGCGCGATGCGACAACGATCATTTTCGGGAGCGCAAATCCAGCCTTATTCGATGTTGACAAGTATCGGATCGCGCTTGAGAAAGTGGTTGACCGTAAGAAGATAGATGCACGGTTACGCCGAAGTCTAATTGAGATCAAGGCGGACGAAAAGATTGCCGTGTTTGAGAATCTGGATACGAAGGAAATTGAAGAAGTTGCCTACGATATGATTCACGTAACACCAAATATGCAGGCTCCGGGCTTTATTCGAAACAGCCCGTTTGCTGATGGGGCAGGATGGGTCGATGTCCACAAACATACATTACAGCACACACGCTTCGAGAACGTGTTCGGGATCGGAGACAATTCGAATTTGCCAACGTCGAAAACGGGTGCGGCGATCCGAAAGCAGGCGCCAGTCGTAGCGGATAATATAGTGGCGCTCATGCGCGGGCAACAGATGCAGGCGACATACGACGGCTATTCATCGTGTCCACTTGTCACGGGCTACAACAAGCTCATTTTGGCAGAATTCGATTATGATAAGAAGCCGGCCGAGTCGATGCCGTTTAATCAGGCAGTCGAGCGGACAAGCATGTATATTTTGAAGAAGGAACTGCTTCCAGTCATGTATTGGGACGGGATGCTGAAAGGGACGATGTAAGCGTTTCATTACGGAGGGAGGATGGCAAAAATGAGTGCGACTATTCATGAAGAAGGAGATTTGATGCAATTGATCAGCGAACTGGAACGCCCTGAAATCCAGCAGTCGCTGACATCTCTTCTGACGAAACTTCCCGAAATCGAGAAAAGCATTGACTCAATCGGGAATGCCGTACAGTTTGGCAAAGCCGTGCTGCAGGACGAATCCACGACACGGAAATACGATGAGTTGTTTTCATCCTATAACTTGAGCTTGGAAACAGTCGCTTCGCTTGTGACGCTGCTGGAAAAACTGCCGAAACTCGTTCAAATGATCGAACAGCTCGAGAACATTATCGATTTTGTATCCGCTGTCCTGAAGGATGAACAATCCACTGACTATCTCGTTTCCAATCTAAAGGAGTACGCCGAGCCGTTTTTGCAGAAAGGGAAGGAAGGATTGTCTTTCTATCAGGAAGTGCAGCAAAAGGCTGATTGCAATCCGCAAAATGTGAAGATGTTCTCGCTCGTCAAATGGTTGAAGGATCCTGCCGTCCAAAAAGGACTCTGCTATGTCCAAGCGACGCTGGACGTATTGAATGAGCGGACGGCACAGAATAAATAAAGGAGACAGTGAACTATGCTATTACGTTACTTCTATGATGAAAAACTGGCGCATGCTTCGTATTTGGTCGGCTGCCAGGCGAAAGGCGTTGCCGTCGTTGTGGATCCGATGCGCAATATCGAACCGTACGCGGAACTTGCGGAGAAGGAGAACATGAAGATCATCGGTGCGCTTGAAACGCATATCCACGCAGATTTCGTTTCGGGTTCGCGGGAGCTTGCGGATCGGTTCGGGACGACACTTTATCTTTCAGATGAAGGGGGCGAGGGGTGGACGTACGAGAACATTAGCCACCTTGACCATCAACTTCTTAAGGATGGGGATGAATTTGTCATTGGCAACCTTGTCTTTAAAACGATGCACACGCCTGGCCATACCCCTGAAAGCATTTCATTCTTCTTGACCGATCGTGGCGGAATCGCAGATAAGCCGATGGGCATCTTCACCGGCGACTTCGTGTTTGTCGGAGATGTCGGTCGTCCGGACTTGCTTGAAAAGGCTGCTGGCATGCAAGGAACTTCTGAATCTGGCGCACGGGCGATGTTTACGTCCATTAAGAGATTCAAGGAGCTGCCGGACTACTTGCAAGTGTGGCCGGCGCACGGTGCGGGCAGCGCATGCGGGAAAGCGCTCGGTGCAGTGCCGTCAACGACTGTCGGCTATGAAAAACAATTCAATTGGGCGATGCAGTTTGACAAGGAAGCGGACTTTATCGCTGCATTGCTCGACGGGCAGCCGGAGCCACCGTATTATTTCGCGGTTATGAAACATGTGAACAAAGTCGGCATTGAGCTTATCAAAAATCTTCCCGAGTTGAAAGTGCTGGAGACGGTCGAAGAAGCGGAAGAAGCAGTGGCAGCAGGCCATCAAGTCCTTGACACGCGTCATGCGAAGGATTTCGCCGACGGCCATATGGAGGGAACGATCAATATTCCGCTGAACAATTCGTTCACCAACTGGGCTGGCTGGATCGTCGATTATGAAAAGTCGCTCTACTTGCTGACAGATCCTGCACAGCTCCATGAAATCCTTAGCGCACTTCGTTCAATCGGTATTGATAATGTCGCAGGCTTTGCGGACGTCAATTGCATCTTGAATAAAGCGACGGATCTTGAAACATATGAGAACATCTCTCCGCTAGAAGCGCAGAAGATGCTGACTAAAGGCGATGTCAATCTTCTTGATGTTCGTAATCAGTCGGAGTACGATGCTGGCAACATTGATAAAGCCCAGCATATTATGCTTGGGACGTTGAGGAAGCGGCTCGATGAAGTGGAAGACGATAAGAAATTGATCGTTCATTGCCTATCTGGAGGTCGTTCCGCAATCGCAGTCAGCATTCTGCAGGCAGCAGGCGTGAAAGATGTCGTCAATATGGATGGCGGTTACGGCAGATGGAAAAGAGAGGTTTCACAGGAAGAGAATAGCGTGACGACGTAATCATCATGCCCCTTGATGGTAATTGACTCGTTAAACGGTGGCCGCCAAACGCTTTTCCTTGGCGGCTTTTCCGTTAGCCTGTGATCGGGATGGCATTTTTCTTAAAATTCATATGCGCGGGTATGATACGATCTTGTTAAAGGCAGAAGGGGTGAAGTGCGCATGATGGACGAAATGCAGCTCGGAAATAAATATTTGAAACAGATTTTCCAAAATATCCAGGACGGCATCATCATCATGGACGAATGTCGGGAAATCCTGCTTATGAATCCGTCGGCAAAGCGGTTGACTGGCTGGAATATGAACGACCGTGTGCCATTCTGTTCGTTTTGCGAGAATCGGAATCTCAAAGAAGGAGAGAATCGCTGTTATTTGATTGAAAGCAATGAAGTGCCTTATTTCCTGTCCAAAATGCCTACGTATCATGGGAACAAAATCGATGTCGAAATGAGCACAGCTCTTATGTTCACAGATCGCAAAACGGAGAAGCGGGAGTATTTGCTCGTCCTGCGCGACCAAACCATTCAGCTGAAGGAAGAGGAAGCCCGTTTTTCAAAGCTAATGATCAAGAAGTTGATTGAAGCGAAGGAGTCTGAGCATAAGCGGCTGGCGCAGGAGCTTCATGACGGTGTCGGCCAATCGCTGTACTCCATCTCCGTTGCGCTGCAGGCGATCGAATCGTATGTCCATAATCCAAAACTCAATACATATATCGAGGAAGTGCGCCTTGAACTCGAGAAAGTGATGAATGATATTAAGCTTTATTCACATCAGCTGCGACCGCATAGCATCGACCAGCTCGGTATCATTCCGTCTTTGAAGTCGCTTCTTGAGTCTCTCCAAAAAGTGCATCCCGAGATCAATATTCGTTTCGATGCGAACTCGACGGCTCGGTGCGATCCTTCCGTAGAAATCAATGTCTACCGTGTAGTGCAGGAAGCAATGCATAATGTCTTAAAATATGCATCGGCCCGGCACGTCTTCATTCAATTGAACCGAACCTCAAATCACATCGAGTTGACTGTGGAAGACGACGGCGTCGGTTTTGACATCGAGTCCATTAGAAATGAAGGGCTTGGATTAAAGCATATGGAAGAGCGGATCGACCAGTTAGGCGGCACGTTCTCCATTGAGTCGGTTCTGGGACAAGGGACGCAGATCAAAATAGAAATTCCGAAATGCAAGGAGGATGCGCCTTATGATTAAAGTGCTCGTTGTCGATGATCATGTGTTGATCCGCAAGGGAATCATCCTCCTTCTTGAAAACCATCAGGATATTGAAGTGGTCGGTGAGGCGGGGGATGGGGAAGAGGCGATCCAGTTGGCGGCCAGTACACAGCCTGATGTCATTTTGATGGATATTTCCATACCCGATGGTCTCGATGGCTTCACTGCAACACAGGAGATTATGACGCGGCTGGAGGGCGTTAAAGTTATCCTACTGACAATGCATAATGAAATCGTTTATATCCAAAAGGGTATTGAAGTGGGGGCACACGGTTATTTATTAAAGAACAGTCAAGGCAATGTTTTATATGAAGCCATCAAAGCTGTGCATGAAGGGAAGCGCTACTACCAGGTCGGATTACCGGAAGAACAGCTCGAGAGGCTCTTCAAACAGAAAGGCAAGGAGAAGGCCGAGCTGTTGACGAACCGGGAACAGGAAATTGTTCGCTTGACGATTCTTGGGTACACGAACGTCCAAATCGGGAAAAAGCTTTTTATCAGCAGTAAAACGGTGGAAAACCATAAGGCGAATATTATGCAGAAGCTCGAACTGAAGGATAAATCGGAATTCATCCAATATGGGCTTGTGAATAGATACGTGTGATCGGTTGCAGTGGTGTAGGTACATAGCATAGGAGTGGATCGGATGGATTTCACGTTTATCATTACCATTTTTTTAATTGGCTTCATCGGCTCGTTCGTTTCGGGAATGCTTGGAATTGGCGGTTCCATCATCAAATACCCAATGTTGCTTTACATTCCTCCGTTATTCGGGTTGGCTGCATTCACGGCACATGAAGTGTCTGGCATTAGTGCGGTCCAAGTGTTCTTCGCTTCCATTGCGGGCGTCTGGGCATACCGAAAAGGCGGTTATTTGAATAAATCGCTCATCATCTACATGGGAGGGGCCATTTTACTTGGCAGCCTTGCCGGAAGCTACGGCTCGAAGTTCATCTCGGAGGGTGGCGTCAATATCGTTTACGGGGTGCTCGCGCTAATCGCGGCTGTTATGATGTTCGTGCCGAAAAAGAAGATCGATGACATTCCCATGGAAGACGTGACGTTCAGTAAACCGCTCGCTGCCGGACTTGCGTTCATCGTCGGCATCGGTTCAGGCATCGTCGGTGCAGCCGGAGGATTTTTACTTGTTCCAATCATGCTTGTCGTTCTCAGCATCCCGACCCGAATGACGATTGCGACAAGCCTCGCTATCACGTTCATCTCTTCGATTGGTGCGACGATCGGCAAAGTGTCTACCGGGCAAGTCGATTATTACCCGGCCGTCATTATGATTATCGCAAGCCTTATCGCAGCGCCGCTTGGGGCAAAACTAAGCGGAAAAGTGAACACCAAAATCCTACAAGGCATCCTTGCCGTCTTGATCGGCGCAACTGCTATTAAGATCTGGATGGATATCTTGTAGTTGTTATATTAATCATCCCGTTCAACTGTGCACCAATCATTGCACGCTTAACAAGAACGTAACCAAAATCAGCTTTCAAACGAGTAGTTAACTCGAATGAATAGCTGATTTTTATGTTATACTGGGTAGCTCGCAGTACGTGATATGAACTGCCATCAATAAATGAAAATGATGAAGTTGAGGAATGCATATGTCGAATGAACAATTAAAAAAAGGTAGTCTTTTGGCGTTTTTGCCGCTTATTGTCTTTGTTGTCCTGTTTATTGGGTCAGGGATTTTGACGAAAGACTTTTCCAATATGCCTTTGAACGTGGCGATGCTTATAGCGGCTGCTGTGGCGCTCGTAATGAATCGGCGGGAGACGTTCAGTAAAAAGGTCGATGTATTTATGAAGCATGCGGGGCATCCGAATATCATTTTAATGGCCGTCATTTTTCTGTTAGCTGGTGCCTTTTCTGGAGTGGCGAAAGGAATGGGGGCCGTTGAGTCAACGGTTAATCTAGGTTTGTCCTTGCTCCCGGCGAATCTGCTCATTGTTGGCTTGTTTGTCATCGGCTGTTTCATATCGATTTCAATGGGGACGTCAATGGGCACGATTGTCGCGTTGGCGCCAATCGGTGTAGGGATTGCCTCCCAAACGGACATCCCAGTAGCTCTCGCCATGGCAACTGTCATTGGCGGCGCAATGTTCGGGGATAATTTGTCGATGATTTCGGACACGACGATTGCGGCGGTCCGTACGCAACAGACAAAAATGAAGGACAAGTTCAAAGTGAATTTCTTCATCGTTCTTCCGGGTGCGATACTGACGATGATTCTCCTTGCTCTGTTGACGCATGGCAATTCAGCGGAACTTACAGGTGAATATCCATTCGAATTGATAAAGATCTTGCCATATTTGGCTGTTTTAGTGGCGGCATTGTTGGGCGCACATGTATTGATTGTGCTTGTAGGCGGTACGATTTTTGCCGGTGTCATTGGACTACTGGATGGATCCTACCAGTTGGATAGCGTCTTACAGGCGGCATCCGCTGGGATACTGTCGATGGAGGATTTGGCGATTGTCTCCATTTTGATTGGCGGAATCGTCGGGATCATTCAGCATAATGGGGGCATCGATTACTTGTTGTGGGTCATTACACGCAACATCAAGTCGAAAAAAGGCGCCGAATTCGGTATTGCAGGTTTAGTGAGTGCTGCGGATATTGCAACTGCCAATAATACAATCGCAATCATTATTACGGGGCCGGTCGCAAAGCGCATCGCCGATGAGTACGGCATCGATCCCCGCAAATCCGCCAGTTTGCTCGATACGTTTTCAAGCGTCTGGCAAGGCGTCTTGCCTTACGGTGTCCAAGTATTGGCGGCCGCGGGTTTAGCGGCGATTTCACCGTTAAGCATCATCGTCTACTCATTCTATCCTGTATTGATGGGGATTTGCTGTGTTGTGGCGATATTGATTGGATATCCGCGGTTTAAAGGCGCGATTAAGGATAAGTAAATGGGAAAGGGCTGCCCAGAAAGTCGAACAGACTTTTGGAACAGCCCTTTATTTTAGCTTATTATTTCGGTGCCTGTGTATGAAACTATTCAGATTATACACTACAATTGTATAAAATAAATCATAAAGTCAGCTGTCTCAAAGGGCAGTTGGCTTCAATTTGAATTTTTATAAGTTTGGTTGAATTGTCATAAATGTGCGTTGCACAGGCACCCAAAAAGAGGCACCCAAAATGGGAAGATTACCATTCATCCCTATCCTCTTCATCATCCTCGTCATCTTCATCCCAATCCTCATCAAAGTATTGTTTCGGGCTTGGACCTTTTTCATCGACAAGTTGTGGTGTGAAATCGTTTGTATCCTGCTCATCAATCTCCTCAACGGTTACTCGGAATGTCCATTCAGCGCCATAATCGAATACATAAAGGAATTGTTGTCCTTTAACAAAACCGTTCCTATCGATGTGGACTTTTGATGCGTCCGCGTGACCTAGATCGTCATTTGGAGAGGCGATGCAATTGTTGGACCATTTTTTGTTGTCCATGAAAAATGAATATAAATGATTATCCTCAAAGTCATAAGATAGAAGAATGTTGTGATGCAAATCATCCATTGTGTATGCGCCTGGAAGCTTGAGCTTGCGCCAAGTATCGGTTTCATACATCACATTAAATGTATAAGCTCCTACTTGGCAGCGCTTTTGCTCGCGCGGCAAGGCATTTGACAATGTACCACTGGGAAACAGCGGAATGAACGGAAGATAGAAGGGTTGTCCGCTTTGATCTTCGTCGAAAATGTCTTCAATGCATGCCAGATCGGCCTTGGAAATCCCGAAGTTCCGAATCCAATCCGATGGTGCGCCTGGAAACCACTCGGATTCACCTTCCATTCTTCGCGTAGCGATGTTCCAGGCATACAGGTTCCGTTCGAACACTAAGATCGGCATCATCGCAATTAATGCAGCAATGGGTGGAGCAACTTTCAGCATTTCTGGATGTATCGAAGGATGAAATCGATCAAATCGGAGGAGGAAAACGGAAGCAAACTGGACTGATTGATGTCGCGATAATTCAGTCGCTGTCAAGGGATGGAGGAATGGACCCAGTTGTTACACAATATGGGCAAGTGATCGTGGATGAGTTCCATCATTTGTCTGCTGTCACCTTTAAGCGAGTGATGAAACAAATCCGCGCAAAATTTGTCTAGAGATTGATGGCAATTCTGACACGCAAACATGGGCTGCATCCAATTATTACAATGCAATGTGGGCCTGTCATTTATAAAGTGGATGCGAAGGAACAGGCAAAAATACGCCTCTACAATCACCGGATTATTGTGCGGAGCACTTCATTAAAGACGGATTCCGAAAAGTTTCAGGAGATTTGTAATGAATTAATTGAGAATCGAGCACGGAATGAACGTTTGTTCAATGATGTGCTGCTAGAGTTGGAGGAAGGCAGAACGCCCTTGATTTTAACGGAAAGAGTTCAACATGTTGAAGAATTGTTTTAGCGCTTGAAAAGTTGGAGTCAATCAGTGAAAAAGAGGAATTGCTAATCATTGCGACTGGCAAGTATATTGGCGAAGGATTTGATTATCCTCGTTTAGATACGCTGTTCTTACCCATGTCTATTTCGTGGAAAGGCGTTCTTCAGCAATACGTGGGGCGTTTACACCGCGATTATCCCGATAAAAAAAGAAGTCAGTGTATATGATTATGTCGATAAACATGTTCCGATTTTTGTGAATATGCATAAAAAAAGAGCGGCAGGATTCGCTTCGATGGGGTATGTGACTGCTGGTAACGAAGCGAAAAGTTCGGAACAGATGCAACTCTTCTGAATCTTTCCGGTGCCTTTGTGAAATACTATTCAGATAATACACTTCTATTGTATAACCATTACCAACAAGTCAACTGTCTCAATTGATGGTTGACTTTTATTTGCATTAATATTACTTTTGTCGAATTATCATAAATGTGTCTCGCACAGGCACCGGAAATTGTCGATTTATGTAAGCTAATCACCCGATATCGTGTTATTATTGGAGGACAGATAAAAACGTCCTTAACAGATAAATAGATATAGGAAAGTAATTCAAAGGAAAGGAGCTGAAGTTGATGAGTTCATCTGTAAGCCAAGAAGCGATCTTGCAAGCTATAATGGAGCTGTCTAACCAAATGTTGGGGCTTTCTAACCAACTAAAAGAAACGAAAATTGAGTTGAAGGAAGAAATTCAAGCAGTGAAAGCTGATGTAAAGGTCTTGAAGGAAGACGTGAATGTCTTGAAGGGTGATTTGAAGCGTCTAGAAGACAAAGTGGAAACAGTCGATGCGAAGTTTGAAGTATTGAACTCTGCAGTGGTTTCAACTCAGGCAGACGTACATCGTTTAAAAAAGGTTTTATGAACTTAACACTTCCGCTACGATGCAGCCAGCATCCAGCGGGATTTTTTATTGCTAAAATAATAAACAACTATTCTAAAGTTTTCCACCATTCTCTTGAAAGTATCGTATAATAAAAGAAAAAATGGGGGAATTCCATTGGACTATTTATATAACCCACATACTACAACACGCCACACTGTATTTGCACGAAAAGGGATGGTGGCAACATCGCAACCGCTCGCATCACAAGCGGGCATTGAAGTGATGCAGATGGGCGGTAATGCGGTTGATGCTGCAATTGCAACGGCCGCTGCGCTGACGGTCGTCGAGCCGACAACGAACGGAATGGGCGGCGATGCGTTTGCGATTGTTTGGATGAAGGATAAGCTGTATGGCTTGAATGCATCCGGACCTGCGCCGGAAAGGTTGACGTTGGATGCAATGAAAGAAGCGGGGCATGAAAAGATTCCGACATTCGGTTTCACGCCGATTACGGTTCCGGGTGTTCCCTCTGCTTGGGAGGAACTATCGAAAAGATTCGGAAAGCTGCCATTGATCGAAACGCTTGCTCCTGCCATTCGTTATGCGGAGGAAGGGTTTCCATTGACGCCGGTTTTAGGGAAGTACTGGAAAATAGCCTATAATAAATTCAAATCGCTAGACTCTGCTGAATTCGATGAATGGTTCAAAGTATTCGCGCCGGACGGCAGAGCGCCTGGAATCGGAGAAATGTGGAAGTCGCCGGATCACGCGAAAACATTGCGTGCCATAGGCGAAACGAATGCGGAGTCCTTTTATAAAGGTGAGCTCGCGGATTTGATTGACGCGCATGTGGCTGAAAACAATGGCTATCTCCGCAAATCTGACCTTGAAAAGTATAAAGCGGAATGGGTCGACCCGATTTCGACCAATTATAGAGGCTATGACGTATGGGAAATCCCGCCGAACGGACAAGGCGTCGTGGCGCTAATGGCGCTCAATATTTTCTCTGAAATGAATCCTGCAGTAGCGGGAGACGTGCATTCCTTGCACGAACAGATCGAGTCGATGAAACTTGCATTCATTGACGGAAAAGCGTTCATCACCGAACAAAAAGATATGCCAATTGATGTGAAGGAATTGCTGTCGAAGGACTATGCCAAGAAACGCGCCGTGGAAATTAAGGAACGGGCGACAGTTCCGGAGCCATATGAGCTTCCTCGAGGCGGAACGATCTATTTGGCTACCGCAGATGAAGAGGGGAATATGGTTTCATTCATCCAATCGAATTATATGGGCTTCGGGTCAGGGATCGTCGTACCTGGAACGGGCATCACGCTTCAAAATCGCGGGATGGATTTTTCGCTAGATCCGACGCACCCGAACGTTTTGAAGCCGGGCAAACGGACGTATAACACGATCATCCCAGGATTCTTGACGAAAGATGGACAAGCGGTCGGCCCGTTTGGTGTCATGGGCGGTTTCATGCAGCCGCAAGGGCATTTCCAAGTCGTCGTCAACACGGTCGACTATCAGTTGAATCCACAAGCGACGTTGGACGCACCGCGCTGGCAATGGATTGAGGGGAATAAAGTGCACGTTGAACCGAACTTCCCGAACCATATCGCGCAAGCACTCGCCCGATTAGGGCATCAAGTCGTCCCAACATTGGACGGCGGTTCATTCGGCAGAGGGCAGATTATTTGGCGTAACCCTGAAACAGGCGTCCTTGCAGGGGGTACCGAATCGAGGACCGATGGATCAATTGCGGTTTGGTGAGAAAATTGTCGAATTCCGAATTATATTGAAAGTTTGATGGAAAAGGTATATACGTTATTTGAGAACGGACGTTTCGGTTTGATGCGTTTTTAATGCCAGGTTAGACGAGCTGACATTAGATGTTAAAGTATTGAAAAAAGCGATTTGATTGAAATGCACCTCCTTACAGTTTCCTGACGAAACTGCCAAGGAGGTTTTTTATTACCTCTCGATAAAGTCATCCAATTCAGAACCTTCTTATGATAAACTAGTTACAAAGTGACACTAGGGTGAGGTGAGAATCGATGCAGACAAAGCCCATTTTACTATCCAAGCTGATGCCCCCGACGCCATCCTCCACGTATATGCGGAGAGCTTCGTTCATTAAAAAGATGAAGCTGGCGGATCGGGTGAAGTTGACGTTATTGCATAGCGGCGCCGGATATGGAAAGAGTTCAGGACTTTCTGCGTATTTCCAGGATACGAACGCGACATACAGCTGGTATTCCGTGACGGATGAAGATGACGACGTCCTTCCGTTTATCACCTACTTGACGCAAAGCATTCGTCGTGTTGTACCTGAATTCGGGGCTTCCTTGTCAGAATGGGAGGAGCCGACGTTGCAACCGAAGGAAATGGATCTTGAACGATGGCTCGCCCTATTCATGAATGAACTTTGTGAAATCGACACCTCCCTATTCATTGTCATCGACGATTTCCATCATGTCGACCATGTGTTTTTAGTCAATTATCTTGTTGAAAAGATGATCGGTTCCTTGCCTCCGAACATCCATTTGATTGTCGCGACGAGGAACCGTCCGCGGTGGGCGAGCATCGTCAAGCTGAAGGTGACAGGGCAGCTTTGCGAATTAACAGAGGAAGACTTTCTCTTTTCGGAAGAGGAAGTCGCCGTTTTCTATGAGGATTATTTTGATCAGACGTTAACGGAGGAAGAGGCGGCTTCAGTCATCCGGTTGACGGAAGGATGGGCGATAGCGGTCAATCTGCTGGCGCTCCATCTTGCTGGCGGCGAACCTCATTTGCCGACTGCGATGAAGCCCGCCTTGCATGAGCTGTTCGCCTATCTGTCCGAGGAAGTGTTCAACCGGATGAGTGAGGAAGAAAAGGATTGGTTATTGGCCTTTTCGATCTTTCCGACGTTTTCCTTGCAGCTTGTCAGTGAGTTTTATGGGAATGAAGCGTCGAGTATACTTAAGCAGCTAGCGGAACGCCATGTGTTCATCCAATTGCTTGAAGAAGGGACGTTCCGTTACCATGCCCTCTTCCAGCAATTTTTGGAGCGCAAATGGCAGACGCTCGATTCTGATCAATATTATATTAGCCAGAAGCAGGCGGCGGAATTTTACCTGCGGCAGTCGAACCCGGTCCAAGCGATTTCCCATGCGGTCAAAAGTGGAGACCCTTCCTTCATCGGGCAAATCATCGTTGATAACGGCGCCAGTCTGATCAAAGCCGGACAGTTCGAGTGGCTGCTCGATATTATCAAAAGCCTATCGCCGGACATGCTTGAAAGATTTTATCCTCTTTATTATTTTGAAGGAGAAGCGCATCGGTACCGTGCTTTTTACGAGAAAGCGAGAGTTGCGTATTCCTCCTGCATCAAAGCGGCGGAGGAGAAGGGGGACGATTACTATGCCGGGCGTGCCCATGCCGGAGTCGCAAATATTTATCTCGACACAATCCAACCCGGCTTGGCGGATCCGTATTTGATGAATGCCATACTTTTCGCTGAGAAAAGCGAAAGAACAAGCGAATTGGAAATGGAGTTGTTGAAACGGCAATTCGCAGAGAATCTCGTCAATCTTGGCAAAGCTGCAGACGCCGCAAAGTGGGTGGAACAAGAAATCCATGATGGGACAATTCTTCGGGAAGGAAATTTGGATGCAAGGATTGCGTTAAGGACAGGGAAATTACGTGATGCGCAATCGATCTTGGGGGAACGTATCGATAATTCTACATTGCCGGATTCGCATCGTGAAACGGATATTTTACTTTCATTAATTTACTCAATGACGGGAGAGAACGAGCTCGCTCTGGAGAGTGCTGCGAGGGGAATCCAGCTAGGAAAGGTGGAGAAATCGGGTTTCATCGAAGCGGTCGGCCTCATTCGGATGGGACACGCGAAATTCATAGCCGATTCGAGCAATGTAGCCATTGCAAAGGAGCATTATCTTCATGCGATCGAGCGGATGGATGAGCTGAATGTGTCGCGTGGGAACGCGGAACCTTATATGGGTTTGTCGATTGTGGCTGCCCGACAAGGAGAATTTGCTGAAGCGATCCGGTACGGAGAAGCAGGCTTGCGGGAGACGGAGAAGGTCAATGACAGTTGGCTTTCGGCCTTGATTCATATTGGACTCGCGATTGTTCATTTTTACGCCGGCAAGGATAAGGACACGGAACACCATTTACAAGAAGCAGATCGGTTATTCCAAACGTGTGGGGATGTGTACGGAGAGATGGTGACGGCTTTCTGGTCGATGAATTTGTATGACCGGGTTGGTAATGAAGAAGAACGATTTTCGAATGCAACAGAACGGTTTTTCACACTTTGCATGGATTATTCCTTCTTCCTGACAACAGACACAATCTTCGGCCCGTTCGATCGACAGTCCATCCATCCTTTACTTCTTAATGCGCGGCGCCTTCATCCGGAACAGCCTGGCATTCAACACGCCATCCATCTCCTTCAATTGGAAGATACTTTTTCACATCCAGGCTATAAAATCGACGTCCATTCGCTAGGCCCGTTTACAATCTATCTTGGACTTGATGAAGTAGATGACCGAAAATGGCAACGTGATAAATCAAAGGAAATCTTCCTTTATTTATTGTTGAATAAAAGCCGGTTCGTCCCTAAAGAGGAAATCATGCAAGCGTTATGGGGAGATGCTGACGACAAAAGTGCTGACCGCGATTTCAAAGTAGCATTGAATGCCTTGCTGAAAGTGATTGAGCCGAATCGAGGTGCAAGGGAAAATCCATTTTTCATTCACCGCAAACAGACGATGTACCGGCTGAACCCGAAAGCAGATATCCGGACGGATCTTGAACGGTTCAAAAAATATGTAGAGACGGGCTTGTCGGAAAAGACAGCCGAGAAAGCTGTAGAGCTTTTATTGAAAGCAACCGCATCGTACAAAGGAAAATTGTTCGAGGAAAAGCTGTCCGTCGAATGGATTGCGCAAGAGCGAGAGCGAGTCGAACAGCTGTATATCCAAGCGCTGGAGCGGCTTGCCCAGTCCTATACGAGATTGCAAAATTACGGAAAAACGATTGAATGGGCGGAGAAACTTTTGCGGATCGACCGGGCATGGGAAGAAGCGTACCGCTTGCTTATGTACGCACATTATCAACTCCAAAACCGTCCGCAGTCCATCAAATGGTATCGCAAATGCCAATCTGTTTTGCAAGACGAGCTCGCCATCGAACCGATGGAAACGACAGAGCAGATGCATAAGATGATTATAAATGAATTATAGAGTTGGTTTAATTAGAATGGGTCCTTGTTTTTGCAAGGGCCCATTCTTTGTGCTTCAGGGTCCATTCTTTTGTATCCAAGGTCCATTTACCCCGCGCCAAGGTCTATTCTTCTCGACAAAGTCCATTCTTTCGCAATCAAGGTCCATTCAACTTTGTAACTCTTTTGCAACTCCCCTCTAATAGAGTAGTAGACAGGAAGAAAGCGTTTACAAAACGATTTAGAGAGGAGTTGCAGTATGAAGAAGAAATTATGGTTCGTTCTATTATTTGCGTTGATGCTCGTCGTTAGCGCGGCTTGCAGTAAATCGGAAGAAGGGGAAGCGTCGTCTTCTGAAAAGGAAACGTCATCGAATACAACGCCTGTATCGGGCGAAGCAAGCAGTGAAGAAGGCGGCACAATCAAAATCGGTGTCCTCGCCTCATTGACTGGAGCGCTCGAGTCGTATGGAAAGCAAACAAAACAAGGCTTCGAGCTCGGTCTTGAATATGCGACTGGCGGCACGATGGAAGTCGCAGGCAAGAAAATCGAAGTCGTTTTCGAAGATACGGAAACGAAACCTGAAGTCGCAGTCCAAAAAGCAACAAAGCTTTTAGAAGAGGATGAAGTCGATTTCCTAGTCGGTTCCTCTAGTTCTGGCGACACGCTCGCGGTTCTTCCATTAGCGGAAGAGTACGAGAAAATCATGATTGTCGAGCCGGCTGTTGCTGATAGCATTACTGGTTCCGAATTCAACCCGTACATTTTCCGGACGGCGCGTAACTCGTCGCAGGATGCTGTTGCGGGAGCTGCTGCGATTGCAGGTCCTGGCGTGAAAATCGCGACATTTGCACCGGATTATTCATTCGGATGGGATGGCGTCGCAGCGTTCAAGAAAGCTGCTGAAGATTTAGGAGCGGAAATCGTTATCGAAGAATTTGCAGATCCGGCGGCAACGGATTTCACATCCAATTTGCAAAAGATCATTGAAGCAGATCCTGATTATATGTTTGTCGTGTGGGCTGGGGCGAACTCGCCTTGGAACCAGATTGCTGATTTGAAGATGCAAGAGAAAGGCATCAAAATCTCGACAGGTGCACCAGATATTCCAGCATTGTCGATCATGGAGCCGCTCGTCGGCATGGAAGGGTTCTCCGTTTACTACCATACACTTCCTGACAATGAAATTAACGATTGGCTCGTCAAAGAACATAAGGCACGCTATAACGGCGAAGTTCCGGATTTATTCACACCAGGCGGCATGTCGGCTGCAATCGCAATTGTTGAAGCATTGACGAAGACGAATGGCGACGCGGACGGAAATGAGCTTATCAAAGTGATGGAAGGCATGTCATTTGAAACGCCAAAAGGTACGATGACGTTCCGTGCAGAAGATCACCAAGCGTTGCAAACGCTATATTCCATCAAGCTTGAAAAGCAAGATGGTGTTCCATATCCGGTTCCGGTCTTGATCAGGGAGCTGTCGCCTGACGAAACGGAGCCTCCGATTACTAACTGATCAGCTTTGGAAAATGAAGTATGGAAGGACAGTGAACTCGCTGTCCTTCTCAATCGGATTGAAAATTCCATCCGATTGAGAAGGACGGGGAAGGGGGAGAACGAGTGGAACCGATTATACGAACAGAAAATCTGACAATCCGATTCGGCGGGCATACGGCCGTATCGCATGTGAATTTTGAAATGCCGCCACGGCACTTGAAATCCATCATCGGGCCGAATGGTGCGGGCAAGACGACGTTTTTCAATTTATTGAGCGGCGAGCTAAAACCGACAGAAGGAGACGTTTTCTTCAAAGGCGAATCGATGGCTCCTTTATCGGCGGTAGCCAGGACGCGGAAAGGGCTTGGCCGTTCATTTCAGATTACGAATGTATTCCCGAATTTGACGGTGCTGGAAAATGTCCGGTTGGCTGTGCAATCAAAGGAGAAGATCCGGTATCAAATGATTCGCCACTTTATCCATTATAAGCAGCTCATTGAAGAGGCGGAGAAATTGATTGCCCTTGTGCTGCTTGACGGAAAAGAACATGCCATCGCGAGCCAATTATCCCACGGGGAGAAACGGAAGCTTGAAATCGCAATGCTGCTTGCGCTCGATACGGAAGTGCTGTTGCTC
>NZ_LQYA01000040.1 GCF_001531445.1 Sporosarcina koreensis
TTGTTTTTATTTCACTTCTCTTCCATGAGGCAGGTCATATTTTCGCTGCAAAAATGTCAGGCATGAAGGTTAGGTCATGCACGATCATGCCCTACGGAGGAGAACTTCGCATACCTGACCGTCATGCTTACGGGAAAAGACAAAGAATTTACGTTGCCATCGGGGGACCTGCGGCGACGGCGATTCTCCTCTTCCTATCGATGCTTTTTGACCTTCCTGGCGATGGACAATTCATGCGTATTCAACTGGTGATCCTTGGGCTGAATCTATTGCCTATTTTGCCGCTTGACGGTGGACAGGCCATCAGTGCCATGCTAGAGACGGAAGAGAAGAAATTTAAAGTGAGATCCGCATTCCTCATTTATTCGATATCCGTTTTAGTAGCTGTTAGCCTATTGCTCCTACCTGGACTTCCAGAGACAGCCCTTTTTTTAGCACTTGCCCTATTTTTATTGATCCAAAATATATCAACATTCAAATTCCGTAAATATGAACAGGCCTATGAGCGATTAAAAAGAAAACAGTTGACGCCATAGATTGCGCATGGTAATATTTTAATGTTATTGTTTGTAGCGCACCTGTGCTACAACCGCACTGACAAGGTACAAGCGTCCGTTAGGACCACCTTTGAAGGCGAGTCTGAGTCTATTGAGGAGGTGCAAGTATGTACGCAATCATTGAAACTGGTGGAAAACAAATCAAAGTCGAACAAGGCCAAGAAGTCTACATCGAGAAAGTAGTCGGCGAAGCTGAGGAAACTGTAACATTCGACAAAGTTCTATTCGTTGGTGGAGAAGACGTGAAAGTTGGCGCTCCATTCGTGGAAGGTGCTTCTGTAACGGCTAAGATCGTTAAACAAGGCCGCGCTAAGAAAATCACTGTATTCAAATACAAGCCGAAAAAGAACTACCACAAAAAGCAAGGTCATCGTCAGCCATACACAAAAGTTGTCATCGAAGGCATCAACGCGTAAGCCGGCATGATCAAAATCATGATTAATGAACAACCATCCGGCCGCATCAGCTCTTTTGAGATGAAAGGCCATGCCGATTTTGCGGAAAAAGGAAAAGACCTCGTCTGTGCAGGCGCATCCGCGGTTTCATTCGGAGCCGTCAATGCTGTCATTGCACTCACTGGCGTAACCCCTCATATCCAGCAAGGATCCGATGGAGGTTATTTGAAAGTGGTTTTCCCGGAAACGGAGAAAGACGATGACATCCAATTGATCGTAAAGGCGATGATTGTTTCATTACAGACGATTGAACAAGATTACGGGCAACATATAAAACTTATTTTCAACCGATAGGAGGTGGCACTGATGTTACGTTTGGATCTCCAGTTTTTCGCATCGAAAAAAGGGGTAGGTTCTACAAAGAACGGTCGTGACTCTGAATCGAAACGTCTTGGCGCTAAGCGTGCTGATGGACAATTCGTTTCCGGCGGCTCTATCCTTTATCGCCAACGCGGAACAAAAATTCACCCAGGTGAAAACGTTGGCCGCGGCGGGGACGATACACTTTTTGCGAAAGTTGACGGCGTAGTTCGTTTTGAACGTTTTGGTCGCGACAAGAAAAAAGTGAGCGTGTACCCTGTAGCTCAAGAAGCTTAATGTTATCACTAACATTGAAAGGACTGCATTTTACCGTGCAGTCCTTTTTATTTTTGACGAATTTTGCGAAAGGGATGCTATACTGTATTATATGAAACAGTTGGCGGTGAGAAGATGGAATCGGAAAACCTGACGATTGGAAAAGCATTGAAGTTTGCACGCCATGATTTTTTAAATGAACTGCAATTAATGTTATTATATATGGATCTTGGGAAAATGCCTGAGGCAAGAAGGACGCTGCTGGAAGCAACGGAGCGGATGCGTCATGAATCCATGCTTGAAAAGCTTCGCTTGCCGAAAACGGAAATCTGGCTTAGCACATTCGAATGGAGACATACTACGTTCTCGAAAAAACTGCACTGTAACATCATAGCCGGGAACCGAACCACAAATGACGAGAAGATCGCCGATTATTTGGAACGATTAATCGATATTCTTGAAGAAGCGGTAGATCCGATGGATGAATATATCATTCATATAGCAGTCAAAGCTACTGAGGATCAATGGTCAATTCAATTGATAATCGAAGGAACTCTCGTCGGAACGCTCGAATTGCCGCAATCGGATGGCGGGTTTGAAGTGAGTGGAGTTCTGCGGGAAAAGGAATGGACGTTCACCATTAGTGGACGATAGGAGGAAAATACATGTTTGTCGATCACGTTAAAGTTTATGTAAAAGGCGGCAATGGCGGAGATGGAATGGTTGCATTCCGCCGCGAGAAGTATATTGCTTACGGAGGCCCTGCCGGAGGAGATGGCGGAAAAGGTGGCGATGTCGTTTTCATCGTCGACGAAGGCTTGCGGACGCTAATGGACTTCCGCTACCAACGCCATTTCAAAGCCCCGCGCGGAGAGCACGGAGGCAGTAAAAACAAGCACGGCAAAGGCGGCGAGGACATGGTCGTCAAAGTTCCACCGGGTACAATTGTCAAGGACGTCGAGAGCGGCACGATCATCGCTGACCTTGTAGAGCATGGACAGACGGCTGTCATCGCTAAAGGCGGACGAGGAGGGCGTGGAAATTCACGTTTTGCAACACCACAAAACCCGGCCCCTGAGCTTTCGGAAAAAGGAGAGCCAGGTGTCGAGCGGGAAATCACACTTGAATTGAAAGTGCTTGCTGATGCAGGTCTTGTCGGTTTCCCAAGCGTGGGCAAGTCGACATTATTATCTGTCGTTTCAGCTGCGAAACCGAAAATCGCCGATTACCATTTTACAACGCTTGTGCCGAATCTGGGGATGGTTGAGCTGGAAGGCGGTAGGACATTCGTTCTCGCCGATTTGCCGGGACTTATTGAAGGAGCGCATGAAGGTGTCGGACTTGGCCATCAGTTTCTGCGTCATATCGAACGGACAAGGGTTATCATCCACGTCGTCGATATGTCCGGATTGGAAGGACGGGATCCATATGAGGATTTCATCACAATCAATGAAGAACTCGAGAAATACAATCTTCGCTTGATGGAGCGCCCGCAAATCATCGTTGCAAATAAAATGGACATGCCGGATGCTGAAGAGAATCTGAAGCAGTTCAAAGAGAAACTGAATGATGAAGCGGCATTAGTTTTCCCGATTTCTGCAATCACACGCGAAGGCTTGGATCAGCTGTTGTTTGCTGTTGCAGACTTGCTTGAAACGACGCCGGAGTTTCCGATGCATGAAATCGAAGAAGAGGATGAAAACCGATCTGTTCTTTATAAGCACGAAGCCGAAGCTGAAGACTTCAAGATTACCCGCGATGACGACGGTGCTTTTGTCCTTTCTGGATATACGCTCGAACGGTTATTCAAAATGACCGACTTCAATTTCGATCAATCCGTTCGTAAATTTGCGCGACAAATGCGTGGAATGGGTGTCGACGATGCGCTTCGCGAACGAGGAGCTAAAGATGGCGATACAGTGAGAATTCTTGACTTCGAATTTGAATTCCTTGAATAAGTTTATTTTGTGGTATTTATGAATTGTTGCAAGGAGGCATGAAATGAAGCCATTGGGGGAAGGGCAGTTTTATCTTGTAAGGGAAGATGTACTTACGGAATCGATGTTGAAAATGCTTGAGGCGAAAAGGCTTCTGGCGAGTGGAGAGGAAAGGACAATCCAAGAAGCAACAAAGCGGGTGGGGCTGTCCCGTAGCGCTTATTACAAATATAAGGATACCGTCTACCCATTCGAATCGATCGCCAGAGAACGCGTCTTGACGATTTTCATTCAGCTGGAAGATCGGAAAGGCTCGCTGGCGACGATTCTTCGGCTCATATCAGAAGCGAAATGCAATGTGTTGACGATTCACCAGACGATTCCGGTGCAAGGTCGTGCAAATATCACATTATCGCTTGATGTTACCGAGATGCCGATCAAAATGGAGGAGTTCATGCAGAAATTGAAAGCTCCGAATTTCATCGACTCCGTCCATTTGATCAGCTCGGGTGCCCTATAAATAATAGAAATAACAGAGAGCAAGCAAATGGAGGAAACTGGGATGAGCGAACAGGATTACAAGCCGACGGTCGCCTACTTGGGACCTGAAGCATCATTTACTCATGTTGCGGCAACTCACCTTTTTGGAACAGAAGGCTTGGTGTCTCAACCGACAATACCTGATTGTATTGAGGCCGTAACGGAAGGACATGTCGCATATGCGATTGTACCGCTTGAAAATGCATTGGAAGGCTCCGTGCCGATGACGATCGATTATCTGTTCCATGGAAGCGAGCTGTTCATCAACGCGGAAATTTCGATACCGATTGAACAGCATATGATGGTGAATGAAAAATGGAAGGATGCTTTGGAACAGCTCGAATCGGTCCGTTCCCATCCGCATGCACTTGCACAGTGTCATAAATATTTGCAATATCATTATCGCCGTACACCGTTGATCCAGACCACATCGACTGCAGCAGCTGCAAAATATATATCCGAAAATCCGGAACTATGCATTGCCGCAATCGGAAACAGTCTAGCTGCTGAAAAATACGGCTTACATATCGCAGAACAGAATATCCATGATTTTCACTTCAACCATACAAGATTTGTTGTCTTGTCATTACGTAAAGGCAAATTGGAAACGCATGGTCATACGGAATTCCCAAAAACGACTTTCATGGTCAAGCTTCCGGAAGACGACCGTTCAGGTGTGCTTCATCAAATACTATCCGTTTTTGCATGGCGGAAGCTAAATTTAAGCAAAATCGAATCCAGGCCGATGAAAACTGGATTGGGAAATTATTTTTTCATTATTGATGTAATGGAAAGCGAAGAGCATCCGATGATGAAAGGCGCACTTGAGGAGCTAGCCGCGCTCAACGTTACGGTACGATCTTTCGGCTCTTATTTCAGTTATGAACAAAAACCTTCACGCTAATTTCAGTGTGAAGGTTTTTTCGTGAAAGCAATTGGCTGGACATCAATTTTTCGAATGAATAATACAGCCTTTTCTACAATATACATACTAAGAGAGAGGGCGCCTTTCTCAAATTTGCGTCACATAGACGGGCGTTCGTTCATACGATGGATTGATGGAAGGGGGATTTTGTTAGTGGATGTCCATATTGTTGTAAAAGGGGATACGTTGTGGAAAATTGCACGACAGTACGGTATCCCTTTTGAAGAATTGAAAAGGGTGAATGCCCATTTGGCGAACCCGGATTATATCGTTCCCGGTATGAAGATTTTCTTGCCTAAGAAGAAAGCGACGCCTCTGCCAAGTGAGAAGGGCAAGGAAAAGATGCCGGAAAAAGTGAAGCCTCAGCAAGTCGTGCCACCTACGCCTCCTGCAATGGAAAAGCCGAGCAAACCAAAGGAACCGATCCCATTGCCGCAGGAAAAACCGCAAGTTGAAAAGCCGAAACCGCCATCCGTGCCGAAGCCGCCAGTTCCAAGTGCTCCTATTCAAAAGCCGCCTGCCGCAACAACACCGCCAGCTGAAAAGCCTGTTCAACCTTTGCCATCTGTACCTTCAGTACCGCAGATGCCGCCTCCTGTCCCGGTGCCGCCAATGCAAATGCCGCAATTTTACCAACCGATCATGCCGGTACCTTGCGGATGGATGCCAATTTATGACGCGGATTGCGTTCCGATGACGTTACCGAGCTTTACTCAACAAATACCGGCACCAGTCACGCCGCAGCAAGTCATGCCATCGGTGGAAGTGCCGATGCCGCCGGCGCAACTTGGTGTGAGGCCGCCTTCGATCGATATGACCGAAGAGTTGGATGAGTTCGATGAATCGCCGATTTACCCAGGAAGAGGGGAAGGAGCTTCGCCACCATATCCGATCAGAGGGTGGGAATTGATGGAGTCTCCGATGGTGCAGCATGAATCTCCGGAACACTTCGTGCATTGCCCGCCAGAGCAGGGGTATGTACCTCAAATGGTTTCACCTGAATTCCAAAATCCATATGGGATGATGATGCAGCCACAGCAACCATTCGTATTCGGTTATCCATGCCAGCCGATGCATCAGCCTCATCATTGTGGTTGTGGCTGCCATTCTCAAGGATTCTATGGCATGGCGCCTATGGGGATGCATCCGAATTTCATGCAACCGATGCAAATGCAACCTGCGCAGATGCACCCGATGCCGATGAATCCAATGCAAATGCAGCCATTCAACCCAATGGACAATTACGGGTGCGGTTGCTGACCGGCGTATGGCGCTGGAAAAGGATATTCGGAAAGTAAAAAAGAATGTCTGGAAGATGGTGGAAGGGGAAGCGGCTTATTCGCTGAAAAGGTATACGTCCCAGTCGACCGCTGTGAAAGTAGAATACGTACATCGGCAACTGCATGCAATCCGATTTCCGAATATCGTTCCGATCATTCCCACGGAGGATCCGTTATTCATCATGCAGCCATGGATTGAAGGGACAAAACCCGTCAACTTCAGACGAAGGATCGATCGGACCGACTCTTTATCGGCTCTTCAAGCATTACACAGAACGAAGGAGCAGATTGATTGGGACGCCTCCCCGCATTTGCATAGATATCAACTGCTGGATAAATGGCGCGATAGATTGGACCGATTCATCGATAATCGCGAAGTGTGCGAAAAGTTCATAAGAAAACAGGCGATTGATGAAATCATTATGTATGGGGAGGAAGCCCTTCTCATATTGAAGAAGAATTACCGGAAACTTTCAGGTCATACGCTCTTGCATGGAGATGTGGTCCATCACAATATTCTTCGTGACGGAAATGGGCTGATCCGTTTCATCGACTTTGACCTTGCGTGCACAGGACCTCCGGGAACCGAATTGGCGCTTTGGATGCATCGCGTCTTGCCGAATGTCGGCTACCATTTGGATTTCCTGTTGGCAGAGCAGTCGTCTTTAAGCGATTTGGATGATGCTTCGATATCCATGCTCCTTTACCCGAATGAAATGCTGAGGGAATGGTTGCACCTTTTGAGCATGCCGAAAGCGAAACAGGAAAGTCTCTCAAGGAAACTCATTCCCTTTACGGAATATGCCCTCTCTTCATGGCCGAAGTTATGGTATGATGTAGAACGGAACATGAAGTAGGAGGATGCATAATGGCTGGCCATTCAAAGTGGAAAAATATCCAAAACCGTAAAGGCGCGCAAGACGCGAAACGAGGGAAAATCTTTCAGAAGATGTCTAGGGAACTCTATGTTGCTGCAAAATCGGGTGGAGGAGACCCTGACATGAACCCCGCACTCCGTCTTGCAATCGAGAAATCAAAAGGCTTCAACGTGCCGAATGATGTCATTAAAAGAGCTATCGATAAAGCGACTGGCGCAGGTGCGGATGAAAACTATGAGGAAGTCGTCTATGAAGGATATGGACCTGGAGGAGTTGCGGTTCTCGTACAATGTCTGACAGAGAACCGAAACAGGACAGGGCCGAATATTCGTGTAGCTTTCAATAAAAACGGTGGCAGTTTAGGAGAAAGCGGATCAGTCGCCTATCTTTTCAACCGAAAGGGACGCCTGTTCGTTGAGCGTACGGAGGAAACTGATGAAGAAATGATCATGCTTGCCGCATTGGAAGCGGGAGCTGAGGATATCGAGTCGACGGAAGACGGCTTCGAAATCATCACAGACCCATCCGCCTTCATGGAAACGAAGGAAGCGCTAGAAGATGAAGGTATTGAATTCATCTCAGCAGAAGTGGAAATGATCCCGACAATCTATACTGAATTGCAAGGAGAACTCGCCGACCATTTCGAAAAAATGATTGATGCATTGGAAGACGATGATGATGTACAAAATATTTATCATAACGCAAGTGAATGAGCCGCCTCATCAGCGGCTTTTTTTAATGGGTGAAGACATCCACATCGATAGGTAGAAAACCCGTTCGTATGCTATAATAGTTTCGATACTTTAGGGGGAGAATGGTTTGTACGATTATATTAAAGGAATCATCACACGGGTGACACCCGAATACATAACGCTTGAACAATGCGGCATTGGCTGGCAGATCATGACGCCCAATCCATATGCATTCCATCAGACGGAAGAAATCCAGCAAGTGTTCACTTATTTGCATGTCCGTGAAGATATGCAATGGTTACTCGGATTCAAGTCACTTGAACAGCGTGAATTGTTCAAGAAGCTCATTACAGTTTCCGGAATAGGTCCTAAAGGTGCTCTTGCCATATTGGCAAGCGGCATCCCTTCACAAGTGATCGGCGCAATCGAAAGGGAAGATGAAGCATTCCTAGTACAATTTCCGGGAGTCGGGAAAAAGACTGCCCGTCAAATGATCCTTGACCTGAAAGGGAAGCTTGGAGATCTATTCACGGAAATCGAAATGCCGGATGCGGATGTAACCCTTCTTTCCATGGCGGAGAACGGCGCTTTGGAAGAAGCCATCCTCGCCTTGCAAGCGCTTGGCTATTCACAGCGTGAATTGGCCAAAGTGAAAACGGATATGCAGAAGGAAGACTTGGATACGGAAGGTTATATGAAGCTCGCATTGCGCTTGCTGTTGAAACATAAATAATAATACACAAAGAAAGGAGGAGCGGTAGGCATGGAAAGGGTCATTTCAAGTGAACAATCCAATTATGACGACAGCTTCGAACAATCTTTGCGACCGCAAACATTGCAGCAATATATTGGGCAGGAAACCGTGAAAGATAATCTCGGAATTTTCATCCAAGCTGCAAAAGGCAGAAGTGAAAGCTTAGATCATGTTCTTTTGTACGGTCCGCCTGGTCTTGGGAAAACGACGCTTGCAACCGTCATCGCAAACGAAATGGGCGTCAATGTGAAAATGACGAGCGGGCCGGCTATCGAGCGGCCGGGGGACCTGGCTGCCGTCGTTTCATCTTTGGAACCAGGCGACGTCCTGTTCATCGATGAAATCCATCGGTTGAACCGGTCGATCGAGGAAGTGCTCTATCCGGCGATGGAAGACTTTTGTCTCGACATCGTTGTCGGAAAAGGACCTTCCGCCAAATCGATTCGACTTGACCTTCCGCCATTCACGTTGATCGGCGCAACGACGAGGGCAGGTTCTTTGTCCGCTCCGCTCCGTGACCGTTTTGGTGTGCCGCTCCGCCTTGAGTATTACAGCGAAGGCCCATTGAAGGAAATTGTCATCAGAAGCGCAAGCCTATTCGATGTCGGCATAGACGCAAATGCGGCTGTTGAAATCGCAAGGCGTTCGAGAGGAACGCCACGGATCGCCAATCGCCTCCTGCGCAGGGTGCGGGATTACGCTCAAGTGCGCGGGGACGGCAACATTACTATGGATATCGCAAAAGAAGCGCTTGAAATGCTGCAAGTCGATTCGCACGGTCTTGATCACATTGACCATAAATTGCTCGTCAGCATGATTGAACGGTTCCGTGGCGGGCCGGTCGGAATTGACACGATTGCTGCAAGCATTGGTGAAGAGTCCATAACAATCGAGGATGTCTATGAGCCATACTTGCTACAGATCGGTTTCTTACAAAGAACACCACGCGGCAGAATTGCCACCAGGCTTGCATATGACCATTTCGGGTACGCGGTGCCCGACTCACTTACGTAATACAAGTTGTTCAATACTGGAATAGAAGGAGTTCACCCGCATTATGGATGTAAATGATTTTGATTTTGAATTGCCGGAAAGTCTCATTGCACAAACACCTCTTACAGATCGAACTGCGAGCAGGTTGATGGTTTTGGATAAAGTGACGGGAGACGTCAAGCATCGCCAGTTCCGTCAAATCGTGGAAGAGCTGCAAGATGGAGACGTCATTGTCTTGAATGACACACGCGTACTGCCTGCCCGTTTGATCGGCACCAAGGAGGATACCGGAGCATCGATTGAAGTGCTTCTGCTGAAAGAGACTGGCCCGGACGAATGGGAGACGCTCGTGAAGCCTGCGAAGCGGGTGAAGGTCGGAACTGTCGTAACGTTCGGAGACGGCAGATTGAAAGCAGAATGCACTGAAATCCTCGAGCAAGGCGGAAGGATATTCAAATTCCGCTATGAGGGTATTTTCTATGAAATATTGGATTCCCTCGGGCAGATGCCCCTCCCGCCTTATATTACAGAGAAACTTGATGACCAATCTCGTTATCAAACCGTCTTTGCAAAAGAAAGAGGCTCAGCCGCGGCACCTACCGCGGGTCTTCATTTCACCGAAGAAATCCTTCAGGAAATCAAAAACAAGGGTGTCGGTGTCGAGTTCATCACTTTGCATGTCGGATTAGGCACCTTCCGTCCGGTCAGCGTTGATTCGATAGAAGACCATACAATGCACTCAGAGTATTATCACGTGACTGAACAGGCAGCCAGTGCAATCAACGAAGCAAAAGCGAGAGGTGGGAACGTCATTGCGGTCGGCACAACTTCAGCCCGGACGCTTGAGACGATCGCTTCGCAGAATGATGGGAAGATCGTCCCGACAAGCGGGTGGACATCTATCTTCATCTATCCGGGGTACCAGTTCAGTATACTTGACGGCATGTTGACGAACTTCCATTTGCCGAAATCGACATTAATCATGATGATTTCCGCACTTGTATCGCGGGAAAATGTACTGGCAGCCTATAAAGAGGCAGTGAAGGAGAAATATCGTTTCTTTAGTTTCGGGGACGCAATGTTCATCAAGCCTCACAAAAAGTAAAGAGGTATGAATCCTCAAAATAGAAAGGAACAAAACAAATGGCAGCAATTACTTACGAACATATAAAAACATGCAAGCAGACAGGAGCCAGACTCGGCATCGTACATACGCCGCATGGTTCTTTTGAGACGCCGGCATTCATGCCAGTCGGAACGCAAGCAACGGTAAAAACGATGTCTCCGGAGGAATTGAAGGAGATGGGTGCAGGCATCATCCTGGGCAACACGTATCATCTTTGGCTACGTCCGGGAAATGATATCATTAAAGAAGCAGGTGGACTCCACAAATTCATGAACTGGGATCGGCCGATTTTGACGGATTCAGGCGGTTTCCAAGTGTTTTCATTAAGTGAATTCCGGAAAATCGAAGAGGAGGGCGTCCATTTCCGTCATCACTTGAACGGCAGCAAGCTTTTCCTAAGCCCCGAAAAAGCGATGGAAATTCAAAATGACCTCGGCTCGGACATAATGATGGCATTCGATGAATGTCCTCCGTATCCTGCGACTTTCGAATATATGAAGGCGAGTGTCGAGCGGACTTCAAGATGGGCGGAGCGTTGCTTGAAAGCCCATGCCCGTCCAGAGGATCAAGGGCTTTTCGGAATCGTCCAAGGCGGTGAATTCGAGGAGCTGCGCAAACAAAGCGCGAAAGACCTTGTTTCACTCGATTTCCCAGGATATGCAATCGGCGGGTTATCTGTCGGTGAGCCAAAAGATGTCATGAATCGTGCCCTTGAATTTACGACGCCATTATTGCCGGAAAACAAACCGCGTTATTTGATGGGTGTCGGTTCACCAGATTCCTTAATCGACGGTGCGATCCGCGGAGTGGATATGTTTGACTGCGTATTGCCGACGCGAATTGCAAGAAACGGGACATTAATGACGAGCGAAGGGCGCCTCGTCGTGAAAAATGCAAAATACGAGCGGGATTTCGGACCATTGGATCCGAATTGCGATTGCTATGCGTGCAAAAACTACAGCAGAGCGTATATCCGCCATTTAATCCGTGCAAATGAAACATTCGGCATCCGTTTGACGTCCTATCATAATCTGCACTTCCTATTACGTTTAATGGAACAGATCAGGGAAGCGATCCGCAATGACAGGCTCGGCGATTTCCGCGAGGAATTTTTTGAACAATACGGTTTTAACAAACCAAATGCAAAAAACTTTTGAATCTTGTATAATGAACCGAGAGAAGAGGGGGGAATAGAATGAATGATGGTAGTATGCTCGGTACGTTGCTTCCGATTATTGCAATGTTCGCAATCATGTGGTTCCTATTGATTCGACCAGCGCAAAAAAGGCAAAAACAGACAAAGCAGATGCAAGAGAGTCTGAAGCGTGGCGATAAAGTCATTACAATCGGCGGTCTACACGGTGTTATCGATGCAGTCGACGACACTTCTGTATTTTTGAAAGTCGCAGATGGCACAACTTTGCAATTCGATAGACAAGCTGTCGGCCGAGTTGTCGATGCGAGCGCATCTTAATCGAGTCTATGTTCAAAGAGGTGGTTCCACAGTGTTACAACTGTGAGACCACCTCTTTTTCATTTTGGTATATTCCTGATCGGGAAAAGGCATGCTTTCCTGAGGAGGAGGGATATTGAATGAATGATCTTCTAATCATCGGATTTCGGACAATTTTGTTATATGTGTTCATCTTGATCATTCTCCGGCTGATGGGAAAACGGGAAGTTGGCGAATTGAGTGTCATCGATGTCGTTGTCTTTGTCATTATGGCGGAGGTTGTAGCGGTTGGATTGGAATCGCCCGATAAAAAGTTGAGCCACTCCATTTTCCCCGTGCTGCTTCTGCTGGTAATCCAGTTATTGACATCTCTTCTTTCATTAAAGAGCAAAAAATTCAGGGACATTGTCGATGGAGACCCAACTTTGATTATTCAAGATGGCGTTATCCAAGAAGAGCAAATGAGAAAACAGCGATATAATTTGGACGATCTATTCCAACAGTTGCGGGAGCAGCAAATCGGCTCGGTGCGCGATGTGTCCTACGCCTATCTGGAACCTTCTGGAAATCTGTCTGTTTTCACGTATGAAAACACTCAGCCGGTCCTTGCCCTCATTTCTGACGGCGTCATCCAAAGCCGCCACGTTCATATGGTCGAGAAAACCGAAGATTGGCTCGTTCGAGAGTTGAAAGAACTAGGTGTGAATGATGTTACACAAGTCTTTTATTGTTCATTCGAAAAAGGAGAACTGTATTTCCAACTCAAGAAGGACTTTCAGTAAATTTTCGTCAGCCTTTTAAGCATTAGCACATCGTTTTTCTTCACTTGCCCGAAAAGCAACAGGATGACGAGAAGGAAAACAGTTGTAATGATGCATTCCGTCAACAGTCCAAAATGGCCGATTGGTATGAAGATAGGCCGTATGACCGCTGTTAGGATGAAGGATACATAAGGTAGAGCAAACATTGTGAACCCGGCTGCTGCGGCTTTGTTTTTTCGCAAAGTCGCGATATGAAGGAAGGAAGTGACGAGCACCCCGAATCCGATGGCGAGCACAGCCCCGGTCTCTTGCAATCCTGGTTGGGAGGCTAATACGAACATGACCCCCAACTTTGCGATGCCGCCATACACCGAATTCATCATTCCGGCCTTCGCATCACCGGTTGCCTGCAAGATGGAATACAATGGGCTTTGGATATAGTAAAAGAAAAAAATCGGAGCCAGCAACGACATATAGGAAGCGCCCTCGGTAATATGGAACAGCTTTTCCGCAAGCGTCTGTCCGTGAATATAAAATACTGCGGCAGCAAAAGCACCCGTAAGCGCAGAAAGACGCAATGCCAAGTGAATCCGTTCCTGTAGCTTTTTCTTGTTGCTTGAGGCGGCGGCTCCGCTCACAGCCGGTACGAGCACGACAGACAAGGCGTAAGGGATGAACGAAGGGAAGAGCAGCAAAGGTATGAGAACGCCTGAAATTACTCCATAAAGCGATGTGGCTGCCACTGCACCTACCCCAGCCATTGAAAGGGCGCGCAGAAAAATAATCGGCTCCAGGAACCAAGTGAATGTACCGAATAATCTGCTTCCTGAAGACGGTAGCGCAATTGATAGCAGCGGCTCCATCGGGTATCTCTCTTTTTTTGCAATCGGCTTTCTGTCACGACGTTTATGCTGGTGATATTTGAACCAAAGGTAAAAGGCGGATAGCCCTTCCGCGAGCAATGTGATGCCCATTGCATAAGCAGCATTCATCGGATTATTATCGGGTACGAGCACAATCGGCAATAGCCACGTAATCAAGACGATCCGAAATAATTGTTCGATAATCTGGGACCAAGCTGTTTCCTCGATTCTTACAATTCCTTGGAAATACCCGCGGATCAATCCGCATACAGCAGCAATCGGAATAATGGCAATCCCTACATACAAAGTTGTGGAAGAAGCGGCATTTCCCAAAAGTGTTTCGGATAAATACGGGACGAATAAAATAGAAAGCGGGATGAAGATCGCTCCTGTGAAAATTGTAATGAATGTCGCCGTCCTCATGACAGCGGAAAGCTTTGCAGTTTCGCCCTTCACCTTCAATTCCGCGATCACTTTCGCAACTGCAATTGGTATGCCAAGCTGGACGAGTGACAGAAAGAATATAAAAGCGGGATAGGCGGTCATATAGATTCCGACTGCTTCCTCGCCTGCGACCCGCATGAATTGGATGCGATAGACGAATCCCAATAGCTTGGACATGAAAACGGCAACCATCAGTATGGCAGTTCCACGGATGAAAGTGGACAATAAAAACAACTCCTTCTCAATTCCGGTCATTTCGTATACACTAAATCTATGCAAAGGATTGTCTATTTACGACTGAACGGGAAAGGGATGGAGAAGGTGACGATACAGTTCGAACAGATATTCAAACATGCTTTGCCTGCTATTCAGAGCAAGAGAGACGAATTCCGTCTTTATGGCTATCCTACGGTGACAAATGAAGAAATTTGGAAGTACTGCATCCGGAAAAAATGGCGTAAGAAAAATGTTTCAACAATGCGGATTCATGAGATCGTGAATGGTGTGTTGGCATTGACACCTGCAGAATTCATGACGTATACACAAATCGAGGAGCAAAGGGAATCGAATTGGTTCTCAGATTTAAACAGTGATGAGTTGCAGTTGCTTCTTTCTCCGAAAAGCAAATAATCATCACTAATTCGATGAATGTCCAACTATTTGACAGATGCCATTCACTGTTTCATAATTGGAGTGTTGTATTTTCTTAAAAACTGTACATAGCAATCGTCTTACCGCTCCACGTACAGAGGGGGAACTAATTTATGAAAAAGAGAAGTAGGATCGTAGCGTTTCTGTTATTGCTCGTCATGTTGGGATCTTTGATAGGCGTTACGGCAAATCCGATTATAAAAGATGTTCGGCTTGGACTTGATTTGCAAGGGGGCTTCGAAGTCCTATACGAGGTCCAGCCGCTTAAAGAAGGGCAAAAAATTACCGAAGAAATTGTCACTGACACAGCGGGTGCATTACGAAACCGTATCGACGTGCTCGGCGTAAATGAACCTGTCATCCAAGTCGAATCGAATAACAGGATCCGTGTGCAATTGGCGGGTGTGGAAGATCAGGAGACTGCACGTGAATTATTATCCACACAGGCAAACCTGACATTCAGGGATGCAGACGACAATTTGATGCTGGACGGAAATGACTTGAAAGAAGGAAAGGCGAAAGCCAACTTCGGTCAAAATGGAAATCCTGTCGTTACGCTTGAGATGAAAGATCCAGATAAGTTCGGGGAAGTAACAGCTGAGATTAAAGCAAAAGCACCTGAAAATGTAATGGTCATTTGGATGGACTTTGAAGAGGGCGTAGACTCATACAAAGAGGAAAGAATGAAGGAAAAACAAAAATACATTTCCGCTCCTTTTGTAAGTCAAGTGATTAACTCATCCAATGTTGAAATCTCAGGAAGCTTCACAGTTGAAGAAACAAAAAATTTGGCAGGCATCTTGAATGCCGGCGCACTTCCAGTCCATCTAGAAGAAATCTATTCTACTTCTGTTGGTGCACAATTTGGAGCGCAAGCGTTGGATAAAACGATTCTTGCCGGTATCGTTGGTATATCTTTGATTTTCATTTTCATGCTGATTTATTATCGTATTCCAGGATTTGTGGCTATTATTACGCTTTCTGTATATATTTACCTGATCCTTACTGTCTTTACAGGCATTAACGGAGTTCTGACACTTCCAGGTATTGCCGCTCTAATGCTTGGTGTCGGTATGGCGGTCGATGCAAATATCCTGACATACGAGAGGATTAAAGAAGAACTGCGTGTAGGGAAATCGGTGAAGTCGGCATTCTCGGTAGGTGCGAAATCTGCATTCACCGCCATCTTGGATGCCAATATTACGACTTTGCTTGCAGCTGTCGTCCTTTTCATTTTCGGGACAAGCTCCGTCAAAGGCTTTGCAACAATGCTTATCATCAGTATCCTCGTCAGCTTCCTGACCGCTGTTTGGGGTTCACGTCTACTGTTAGGTCTTCTTGTCAATAGCGGGATGCTTGATGGTAAGACAGGCTTATTCGGGATTTCGAAAAACCGGGTCCATACACCTGAAGAAGATGTAGATACGCTTGATCTTACAACGAAATTCGATCGGTTTGACTTTGTTCGATCCCGTAAGAAGTTCTATGTCATTTCGATGGTATTAATCATTGCCGGAATAATTGTTCTCGGGATCTTCAAATTGAACTTGGGTATTGACTTTGCGGGTGGTACACGTGTTGAAATTTTATCGGACAAACCGTTAACAGCCGAGGAAATCTCTGGCACTCTTGAGGAAATCGGACACCCGTCAACAGACATCGTCATTTCCGGGGATACGAACAATATTGGAGTTACTCGATATAAAGAGGAATTTAGTCAAGAAACAGTCAATAAGTTCAAAAAAGATCTAGAAGCTCACTACGGTGCAGACCCGAACATTTCAACAGTATCCAATAAAGTAGGTAAAGAACTCGCGGGCAATGCGTTTAAGGCCTTGCTAGTCGCTGCGCTAGGAATCATCATTTATGTCGCATTCCGTTTCGAATGGCGCATGGGTGTTTCATCTATTATCGGTCTGATTCATGACGCATTCTTCATGGTTGCAGTGTTCAGTATTTCGCGACTTGAAGTTGATATCACGTTTATCGCTGCTGTACTGACGATTGTCGGATATTCGATCAACGATACGATTGTAACGTTCGACCGGATAAGGGAAAACTTGCATAAAGTAGGCAAAATCAACGATGCGAAACAATTGGCGGATATCGTCAACAAATCGCTCCGTCAAACATTGGGCCGTTCAGTGAACACCGTCTTGACAGTCATCTTTGTCGTCGTTGCATTGATTGCTTTAGGTGCTGAAGCAATCCGTCCATTCTCCATCGCGTTATTGATCGGATTGCTGGCCGGAACATATTCATCCATCTTCATCTCAGCTCAAATTTGGTTTGACTTGAAGAAGAAAGAGCTTGATAAAGAAGGAACGTTAAAAGTTGATAAAGAGAAAAAACAATGGGGTTCTGACGAGCCGGTAGTCTGATGACTGGCAGTTGTACTAACGTTTCAAACCTCTACGAAACAGGGTATACCTAAGTGTATATCCTGTTTTTATTTTGATGAAAAGGGAAGGTGGAGAAGGATGAAGATGCAATGGTCGTTAATTCTCAGTATTCTGTTCGCCATCATTATTGCCGTTTTTGCTATTCTTAACATTGAATCCGTAAAAGTGAATTATTTGTTTGGCGAAGCGCATCTGCCACTCATTCTCGTCATTCTTTTTACCGCACTGCTTGGCGCAGCCATCAGCGGCTTCATCGCCATGTTCAGAGCGATCCATGCCAATCGGCATATCAATGAGTTGAAAAAGGAAATGACCGCAAAAGAAATCACGATTGCAACTCAGCAAAATGAAATAGCCGCATTGCAACACTTGGTAGAACCAGCAATAAATAAGGATAAAGTCGAAGGAGAAACGTAAGCACCCTGCATGGGGTGTTTTTTATATCCTGAATTATTCAGGAGTAATTTGCTGGCAATCGGCATAGCCCCTTTAAGAGTCCGTCATCTTCAGATATAATGGGCATAAGAGGATGTGAGCCATTTTGATAGAATCAATGAAGACGTGGACGATCAATCGTCCTGATGAAGCAATCGTAAATACATTCATGAAAGAGCTTAGTATCCCTTCTATCCATGCCAAAATCCTCGTCTCACGCGGGTTTTCGGATGTGGAGGAAGCTAAGTCCTTTTTACATATGGAAGACAGTTGCCTGCATGATCCGTTTTTGCTGTTTGATATGGAAAAAGCGGTGGACCGGATTCAGCAAGCGATCGAAACAGATGAAAAAATTACCGTCTACGGCGATTATGACGCGGATGGCGTCACCAGTGTCACCGTATTGACGACTGCCCTTGAACAACTCGGTGCGAATGTTGACTTTGCCATTCCGAACCGGTTCGAACATGGTTATGGACCGAATATCAATCTGTTCGATGAGTTGCACAAGGCAGGCACTTCGCTGATCATCACTGTCGATAACGGCATATCAGGTCTAGAAGCAATCGCGCACGCTAAATCCGTTGGAATGGATATCATCGTTACGGACCACCATGAAATCGGGGATGAGCTTCCGATAGCGGATGCCATTATCCATCCACGGCATCCTGAAGGGAATTATCCATTCGGTGAGCTTGCGGGTGTAGGGGTTGCCTTCAAGGTGGCCTGTGCTTTACTAGGAGAAGTGCCCGAAGAGCTATACGAAATCGCTGCAATCGGCACAGTCGCCGACCTTGTCCCTTTGAAAGATGAAAACAGGTATATCGTCAAGGAAGGAATCAGGCGCATGAGGACCTCAGAGCGACCTGCAATCCAGGCACTTGTCAAAGTGAGCGGTACCGATCAGCATACACTTTCCGAGGAATCGCTTGGTTTCATGATCGGGCCTCGATTGAACGCGCCGGGGCGCCTAGGGAGTGCGGATCCGGCCGTCCATCTGTTGAAAACGGAAGATAAGCTGGAAGCGATGACGATTGCACAGCAATTGGATACATTGAATAAAGAGCGACAGGCTCTTGTCACAAAGATTGTAAACGAAGCAGAACAGACGATGACCGACATGTATGGCGACATGCTGCCTTATGTCATCGTCATTTCTGGTGTTGGCTGGAATCCAGGGGTTGTTGGCATCGTTGCATCCCGCCTCACCGAAAAATACTACAGGCCGTCAATCGTACTGTCCATGGACCGTGAGATGGGGATTGCAAAAGGTTCTGGACGCAGTATTGCCGGTTTTGATTTATTCAAAGAGTTGTCGAAGACTGCAGATCTTCTGCCCCATTTCGGCGGCCATGAGATGGCGGCAGGCATGTCCCTTCCGATTGAGGATGTGGCAGCGTTACGTAACCGATTGAATGATCAGGGGAAACTGAGTTTGACGGATGAGATGCTCACACCGAAATTGCAGATCGATGTTCCTCTTGAAATTGGCGAGATCGATGTTGATGTGCTGGAATCGTTGGAATTGCTCCGACCATTCGGCGTGTCGTTTGAGAAGCCTGTTTTTTTAATTGAAAACCTTTCTGCAACATCCGTGAGGAAAATAGGCGCCGCGAAAAACCATTTGAAACTTGAATTGACAGATGGGATGGACACACTCGATTGTATCGGTTTCGGGAATGGGGAAATCGCTGATGAAATGAGCCCTGGCGTCACGCTGTCCGTCACCGGAGATTTGCAGGTGAATGAATGGAATGGACGTAAGAAACCGCAGATGCTGCTCGATGATATCCAGTCAAATGATCGACAGCTTTTCGATCTTAGAGGTATTCGGGAGCCGAACCGATGGATTTCTCTCATCCCGGAAAAAAACAATGTCTTCATCGCATTCCAAGAAACATCCATCGCTTATTTCCGGCCGATCCTGAAAAATATTCAAATCCAACATTTCGAACGAGCGGAACTGTCGGAAACCGATCATGTCATCATACTGGATATGCCTGCTGGGACGGAACAAATGAAAGAGTTGATTGAAAAAACGAATCCGAAACGGGTCTACGCCCATTTCTTCGTTAACGAATCGTTGTACTTTGAAGGGATTCCTGGTCGTGAGCATTTCGGTTGGTATTACAGCTTTTTGAAAAAGCGGGGCTCGTTTGATTTGCGAAAGCAAGGAGAGGAATTATCGAAGCATAGAGGTTGGAAGATCGACACAATTTATTTTATGACAAAGGTGTTTTCCGAGCTTGGATTTGTTAAGATAGAGAATGGTCTTGCTATTGTAATCGAAGAGGCGGGGAAGAAAAGTCTCTCCGATGCACCTTCATATAAACAGAGAGAGCGGCAGATCGAATTGGAAAAGATGCTTGTATACGCACCATATAAGGAATTGAAAAAGTGGTTCGATGAAATTTGCAAAGAAACCGTCAATAGGGAGGAACAATTATGGATTTGAAAAGTTTCGTGACGATTGTCCCGGACTATCCGAAAGAAGGCATCAGTTTTAAAGATATTACGACAATTATGGATAATGGGGAAGCGTATAAATATGCGACCGACCAGATTGTCAAATTCGCAAGGCAAGTGGGAACGGATATTATCGTTGGTCCCGAAGCAAGGGGATTCATTATCGGTTGTCCTGTCGCGTATGCATTGGAAGTAGGTTTCGCGCCAGTCCGGAAACCTGGTAAATTGCCGCGTGAGACTATAGCAGTCGAGTATGACCTTGAATACGGCAAGGATTCCTTGACGATCCATAAAGATGCCATCAAGCCAGGGCAACGTGTTTTGATTGTTGACGATTTGCTTGCAACTGGCGGGACAGTCGGCGCCACAGTTGAACTTGTGGAGAAACTGGGTGGAGTAGTCGCAGGATGTGCGTTCTTAATCGAGCTGTCCTATCTGAACGGCCGTGAAAAACTAAAAGGCTATGATATTCAAGCGCTTATCACTTATTGATGAAAGGCCCTCCGCGATGCGGGGGATCTTTTTTTATCCATAGGGCTTTACATTTTTATCGGTTTATACATACAATAGAATTATCTTTAATTTTTTGCGGAATTAGTCGAAAGGAGTAGAAAAATGGCGAAAAATCGTGACATGACGGCAGAAGATATATTTGAAATCGTTGCCTCATATATGAATGGACAGCATGTCGCGTTCGTCAAAAAGGCGTATGACGCAGCGAAGGCTGCTCATGAAGGGCAATTCAGAAGTTCGGGCGAACCGTATATACTTCACCCTATCCAAGTGGCGGGCATTTTAGCAGAATTGCAGATGGACCCTTCCACAGTCGCCGCAGGTTTCCTTCATGATGTCGTGGAAGATACCGATGTGAGCCGTGAAGACATTATACGCGACTTCGGTGAAGAAGTGGCAATGCTTGTCGATGGCGTGACGAAGCTGGAAAAGCTGAAATTTAAATCAAATGAGGAAAAACAGGCAGAGAACCACCGAAAAATGTTCATCGCGATGGCGAGGGATATCAGAGTCATTCTTATCAAGCTCGCTGACCGTCTCCATAATATGCGGACATTGAAGCATGTCCCGGAGGAAAAGCAACGGAGAGTAGCGGCTGAAACTCTTGACATTTTCGCACCGCTTGCACACCGGCTCGGAATTTCCACGATCAAGTGGGAATTGGAAGATACTGCACTTCGTTATTTGAACCCTCAACAATACTATCGAATCGTCAATATGATGAAAAAAAAGCGTGATGAACGTGAAAAATATTTGTTGAACGTCATGGATACAATACGCGCGGAAATAGCTGAAATGGGCATTGAAGCTGAATTAAGCGGCAGACCAAAGCATTTGTATTCCATTTACCGCAAAATGATCCTGCAAAACAAGGAATTCAATGAAATCTATGACCTTCTTGCGATTCGCATCATCGTCAAAAGCATCAAGGATTGTTATGCGGTGCTTGGAATCATCCATACGTTATGGAAACCGATGCCGGGAAGGTTCAAAGACTATATCGCAATGCCGAAACAGAACCTTTATCAATCTATTCATACGACAGTAGTCGGACCCGCTGGCGATCCGCTTGAAGTGCAGATCCGGACAGAGGAAATGCATAGGATTGCCGAATACGGGGTTGCAGCCCACTGGGCGTATAAAGAAGGGAAAACCGTCTCGGAAAAGCCGGATAATATTGATTCCAAACTGAAATGGTTCCGCGAAATACTTGAGTTTCAAAATGAATCCTCCAATGCAGAGGAATTCATGGAGTCATTGAAGTTCGATCTGTTTTCGGATATGGTGTACGTTTTCACGCCGGATGGCGATGTCATTGAAATCCCGCAAGGCTCCGTGCCGATTGATTTTGCGTACCGGGTCCATTCTGAAGTAGGGAATCGGACAATCGGGGCCAAAGTGAACGGCAAGATGGTGCCTTTGGATACGGAATTATTCACAGGCGATATTGTCGAAATTCTCACATCAAAACAATCATTCGGACCAAGCCGTGATTGGTTGAAAATCGCAAATACATCGCAAGCGCGGAATAAAATCCGTCAATATTTCAAGAAGCAGCTGAGGGATGAGAATATTATTAAAGGCACGGAACTCGTTGAAAGGGAAGTGAAGCTCCAGGAATTCGATCCGAAAGCCGTTCTTACGAATGAAAATATTCAGCGGGCCATCGATAAATTCAGCTTCACTTCCGAAGAGGACATGTATGCCGCTGTCGGATCCAATGGCATAACTGCACAGCAAGTCGTCAACAGGCTTGCGGAAAAGATCCGCCGGGAGCGCGATCAGCAGGATGCGATCGATAAGATTGTTTCCGATATGAAAACGCCTCAACAAGTAAGGACAACGGAATCGGGGGTTATTGTCAAAGGACTTGAGAACTTGCTCATCCGCCTTTCGAAATGCTGCAACCCGATTCCGGGGGACGACATTGTCGGATTCATTACGAAAGGCCGTGGCGTTTCCGTACACCGGGCAGATTGTCCGAATATCCTGACCGATGAAGATAATGATCGCCTGATCGACGTCGAATGGGCGGTCGATATGAACAATGAACGCAAGGAATTCCAAGTCGATATTGAAATCTCCGCATTTGACCGCCAAGGACTTTTGAATGAAGTGATGATGATGGTAGCGGATTCGAAGACGCCGATTGTGGCTGTGAGTGGAAAAGCAGACCGTGATAAGCTTGCGAAAATTAGCATGACGATTAAAATAACGGATATCGCCCACTTGCATAGGATTGTCGAACGGATTAAACAAATACGCGACATCTATTCCGTGCAGCGGGTGATTCATTAAGCAGGAGAGTGTTTGTGCATGAAGGTCGTATTACAAAGGTCCGGCAATGCTTCCGTGACTGTTGATGGTGAAGTGACCGGCTCCATACGGAATGGGTACGTCCTCCTTGTAGGCATCACACACGACGATACGGAACAGGACGCAGAATACATTGCAAAGAAAGTTGCCGGCCTTCGTCTATGGGAGGATGAAGAAGGGAAAATGAACCGTTCCATCGATGAGGTGGACGGCGAAATCCTTTCCGTTTCCCAATTCACGTTGTACGGCGACGTGAGAAAAGGGCGACGTCCAAGCTTTATTGAAGCGGCAAGACCGGAAAAGGCGGAGCCCATTTGGAAACACTTCAACAAAGCGCTCCGGGAGCAAGGCTTGAAGGTCGAAACCGGTGTGTTCGGTGCAATGATGGACGTGAGCCTCGTCAACGATGGCCCCGTGACAATCATTATTGAATCAAAATAATTGATATCGCAGCCCTGGATATACGGGCTGCGTTTTTTTTGCAAGGGTTCCATTATTTCATCAAGGGCCCCATTATTCCCGCAAAGGCTCCATCCCCACAAAAAAACACCATGGAATCATAAAGTTCCATGGTGTCGCTATTTAATTTAAGTCGAAATGATCAAGCAGCCCTTGATAAATTCCGTGCGATGCCTGTTCACGGAACATTTCAGTCGTCAGAATCCGCTCCTCGGATGGATTCGATAAAAATCCTAATTCGATGAGAACAGAATTTTGACGATTCTCCCGCAACACTAAGAAATTGGCAGGCTGCGCACCGCGATTTCGCAGGCTTATCGTCGAGGCCAGTCCTTCATTGATGGAGGAGGCCAGCGATTTTTGATTCGAATGCGTGTAATACGTTGTGAATCCTGTAATCGACGTATCAGGATTTGCATCGTAATGGATGCTGACGAATGCATCAGCTGCTGTTTGCTGGCTGACAGCAACGCGTTTGCGCAATGAGACATATGTGTCGGACTCACGTGTCATGACTACATTTGCCCCTGCAGCCTTCAGCTTGGCAGACAATAATTCAGCCGTCATCAATGTGAGCAGTTTCTCGTCTGTGCCTTGCATTCCGGTCGTGCCGCGGTCATTGCCGCCGTGACCAGCATCGACAACGATTGTAAGCCCTTTTAACGTGCCTGGCACCCTGGCCGTTTTCTTCTGTTCATCTGTGTGTTGAGCCAGGGCGACGTCGCCTGTTGAAACAACCCATTTGGCAATGAAAGCTGTTTCCCCGGAAGAAAGTGAAACAGTGTACCAATCGCCTTCTTCTCCAATGACCGTTAATTTCTCACCAGCATTCGCTCTTGTAATTATAGACGATGAGGTCGTTGCAGAAGAGCGGATATTCGTACCGTTCGTCAGTACAGTCACTTTTTTATCGCCGGCAACTGACTTGCCATTCGTTATGGTTTCTGCTTCTAATGTGCCATGGAATGAATAGACCCAGCCTGATGATTTCTTGTCTAATGTGAGGCGGATCCAGTTTCCGTCGATTGTTTCGACTGGAAAGGATTCCCCTTTTCGAATCAAGCCCACCTTCTTTGACGATAAGCTCGGTCCCTTCCTGACATTCAGTGCATCGACTGAAACCGTGAATTGCTCGGAATTTTTCACTTCTGGCTTTTCAGCTGTTTCGGCTTGTCCATGTTCCCTTTGCTGAATTTCAGTAATGTAATCAGTATGTACCCAACCGTCCATGCCGTTTTTGACGATAGAAACCCATTCTCCCTGTCGGCCAGTCATTACAGCCGTTTCACCTGCATTCATTTGTCCGATTACTGCTGCGCTTAATGAAGGCTCGGTCCGGATATTCAAGGCATTCACTTTTGAGACAGCGGTCATTGGCGCTTGTTCCTTCGCGGCCTCGCTTACGACAAGCCACGAGGCAATCCAACCAGTGCTTGAACCGAATCTGATTTCATGCCAATCGCCGGAAGTTGACAGCACTTCAGCGCGCTCACCTTGTTTCATTGAGCCGGTGACCGGATACGTAAGTCCGGGACCTGAACGGACATTCAGGGATTTCGTATTGATGATGATTGTTTCGCCTTTCGCTGAAATTGTTGGCATCTCGCAAACAATCGACGCGATAAGGATGATAGCTAGAATCCATTTGCTCAATTTCGACAAACTATCACTCTCCCTTTTTTCCATTGTAGAAGTTTTGTCATGAAAAAACCACATCGAAATGAAAAAGGTTGACACATCGTAAATGAATGGCTAAGATTAGTCTTAATTCTAAACAACAATTTGCTGTAGACATGGAAAGTAACTTTATCGCAGGCTGACAAGAGAGAGGTGGACGTGGCTGAAATCCACCTTACAGACGGATATTGTGAACAACACCATCGAGGCTCCGTGCTGAACAAATTTTTTCAGTAGGTGCGGACGGAACCGGCCGTTATCCGGGTACGAGTGGGCATGCAATTTGTGCCAATTTGGGTGGAACCGCGGAAGCTATATAAGCTCTCGTCCCTTGTGAAAACAAGGGATGGGGGCTTTTTTTCATTTTCGCGGTTCAGAATAAGCGAAAGAAGGGGAAGTCAAATGAATTTCAAAGTGCCAAGAGGGACGCAGGACATCCTGCCTTCCGAGTCGTGGAAATGGCAGAAAGTCGAATCGATCATCCGTGAAATATGCGTCAATTACCGTTACAAGGAAATCCGTACACCGATTTTCGAACAGACTGAATTGTTTCAACGGACGGTAGGAGATACTACCGATATCGTGACGAAAGAAATGTATACGTTCATGGACCGCGGCAACCGTTCCATGACCTTGCGTCCGGAAGGTACAGCTCCGGTTGTCCGTTCATTTGTCGAGAATAAGATGTTCGGATATCCTGATCAGCCTGTTAAACTCTATTACCAAGGCCCGATGTTCCGTTATGAACGCCAACAAGCCGGCCGCTATCGTCAATTCGTCCAGTTTGGCGTAGAGGCGATCGGCAGTGCAGATCCGGCAATCGATGCCGAAGTAATCGCATTAGCGATGGATGTCTATAAGCGTGCAGGATTGACGGATGTGAAGCTTGTTCTCAACTCCTTGGGTGACCGTGAATCTAGAAATGCACACAGGGATGCGCTTGTTGCGCATTTCACATCTCACATCGAAGAGTTTTGCAGTGACTGTCAATCGCGTCTCGAAAAAAAACCGCTTCGCATCCTAGACTGTAAAGTGGACCGCGAAAATCCTTTGATGGAGACAGCGCCGTCATTGGCCGATTTCTTAAATGAGCAGTCGGCGGCTTATTTCGAACAAGTGAAAGGCTACCTAGACGATGTGGGCATCGCTTATGAACTTGATCCGAATTTGGTCCGCGGACTTGATTATTACAATCACACCGCTTTTGAAATCATGAGCACGGCAGCAGGCTTCGGGGCGATCACGACACTATGCGGCGGAGGCCGATACAATGGCCTTGCAGAGGAAATCGGCGGTCCTTCCGCTCCCGGCATCGGGTTCGGGATGAGCATCGAGCGACTTCTCTTAGCAATGGAAGCAGAAGGAAAATCATTTACGCAGGAAGCGGAACTTGATGTCTATATTGTTACGCTTGAGGAGTCTGCTCACCGGAAAGGTTTCAAATTATTGAATGAACTAAGGAGTGCCGGTATTCGCGCAGATATGGACTACATGGATCGGAAAATGAAAGCCCAAATGAAATCGGCGGACCGGTATAATGCAAAAGCGGTCATCGTCATCGGTGAAGATGAAGTTGAAGGGAATGTGGTGCAGCTGAAAAATATGGCTGACGGCTCCCAAGAAAAAATCGAAGATGCAGTCATTGTTGAAAAAATAAAAGAACAGTTGAAATAAGGAAGGTTGATGAACGATATGCAACGGACACATTATTGCGGACAATTGACAGAGGAAGTTATTGGCCAGACGGTCACATTACAAGGCTGGGTACAAAGAAGACGGGATCTTGGAGGTCTCATATTCATTGATTTACGGGATCGTGAAGGGATTGTTCAAGTCGTTTTCAATCCGGACTTCTCTAAAGATGCGCTTGAAATCGCAGAAACGGTACGCAATGAATATGTCATCGAAGTTACTGGAAATGTCGTTGAGCGTGAAGAGAAGCAGAAAAATCCGAAAGTGAAAACCGGCTCGATTGAAGTGCATGTGGAAAAGGTGAACATCATTAATGAAGCGAAAACTCCTCCTTTCATGCTGGAAGATGAAACGGACGTCAATGAAGAGCTTCGATTGAAATATCGTTACTTGGACCTCCGTCGTCCGGCATTGGCACGTGTATTTAAAATGCGTTCCGATATTACAAAAACGGTTCGGAATTTCTTGGATGAGGAAGGGTTCCTTGAAGTGGAAACTCCTATTTTGACGAAGTCGACACCGGAAGGGGCTAGGGACTATCTCGTGCCAAGCCGTGTGCATCCTGGAGAATTCTATGCATTGCCTCAGTCTCCGCAATTATTTAAACAAATGCTCATGGTGTCCGGTTTCGACAGATACTACCAAATAGCGCGTTGCTTCCGTGATGAAGACCTTCGGGCGGACCGCCAACCTGAATTCACTCAAATCGATATGGAAATGAGCTTCATGTCCATCGAAGACATTATGGAAATGAACGAGCGCCTTATGAAAAAAGTGATGAAGGATGTTAAAGGGATTGACATCGAAATTCCGTTCAAACGCATGCCTTATGATGAAGCGATGGGACGTTTTGGTTCAGATAAGCCGGATACACGCTTCGGTATGGAACTGCAGGACGTTTCGGAAATCGTGAAGGATTCTTCATTCAAAGTATTTGCAGGTGCTGTTGAATCCGGAGGACAAGTGAAAGCCATTAATGTGAAAGGCGCTGCAGAAAATTATTCCCGCAAAGACATCGATGCGCTTGGCGAATTTGCTTCACGCTACGGGGCAAAAGGCCTCGCTTGGTTGAAAGTTGACGCGGAAGGCTTAAAAGGACCGATTGCTAAATTCTTTGAAGGGGAAGCTGGAGAGGCATTGGCAAGTTCACTGGGCGCGGAAGCGGGTGACCTTCTGTTATTCGTTGCAGATAAGAAATCAGTTGTGGCGGACGCATTGGGTGCACTCAGATTGAAACTTGGAAAAGATTTGGATCTCATTGATGAAACGAAATTCAATTTCCTTTGGGTGACGGAATGGCCGTTATTCGAATACGACGAAGAGCTAGGACGATACTTCGCTGCCCATCACCCATTCACAATGCCTGCTGACGTCAAAGGTCTTGAAACGAATCCTAACGATGTCAAAGCACAAGCGTATGACCTCGTTTTAAATGGATATGAGCTCGGAGGCGGATCGTTACGGATCTATCAACGCGACGTCCAGGAAAAGATGTTCAAGGCGCTTGGTTTCACTACAGAAGAAGCGCGCGAACAATTCGGATTCTTGCTTGATGCATTTGATTATGGCACACCTCCTCACGGTGGAATCGCATTCGGGTTGGACCGTATCGTCATGTTATTATCCGGTTCGACAAATCTCCGCGATACAATCGCATTTCCGAAGACTGCAAGTGCCAGTGACTTGCTAACAGAAGCACCGAGCAGCGTGGATGTATCACAACTTACCGAATTAGGGATTTCCATCCAGTCGAAATGAGTGGAACGGACAAGCTCCTGAAAGAATAATGTAATAATTTGCGGATGTAAAATCGTTGAACACAATTCTTATGTATGCTAGTATACAAGTAATACGAATCCTGAAGTGTTCGTTTCTTGCAAATCAGTTTTGACCGAACATATTTATCGTAGGGAGCTGTCATTCTGTTTTGGATGGAATGCCCCAGTAAGGGACTTCAGAAAAGACGGATGGAGCACCCACCTGCTGAGTGCGGGTTCAAAACGATACTACAAAGACGGCACATTTGGGATTCGTTCCTATTTTTTTCAAAAACATTTAGTAGACTATATTCCCCTCTGGCGTTGTTGCGGAGGGGTTTTGTATTTATTCATATATGGAAGGGCGGAATCCAATTGTTACACCAATTTTCCCGGAATGAATTGGCCATCGGTAAAGAGGGCGTCGATTTGATGCGTCAAACGACTGTCGCCATACTAGGTGTTGGCGGTGTCGGTTCGTTTGCTGCCGAAGCCTGCGCCCGAAGCGGTATCGGCCGGATCATTCTGGTTGATAAAGACACGGTCGATATTACGAATGTCAATCGTCAGCTCGTAGCAACATTATCGACAATCGGCAAGTCCAAAGTGGAAGTGATGAAAGAACGGATACATGACGTGAACAAAGAATGTGAAGTGATCGGACTTCATATGTTCTATACGGAGGATACGTACGAAGAGTTTTTCGGGTATTCTCCAGATTACGTGATCGATGCATCGGACACGATCAGCTACAAAATTCATCTGATTAAAGAATGTGTAGCAAGAGGCATCAAAATTATCTCAAGCATGGGAGCCGCAAACAAACTTGATCCAACCCGCTTTCAAATAGCGGACATTTCCAAAACGCATACCGATCCGATTGCAAAAGTGATCAGACTGCGACTAAGAAAAGAAGGTATCAAAAAAGGCGTCCCTGTCGTATTTTCCGATGAAAGTCCAATCGTCGTCAGGGAAGATGTCGTAGATACAGTCGGTAAACCTGATGCACAAATTCGCAAAGCGAAAATGCCGCCCGCTTCAAATTCATACGTCCCCTCCGTCGCAGGCCTAGTCTGTGCGAGTTGGGTACTCAACGACATCGTAAAAGACATCCGCATCGAACGAGTAAAGGACAAGAAGTAAGACACTAGCCGTTTTCCTAGTTGATTGGGGAAACGGCTTTTTGTGTTTTGTCATAATATTTATAAGTTTCAGACTCTTGAGGATTGTAGCCTAAGGCGGCGACTCCTGCGGGAATAGCACGAGCTGAAAGCCCCGCAGGAATGTAGTGACGAGGAGATTGAAGCCGTGCCCGCGGAAAGCGTCCGCCTGAAGCTGAAATCCGGTTAGAATTTATCCCCTTGTTCCATCATTCTCCACCTGTTACAATCTATATAGGTAAAAAATCATAAAACTTATGCATTATATAATATAAATCGGAAGGGCTGAAACCATTGCAAAAACAAGATGGAATCTTACTTGAAAGCGGAACGAACGAACTCGAAATCGTCGAATTCCAAATGGGACAAAACCGCTACGGTATCAACGTCATCAAAGTAAAAGAAATTATTTTGCCAACACCAATTACCGTCATCCCGCACGCGCACCCGTCCATCGAAGGAATTATACAGCTCCGAGGAGCAGTTCTTCCCGTAATCAACATGGAAAAAGTGATGGGGGTGCCGGAAACAATCGGTAAAAATGAAGGGAAATATATCGTCGCCGCCTTCAACAAGCAGGAGGTCGTTTTCCACGTCCATGAAGTGGCACAAATCCATCGAGTTTCATGGAATCAGATTGAAAAGCCCTCAGAATTATATTCAGGTGACTCTTCCCAAGTCATCGGTGTCATCAAACGGGAAAATGACATGCTTCTACTTCTCGATTTTGAAAAGATTGTCGTGGATATCAACCCTGAAAGCGGAATTCAAGTCGAACAGGTCAAGAAGCTTGGGGCTAGGGAAAGGTCCAATAAAAAAATCCTCATTGCAGAGGATTCACCGTTGCTCCGGAAATTATTGAGTGATACATTGACAGAAGCGGGTTACGGGAATATCGAGTTTTTTGAAAATGGACGAGATGCACTCGGATTTTTGGAAAGCTTGATTTCCGCTGGTAAAAAGGCTTCTGATGAAATTCAACTCGTGATCACCGATATTGAAATGCCTCAAATGGACGGTCACCATTTCA
>NZ_LQYA01000041.1 GCF_001531445.1 Sporosarcina koreensis
CGCATAACGCGTCCCAGAAACGCATAAATCTGCTAAATCACGCATAACGCGTCTCAGAAACGCATAAATCTGCCGAATCACGCAAAACGCGTCCCAGAAACGCATAATTCTGCCGAATCACGCAAAACGCGTCCCAGAAACGCATAAATCTGCTAAATCACGCAAAACGCATTCCATAAACGCATAAATCCCCTAACTTATGCATAAACCGTTCAAAATACGCATAAATCCAATTTGTCTCATCGCTCAATATATCTCTATACAACATTAATTTAACCATATTCGATAATTATTTATTGATATTCGATAAATAAAAAACTATAATCAAATCATACTAAACATGCGAGGTGCTTTTGATGAAACGAGGATCAACATTATTTTTAAAGATGGCAGTTTTTCTTATTGGAGCTCCCGTCCTAGCGTTAAGTGTATTTGGAATCTATTATTTACTAAAAAATCCAGCCAACCCGGATTATGCACATATACTTTATCCAATCGTGATTGGTATGTATATCTCTGTCATACCTTTTTTCGGAGCGTTGTTACAGGCTTTTAAATTGTTAAGCTATATCGACAAGAACCAAGCTTTCTCAGATTTGTCTGTTACAGCTCTAAAGAAAATTAAACGCTTTGCATTGGTGATTACTGGTGTGTATGTGATCGTTCTACCATTTATGGCAATGGTAGCGGAGCTAGATGATGCGCCAGGTCTCATCATCTTCTCAATGGTTCCTATTTTTGCTCCGTTTGTCATCGCAGTCTTTGCTGCTGTACTCCAAAGACTGTTGCAGGAAGCAATCAATATAAAATCTGAAAATGATTTGACGGTCTGAGGTGAAAACAATGGCGATTATCATTAATATTGACGTGATGCTGGCGAAGCGGAAAATGAGCGTAACTGAACTTACGGAGAAGGTTGGAATTACAATGGCGAACCTTTCCATATTGAAAAATGGGAAGGCAAAAGCGATCCGGTTTTCAACCTTAGAGGCGATTTGCAAGGCTTTGGACTGTCAGCCAGGGGATATATTAGAATACCAAAGTGATGAAGACACCGAAGAATAATTGATAGAAAGAAATAAGTCGGTTCCTTGCATTAGGAACTCGACTTTTTTTATGCACTTTTTACCTTTCACTAAGCGTCCATCCTCTCGTTCCAGCGCCGTGCAAGGAGACTTATATAACATCCCGATGTGATTCTAAAGACCTGTACCAGCTAATGCTCCTTTCCTACAATTCGTAAATTTTACCAGTAATGTTACAATGAAAAGAAAACAACTCTTTACACTAGGAGTGTCGAAACATGCCTGTATATAATGTTATGGAAGAAGTCGTCCAAGCCGTCCTGCAACAATATGAAAAAGAACTCCATCTCACATGCAACTGCGACAGATGCAAAGACGACATCATGGCCATCGCACTCAACGAAATCAAGCCGCGCTATATCGTCAACAGTGAACTGAGCCCTTTCATCCGTGCCGCCCACGTCGCAGACAGACAAGGCGCCACAAATATCCTCTCTACTGTCGTCAAAGCAGCCCGCATCGTCTCCGCATCACCCCGTTGCGAAAACGCAAAAAAAGAGTAGGCAGGGAAAACTCCCAACGCCTACTCACTTCGAAAACAACGACATGACACTATGGATATTCTGATTCACTTGCTTCACAAGCAGATGATCCCCTTGCTGGCGGATATCCAAACTGACGAAATTCATCATTTCCTTTGCCATATCCGTATCCTCAAGCAACGACAGCGACTTCGTCAAATTATTCTCGAACGTCAACGCATTCGTCAAATGATGCTCGACCGCCTCCATATTCGAACCAATCCGCGTCAAATGTCCGGAAACCGTCTTGATTGCATCATCGATTTTGGTAATCAACCCTTCAGCAAGGTCCCGCAGTTCCAACGAAGCACCCTCAAGGCCAAGCGCTTTTGAACTGACATCCACAAGCGTGATCTTCATCTGCTGTCCCGGATTTGCTCCGACTTGCAACGTCAACGAACCCTCTTGGCCCAATATCTTCTTCGTATTGAACTCAAGCTTCGTCGCCGTATCATCCACAGCACCAAGCAAATTCTCAAGCTCCACTTGGCTCGCAGCACGGTCATTCACCGTTAACGTATCATTCGAGCTCATCACCGCAAGCTCGCGTGCCCGCTGCAACAGGCCATTCACATTATTCAGCCCTTCATTCGACGCCTCAAGAACAGACAGTCCGTCCTGCATATTGCTTTGCGCCCGGGAAATCCCGCGGATCTGCGCACGCATCGTCTCCGAAATCGACAGGCCCGACGCATTATCGCTGCCCTTCGCAATCTTCACGCCGGAGCCGAGCTTCACCAAACTCTTCTCAATCTGACCTGTATTCCGCATCGAACGATTCGCCGAAACAGCAATATGCTCACCGCTTAAAACACGCATTCCATCACCCCGATTTAAACTTTTGTCGATATCTCCATCTTTATATCGGCCCAAAACGATTGAAATGAACATAAAAAAGCCGATACAAAAGAAAAAGCGACTGGAGGCACCAACCATGACAACCGTAGACATCGAAAAAGCCATCCAAATCTACAAAGAAGCGAGCGCCTCCACACTTTCGATGATGGAATACGTCCTTCTCCTGCTCAACGAACTTCAGAAAAATATCCAGCAGTGCAAGTGGGCGATAGAAGCAGGTGACACCGACGAGCGCGACCGCACACTGCAAAAAGCACAGGACTTCCTCTTCGAACTCATGACAACAACCGACCACGAAGCCGAACGAAGCGACCGGCTCATGGCCATCTACCTTCATATGAACCAATGCCTCGTCCAAACGCATATGACCAAAACGGACGAACTGCTCAACCATATTGAGGAAATGATAGTTCAGTTAATCGCGTCATGGCAAGTCGCCAAACAAGTGACGCGCCGCAGGAATTTCACGACGGACCGGTTGTGAATGAGAAGTCTATCTGGGTTAACGAGAACTTATCAGGCAAGAACGAGAAGTCATTCCGGGTAAACGAGAACTTATCGGGGAAGAACGAGAAGTCTTTCCGGATTAACGAAAACTATCCGGTAGAGAACGATAACTCTCTCCGAACAAACGAGAACGTCCCGGAAATAGATGCGAACTCGCAATCCCCAGGACGTTCCATTATCATTTGCCTTTAAACGACGGTTTCCGCTTCTCAGCAAATGCCGCAAGCGCCTCCAACCGGTCCTCCGTCGGAATCGTCAGCTCATATGCCTTCCGTTCGATCGCTAGCCCTGTCTGCAAATCGGTGTTCATCCCGTGCTTGATTGCAAATTTCGCCTGTTGCAATGCGATCGGTCCATTCGCAAGTAGCTCCTCGACAAAACGGTCCACCGTTTCCTCCAAAATGTTCGCCGGAGCGACTCCTGTCAACATGCCATATAATTGCGCATCGTCCGCCTTCAACCGTCTTGCGGTCAAAATGAGCTCCATTGCCTTCGCTTCACCAATCAGCCTTGGCAGACGCTGCGTCCCGCCAGCTCCCGGGATGATGGCAAGCCCGGTCTCCGTCAGACCCATCACGGCTGAATCTGCCGCAAATCTAAAATCACACGCAAGCGCCAGTTCCATTCCACCGCCGAAAGCATAGCCGTTCAATACGGCAATTGTCGGCTGCGGCAAATTTTCTACCATCGTAAACACTTCGCCGATTTTATAAATATTCCGCTTCACTTGTGAATCCGTCAGCATGCGCCGCTCCTTTAAATCAGCCCCCACACTGAATGCACGGTCCCCGGAGCCTGTAAAAATGACAACCCGTATATCGGGATTAATGCGAATCGACTCGATCACTTGTCCTAGTTCCGACAGCATTTCATAATTGAAAGCATTCATCGCTTCCGGGCGATGCAATGTCACCTTCGCGATATGCCCATCTTGTTCAAATATAAGCGTTTCCATTGTGAACTCTCCCCCAATCTATAACTTTCTTCCAACATATCATTTTTCCCAATATGTCGCTATTAAAATAGTTTGAAAATTAATAGTAAAAGAGAACCAGTTTTGGTATACTGTTTGCATTGCGAGGTGGGAAAATGGAGTTGCATATATTTGTAGGAAGACAGCCGATTTTGGATAGCGAAGGCCGCATTTACGGTTACGAGCTGCTCTACCGCAATAGTGAAGAGAACAGTTTTCCAGACATCGACCCCGAACAGGCGACAATCCAATTGCTCATTAATACGTTTCTATCAATCGGTGTCGATCAAATTTCTGGGAAATCGAAGTCATTCATCAATTTTTCCGGTGAACTGCTTATCAAGGACATCTTTTCAAACCTGAAGCCGGAGTGCATTATCATTGAGATTTTGGAGGACGTCGAAATTACCCCGGCGCTCATCTCGAGAATACGGGAAATCAAGCAGGACGGGTTTCGTTTTGCACTCGACGACTTCATCGTACAAGACCAATATAGGTTACATCCCGAATTGTTCGAGCTGATCGATTACGTGAAAGTAGACTTCCTAGCGGTCGATGAAAAGGGCAGGCGCTACATCGAAAGGTTCATTAAAAAGTATCCGCATATCAAAATGCTCGCGGAAAAGATTGAAACGGAAGAGCAGTTCCAAATTGCGAAAAAGAGCGGATACGACCTATTCCAGGGATATTTCTTTGCTAAACCCGAGATTATCAAAGGTGTCGAAATCCCTGCGAACCTAAATCTACATATGCAGATCATCAGTAAGCTGAATGAAAACGATCCTGACATCGACGAAATCGCAAACCTCATACTCCATGACATCTCACTGACATACAAACTGCTGCGCTATATTAACACGATGAACTTCGAAGTCCCGAAAAGCGTAGGTTCAGTTAAACAGGCGCTCGTCCTGATCGGATTGCGCGAACTGAAGAAATGGATGCGGGTATTGATGCTTCAGAACATTGGAGACCATTCATCGAGCGGCCGCATCAAAGCGCTCGTTTCCTACTCGATGTCCCGCGCGAAAATGTGCGAGCTCGTCGCAATCCGTACGGGATACCCGAACGGCGATGAGCATTTCTTCGTCGGGCTGTTCTCGTTGCTTGACGCGATCATGAAGCGCAGCTGGGACGACATCCTACCGCTGTTCCCGTTTTCCGAAGAAGTCGCGGAAACGTTGCAAGGAAAGAAAACCGACCTGACCGCTTACTTGGAGCTTGCTATCGCGACGGAGCGTTTCGATATGGAAAAAATCGATTCCATTGGCAAGCGATTCGGCTTGTCGAAAGAGGAGATCGTCATGTTTTCCAACAAAGCGAACCATTGGGCACGGCAGCTCGAAAGATGAACCCACAGGGCTTTTCTTTTCACCTGCATATCAAGTAGAATATGATGCAGGAGTTGATTAGAAGTGAAAACAGCAATTGTAACAGATAGTACGGCATATTTGCCTCCATACATAGTGGAGAAACTTGATATCCACGTCATCCCTTTGACGGTGACGATCGATGGACTAGCCTACGAGGAGGAAATCGATCTGACGTCAGCGGATTTCTACAATAAAGTGCGCGGGGAAGGTCCGTTGCCGAAAACATCCCAACCGCCTGTCGGGAAATTCGTCGAGCTATTCGAATCGTTGAAAACGGATCATGATGCCATCATTTCGATCCACCTTTCAAGCGGCATTAGCGGCACTTACGCAGGCGCTGTCCAGGCAGGCGAAATGACTGAGGGCATCGACGTCCGCGCATTCGACTCGGAGCTGTCCTGCTATATGCAAGGATTTTACGTCATCCGGGCAGCAGAAATGGCGAAAGAAGGAGCAAGTCCTGCCGAAATCATGAAGGAGCTCTACGAAATGAAAAAGACGATGAGCGCCTACTTCATGGTGGACGACCTTGCGCATCTACAACGCGGCGGCAGACTCTCCGGTGCACAAGCATTGATCGGCGGACTGCTGCAAGTGAAGCCAATCCTTCATTTCCATGACAAAGTGATCGTCCCATTCGAAAAAATCCGCACACGCAAAAAAGCGATGAAACGAATCGCGGACCTGCTCGCGGAAGATGCGGAGAAAATGCCGTTAGAAGCAGCAATCATCCACGCTAACCAGCCTGAAGAAGCAGATGCATGGAAAGCGGAACTGTCGGAACGCCTGCCAAACGTCCATTTCACGATCAGCCACTTCGGTCCTGTGATTGGCACGCATTTGGGCGAAGGATCGATGGGGCTTGGATGGGTACGAAGAAAAGCGTAAGCGGCCGCCTAGATGCGACAGGCATAAGGCTGACCTGCGAAACGGCGCTTTTTGCCATGTAGCGGGGCTGACTTATGACCCGAGCGTCTGGCCGCTGGAGTCTAGACAAAGAAAAGCGTAAGCCGGCTTAGCTCTCACAAACTGCGGAAAGTGATCATAACCGCAGTCCAAGCGCTCATAAATCGGGACAAGTGATCATAAATGCAGTCCAATCGCT
>NZ_LQYA01000042.1 GCF_001531445.1 Sporosarcina koreensis
CGTGAATATTTTAAAAACAGGTATGGAAATCATTTTGTGATGATGAATTCTGAAATGATTGGTGACGAAAAAGTTTATTTTTATAGTTTGATCTTGGACAGAAAAGTTTTTGAAGATGGACAAAAGCAAATGGTGAAAGATGGTTTCATGGTTGACGCATTAAATTTTATGAATAGTTATCAGCCAGTGGAAATTTTTGAAGATGGTCGGATACATATAATTCATTGAAAATTAGAGTGGTTGTTCAACAAACGGGCCATTTAACGGAATAAGTGATGAAAACTGAATTTAAAACTTAGTCTGTATGTGGTAAAATGTTTCAATCAAGATTAGGAGGCATTAATTATGA
>NZ_LQYA01000005.1 GCF_001531445.1 Sporosarcina koreensis
TAAGCATGAAGCCCCCCTCAAGATGAGATTTCCCATTACATTTTGTAAGTAAGATCCCTCAAAGATGATGAGGTGGATAGGTCCGGGGTGGAAGCGTGGCGACACGTGCAGCTGACGGATACTAATCGATCGAGGACTTAACCTTATAGTTGAAAAAGTACGGTTGAACTTGAGTTCAGCAACAATGTTGGTTTTATCCGGTTTTGAACGAACAAGCATCGTTCAATTGTCTGGTGATGAAGGCGAAGAGGTC
>NZ_LQYA01000043.1 GCF_001531445.1 Sporosarcina koreensis
AACAAATTACTCCATGACGTAATTTATTTTCCAAAAAAAAAAAAAAAAAGAAAAGTCCAGCTTTCTCAGCTGAACTCCCCTTTCTAGAAAAACACCATATGCGGTTTTTCTTTTTGGTAAAAATCAAGTCGATCCTGTAAAGTACCTGCATGGAATTCAAACTTATGCCCATCCGGGTCTTCAAAGTAAATCGATTTCTTGTCACGCGGATCACGCTCACGCCCTGGCAAAACGCATACTTCTAGAACCTTTAACTTCTTTGCCATTTGTTCCATATCACAATCTTCAACAGAAAATGCAATATGTGTGTAAGATTGCCGAATCTCATTACGGGGGATATCCTTCTCAACATTTAATGCAAACCACATGCCATTTACGTCTAAATACGCTGTGGTTCTCCCTTTTACAAGCAGTTTCCCATCAAATACTTTTTCGTAAAATGTAATCGATCGGTCCAAGTCGGTTACAGAAAATAAAAGATGATTGATTCCTCTAATCACTACATTCACGTACTTCTATCCTGTTTCTCAAATGAGTCATCTCCTTTGTAGTTCCCATTCTGAATTCATTGCCCCAAACCCTCTATTTATTTAAAAAATCGGATAGAATGCACAAAGTAGGGAATCTTAAAGATGATCCAAAATCCAATGTGAGGAAGGTGACGTTTTTATGAATAAAATGGCGATAGCAGCAATAGGGATCGGAGCCGCATTCCTAATGAGGAATAAAAATGTCCGCGGAAAGCTGATGAAGCAGTTTGAATCGCTCGCAGAACCATTCACCTCAAAAAATGGATCATCTACTTCATAAAAATCTTTCTCACGGGAGAATCGGCATCCTTTTTGGATGTCGATTTTTTAGTGATCCATGCTGATAATGGAGCCGTTTTGCGATTAAATGAGCGCTTAACCAAATAATGGAGTCGGCCGCGCAAAGAATAGACCTGCACTTTGTTTAGACTCTGCCAATTCGGGAAAGTATTCTTTACGATTAACAAATAGGAGGAAACTATGATGAGAAAAAAGATGGCATTGGCCGCTCTTGGTTTAGGTGCAGCGTATTTAATGAGAAACAAGGACGCACGCGATAAATTGTCGAAGCAATTCGATTCATTCGGGTCTACACCGATGAGAAGCGGTAAAAGCTCCCGTACTTCCCCTTCCGCTAGTCGGAATAAAGGATTGTTGGGCGGACTATTCAACTGAAGCCAAATAATAAAAGGAGAGGGCGCGCGTATGAATGCACCCTCTCCTTTTTATTCGTTGACCACAACATGACGCTTTTCCATATACAGAACGATGAAAATGCTCGCCTCGTACAGCAAGATCATCGGAACGAGTACGATGAGCTGGCTAACGAAGTCGGGAGGTGTAATCAGCGCCGACACGACGGCCAAAATCAAATACGACCACTTCCTCACTTTTCGTAAGGTGTCGGCTGTCAACACGCCGATTGCAGACAAAAACATGGCGACGATTGGCAACTCGAATAGGAGCCCGATCGGCATCGTCGTCATGAGCAGGAATTTCGCATATTCCTGTGCCGACACCATCACTTTGAAATTCATCGCTCCTAATGAGACAAGGAAGCCGTAACTCAGTGGATTGACGACGAAGTAGCCGAACGCCAATCCTCCAAGGAACAAGAAAAACATGACCGGCGAATACAGGCTGAGAAACTGTTGTTCCTTCGGATTCAGTCCAGGCTTCACGAATTGCCATATAAAGTGGCAGACGAACGGAAGCGATAGTCCAAATGCCAATGCCGTCGAGATGGACATGTAAAAGACAACGACCTCCATCGGTCCAAGGACGATTAATTCGTGGCCTCTTGTGACAACTGGAAACCATAGATTGACTGTCGCGAATACACCGATAAAAAAAGTTACAAATACAACTGCACTTTTAATGAGCTGTTTGCGTAAATCAGTGAGATGTTCGACTAGTGGAGGATCTCCGGCAACCGAGTCCCCCGGTTCTACATTTAATACAGTATCCGCTTCGGTCCACTCCTCTACCATCTTTACCGCTTCACTTTCTTCAACGTTCCTACTTTTTATCGTCATGTCCTTTTTGTCCAGCGGGCTTACAATTTTCCGATGATGATCACCATAAGGATCCATGTCTCCACCTACTTATGAATGATCCGTCTTATTCGAAGGTTCCTTTTTGACTTCTTCATCATCCAAAATGTCGCGTGCGGACTTTTTGAACTCCGCCAATGTCTTGCCGACTGCCGATCCGACTTCTGGCAGCTTGCGCGGTCCAAAAAGGATGAGAACAATGACTAAGATGATAATTAACCCCGGTACACCGATACTCGCTAAACTCATAGCGAAATTCTCCCTTTCTTAAACGAGAGAGCCTCCCGTTTTGCTGTACTTCTGAATGGCTTCTGCTGTGCGGTATGCCAATGCCCCGATTGTGCCTGTTGGGTTATAGCCGCCATTATGCGGGAAGTTCCCTGCACCGACGACGAACAGATTCTCCGCGTCCCAATGCTGCAAATAGGTGTTGACAACACTAGTAGCTGGGTCCGTACCCATAATTGTTCCACCCGTATTATGTGTCGTTTGGTAAGGAACTATGTCATAATCGGAAATCGGATTTCCAGGAACTACAGTTTTCGCACCCATTTCTTTCATAATCTCCGCAATCCGGTCTGTCAGGTACTTATGCATATTGCGGTCCTGTTCGGTGAAATTGTACGTCAGCTGCAATAGGGGTACCCCGTATGCATCCTTATAGTCAGGGTCAAGCGACATGAAGTTTTCCTTATGCGGCATGGAAGCCCCTTGGCCGCCAATCGATAGCATGCGAGTAAAGTTTTCAATGGATGCCTTCTTGAATTCTGCGCCCCAAGCAGGTACATCCGGCTGAATCGGATTCGTCTGAATCGGCCTATATCCCGGTTGCGTAAGTGAAATGCTCCCCCCATGAATGAAATCGACATCGGAATGATCAAAACTGTCGCCATTGAAATCATCGATTGTCATGCCTAGAGCGCCTGCACCCATGAACACATTCATCTGCTCATCGAAAAATCCGGTCGCTCCAGGCAAAATTTGATATCCATAATTTTTGCCCAAAGTACCTCTTCCCGTGTCAGGATTATATTGTTCACCAATTTTGGAGACCATGAGCAATTTTGCGTTGTTCATTACATAGCTTGTTAAAACAACGACATCAGCTGGTTGGATGAACTCCTCGCCGGTTTGCGTATCCACATACCTCACACCGGTCACTTTATTTCCGGACTTTAGCACTTCAACGACGTTAGCGTGGAATGTCACATCAAAATTCCCCGTTTTCATTGCTGTCGGTATAACAGTAATTTCAGCAGACGTTTTTGCCCCATATTCACAGCCGAACCGGTCGCAAAAACCACAATATTGGCAGGCGCCAATTGTCTCGCCGTCCGGGTTTTCGTATGCCTCTGACAGATTGGCTGAGGGCAGCATGTATGGATGGTAGCCCAAGGATGAAGCGGCAGTTTCAAACTTTTTCAGAATCGGGGTCCTTTTCATCGGCGGGGTCGGAAAATCATTCGAACGTTTACCCGCGAAAGGATTTGTATATTCTCCCGATATGCCTGCCGTCTTTTCGAATTTATCGAAATACGGCTCCAATTCATCGTACGTGACTCCCCAATCCTGCAGTAAGTAATCTGATGATAGTTTGTTTTTCCCGTATTTTTGCTCGGTCATTGTCTTAATTTGAAAATCATACGGCAAAAAGCGGAATGTATGGCCATTCCAGTGCGTTCCCGCACCGCCGAGATTCTCGCCTAGGAGAAATGAACCCAACTGGCGCATCGGAAGCGCACGCATTTTGCGGTGGTTGCGGAACGTGATCGTCTCCTTTGACAAATCTTGCATGAGCTCATAGCGGATTGCATACCGATATTCGTCATGTATCATTTGATAATCAGCTGTGCTTCGCGATTTCCCTCTTTCCAGACCACGCACTTTCAAACCGGCTTTCGCACACTCGGCGGCGATGATTCCTCCCATCCATCCGACTCCTACCGTCACTACATTAACCTTATCCAATGTTTTAGCCACTTGGCATCCCTCCGTCAGTGCTGCATACTGCTAATTGATTTTGGCTCGATCTTTTGAAATTTTTCATCTTCAATCATATTGATATACGCGAATTGATGGCCCGGGAAGCCTTTCATTCTCCAGGCGTCCATATTGTTATTTCCATTGTAGATAGGGTCGGCATAAGCACCTTCCAATGTCGCTTGCCGAAGAATACGGAAGAAGAATTCCGAAGAAACACCCTTCATCTCCACTTCATTTTTCTGGAATGACGTAATGATTTCATCCATTTGGCCGCCATCCAGATCGACAAACGGTTTTTGATAACGTTTTTGCGCCTCTTCCTCCATCTTGGCAATCCCTTGTCTGAACATTTCAGCACGCGTTAGACTACTCTGGTAGCCTTGTGTCGCTTCTCCCGCGAAAAATGGGCCTTGCATATATTCCCGTGCATTGCTGCCATAATTTCCGGCCAACTGGTTGTCTATGAAATAGGGCACACCGAGACCGATGGCTCCCGGTCCGAGATCATCTTCCGGAAAAATCCGCTCTACCGCCTGGGAAAGCACGTTGAAGTCTGCATGATTCGTAAAAAACATCAAGCCTTTGACCGAAGTTACATCATGATCCTCAGCATTCTCTGTACCGCTCTTTCTTTGTACACCGTCTTTATTGACGTTGTAGCCAACAAGACCTCCAATCAGTCCTCCCCCTACCAATGCTCCCGTGGCGATTCCTGTCGTTTTGAGGAAATCGCGTCTCGACAAACCTTTTTTTTGATCATCAGCCATCTTGTTTCCTCCTTCCTGTATGTGCCATCTAGCATGTCCTTTTTCTTATGGGTTTCATACAAATTGAGCATAAATTATCCAGTTGCGGTATATTGTTCTGAAATAGAGCCTTTGGAAGGAGAGCTATCAATTGAAAAAGCTTATTTTACTCATGATGAGTCTACTTGTATTGGCGGGGTGTTCATCGAATGGTAAAACGACCACTGGGACTTTTACGGAACCACTGGCTGCGCATTTGGAATCCCCTTGGTCCATCGCTTCAGACGGGAATCGTTTTTTCATTTCAGAACGGAATGGAGCGATTGTCAGGATAGAGGCTGATGGCAATCCAATACGGGAGGAAGTACATCTGTCAGAATCCCTATCGAATGCAGCGGAAGCCGGGTTGCTCGGATTTGTTCTCCAAAAGGGATTCGATGAATCGGGCTTAGCCTATGCATATTACACATACGATCTGGATGGAGCCCCAGTCAATCGGATTGTGATATTGAAGTATGACGAAGGCGAGTGGCATGAGGTGGAAGTATTATTGGATTCAATCGAATCGGGTCCTGTCCATCATGGAGGGCGGCTTGCATTGTCCCCGGACGGAGTCTTATTTGCAACGATTGGCGATGGAGCTGAGCCAAATAATGCACAAGATCCTCGTTCACTCAATGGTAAGATTGTCAAACTGCAAAAGGATGGCACCTTCAGCATCGTCAGCTCAGGTCACCGGAATCCGCAAGGGCTTGCCTGGAATTCAGATGGTGAACTCTATTCTTCTGAGCATGGTCAATCGGCGAATGATGAAATTAACAAGATTGTGCAAGGTAGTAATTATGGGTGGCCATTAATTGAAGGGAATAAGAAATCCAAGGGCATGGAAACACCGTTGCTAACTTCAGGGGAAAACGAAACTTGGGCGCCATCCGGGATGACATTTCATGAAGGTTTATTATATGTCGCCGCCTTAAGAGGAGAGGCGATACTGGTGATTGACCCAAAACGAATGGAAATAGTTGACAGAATCGAAGGTTACGGTCGTATTCGGGACGTCTACTCCGATGGCGAGTCACTGTTTTTCATTTCAAATAACACAGATGGCCGTGGAAACCCATCGGATACAGATGACAGTCTCTATAAGTTGACTCCCTATCAAATGATTTTAGAATAAACCATCATTTGTAAACTTTCTCCAAAATATTCCGATACTAACAGTAAGACAGGATAAAAGGGGGGATTGGGTTGCTCGGCAATTGGAATGCAATGGGGTTGAATATCCTTCGCAATATGGGGATGCATAATAAGCAGGTTATGCTGTCGATGGAGCGGCTTTCTTCCGGTAAGCGCATCAACAGGGCAGCGGATGACCCCGCCGGCCTAGCCATTTCCGAGAGAATGCGCGCTCAAATTCGTGGTCTTCAAGCGGCGCAACGCAATATCCAAGATAGCATTTCGCTGTTTCAGACGGCGGAAGGTGCGTTGAATGAAACACACGCAATGCTCCAGCGAATGCGGGAGTTAAGTGTACAAGCTGCGAGTGATACATTGACGGATGCCGACCGCGAATTGCTCGATCTTGAATTTCAGGAATTGAAGAAAGAAATCCAACGTACATCGACGGATACTGAATTCAATACAATGCCTTTGCTTGATGGATCGCGCACTTCATTCAAAACGCAGGCGGGCGCCAACGCCGGGCAATCCATCGAGTTTTCCATTGGAGATATGGGTATAGATTCCCTCGGAATAAAAGATTCGTCCATCGCTACTCGAGAAGATGCCGACAAAGCGATTGGGGAATTAGACAATGCCATTCAAAAAACTTCCGCCGAACGGTCCCGGATGGGTGCATACGTCAATCGGCTGGAGCATTCGTATAACAATGCAGTGACCATGGAAGAGAATTTGACGGCGGCCGAGTCGCGCATTCGGGACGTCGACATCGCAAAAGAGATGATGGCGTTGACGAAAGCAAATATTCTGTTGCAAGCGAGCCAATACGTCCTTTCATTGCATATGCAACAGGCTCAATCCGTCCTTCAACTACTTAAACAATCATGACAGGCTGTCCACTAACAAGCATCACTTTTTCGGACAGCCTGCTGTTTACTCTTCAAACCCTAAAATAGGAACCCGGTCTTCCAAGATCGTAACTTGGTCCACTGGAATGTCCATTCGATACTCATCTTTACCATAAGGGCTGACCGCGACTTTCTTTTGAGCAAATGGATTATTCGTCACAAGCATCACCATGCCGGTCTCTTTTTCATAGCTCTCCAACGCAAACCGATAACCAGACAGCATGGCATATGGAAATACTTCATAAGCGTCTTCCAATTCATCCGTGCTAATTTCCTTATATAAATCACCGCTTACACCCATCTCAATAAATCCTAAAACCTTATCTTCCGGATTCCCGGATTGTAAATAATACTTCCGTCGCTGGGATACGATGGGATATTCTCTACCGTTCCAAACTGCAAAACGACCTTTTCTTATCATTCCATCTCCTCCATGAAATACATATGTACCCTTCTATTATATAAAGCGTACAAATATGGTAAAAGGTAAGTTCATCCAAATTTTCGACATAATTCTCAAGGACTTTCCACTCTTGTCAGGTTGTAATCTCAGGCTATCCTTGTGATTACGTTTGCCTTTTTTCCCTATCGGGTATTTAAAAACTACTACTCTTTGGGGAGGTTTTCAGAATGAAAGAAAAAGGATATTCGGAGAAATTCAAAGGTGCCGTGAATAAAGTAAAAGGTGAAGCAAAAGACCAATTCGGCAATGCAACGGATGATGCAATGCTGCAAGCGGAAGGCAAATTGGATAAACTGAAAGGTGAAGCACAACAGGAAGTCGGCAAATTTAAGGACCGCTTCGGCAATGATGAAAACCAACGTCGATAAGGAACTTGGAAGGCGGGCTGTCTCCTTTACCCGAATGGAGGCAGCCTTCCTTCGTTATAAGTTATCGGTTTTAATCCGCGGAACAGAGTCTCCATGTTCGTCTCTCGGCTTTACTAGATCATCAGCGGGCAGCATTGTTTGCCTGTCGATCATTGTTGCTCGAATATCCCTTTCTGTATCCTCGACTTCTCCCCTTCCGCGTCCTTCCTCTGATAGCTCCGGTTCCACATTTTCGACAAAAATCGCGATTCCGCCATCCTTCATATCATTATAAATACGATCTGCTACCTCTTCGGAGAATCCCATGTCTTCGAAGAATTTTGCCTGTTTTGGCCGTTCATCAAGAAATGTGCCCTTAAATCGATCCAGAAACCCTTCTTTTCCTTGCCCATCCAAAGATACAAACGTCTGCCTGCGCAATTCTGCAAAATCATCATCCGTGTTTGCCACGGCAGAAATCTGGTCCTCTGAATAGCCCTGCGATGTTAATTCCGTAATCTTATACAATGCCGCGTCGATTTTATTTTGCGTGCCGACATACTTTTTTTCCATCTGTCAAAACACTCCTTTTTCATTCGTTTCCATTACTGTACCCCTAGAATCGTCTGAAAACACATTTTCATTGAATGCGATCAATGTTTAGTGCAAGCGAAAGGCGTGAATAGAATTAATACAGAAAGGAAGTGCTTTCAATGAATAAGAAAAAACCTTTTACTTCAGAAGATCGGAAAGATGCCGAAGGTCCTTTCATGGACAACCCGGAGAATTTGCCGACTGACAAGGAAAGCATCTACGATATGCACGAAGATATGCAGAACGTCGATCCGATTCCATTGGAAGATGTAAGATTGGAAGAACACGAGGAAGAGCATCACCGTGATACGAAGAGCCGTTCTTCCAGTGAAAAGAAATATAAATAATCGCAAAAAAATAGAGGTGGAATCTGAAATTCCTAACCTCTATTTTTTGCCGCATATTTTCGTGTCGTCACCTGTCGGTATTCCCCGGGAAATGTAAATTAGACCAATGTCTTGGCAGCATTCCTTTTCGCCATGTACATCCCAAAGAGGACAAGCAAAATGATGAGAGCAGCCGTTAGCCCGATACTCATCCAGTATGCCGCTTGATCTGCAGATGAACCGAATGCACTCGCTGCATATGTGCTCAATTTCCATGGAGTCACCGTCCAGTATATGCCGACTACTCCGTCAATGATCTGGAAAACAAGCAAGACCAAAATCGAAAGCCCTGCAGCGCCTCCCGTAGATAGCCAAGCACTGAAAGCCAATACGACCGTCACAGCGAAAACCACCCATAAGCTATACGTCCCTAGAAACGTAAAGACTTCCCCTGCCCCTACTGAGTTGAATAAAATCCGGATATAATACCAAGCCGCAAAAAAACCTAACCACACACTGGCCAATACAATCGCATTGACACTAATCCATTTACTGAGGAAATACTGCCCAAACGACATGGGCCTCACGTATAGAAGCGTTGCCGTTCCACTTTTCCGCTCGCCCGAAATGGATCCCATGAAAGCGAGGATGATGACAAGGATGCCGATCGTCTGATATTGGCTCATTAATGAAACGAAAATGTCTTCCCCTCGGAGTTCTGGCCATAGGAAGTCCGCCCCCTCTGGAAGATTCCCTACACTTTTCATGATTTCAGGTAGAAAGTGGTTCGTGATTGGCTCTAGCACTCCAAAGATGACGAACACAATCGGAATCCAATACAGTTTGAAATTACGGATGTTTTCTCGCCATTCTTTGCGCAGTAATGTATTCAAGCTGCTCATTCCTCCACCACCACTTTCATGAAGATTTCTTCCAGGCTTGCCGTCTGTAATTCCACCTTCCGTATAGGGAGGGACTCCGTATGCAGCAAAGATACAACTTCAGGCGTACCGACCCCTTCCTGCAAGGCATCGATAGATACATGTTTCTTTACCTTCTCAACTGCCCAAGGGGAAATAGCGGCAAACCTTTCAGCCTCTGCTATCGACTCAAATTCGATGAGAATACGGGGATTGGCATATTTCTCACGGATTGTTTCCAACGATCCATTTTCGACAAGGACCCCTTTTCGCAGAAATAACAGCTGGTCTGTCATCTCTTCTGCATCATTCAAAATATGGGTCGAATATAAAATTGTCGTTTTCTGTTGGAGCTCCTTCAATAGATTCATCACTTGCCGCCGTCCGACTGGGTCGAGCGCCGATACAGGCTCATCTAACAGCAACAGCTCCGGTCCATGGACAATCGCCTGCGCCAAACCAAGCCGCTGCTTCATGCCTCCGGAAAACGTTCCTGTCCTTTTCTTCATCGCGTCTCCAAGACCGACAAATTCCAGCGTCTTTTTTGCTTCCGTCAATGCCTGCGTTTTCTCAACTCCGCTCAATACGGCCGCCATCTCCGTGAACTCCAGCGCTGTCAACCAAGGGAAAAACTTCGGATATTGAGGAAGGTAACCGATGGAACCCCGGATATCCGGCTTCGACTGCCCTCTAAACAAAATCGATCCGTTCGTCGGCGTTACAAGTCCCGCGAGCATAGACAATGTCGTCGTCTTCCCCGCCCCGTTCGGACCGATCAATGCTGTCGATGTGCCTGCTTCCAATTCGAAGGAGATCGAATCTGCCACCCTATGACTTCCGTATATTTTTGATAGATCGTTAACTTGCAGCAAATGCGTCATTCTTGCCGCCTCCCAAAAATGAAATACACAATCGAACCAATGATGCCGCCGAGTAATATGATGAAAATCCACATGATAAATGGTCCATTCGTCCGTTGATGACGGATAACATCGACCAAAGCGACAACCATGAGGATCAGTTGAAGTACAATGATCGGCAAAATAAGATTCCAAGGTATGTTTGCAAGATCAGACATGAACTTCACAACCTCTCGTTTGTTATACACTTAATATAACACACTTGTTATAGACTGTATATAACAAGATGAAAGTTTTTCTTCAAATTAATATTTTCCGCAATGATGGGATGCTTGCTTTGAGCGCGCCTACTCTTGCTTTGAGCGTGCCTACTCTTGCTTTGGACGCGCCTACTCTTGCTTTGGATGTGGAAGCACCCGCTTAAGGCGTGTCCCCAGCTGCAATCACTTCTCCTTATGGTTTTCTTCTGCCCATGTTATACTATTGCCTGGACTGGAGGACATATGATGAAACCTTGGATGTATCCGCTGTTCGTCATTCTTGGGGCGTGCAGTTATGGAATTCTATCTACCATTATTAAATTGGCCATTGCGGACGGGTTTACAGCACCTCAGGCAGTGACAAGCCAATACTATACCGGCTTTCTACTAGCCGCACTCATTTATTTTTTCACCCGTCGGAGATTTCCGAAATTCGGCGGTGGTTTTACGCTTGTAGTTGCGGGCCTGTTAACAGCGATTACAGGGACAGTATACGGGAAGGCAGTCAGTTTGATGCCCGCTTCTCTCGCTGTCGTCATGCTTTTTCAATTCACTTGGATCGGCATGCTTTTCGATTGCATCGCCCAACGGCGTCTGCCAAAACGGATTGAAGTCATTTCATTATTGTTTTTATTCGGAGGGACAATTTTTGCAGCAGGGGTCATCGATGCCGATTTAAGCGGTATCCCATGGCAAGGATGGGCTTGGGGAATGGCCGCAGCGGTGAGCTTTTCTGCATTCCTTATGGTCAATCAACGACAGGTGGAAGGAATGGACATGCTCACTAGGCTGTTGTTCATGTCTTTCTTCGCCGCCATTGCCATCACCTTTTTCCAAGAGCCTCAAATCGTCTGGGATGGTACTTTGCTAAACGGCTTATGGCTATATGGCTTGATTTTAGGGGTGTTCGGCATTATCCTGCCAATCCTCCTATTCTCCATCGGCATCCCGAAGGTCGGGACTGGGATGGCATCGATTTTAAGCGCAATCGAATTGCCGGTCGCCGTCACAGTTTCGATGCTTCTATTGCATGAGCATATGACCGTTTTGCAGATAGCGGGCATTGTAATCATCCTCGTCGGCATGACACTGCCGAGCATCGTCAACAGACGGATTCGATTGAAAAATACTTAAGGCAACTTGCACATCACTTGGAAGAGTGATGTGTTTTTTTGTTTCACCGAAAACTTTTTGGCAAACCTGAGGGTATATATAGTGAGAGCAACAAAATCGGTTGTTCTGAAAGGAGTATGCCGCGTGCAGCAGGAAAAGTGGATTCAACAACTACAGGCGGGTCATCAAGCCGCTTTTCGGCAATTTTACGACGCCTATGCGGGCCAGGCGATTCGAACAGCCTCCGCCATCACCCGCAACCGCGAAATGGCGAAGGATGCGGTGCAAGAAACGTTCATCCGGGTCTACCGGCAAATTGACAGCTACAATCCGGCATTGCCTTTCGACCCTTGGTTTTATCGGATATTGACGAATGAATGTCTTCGTTTACTGAAAAGGGAGTCCCCCCTTTCGAATATCGAATCGGTTGAGAATGATCCTTCCCTTTCTGAGGAATCGTTCGATCAGTTGACGGAGCTTTACGATATGATTCAAGCATTGGATGATTCCCATCGGATTCCGCTGATCTTGAAATATATTAAAGGGTTTACCGAAAAAGAGATTGCGGACATATTAGGGTTGAATCAAAACACTGTCAAGTCGCGATTATTCAAAGGAAGAAAGCGGTTGAAAGAGCTGCTGGAGCCCACTCGAGAGGAGGATATGTCCTGATGAGCAAATTTGACGAGCGAATACAGAGGGAGCTTGAACAAAAAACGAACGCAGATGTGCATGAACTGAAGGACGATATTTGGAATGAAATCAACAAAGAACTATTTGAAGGGAGAAAGACCGTTATGAAACGAAAAAAACGCTGGATTCCCGCAGTACTCATTGCGGCGGCGGCATTTGTCATTGCGTTCACCTTACAGACCGAGCCCGGCCTGGCATTGATCAAAGGCATCAAGGATATATTCGTCCCTGAAAAGGAACTTATCCAAAACATCGAAGGGCAGGACGAGCCAACGGAAGTCCATTTGAATGAAGGAAAAGATTCCGAATACATCATCTATGTGGATGAATCCCGCTATAAAATGATCAAAGGTGAAGACGCCGATCTTATTACGACGATCGATCCTCTACCAGAGAAATACCCGGAAGTGAGCATGGAAATTAAACAGTATCCTTCCGACAAGCCGGAAACGCTTGTAAAAGAGCTTGAGGAAAAGCTGAAGGTCGATTTCCCGGAACTTCGGGATATTGAAACCGTCTCAGAACCAGTCGAAGGCTTCTGGCTGCACGGTTTGACCGAATCGACGTGGGATGGAAAGATCATCGATGTGTACGTCATCAGTAACGGCAAAGATGGGAGCTTTGTCATTACCGAAAACTATTTCCTTGAAGCGGCGGAAGGCCACGGCGCAAGGTTCTATCATATGCTACAGAGCTTTGAAATTATCGAATGAACGGAGTATTGAAGGGGGATCCTTTTTGCCCCTTCTTTTTTTATAGGTATAAAAGTAGTTTCTCCTGCACTTATGCATATGTTATAAGAGTAAAGGGTATAAATTGCAATAATAGATAGCAAGGAGGTTGACCATGGATATTTTTATGATTGTCATCGATACGCTGATCGTTTTACTATATATCACGCTGATTGCTTTCATTACACCAATCACAATGAAGTATTTTAAAAGAAAGAAGTATGATATATTTATTCAACTGTTGCCTGTCTGTTTCATCGTCTTTGTTACTAGTATTATTATTTCCATAGGACTTGGCGGATTCAAGGAGATGAAATTCTTTCAGATAACAAGCATCGTCTCAATCGTTCTTCTCGGGCTATTATTGTTCCTGACGTTGGCGATGAGAGTATTGTGGAAAGATAAGTACGATAGATTAGTGGAAAGGATCCTCTCCTTTCGTGAAAAAAATGATCGGAGCTTCTCGCTAAAATAAGCGGGAAGCCCTTTTCTATTTGTTGTACACTGATTGTAAACGATGCACATAAGGAGACGGGATCATGTTAAAAGATCGTATTTATTATCAAAATGTCTATAAAAAAACATTCAAAGCACGTATTGTCGGTAATGGCGTGGATCTGGAGGGGCGCCCCTATGTCGTTTTGAGCAATACGGCGTTTTATCCGACT
>NZ_LQYA01000044.1:0-22977 GCF_001531445.1 Sporosarcina koreensis
TCCCCCGGAGTGGCGCGAGGATGGACCGTCCTTTCGGATAATACGTCTCCAGCACGCTCCGATACGACAGCATCCGGAATTCATGGCGGGTATATTCGCGCTTCGCCATCTCGACTAGCGGCTGGAGGAGCAGGCCATCGATTTCTTCCAAGGCGTTTTTATGGATGTATTCATGACCCCGATGCAAAGGATTTGCCCCTGTGATAAACCCAGCTGCGGACCGGAATTTCTTCACCTCATAAAATTCATGCCACGTATCTTTCGGCTCCAACCGAAGCTTTTCGAACGGTCCCCAATCAACACGTCGCAATAACCGGATCGGCCCTCCCAATGCGACATCGCCCATTCGCCTGAAGATCGCGTCCACACCCGGATGATTCCGATCGGTCGTGCCGAATAGATGAGAAGCCCGATAGTCTTTATCATAGTCAAAAATGTCTTCGATTTTTAAAATTGCTACAGGCTCGTTCTGTTCATCGGAAAGCGCTACTTCGTCCCCCACGGAAAGCGTTTTGATGACTTCCTTGTTCCGGCTGCCGATCGGTGCGAAGCTGAGCGGAACCGGCCAAACCGTACCGTTTGCCAAGCGGCCTTCATTCAACACTGACTTATAGTCAACTTCATTCATGAATCCTTCATTCGGAGACAGAACGCCTGTCGCAATCATTTCCAGCGTAATGACCGCTTCCAAATCGACCATGATGCAAGGCAGCAGTCTTGCCCTTTCCAGCTCCTCTTCCCTTTCCGTCCCCGTCAACACTTTGTCCACCAGTTTTCCCCCATGCGGTTGCTGAGGGTAATTGGCAAATCGGTTCTCCGTTACATTCAACATCTCTTCTCCTCCTCGTTCCACTGCATCTGCATAAAATAATATTCTCTTCTGAATAGTAACATACTTTCGAACTTGTAAATAGACCATTATCAGAAATTAATAATTTTTCCCTTTTTACGGATTTTCGGTAAAGGTGAGAGAGCAATTATGGTAAACTCGATTTATGGGGTTTTATGAAGATTTATGCGTGATTAATTCCGTTTATGGACCTTTTTGGGGATTTATGCGTGATTATTGCGATTTATACGGGATTATCGCCATTTATGCATATTTCCATGAGTTTATGCGCTTTTTGAATGTCGGAGGGAATCGTTATGAATGATTTTTCGAATAAGGAAACGTTAAAGTTAGGATTATTGATGTTTGCGCTATTCTTTGGCGCCGGCAATATGATATTTCCGCCATTGGTCGGTCAGCTCGCCGGGGATAATGTATGGATCACGATTGCAGGGTTTCTCATAACTGGCGTCGGGCTTCCATTTCTCGGTGTTGTGGCAGTCGCTATGAGCGGCAGCCAGTTGAGGGATCTCGCGGGCAAGGCGCATCCTATGTTCGGCCTTGTTTTCACAATCCTCGTCTATTTGGCGATCGGCCCGTTTTTTGGCGTTCCGCGAACGGCAACGGTTTCATTTGAAATGGGGTTGGCCCCTTTCCTTTCCGATTCAGCGGAAAGGATAGCATTGCTTTTATTCACAGTCCTCTTTTTCGCGATCACCGCTTGGCTTTCCTTGAAGCCGAATAAATTGGTCGACCGATTCGGGAATGTACTGACTCCGATTCTTCTGGCCCTCGTCGCCTTCATCGTCACCGTCGGCATCATCAAGCCCGCGGGAACGAGTGGACCACCGCAGGAACCCTATATCCACAATCCTTTCATCAACGGATTCATCGAAGGGTATTTGACAATGGATGCTATTGCGGCGCTTGTGTTCGGCATCATCGTCATCAATGCGATTAAGGCGAAGGGCATTTCGGACCGGAAAACGGTTGCCGCTATTACGATGAAGTCGGGCATCATCGCTGTTGTCGGGCTTTGTCTCGTGTACGTTGGACTCGCCTATCTCGGCACAACGAGTCGCCTCGTCGCACCGAATGCGGCAAACGGCGGAGAAGTGTTAACACAACTCGCCTATTCGCTGCTTGGGACGACTGGACAAGTTCTGCTAGGCGCGGCTGTGTTCCTTGCTTGCCTGACAACTTCCGTCGGTCTCGTTTCATCATGCGCCGCCTTTTTCTCTGATTCATTCCCGAAGCTTACGTATCGATGGGTTGTGCTGATCGTCTGCATTTTCAGCACATTGATTGCCAATATCGGACTTACGCAATTAATTTCGATTACATTGCCTGTGCTCGTCGGGATTTACCCACTTGCGATCGTCTTAATTACGATCAGTTTCTTTCATAACTGGTTCAAGGGCCGCAGGGAAGTGTATTTATTTGCGCTATCTGCCGCTGGAATTGTCGGATTTTTCGATATGCTGAAGGCATTCGGTCTGCCGATTGCACCTTTCGCCGACGTGCTCGACTATTTGCCCCTTTACGAAGAAGGGCTCGGCTGGATTGTCCCCGCCATTGTATTCGGGGCTCTCGGTTTCGTCATCGGTTCCTTCCGGAAAGGCGCCGGTCAATAGGAATGGAAAAGGACTCTCGCCGACAGAGAGTCCTTTTCATTCACCGTTTTTTACATGAATTCCTGCCTAAGAAGAAAAATAGTCCTGACAGTAACACCGTTCCGATGATTTGCACACCGCTCCGTGTCGATTTGAATCTTACCCGGTCGGGCGTAATTTCATAGACGCCGACGGGTTTAACTGTAAAGCCTCCACCGCCGCCATCAGCACCCGCTCCATCACCACCACCGCCGAATCCATACTTCAATTTCGCAACGGGCACCACTTTCGTCAAGCCGACTTCAATCGGTTCCCCGAAAACGAGCGATACGTCCTTATTATTGCCGAATTTCTTAAACAGCGTCGTTACAGGAGCCTCCCTGAATTCTTTCCGGCCTGCACCACTTTCAACTTGCACTTGCTCTTGCAGCTCCTGTTCCACTTGCTCTTCCACCAGCTTTCGTTCCTTCACTTGGACCATACGCAACTCCCTCCTTTCCTACTCTTTCGACGTCTTGCTGTCACATCCCTTTTTCAAAGCATGTATTTTGACACACCGGCCACACTGTATTAACGTAGAATTCAGAATTCCTTCAATACTTGCAGTTCTAAAAAGGAGGCGTCGTCATGAAAAGCATTTTTACAGCATATTTTCGGGCTTCATTAATTTTAAAAATTTCGGTCGCCTTAGTTCTTGGGATTCTTGCAGGTTTCCTACTGGGGGAACAAACCGCCTTCTTGGCACCGCTCGGTGATCTGCTTCTCCGATTGCTTACCTTTTTGATTATCCCACTTATTTTATTCACACTTATCGTCGGGGTGAATCAGACGAATATCGTCAACTTGGGACGTATGGGCAGCAAAGTTTTCATCTACTACACTGTCACTTCAGCGCTTGCGATTGTCGTCGGTCTTGTTGTCGCCGGCATTTTGCGGCCCGGCACGGGAATGCATCTCACCGGCAATGAAACATTCGACGTCCCGGACAATCCCGGCATCGTCCAAGTTATGCTCAATATTGTACCTTCCAATATCGTCACTGCATTTACGGAAATGAATTTGCTTGGCATCATTTTCACAGCGCTGGCGTTCGGCATTGCAATTTCCGTCATGCGCTCCTCGGAGAAATATGTCGGGCTGGGCGATTCGTTATTGACGACCATTACAGCTTTGAATGAAGCATCCATGCTCATTTTGAAAGCCATTCTTCAATACGTGCCAATCGGTATTTTCGCAATCATCGCGAATACGGTCGGCAGCCAAGGGGTCGATACGCTTCTCTCTTTGGGCGGCATGATCGGCGTCTTTTACATTGCGCTCCTCGTACACATCGTGCTGTATGTCATTTTCCTACTTCTTTTCGGAATCAAACCCGGTTATTTCTTCAAGTATGCACGCACGCCGATGATCACTGCATTTGTCACGCAAAGCAGCACGGGCACATTGCCCCTTACATTGGATGCGGCAAAAAAAATGGGGGTTTCAAAAAGTTTATACGGCTTCAGCTTGCCGCTCGGTGCAACTATCAATATGGATGGAGCAGCGATCCGCATAGCCGTTTCCGCCGTTTTTGCCGCCAATGTCGCCGGCACACCACTCACGATTTCCGAAATGTTGATGGTCGTGTTGATTGGCACACTCGCCTCTATCGGAACGGCCGGAGTTCCCGGCGCTGGAATTGTCATGATTGCAACCGTGTTCGTCCAACTCGGCTTGCCGATGGAGGCGGTGGCGTTGCTGACTGCCATCGATGCACTTGTAGGGATGGGGGCAACCGCCGTGAATGTAACAGGCGACCTCGTCGGGACAAGATTGATCGATCAGCATGAGAAAAGAAGGAGCATATGAAAAAGCCAAGCATCGGGGTTTCCAACCGATACTTGGCTATTTTATTCAAAACACAAGCTTATCATTCCATCAACTCAGCGACGATTTCATAGGAGCGGAGGCGGTCTGCATGGTTGAAGATTCCCGAGCTGATAATGCACTCATTCGCCTTCGTCATCTCCATGAACGCTTCCAATTTCCTCTTAACCGTTTCAGGGCTGCCAACAATCATCGATGGCCAATCCAATAACTCGGCAACAGCCCCTTTTTCAAGATCCGACCAAACAGCATCGACATCATCGAGAGGCGGCGTAAACTCCGTCGTGATCCCTCTTCTGAGATTCAGGAACATCTGCTGATGGGAAGTTGCAAGCCTAAGCGCCTTTTCATCTGTATCAGCTGCGATGATGTTTATTCCTAGCATCGTGTACGGCTTTTCAAGATCCTTCGAAGGCTTGAAATTACGATGATAAAGGTTCAGCGCATGCATCATATAAGTCGGTGCAAAATGGCTTGCAAATGAAAACGGCAAACCGAGTTCCGCAGCAAGCCGCGCACTGAAATCGCTGGACCCAAGAAGCCAGATCGGAATATCCTGCCCTTCCCCCGGAAACGCGCGGACACGCGCAGTAGGATCATGCTTGAAATAGCCGCGCAGTTCGTCTAGCTGATCAGGGAAATCGTTGCCGTTGCTTTGCAACGTCCGGCGCAGTGCATACGCCGTTGCCTGGTCGCTGCCGGGAGCCCGGCCAAGCCCAAGATCGATTCTGCCAGGATATAATGCATCAAGCGTGCCAAATTGCTCCGCGATGACGAGCGGAGCATGATTCGGGAGCATGACGCCGCCTGCACCTACACGAATCGTCTCCGTCGCACCTGCCACATGACCGATGATGACGGACGTCGCCGAGCTTGCGACGCCAGGCATATTATGGTGTTCGGCAAGCCAGAACCGGTTGAATCCCCATTTTTCGGCATGCCGGGCAAGATCGATGCTGTTTTTGAACGAATGTCCTGCGTCACTACCTTCATTGATCATCGCTAAATCGAGGATCGACAGCGGAATGCCATTGAATCTCTTCGCTACCTCATTTATCAATTCCACTCACTCCAATGGTTGTAGTCAGTCTTATTGCTTCCATTCCATAATAGCGCTTCGACACCCTCACTTCCATTGAAGGGAACTGAATGCAAAAAAGAGAGCCCTCACCAGGGACTCCCTTTACAACATGATTCCAGTAACTGCCGCTGTCAATAAACTGACCAACGTTGCCCCGTAGAGCAATTTCAAACCAAATTTAGCAACGGTATTCCCTTGCTCTTCATTCAAACCTTTAACCGCTCCTGAAATGATGCCGATTGAAGAGAAGTTTGCAAATGACACGAGGAATACGGAAATGATGCCGACCGTCCTGCTAGATAAGGATGACGTAATTTCTGCCAAGTCCATCATCGCCACGAATTCGTTCGTCAATAGTTTCGTCGCCATGATTGTTCCTGCTTGTACCACTTCCGATGCCGGAACGCCTACGATGAATGCAAATGGTGCAAATACATATCCTAATGCAGTCTGGAAGCTGATGCCGACAGCCCCTTCGAAAATACTGTTGACCATGCCAATCAATGCGACAAAACCGATCAGCATGGCGCCAACGATGACCGCGACTTTAAAACCATCCATAATATACTCGCCTAGCATTTCAAAGAAGGACTGCTTACGTTCATTCACATTTTCGATAATATCCTCTTCAGGAGACACTTCATAAGGATTAATGATATTCGCAATAATGAATCCGCCGAATAAATTCAAGACGAGCGCCGTAATGACATATTTCGGCTCGATCATCGTCATATAGGCACCTAGAATCGAAGCGGAGACCGTCGACATGGCCGACGTGCACATCGTATATAGTCGATGCTTCGGAATATGCGGAAGCTGTTTTTTAACGGAGATGAACACTTCGGACTGCCCAAAAATCGCCGAAGCGACTCCATTGAAAGATTCCAATTTCCCGAGTCCGTTCACTTTACTCAACAAAGCCCCTAGCCACCGGACAATGAACGGAAGTATTCTCAAGTATTGAAAAATCCCGATGAGCGCTGAAATGAAGACAATCGGCAATAAAACATTCAAGAAGAACGTGCTCATGCCATCGTTTTCCATTCCACCGAATACAAAGTCGATCCCTTCCTTGGCATATGCTAAAAGATGATCGAATACATTCGACACGCCTTTGATGACGATCAGGCCAAATTCCGTATTCAACAGGATGAAAGCAAAGACTAGCTGCAAGACGATCATCGTCACAACCGGTTTTACTTTAATCTTCTTTTTACCATTGCTTACTATGTATGCAAGGAAAAGAATAACAAGTAACGCCGCAATGAATAAAAGGAATTTCAAAGCGGTTTCCCCCTCTCTAGATGCATGAACTGTAGTATGGAGCATCCAATGCCATTTTCTTGTATCTTCCCGGAAAAACGTAACGGTAATCACTTTAGTTATTCGACAAATCAGGTGTTTATATACGAAACAAAATCCTCGTCAATGCACCTGGATATGTCGGATAATAATGAAAATGTCATATAGTATTTTTCCAACTTGCCTATAATAACATAAAACCCGACAGAATAATTGACAAAATTAGTACATAAAAAAAGAGAAAGAACACAACTGTGTCCTTCTCTACATTTTGTTTTTTATGCATTTTCCGTAAATTTATTTACGTAAAAATCTAACTTAACAATATTCTCCGCCCAAAAACGCTGCTCCAACAATGATCAATAAAATAAACAAAACGACAATCAATGTAAAACCGTTTCCATACCCTGTGCCGCCACCGACTTCATTCGACATGCCCAACACCTCCAAAAACCTTGATGCTGTTATTCTATGTAAGTAAATGAGCCCTGCCCATGACATTCCCCTAGAAAGGTATGTTTGCTTAAGAAGACGAAAAAAGGTCCCTCACATGACTGTGAAAGACCTGTACTCGTTAAACGATTTCCTTCATGATGTGCCTGCCGCCATAGACAATCCGCTCAATCTCTCCATTCGGATTTCCAATGAACTGCAAAATGCCTTCATCCTCATCTTCATCAATAAAAAAGTTTTCCCCTATACATTTCAGCGCCCTGCACACTTCATTCGACTCTATCGTGAGCTTGCCTTCATCCAGTCCCACTTTCACATTCATCCCCTCGCTGGAAATATAGGAACCTACAAACTTCTGCAGCTCCTCCGCATCAATTTGCCGGACTTCATACGTTGAGGAGGAAGCATCTACTTCTCTGCCCTCTGTGGTATTCATCGCGCTCATAAGCAAATCGCCTGCCGGGACATCCGAAACATTCGTCAGAATCACGCCCGCCTTCTTCTTCTCAATGATCGCGCACATGTAAGAAGAAACACCTTTCAATCCGCCGCCATGGCTGATTAACGTAGAGCCGAAATAATCGGGAACGATCCGAAGACCGTAGCCGTAGCATCTCCCCGGCTCGTATTCGACATGCGGATGAATCATCTGCGCGACACTTTCCTTCGATAAAATCCGCTCCCCACCGACAATGCCTTCATTCCAATACATTTCCAAATAACGGAGGATGTCATTTGCTGTCGACTTCAAATAACCGACCGCGCGCATCGACGGCGCATCCCACCAAAGCGGCGCTTCATAGACGCGAGAACCATCTTTCGCTTTCATGTAAAGAGTTGTTGCAGCTTCAGTTTCGTCCAATCTCTCCATTGCGAAAAAGCTGTTTTTCATACCCGCAGGCTTCAAAATGTTGTCCTCAATGAATTCCTCATAAGGCTGTCCACTCACCCTCCTGATGATAACACCAAGCAGTCCATATGAATCATTCGAGTAACTGTAAAACTGCCCCGGTTCGCCAAGCCATTCAAAATCGTCTGTCGCCATGAACGCAAGCATCTCGTCATACGTCTCGATATGCGGCCCCGGATTGCTCAACAAATCCAATCCATAATCCTTCACGGAAGGGTCCTGCTCAATACTGTTTTTCCGCGCATACACATGCGTCGCAAGCGGCGGATACCCGGCTGTATGCGTCATCAGATGATGGAGCGTAATCCGCTCGATCGGACCGCCGGATGCCTTCAGCTCTGGCAAGTAATCGACGATCTTGTCATGCACCGACAACTTCCCCGTTTCCTGAAGCTTCATGATGCCCGCACTCGTGAATGACTTTGTCATCGAAGCAATCCCAAATACCGTATCCCCCGTCACTGGCAGTTGCTGCGCTACATTCCGATAGCCGAACCCTTTTTCATATATGCGCTGTCCACCCACTTCAATACCAATCATTGCCCCCGGAATCAAATGCTTCTCGATATATTCCTGCCCGTACGTATCAATCGGCGTTACCGCTACTGTTTCCCCCATTTTCATTCCCCCATTTACTTTTCATACTAACGTTAGTTCGCCACACTCCATCGATTCCCTCTTTTCTCGCCGCATTATCCGGCGCTCACGCACAGAAACGCATAAGTCCGTACTTTCACGCATAAATCGCTGCAAAAGTCTATAAAACCAGAAATTCGCGCATAACTTCGCAAATATGCGCATAAATCGCTGTACACACGCATAAGCTCCAATAATCACGCATAACGCATTTAGTTTGCAGGAATCCTATGGGCAAATGTCCATGGAGATGGGCGTTAAATTTGTTATCACCGACTCAGACGACTTTATCACCGAATGACTACAATTCAATGCTTTTTATGATATTGGAAATGAAAAAACCAGATAAGGAATCATCTTCATCTGGCATACAAATATACTTCACTTCCGATTTGCGCAATCGTCTTCCGCGCCTCATCTTCCGAACACCCTTTAGACAGCACGGTTACCGCTATACAACGCCCACGCGCATACAAAATCGCACACTCGTGCAGAATCCCTTCCACACTACCGCCCTTCCCGGCAAACTCCCAATCTGGGATTGCACCGATGATCAGATTATTTTTAACAGGCAAGCTGTCAATCAAACCGTTCGAAAGCTGCTGTTGTTTCATAATACGGATCATCTGCTCGGAAGCATGCAGCGAAACGCATTCTCCACGGACAATCCGCGTCAATAATGCATTTACATCAGTTGCCGTTATTTCATTGCTATTGACTCGATTCGTCTGGGCAATCATCAATTTATGATGAATCTCACTTCGCTCCATCCCCAGCCCGTTCATGACAGCCTGGATCTTTTCCATTCCGATCAAATCCATCAGCATATTCGTCGCCGTATTATCGCTTTGGATAATCATCAGCGTCAGCAAATCATAGATCGGCAACTCAATGCCGGGCGACATGAACTGCAATACACCGCTGCCGCCGACGATATCGTCCCTTCGCAACAGCAAACGATCGCCTAATCGGATGTTCCCTTCCTCCGCCACAGCAAATACGGCCGCCATGATGGGCACCTTAATGATGCTTGCCGCGTAAAAAAGCTCGTTTCCATTCAATGAAAACGAGGTCCCTTCATTCAAATCTTCCACAGAAACCGACCATATCCCCTTTGCATCTTTCAATCGAGATTCTATCTTCTCCTGCAATGTCTTCATTTCCTCATCCCCTTCAATGAACCAACGAAGCTCTCAACGTTGTAATGTCATTTTCGACATACCCCTTCAAACACGTCAGCATATACACCCAGCCCTCTTTTTGGCCCAGCATCTTATTGACAATTTCGGGGTCATCCGCTTTCAAGCCGGCTTCGCTCACTTCAATAAGTGTACCTTCATCCGTTTCTAGGAATGCCATCGTGACCGTCGTTTCTCCCCAAGAGAAGACAATTTCCTTATTCTCCTCAACTTTCAAGACATGGATATTCCCTTCGGCCCCATATTCCTCATACTTCCAAGTGATTGTCTTCCCTTGTTCGACTCTGCTCGTACCTGAGGAAAACCAGTAGCCGCCCAATTTCTCAGGGGTGACGATTGCTTCGAATACCTCACTTGCAGGTTTATTGATTTTCATTTTTGTTGTTATGGTTGTATTCATCTCCGTTACATTCCTTTCATCTTCAAAATTGATTTCCTTAACAATCGGATCGACGTAGGACACTACATATACAATATGATCATTGCATGCCACCCCATATAGTGTCGGTTCCTTGCCCGGATAATCAATAGCCGTCATAGTAGGCGACAGAAAATCCTTCTCTAAATACTCCATGAAGGGTGATTCCGAATAAATGCGAAACGCATCCCCTCTGAACGTTTCCCGATCATTCCAACGTGTATAAACGTCTACTGCCACTAAAAACGTAACATAATACGGAAAATCGATTTGGTAAGTCGTCACGTCCGTGTCAGGTTGGGGATGAACTCGTAGATGCCAACCTTCCTTCGCTTTATTCACAATGAATCGCAAATTCACCCCTTCGCTTTGAGGGACACTCACCTGTTCAAATGAAATCCAATAACCTGTCTCATTTACCAAATCCTCAAACGTCAATCCATCACCCCCAATTGATTTCACTCTTCTATGTATTCGATGTAAGCGCAGAAATCCCTCTACAACTTTCTTAAAAGAATGGAAGATTCAGTATCGGTAGGTTACTATGAGAAGAGACAAAAATTTCAGTCACGGGGTGTACAGATATGAATATCAAGATAAAGCCTACTCAACAACAGCTAGATCATTGGATTGAAAACTACATACCTGAAAAGGATTTGTTTTTCCTGCGAACGAATGATGTATCTTCATTCCAAAATGAGTTGCTAGGAACATTGGTCTTTCCAAAATCAGAGTTTTTTACTCATTCCTCTTACAATGGCATTCAACTAGTGAATAGCTATATGTATTGGATGATTTCAAAGGAAGCTGCGTTCGTCATTGTCGCTCAGCCCGAATGGATCACCTCTCTTCCCGACGACAATAGACGTGAACTATTCACGCTTCAACATGAATTAGGAAGAGGGTTAGTCGGCCCGCTCTCGTTGTTGTCCGACCAGCATTCATTTCCGGAGGACTATGTTTTAAATTTAAACGGCGAAAAGATCGGTGTTTTACAAAGGAAGATGTGGGTGAAACTACCCGCTTCCATCAAAGAAGATATTGTCTACAAAACTGCGCAGCAATACGATGAATGGACATCATTGCAACCACCTGCATCGACGCCTTCCCATTTGACCAACTATGCAAATACATTTTCTACAGAGCCAGGTGCCAATTGCCTCTCCGCAACGTTATTTGCCATTAGTTCTGAGCCGCATCTGGAAGAATGGATCATTCACGAATGGATCCACGGCGACACGTTTATGCAAAAGCTGACGCAAGCTTCGTTCTCGAAAGTTGAAGACAAATTTCAAGCGGGAGACGCAGTCGTCTGGGTTGACGAAAATGGAAACGTTCAACACGCCGCTTATTGCATCGACGGACAGTTGTTTTTCAATAAAAATGGACAGACGTCTTTCAACCCGTGGAAAATTGTTGATTGGACAGAGTTGGAGGAAGAGTGGAAACGATTTACACCTAGTGTGTATCGGAGAGATTCAAGGGGATTGTGAAAAAGAATGGACCTTGAAGCGAGAAGAATGGACCCTTGTGGAAAATATGGGCCATTGCGCAAAGAATTCATGAAACAACCCATCCAGCTCGGCCAGGATGGGTCGTTTTCCTTCAGTATCCGGAATCCTCAGAGGTTAAATTGTCGATCATTTTATAGTCATAACGTTGCAACGGTTTTTCCGCCGGTCCTTCGATCACTTCACCCGTGAATGTAAACCGGGATCCATGGCACGGGCAATCCCACGTCCGGTCGCCGTTGTTCCATTCGACTTCGCAACCGATATGAGTGCACGTCGTATCGACAATGTGGATTTTCCCATCATCATCCCGGTACGCGCCTTTCCGATGACCATCCAATGTAACGACCGCGCCTTCTCCTTTAGCTAACTCATCGGGATTCGTTTTTGGCGAATCAAGCTTCCCTTTGATCAATTGCCCGACAACGTTCGCGTTTTGAACGAGGAAGTTTTTCAAACTTGGATGTGCATAAAAGCGGGATGGTGTATAGAGTTTTTGAAACACGCTATCTTTCCCGGTAACCATATCACGGAAAAGCAGTGCAGCGGCCGTTCCGTTAGACATTCCCCATTTCCGGAAGCCCGTCGCAATCAGGATATTCGGATTTCCTGACGTGATTTCGCCGATATAAGGTAGTTTATCCAATGTGACCAAATCCTGCGCCGACCACCGTTGCACAATCTTCTCGAGGCCGAAAACCTCTTCACCGAACTGCTCGAGTGCCTTGTAATGCTCCATCGTCTCTACTTCACTTTGACCGGTTTTATGATTCTCCCCGACGATGAGCACCAGCTCCTCGCCGTTGTCCATAACAGACCGGAAAGAGCGGGTCGGTTCATCCGCGCTAATGAAGATACCTGAAGGGAATTCTTTTTTTGACTTCACAGCAAGCGCATACGAACGATCTGCATACATTCTTGTAGAATAAAGACCGGTTCCCTCATAAAACGGAAAATGCGTGCAAATCAACACATGCTTGGCGGTAATCCGTTTTTCATTGCGCGTCAGCACGACAGGACGCTCGCCCGTTTCAATATTGACGGCAACGGTATCTTCAAAAATCCGTCCCCCTTTCTCCTTGAATAAAGCAATGAGATGCACCAAATATTTTGTCACATGGAACTGAGCTTGATTCTTCATGACAAGGACATTCTTCACGTCAATGTCAAAAGGGATGCTGTCGACCAATCCGCCTTCGATTTGAAGCCTTGTATAGGCATCCGCTTCCTTCTTAATTTTGTCTGCATATTTCTCGGTGACGGAGTAAATATATGCATCCACACTCGTCAAATCACAGTCGATTTGATGCTCCTCAACCGTTTTCTTAATGAATGCCAATGCATCCATATTCGCTTCATAATACAGTCTCGCCGTATTCCGCCCCATGTTTTGAATGAATTCATCGTAAATCAAATCATGCTGCGCCGTAATTTTCGCCGTCGTATGCCCCGTCGTCCCGTTCAACACCTTATCCGCTTCAATGACCGCAACTTTCAGGCCTTCCTGAGCCAATAAATACGCAGACGTAATGCCGGTGATGCCGGCACCAACGATAATGACGTCCACTTCGAGATCTTCCTCTAAATTCGGAAAGGCCGGAAAGTCAACACTCGTTCTCCAAAATGACGCCGGATGTTCAGGTAATTTTTCATTGCTTTGACTGTTCATATCATGTCCTCCTGTACTATGTACTGAAGGCAGGATTCCCATTGGTCGGTGGAACATATACATATTGAGGATTTTTCTGCTGCGAAAGGGATTTGCGGGAGGTTTTGTGTGAAGAATGGAGCCCCTGTGCGATTAACTGAGCCCTTGAGCAAATAAATGAGCTTAGCAAAAACGCCTGTGAAATGGCGACCTCTCACCATCTCACAGGCACATCATCTTCGCTTCCGTCACTTGCCATTCATCGCATTTGTGTACGCATCCGACTTCCCCTTCGGAATGCTCAGGTTCTCCCATTGCTCTCCTTTGATCTGTTTTCCAATGAACAGTATTTGGCCGATATGAGCGGCGTAGTGCGCCATCTGCCGTTCAATCGCATCGATAACGGAATGCGCCTGACCGCGAATATGAACGATCTTTTCCAAGTCTTGCTCATTCAAACTTTCCAGTGTATCCAAAAATACGCGCCAGCCATCTTCCCAACAAACCAGCAGCTGCGCCTTGGACATCCGTTTCGTTTCGAATTCCCCATCCCGGTTCCGGTCCGGCTTTTCACCGTCCGTCGTCAGGAAATTCGTCCATCTCGACACCATATTTCCGCTTATATGCTGAATAAGGACCGCGATGCTGTTCGACGCGCCATTCAGTATCCAGTGAAAGTCTTCTTCACGTAATTGGGCAAATGTCTTTTCGCCTTGCCCTTTCAATACTTCAAACCGTTCCCGAACGACGCGTAAATAGTCTACTCCAATTGACATATGGCATCCCCCTTTTTGCTACTGTATTCGATGTTAGCTAGCAAAAATCCTTTATTTAAAAGATTTTTCGGTAATGAATGAATAATCATTCATATTATGGTAGTCTACTAGTAAGCGAATCGTATGACGATAAGGGGTGAAGCTCATGTTCTTGAATACGAAATCAAACCAAGATGAAGTCAGCAATGTCCGATTTGTAAATGGAGTCGTCCGTTTCAACAACGTAAAACTGAATGTACATTGCTTTGAAACGGATGGGGTGCTGATTGATACCGGTTCCCAAACATTGGCGAAGGAATTTAAATCATTTTTTGCGCAAGCCGACGTTGATCAAGTCGTCATTACGCATGCCCATGAGGACCATACCGGGGGCGCAAACTATTTGCAAACTGAACATCATCTACCTATTTTCATGAATGAAATGTCCATTGAGGAATGCGCCAAACGAGCGGACTATCCCTTTTACAGGCAGTTTTTCTGGGGAAGAAGACGCCCTTTTGAAGCGCAGCCAATCGGGGACACATTCCGTTCGAGAAACGCGAATTGGACCGTAATTGCAACACCGGGACATGCACAAGATCATCTATCCTTTCTGAACAAGGAGACGGGGCAACTCTTTTCCGGAGACCTATATGTGCATCCAAAAACGAAAGTCATTTTACGTGAGGAAAGTATTCCTACCATCATCACCTCCATTGAAAAGACGTTGTCGTATGATTTCGGGGAAATGTTTTGCTGCCATGCGGGATATGTGAAGGACGGACGTATGGCGCTGCAGAAGAAACTTGCGTATTTAGAAGAGCTTCAGGAGAAGACCGTTGCCTTGCGAAAGGAAGGGTACGAAGTGCGTGAAATCCATGCACGGCTTTTCCCTAAAAAATACCCGATTACCTATTTTTCATTCGGCGAATGGAATTCTATTCATATTATCCGATCAATTGTAAAGGAAGAGAAAAAGTGATGAGGAGCGGGTATTCCTCGCCTTACACAATGATGAGTATAGCTAAAACAAAAAAGACCCTACATGTAGGGTCTTTTGCAAGCTTTATTAAGCTTTTTGAACGTTTGTAGCTTGTAGGCCGCGTTGTCCTTGTTCAATTTCAAATGTTACACTTTGACCTTCGTCTAAAGTTTTGAAACCGTCGCCTTGGATTGCTGAGAAGTGTACGAATACGTCCTCTCCACCTTCACGCTCGATGAAACCAAAACCTTTTTCTGCGTTGAACCACTTAACTGTACCTTGTTCCATTTTTGTTGCCTCCTCGTGCGGATCTCCACACAATGTGTTACTATCTTTGTTCAAATACTTTAGACGAATAACAAAATCTATTCTTAATCTGAAAAAGAACAAAAATAATTCTTCTTAAGAATAACAGACCTAAGATGAAATAGCAAATAGTACGATTTTTACTTCTATAAATGCTTTCATAAACAATCAAGCCCCCAACCCCACCCTCACTGCCTTCGCAAATTAGTACACGGTCGTTACAATTACATTCTACTTGTACTCATGTCACGGTACTGGGCTTCAGTTGTTCATGACGGATTTGAACCGATTGGTATAGCCCCATCTACCTACCATTAGTCCAACTTGCCCAGTTGGCGGGTTTGTACTCACCTTTGCGATGCAGCTACCGACTTGCAAATAAATCTAGTTGCGTCACATTTCCGGGCACGCCCGTTTACAACAAATCAATGCTCCAATTCATTCCTTGAATCTTTGTATCCATCTCCCTGAACTCTTTCGATAATTGGTCGACCTGCTTTTGGATTACCGAAACATCGACAGTGCTCATGATCTTGATCTCAGTTCGGCTATAGCGGTCGTTTCGGATCGATGCTTCCTCTGCAATCTTTGATAGGATCAACCGCTTGTCCCATTTCTGGTCGCGCTCGACCAATGCGTCGGCAAGCGTCCGCGTGTCATCGAATTGGACGGAGCAATTGGTTTTATTAATCCGCTGAATCAATGACGTTAATTCTTTCATATTGCCTTCAAGCTCCGCCAGCATTGCATTCGGATCTTCCGCAGGCTTTTCACCCTCTTGGATTTTCAAATTCACGCTGATCCGCCTTTTCAGCTGTTCGTTCCTTTTCTGCAAATCCGCGCGTGCAATCAATGCCTCCGCAAGCTTCATCTATACCACTCCCTTTGTTCCGTTATATCCTTTATTCGACATGGCTTGCTAAAAGTCCTTTGTTCTAAATCCGCATGCAAAACATAAAATGAATGGATTCTAACTATCATACTACTAAAGGAGATTCGAATTATGTATGCCATTCATTTCTACGAAAATAACAACTACGTGCTCAATCAAGTGCTCCGGAATATCCCCTCCGTCGATGACAATGTAACGATTAAAGGGCGAAAAGGCAAAGTGATAAGGATCGAGGAAATAAAAGAAAACGTCTATTATGTGTTTGTCGAGTTCGAAAAAGTTGTGGATAAAAAGAAATTAGCTGCCGCTGACTTAGGGAAAAAGAAAAAAAGATAAAGAATGCCGAACGGGATTTTCTAATCTTGTTCGGCATGCTTTTATTTACACAAGCACTTTTGTTACGAATTGATCAATGAAATATTGCGGGTTCAGCTTCTCTCCTGTCGCTTTCTCAATCTTTTCATTCCACGGGTAGAGCGCCCCTGGCTTGAAGTACTCCTCCACCAAATACATACCCACTTCTTGTGTGAACATGTCCTTTGAAATGTTGTTTTCAACATAAGAATGCAATTGCGACGTCGTCAATTCGCCGAGCAGATAGTTTTGATAGTACACCGGAACGAGCGTGAAATGGATTTTCGCCGCCCAATGCGGGTAGTCGACGTTTTCCGGCGGATTCACGAATTGAACGTCCCGCACGATCTTCCACCAAAGCTTGTTTAAATCCTGATCCGGATTTTCGTATAGCTCGCGCTCGAAGAACGTGAACGCCATGATCCAGCGGCCCGCGATGAGCATTTGCCTGCGCAGCGATTCCTCGATGAGCGGCGTCAGCTCCTCCACTTGGGCTTGATCCAACCCTAAAAACTGGTGAAGCCACGCCGGATTTTTACCGAAACGTCCGTATAGCATTGCGATTGCTTCCGTCGTCAATGTATGCGCGCACGTTCGTAGCAAGTACGGAAGTGTCGGATCGACATATTTGAAATAAACCGCATGGCCAAACTCGTGCAGCATCGTGACAGACCAATAGTCAGACGGTACATTATTGCATAGCACGCGGACGTCGCCTTCCCGGTTAATATCCGTACAAAACGCATGCTGGTTCTTTTTATCACGCGGATAAAGATCGCTGTTCGCCAACATATCTGTAATATCCATGCCCATGCTTTTGAACGTTTCAATTGTTAATTGCTCAAGATCTTTTCCTTCATAGAATGGGTCCAAGTCCAACTCCTTGGAAGGCGGTGCCTCTTGGAAAAACGGATCGGCATAATGCCAAGGCCGAAGCTCATCAATTGAAATGCCGAAGCGCTCCGCCAATTCGCTGTCCATCTCATGCTTCATTTCACGGAACGGTTCATCGGAAAGGTCTTTCAGCTTATGAAAGATCGAAAAGACTTCATCCCTGTCCAATTCCTGATGCTCGAAACTCATTTGGTGATAGTTTTCAAAGCCGAGTGAACGCGCGACTTCGTTCCGTTTTTTTACGAGGGTCAATAGCTTTTCCTCGACTTCCTTTCCGATCTGCTTGCTCGCATGCCACGCATCTTCGCGTTCAGCGTTATCATTGCTTTTGATTAATAGTTGCCGTACATCATTTTCCGACACGGGTTTCCCATCAATTGTCGCGCGGAATGTATTGAAGATGCCGATCAATTCCGTCGAACGTTCCACCATTTCCTTTAAATCTGCTTCCGGAATCTGCTTTCCTGCCATGCCTGTACGAAGGCTTTCGAGCTGGCGTCGCTGCACTGCCGTCAAATCATCTTGCGCGAGATACGTCTTCACTTGCTCGAATCGATCCGAATTTGCCAAGTACGTATTGAATGCCGTTTGCGCCTCCGCTGTCTTTTGATTCCATTCATCTTCCCCTGTTGTTGCCGCCATCCAAGAGTTGCTGGCGCTCGTCATATGCAAGTCCTTGATTGCTTTGTTTTGCTCCTCCAAAAACTGTTCAACTGTCATGTTCTCTTCCGTTGCCAAAACCTTATAAAACTCTATAAAGTATGTTTTATTCTTGCTTCACCCTGTCCGATTTTGCCGAAGTTACTTTCGTTTGGTCTAACAGTCCACAAGCGTAAATTCGGGTACAACGATCCCTACATATTAACAGTGTCTTGATGGTGACTATACTGTTAATCTTCCATAGCCCGCCAAATTCAATGATGCATTCACATCCCGATCCAACTTCAAGCCACATTCACATGAATACACGCGGTTAGACAGTTTTAAATTGTTCTTAATCGTTCCGTATGATGAACACATTTTGGAAGACCGGTAAAAACGGTCAGCTTGAATGAATTCAATTCCATATTTTTCACACTTGTATTTCATTCGGCGAATGAACTCACGGAATCTTTGGTTAGCAATTGCTCTTGAAAGATGGCGATTTTTCAACATACCACTTACATTCAAATTCTCCATTACAACGGTGCTTGGTTTGGTTTTCACGATAGCGTTCGTTGCTTGGTGAATATGATTGTTTCGGATGTTTGCCAATCGTCTGTGCAGGTGTTGTATCTCTTTTTCGAGTTTTATAATGTTGCTTGTTTTGACGAAACGGTTTCCCTCCTTATTCATTTCGTATTTGCGAGAAACACTTCGTTGCAACCTACGCAAGCGTTTCTCGTTCTTTCTTATTTCTTTCGTTTTGTTGACATTCTTGAATACTTGACCGTTGGAACAAACCGCTAACTCTTTAATCCCTAAGTCAATTCCAACAATTTCATCGGTTAGTTCGAGCTGTTCAAATTCCTGTTCGATTCCTACGGAGATATACCAATATTTATTGTCAAAGCTGATTCTCGGATTGGTATATGTTACGCCTATAGGAATCTGTTCACTAGTTTTTATCCAACCCACTTTTTCAATCAAAACAAGGTTCTTTTTCACCTCCAATTTACCATTGTCATTGTAAAAAGACGGTTTAGACTTCTTTCGACTTTTGAATGTAGGATACCTCGCCTTACCGTTAAAAAACCTTAGAAAGGCGTTGCAAGCATCCTTTATAGCTTGTTTTGTAACATTGTTTGAAACACCAAATAACCATTTAAATGCTTCTGTTTGTTTCAGATCTGTCAGTTCTTTCCGCAAATCATTATTAGAGATAAACTTTTTTCCCTGCTTAAAGTTTTCTTGTTGTCTGTTTAAGGCCCAATTATACGCCCATCTGGCAGTACCCACAGACTTCCATAACTGTTCTTCTTGTTCCTTAGTCGGTCGGAGTCTGATTTTCTTCGATAGAATCATTCTCTAACAACTCCCCAATGATCTTCTTAGCTTTGTTCGCCCGCTTTTCTTGGAGTTTACAACTAAACAAAACTACAATTTAGCCTACAGAGTACTATTTTATCTAATCCCCCTATAATCACATCAATCTTTATAATAAAATGATAGGTCTTATATTATTCTATAATCTTATACAGACTGTCTCATCCTCCTTTTTTCTGTCGTTCCTTCTTTATTTCTATGCGGAAGTGCAATTATCCTTCTTTATAGATGTGAAAATGGACTGCAGCTCTTGTCGAAATCGGGTATAATAGGCATATAAAAGTTATGAGAGGAGGTGTGAAAAATGAGCGAATCCATTAATCAAAATGTAATTTTACAAGCGATCTCGGAATTATCCTTGCTTGTGAAAGGAATTGAAAGTGATTTGAAAGAAACTCGGAGTGAATTGAAGGAAACTCGAAGTGAATTGAAGGATTTACAATCAACCGTCGATTCGAATCACAAGAAAGTGATGAAGCGAATTGATGTAACTGAAGACAAACTTAGTGAAGAAATAAAACAAGTCGATCGAAAGATGCTGATCTTAACAAAAGAAATATTAGAAACAAAAGCCGATGTGCTACGCATTGAGCAAGCAAAATGAATAGATGCCAATGACCAAATCCTTTCGCTTGTTTGGTCATTGGCATCTTTTTTTCCACTACCCCTTCACAATTATGATGACATCATAATTCATTTCGCATCCATTTCCAATTCCTTCTTTTCATTGCGGATAGCAGCGTATACTTCTTTCGCAGACGTGCATAGTACGTGTAGGAGGTGAGAAGTCGGTGAACAAAAACAATAAAAAGACGATGAATGAGAGAACGCATAATAGCTTTGACACGTACAAAGAGGCACACAACACAAACAGCAATACGAATAATCCCGGCGAAAACCGCACCCAGGAATTCGCGGAAGACTTTGACGCGAAAGCCCAAACTGAGCGGCGGAATGATAACAAACAATGAGAAAACAAGGTGCCTGTGCATGGTGCATTTATGACAATTCAACAAGATGAATATAAATACAAGAAAACTCCAACCAATGATTGATTTGGTTGAAGTTTTGTATTTCCACATGCAATTGTAGTTTATAAACTGAATAGTATGCTGCACAGGCACCAAAAATATTCTTTCTTGTTTTATTCAAAAAACGTGACCCCTAACTGATCCAGTACCCATTTCGGCACGACGAATCTTGCTGTCATGAGCGGGTCGACGATTTGGCAAATTTCCGATTGTCCGACTGCGCTCATGAGCATTGTCACTTCGCTTACTGGAAGAGATGACTTATCTGCAATACGTTCGATCATTCCGACCGCAGCCGTTTTTGCAGCTTCGTCTAGCGTCGGAGCGGATACAATTTGAGAGAACACTTCTTCATTCTCCAGCATCGGATGGCGCAAGGCCACGCCTTTGATGACATCAAGCGTCACAGTCACTTCCCCTGCCACTTCAACGCCCGATACGCTCACTTCGCCATCGCCCATCGCGGCATGCAGATCGCCGAGCGCGAACAATGCACCTTCCGCAAATACCGGGAAGTACAGGGTCGCTCCTTCCGTCACCATTTTATTATCCATATTCCCGCCATGCGCGCCAGGTGTACCACAATTCACACCTTCTCCTTCAGGCGCTACGCCGATGACGCCGATCATTTTATTCACAGGAATTTGCAGATTGTTGAACTGGACATGCTCATCGCGAATCGGCAAAATTTTCGATTCCATCTTTGATAACGCGTGCCCCATTACACCTAAATCCGGACCTACGACCATAACGCCTTGTTCCCCGATGTCGATACGCTCGATCTTCACTTTCAACACGTCGCCTGGCATCGCGCCTTCTATGAAAAGCGGTCCTGTCGCCGGATTGATTTTATTCCAATCGATCGCAGTCACTTCCGTTTGCTCGGATTGAATTTGATTTTGAAAACAATCGTATGTCTGAATCGTCACCGTCGAACCTGCCGGAACCTTCCGTATCGGTTCATGCAGCTTATTGAAATCATATATGATGCCTTCCTCGTACCCAACCACCATCATCACCCTATCCCCTTCCGATGCAAAATAGTTTCCATGAGTATACTAAACTTTATTGACTTGTTCCAGTTTTCTAGAAAATAGATAGTTCCTTCACTGTAAGAAACGTCTACATCCGAAATAAAAAACCCACCTCCTGAAACAACGTCAAGAAAGCGGGTTCTCATAATTAGTAATCGACTTATTTTCTAAGCAGCTCGACTTCACCTATACCATCTATAATTATTTGTACTCTTTCAAATTGGTCATAAGAAGTGATCGGAAAATTAGTAGAAATAATTGTTTGACCATTTTCGGCTTCCATCGAAAAGCTGTCATTCCTATATTCATTGCCTTTGTCATCCATCAGTTTCATTGCAAAAACGAAAGGCGTTTCGTCCTCAAATAGCTGATCTACTGCAAACTTCAAGTTGAATGAAGTCGGATCCGCCTTAGCTGCCAAAACCTGAATGCCGGACGAGGAGTCTGCCATGACATATTCAACAGACTGGTTATTATTTCTATCGTTTTGGTTGGCTATAGGCAGGTTCCATTCTCCGTTAATTTTTTGAAGTGTACCCTTTTCATAAAAAATATTAATGCTCTCGACTTCCAGGACCGCATCCTTTAAAATCGGGAAGGATCCTCTATTGGAACTAAACACCACATCATATTGAACAATTCCGGTTTCCTCATTCAGAACAGGATTATTTTGTTCTAAGCCGGATGCATATCCACCGTCTCCCTTCAAAACCTTTGTATCTGGTATAAATTCTTCTATATATTCCCCATCGCCATTTTTCACCCTGAAATCCATACTCACTTCTGAAATCCCGGCTTCAAGCATTGATGGTTTAACGAATTCCACCAAAAAACTCAATCCTAATTTATTGCCATCTGCAAAACTGCGTTGCAAAGTTATTCCAATTTCTTGATCAACAGCTGTACTTGGATTTTCTTGGCCGAAGCCATTGGACATTGCTTGTTCAATCCCACGATCTTCGAAAGAAAAGAACGCTTGAATCTTTGCTCTAACTTCATCATTATTCAAGAGAAGTCCGCCCGCAATAACGAAAGCGCATGCAGCCACCGCCGCTTTTTTCCATCCGAATTTCTTTTGCCGCCGTTTTGCTTGGGATTGGATTGTTGCATATGTTGCATCCAATGTTTCCCTGACAACCGCCGGCATTTCCGGTTCTTCATTCACGAACTGTTCCATTTCCTTTTCAACGTCTGCTTTCATTTACAACCGCTCCCTCGCTTTTATAATAGGTGCTCCG
>NZ_LQYA01000044.1:23018-41680 GCF_001531445.1 Sporosarcina koreensis
AGCATTTGTTTGCCTCTTGAAATCCTTGATTTAATTGTTCCCGCAGGCACATCCAACACTTCACCTATTTCTCTGTTGTTCAGGCCTGCTATGTAATAAAGGACCAAAGCGGTTTTCGTATCTGGCGGCAGACTATCCAGCGCATCTTCCAATTCAATGGAAGTGAAATGACTATCTGCCCGGCCATGCGCCATATGCTCGTCAAACGAAGTCACTTTATTTCTTCTATTCAACAAGCTATTGCATTTATTGATCAGAATCTTATACATCCACGTATGGAAATAGTGATCATTTTTTAGCGTATGGAGTCTTTCATAAGCCGACAATATTGTGTCCTGCATTGCATCGGCAACGTCTTCGTCATTGTTCAACAATCGATTCGCTGTTTTGAATAATACATTCTCATACTGCTTCACAAGGGAGACGAATGCTTCCCCGTCCCCTTTTTTCGCCTTCTTGACTAGTGATTTAACTGAACTCATCTTAATAGCCCCCTTTCTTAGTTCGTCAATAGATTAGATAAAGAAGCCTATCGAATGGTTGCATCACAATAAATGATTTTTAAAAAACTCCTATTGATGCGCTGGAATTCATCAAAAAACCAAGAAGCAGTAATCGCTTCTTGGTCGAAATATAATATAATATAATAACGATAAATTGCCAATTCGGTGGACTTGGTTACACCTGTAAATTCGAATTTCGCACAAGCAGACGTATAGAAGATGCACGAAGCGCCTCCTTTACAGCCAATTATGATGCACTCCGACTCATTCTCCGCGACACGGTTATATAAATAAGAAGAGCCGCTAAACTACATACAAAAATCGTGATCCCCATCGGAACCGCTGTATAGTCGCCGCCGATTCCGACCAACGGAGAGACGAGCGCACCGCCTCCGAACGGCAGGATGCCTAAGAATGCCGATGCGCTGCCTGCTGATTTCCCTTGCCTTTCCATTGCGAGCGAAAATGCTGTCGTCCCGACGATTCCAACACTCGATACGACGAGGAATAAAGCAGCGAGCAGGAGCCAAAATGGCAGGTTCAGAGTGATAGCCATTATGAGCAGGGCTGCACCGATGAAAGAAATGACGATGCCTGCAAATAGGAGCTTCTTTTCTTCAACGTAGTTCGCCAGTCTCCCTGTCACTTGCGCGGCGATGATGATACCGACTCCATTTGCCGCAAAGATGAAGGAGAATTGTTGTGGCGACGCTCCGTAAATATTTTGCAGAACGAACGGAGATCCCGCGATATACGCAAACATACTCATCGAGACGAATGCTTGTGATAGCGAGATACCCATGAAAATCCGGTCTTTCAACAGGAGGTGGAAAGTCTTGACCGTAGCAAGTAATCCACCTTCCGCCCTTTTTTCAGGCGGCAATGTTTCAGATAGCGTTAATGCGACCGCCAAAAACATGACGACGCCAATCAAGCTTAAAATGATAAACACCACGGGCCACGATACCCATTGTAGGACGGCCCCTCCGAAAATCGGTGCTAAAATAGGAGCCGCTCCATTCACTAATGCAAGCAATGCGACAAACTTCGTCAACTCTTTCCCGGAATACATATCGCGTGCGGATGCTCGGGCAATGACGATTCCAGCTGCACCGGCAAAACCTTGCACGAAACGCAAGCCGATAAACATCCAAATCGACGAACTGAATGCACACAATAAAGACGCTGCCGCATAAACAAGCAGCGTGTAAAGCAACGGGCGACGCCTGCCATGGATATCGCTCAGTGGGCCAAAGAGGAGCTGCCCGCCTGCAAGTCCTAATAAGCAGGCCGTGATGCTCAATTGCACGAGTGAAGCGTTTGTCTGCATATCATCCACCACATGCGGAAGTGCAGGTAAATACATATCCATCGACAACGGTCCGAACGCCGTCAACGACCCTAATAGTAGAACAAACCTCAATTTATTATGTACACGTTTCGAAACTATTCCAGATTGCATTTCCAACCTATACATCCCTTTCCCTATAATGCCTACACAGCATACATGTTACCACTTTACTTGATATAACTTCCTATGTCACAAAACAAACTCCATACCTTCCTCCGCAATATGAAAGCCCTTCATTTCAAGCTCGTTCCGAACCGTTCGCTCTCGATCAATCGCGGGATTCGAGTGATTAAGATGAATGAAATAAATATCAGTTTGTCCCACTAAATCTTGTAATCGATCCATTGTTTCCGTCATGAGCGGATGAGGAATTTCCCGATAATCCCGGCCAATCTTTTCAAGATCTTCGGTGGAATGAAATGTGCCGTCAAGTAAGCAGATGTCCGCTTCCTTGCATGCTTCATAGATGTCCTTGTCCCATTGTTCCCATCGATCGATATCCGGAATGTACAAAACTTTCTTCTTCGTCCCTGTAATCCAAAACGCAAATGTCTCAGAAAACTCATTTCTGTGCGGGACTTCAACAGGTGTAACGGTGACATCCGGTGAAACAACAATCGCTTGACCATCTCGCATTTCTTGCAGGTCAATATTATGAAGTTTTGTTAATTGGCTCCAAGGGGCTTGTTCTTCCAAAAGATTCTTCATTTTCGCCCCTGCCAGCACCGGGATGTTTTTTGCACCAATCGCTTCTCTCCCTAAAAATAATAATCCGGGATAATGGCCTAGATGCGCATGTGTTAAAAAGATGCTCGACATGAGCTGCCCTTGCAAATTGTGCTTCATCTGCACCCTTGCCATCTGCTCTTTCAGATCTGGCGTAGCATCTATCAAATGCCATGCTTTTTCTTCAGGCAGCACAATGGCTAGTGACGCTGCTGTACGCCTAAACGCAGGATTTTTAATGGCTTCCGCGCAGTTTTTGCAAAAGCAATTTGGATGTGGCAAACCCGCATCTTGAGCCGTTCCTAACACATGTAAAATGACTTTGCTCATAACGATATGGCTCCTTCAGTTTTTATTTCTTCTTTCTTTCGATAGTTTTTCTTCGTAATCGTCCAGCCCGTGAAACCAAAAATGATATTGATAAGTGGAACTAAAATCGCAAAGAATGCATAAGGAATAAATTCTCCTGGACTGACGCCTAGAGTACTTGCTGCAAAAATCGCCGGAACCCCCCATGGGACAAGGTTAATGCCTACCGTCCCCGCCGCTTCGACACATCTTGAAAGGTTTTTCGTATCGATTCCCATTTCTTTATACGTATGGACGAATGTTCTTGCCGGTAAAATAATGGCTAACATTTGTGCTCCACTTGCGAATGCTATGAAAAAAGTTGAAAGAATGGTCGTGCTGATTAACGTTCCCGTTGAACGGACACCTGCAATCATTTTTCTTGTGACCACTTCGAAAGATCCTGTTTCTTCTAGAATCCCACCTAAGGCAGTGGCAATGACTAATAGCCCAATTGTCCCCAACATCGATAAGAGGCCACCTTTATTCAACAAAGAGTCCAACGTAGCTATCCCCGTATCCACTGAAAATCCACTCGTCATTACTTGCGCGATTGAGGAAATGGAAGAGCCTTGAACGATTACGGCAAGTACAGCCCCTAAAAGTCCTACAATCGTTAACGCTGGAATGGCCGGAACACGCTTCATCATTAAAATAATTGTAAATACAGGCATCAGCAACAGCAGTGGATGAATGGTAAAGACATCTCCCAGTCCTGTTTTAAGAAGATTTATGTCATTCGTATCGACAGCATGCGTTGCTACACCTGAACGACCTACGAGCCAATATAATATAAGTGCAATGACAAATGCAGGAATCGTATCCCAAAGCATATGCTTGATATGGCTGAACAAATCTGTTTCAGCCATAGCCGGAGCGATGTTTGTCGTATCGGACAACGGCGATAGTTTATCACCGAAGTACGCTCCCGAAATGACTGCACCCGCAACAAGTCCCGGAGTAAATCCCAACCCCTCTCCAATCGCCATGAAAGCAATCCCGATTGTCGAAATGGAGGTAAATGAGCTTCCTAATGTAATTGAAACAATTCCAGTAATGAGTGCTACCAGCGGAATAAACAACGAAGGTTCAATGATTGATAAACCATAGTAAATCATCGTTGGGATCACACCACTAGCAATCCAAGTTCCCACAATGATACCGATAATCAGTAAAATAAAGACTGCGGGCAATGCCCGAGATACGCCATTCACCATCATTTTTTCGATTTCATCCCAACGCCAACCACAAACTTTTGCAACCAATGCAGCAGCTAGCACCCCAACGAGTAACGGGATATGCATCCCCGCCTCCCAAATGAAAATCGATGAAGCTGCCGCGATTAGTAATGCCAATATTGGGATAATTGAAAGTCCAAAAGTCATTTCTTTTTTCATGTATGCCATCTCCTTTTCCGAAAAACAAGTACAAAAAAACCCCATCCATCCCTTAGAAAGGGACGAAGGAGTTCTCCGCGTTACCACCCTACTTGATGAGTCGATTTGTTATCGGCCATCCACTTCATGTCAAATTGAGAAAAACCGATGGCGTACTTCACCCTGATTGCTGCCTGAACTTCCACCACCCATTCAGTCTCTAGTTGCTGCACACAATCGAACTACTGCACCATCTCTCACTATCTATGTAATTGAAATACTTCTCCGTAAAAGTAATTGCTATGAATCTTATCATGCTCATCCAAGAAGTCAAGTCTTTTATTTTCCAAGTACCTTTTCGGGTGCCTGTGCAGCATACATTTATGACTATTTAACTAGAAGAATAATTATTCAGTAATGATTGCCACAAATATTGTTTCTATAACATTAACCTATATAAATTATGCAATTGTAGTGTATTAACTGATTAGTGTGTTGCACAGGCACCAAAATAAATTTCCATAGTAAAACCCACCCCTTGTGCGAAGGAATGGGTTGTGATTTATTTTGTGAAATCCAGTTTTTTGTGCAATGAATACATGATCATTCCGCCTACTGTCATGGAGAGCAATTCTCCTATGCCGACAGTAAAATACGTGAGCCAGAATGGGAATCCAAGCATGATCGATAATTGGCCCGCAACGGTGAACATGGATAACGCAAAAATAATAGCAGTTACGCCCATTTTCAGCGCATCGTTCTTTATGTTCCTCGTCGCTCTTCGACAGAGCAGCAAAACGAGCAATGTCGCAATTCCCCCGATCGGCACATCCAATATCCACGTAGGCGACATGAAATTGGCGAGGACGACGCCAGCTGTAACTGCCACGACGTACCGTTTATTGTACAGGGCGAGGTAGTTGAACATTTCCGATAGACGGAGTTGTATGGCGCCAAAACTGATGACTGAAAACAGCACGGTCACCGCGACGTATAAGCCGGCAATGAGTGCAGTCTTCGCTAATTCACTCACGGCGGTCCGTGGTGAATCCTTGAGTGTAGAGATATTCATTTGTCATTCTCCTTTGTAAAATAGCGCGGGGCTATTTTAGTCATAACTACGGCCAAAGGAGGAATAGGCCGAACGCCCAAACCGAAGTGCCGCAGTGCAAACAGAATTTGCTTGCCCGCCTATTATAACAAAAGAAAATCCCCATGAATATACCTATCGCATAATCCAGCCGCCATCCATCGGAACGACAGTGCCATGAATATAGTCAGCAGCATTACTTGCAAGGTAGAGTGTCAGCCCGGCCACTTCCTCCGGCTGCGCCCATCTGCCTGCTGGTGTTTCCTGCGCAACCCATTTCGCCAGCTCGCCATCCCCTTCAAAATCCGCCTTGTTCATCGGCGTTTCAATGGCTCCCGGCGCGATGGCATTCACCCGGATCCCTTCCTTGCAATAATCATAATCCGTTTGTTTTGTATAGCCGATGATCGCGTGTTTGGACGCTGTATAAGCTGCACCGCCCCCACCTGCAACGAGTCCCGCAATCGACGCCATATTCACGATGACACCCGATTTCCGATCCAACATATGAGGAAGTACAGCATTCGTCACGAAATAAATGCCTTTCACATTCGTATCCATGATCCGGTCCCAAAGAGCTTCATCCGTCTCCAATGTTTTCGCAAAGCCATCCAAAACACCAGCTGTGTTTAATAAAATATCGATCCGCCCATATATCGAAAGTGCTCGTTCAACAGCCTCCGCAACTTCATCACGATTGCTAACACTGCCGACACGATAAGAAAAACGGGAAAGATATCTTTCATTCAAATAAAGCAACCCCGATTCATCCATATCGAATGCAAATACATTCGCACCGTTTTCCATAAAAGCGATCGCCTGCGCACGGCCGATACCCGACGCCGCTCCTGTTATAAATACTGTCTTCCCGACAAATTCTTCAAATTTCATCTGCTTCCTCCCGCAAAAAAAGCCCATGAATAGTTCATGAGCTCTTACAAATTTTTATTCAACAATAATCCAGTCATCCGCTAATAGATCGCAAACGGTCGGCGTAAACATCGTGTAGCCTTCCCCTTCGACATCGATTAAGAAATAAGGGTTCAACTTCTTCCCTTCATGCTCTTCCTCACCGACTAATTTCACGAACAATTCAGCTCCGCCCCAACCGCTGCGGATCACTTTTTCGCCAGCCTTCAAGCGCGGCAATATCTCTTCAAACGTCATTGATGATCATCCTTTAAACGTATTATTCTTTATCATGAAAGTATACTGGATTGGTTGCGCTTTTACAACGACGCCCCCTGTTTTATTAACATAAACCTTCGCTAGCCGGTTAAAACCTTTAAGGGGAAGGGTAAGATACACATATAACCCTATATCCCAAAGGGAAGGGAAATTCAGCTTTCAGGAGGATACCATGAAGAACAATAAAGAAACAGCGCACAATACTTCTGACATGGAAAACGACATGACGTTGACGAATCGGCAAGGGCACCCCGTTACGAATAACCAAAATTTGAGGACAGTCGGCAATAGAGGACCAGCCGCTTTAGAGAACTATGATTTTATCGAGAAAATTAGCCATTTTGACAGGGAACGCGTTCCTGAACGGGTTGTGCATGCACGAGGTGCCGGTGCACACGGTTATTTTGAAGCATACGGGACAGCCGGCGACGAACCGGTTTCCAAATATACGCGTGCTAAGCTGTTTCAGGAAAAAGGGAAGCAGACACCTGTTTTCGTCCGTTTTTCTTCCGTTATACACGGCGGCCATTCACCTGAGACGCTCCGGGATCCACGAGGGTTTGCGGTCAAGTTTTACACGGAGGACGGCAACTGGGATTTGGTCGGCAATAACTTGAAAATCTTTTTTATTCGCGATGCAATTAAATTCCCGGATATGATACACGCATTTAAGCCGGACCCGGTCACAAACATCCAGGACAGTGAACGCTTCTTCGATTTCTGCGCAAGCTCGCCTGAGTCGTTCCATATGGTGACATTCATTTATTCTCCTTGGGGCATTCCTGCAAACTATCGCCAAATGCAAGGGTCCGGGGTGAATACGTACAAATGGGTGAACAGTGAAGGAGAAGCCGTTTTGGTGAAATACCATTGGGAACCGAAGCAAGGGATCAAAAACTTAACGCAGAAAGAGGCTGAGGAAATCCAGGCGAAGAACTTCAATCATGCGACGCAGGATTTGTACGACGCAATCGAGCACGGAGACTATCCGGAATGGGAGCTGTTCGTCCAAATCATGAGTGACGATGAACATCCGGAACTCGATTTCGATCCACTCGACGATACGAAATTGTGGCCTAATGATCAGTTCCCATGGCGCAAAGTCGGCAAAATGGTGTTGAATAAAAACCCAGAAGACTATTTCAGCGAGGTTGAGCAAGCTGCATTCGGGACAGGCGTACTCGTCGACGGACTCGACTTCTCGGATGATAAAATGCTGCAAGGTCGCACATTTTCGTATTCAGATACCCAGCGCCACCGGGTCGGAGCGAATTACCTCCAACTGCCGATCAATGCACCGAAAAAGCGTGTCGCGACAAACCAGATGGGTGGTCAAATGCAATATAAAGTCGATCGCGCACCCGGACAAAACCCACATATCAACTATGAACCATCCATTTTAGGCGGCCTGCAAGAGGCGGAACAGCCCGGGACGGAATATACACCATACGTGGAAGGGAATCTCGTCCGGGAATCGATCGATCGCAATGACAACACGAAGCAGGCAGGAGAAACATACCGCGCATTCGAGGATTGGGAAAAGGATGAACTGATTACCAATCTCGTGAATGACCTATCCAAATGCGACCCACGGATTCAAGAAAAAATGGTCGCCCTCGCCGAAGAAGCCGACGACGAATACGGCCGACGCCTGAGAGAGGGATTAGAGAATACAAAATCAGAAGGCTCCAAATTGGGAGAAGGAGCGCCTCTCGGCAATAAAGACGGCGAAAAAGCACCGAAAACAGCTGAAGAAAAAGGACACGAAGCCGATCCTTATTAATTATTTACGGTGCCTGTGCACCATACATTTATGACAATTCAATTATATGGATTTAAATGCAAAAGGAAGCCAACTAAACGTTGATTTAGCTGGCTTCCTTATTTTCAATATACAATTGCAGTGAATTATCTGAATAGCGTACTGCACAGGCACCAGTTTAGAACATCCCATTCTCATTCGATGAATCTTCCGGTACGGGTTGGCCGACATCCCACATTTCAACAATCTTCCCTTCTTGAAAGCGGAATATATGGACAGCTGCTGCTCCAATATCCTCGGGGTTCTGTTTGATGTGAGAAAAAACCATTACCTTTTCCCCCTCTTCAATCGTCTGTTTCACATCAAGCGTCTTGTTCGGGCTCATCCCGTCATTCTCTTTCATCGCCTGCTTGAGCGACTCACCATCCCCGGGGAAATATGGATTGTGATGGCGGAGCTCCGGACTTGTGTACTTCTCATACGCCTCGTCAATCTCCCCCGCGACGATCAGTTGAAGAAAATTCACTGCCTGGTCTTTATGTAATTCCACGTTTTAACATCCTTTCGAAATAGACTTCAATAGCTTTTCTCCGTTACAACTGCCCAATCCTTTATAGTAACTCAACTTACTATTCTCCATAAAACAGGCAAGTCCTCTATCTTTTATTTGGACCACTGTCATAATTTTCGTTTTGAAATAGCAGTAGACTGTCTGCTTATATAACTTTTTCAATAAGTAATTCGTGCTGTGTTGGACAGGTTACACATTTATTTAGTCAAATGTATCAAGGCATCCGGCATTTTTAAATATTTTTTTAGTACATCGTTACATTCGTTTATTCACTTGTTCACAAGCCGAATAGAATGACTCTATAATCTGCAGATTAAATATTTTTAAAGGAGGTGTTGTAAATGCCTCTCACTACTGGACCGATTGAAAATACCGGGAACCAACCGGCAAATGCAGCTAGAGTTCGAGTCAAAATCCTCAATCTTACAGGTGGAACACTTACTGGGGTTATTCGAGTCTTCAGACTCAACGGGACAAGACAACTAATTTCATCCACTAACTTTAGCGTAAATGCTAATGCTTCTGCTGTTGTAACTCGGAATTTAGGAGGGTCACCACAGTATGAAGTGGAAATTGTTCCGAATCAAAACGGTGGCTTGTTCTCTGTTTACGGACTAACAGCGGCAGATGTGATCATTACGGCACAACGCGTTCTACACTCAGAATTGACGCAGATTCAATAATCGTTACATGACAATAACGTAATTAGAGTGCTAGAGAGGGCAATTCCAAGAGTCATTACATGACTTTCGCTGGGATAAGCCCTCTCTTTTTTGCTTATAGCCACGCTTATGAACTGCAACCGAGGAAGTATCCTTCACAAACAAATTTTTAAATCCACCCTTTTTCCACTGCAATCTGTACAGCTTCAGTCCGAGATTCTGCCTCGACCTTTTGAATTGCAGATGAGACATAATTCCGTACCGTCCCTTTCGTCAAAAAAAGAGTTTTGCTGATTTCCTCTGTCCTCAACCCTTCATTCGTGAGACGCAGCACTTCTGCCTCTCTTTCGCTGAGCGGATTTTTCTCCTGCATAAAAATAATCGCGGACAGATCTGTACTAATGACCCGCTCCCCCTTCATGACCCGACGGATGGATTGTATGAGGAAATCGATCGGTTCATCTTTCAATAAATAGCCTTCCACTTGGGCATCCATCGCTTTTTGCAAATAGCCTGGTCGGGCAAAAGTTGTGACGATGATGATTTTGCAAGGCAGTTGAGCGGCACGAATTTTTTGAGCGACTTCCAACCCGCTTGCATTCGGCATTTCAATATCTAAAATACAGACATCCGGAATTGTTTGCTCGATGACGTCATAAGCGGTTTTTCCATCGGCAACGGCTGCGATCACTTCGATATCCTGCTCGAACTGCAGTAAGGATGTGAAGGCGCCGCGCACCATCTGCTGGTCTTCCGCAATCAGTATTCGAATCATTCTATGACGCTCCTTTCATGATGGCTTACAGGGAGTCGGAGCGAGACGACAGTGCCTCCTCTCTCTCCCTCTTCCACAGTAGCCGTACCAAGCAATGCCTGCATCCGCTCTTTCATTGAGTGCATGCCCATTCCGCTTTTTATCCGCTGTAAACCGATACCATTGTCGGAAATCTGAATCGAGTATGTATCATTTTCCACATTCATCCTCACAAGACAATGAGTAGCCTTGCTATGTTTGATAATGTTTGTCGCCGCTTCACGCAATGAAAGGCTGAGCATCGTTTCTTCTACACTAGAAAGCAATGGCGGCTCTTCCATCACTTCGACTGTCGCTTCCATTCCAGCTTGTGTTAGTATCGATATAACCTGTTCAATTTCTTTATCCAACGGAATGAATTTCATTTCAGAAACTAGCTCCCGCACTTGCTTCAACGCAATTCTTGACGAGGAGAGGATATCCAATAATTCCTTTTTGGCCTGTTCCTGATCATGATCAATCCATTTGGCGCTTAGCTCGCTTTTTAGTTTGATCATCGTCAATGTCTGCCCTAATGTGTCATGAAGATCTCTCGCGATGCGATGCCTTTCCTGCTCCTCAATATACTGCTGTTCCAACTGATGATTGGCTACGAGTAATTCATCCTTCAAATGAAGGTTCTTACCCCTTACGTAAATTAACAGCGGATAAACCATTTGCAAAATCATGACGGGAAGAAGGAAAGAATGCTCCCAACTGAAGCCGGCATTCAATTGATTGAAAAAAACAGTAAGAAACATGCCCCCGATCGCCGCTATCCCAATTCCACGATGCCAGTGACTCACCGCCCTTCCTAATAAATCCGCAAACATAAATCCGAATAGAAGTACAGGCGGATTAATGAACACGCCGAAGACTGTGAGGATTCCAACGCCACCGAGCACAGCCAGCAGCAGACGGACATCCCGATGCCATAAGGCAATATAGTACGAGAAAAGGAAGACCGTTAATAAAACAAGGCGAATCGGCAGACCTAAAACACTCTCTGATTCCAGGATAATAAATATGAGAAACACAACGGATATAACGTCAATGATCAAATAGTGCTTCATCTGTTCTTTCGGATAAATCCTCAATCCCACATTGACTTCCCCCGTTTCATCTTGCTGAAAGCATCCCGATAACCCGTCTGCGAACCGTTTCCATCGGTCCGAATGCAAAATACCGCAACCATAACGAAGCCAACAGAAGTTGAATCAATGAGATGCCCAGCCAAATCGATATGATCTGGATGGAACTTAATTTGCCGCCTAATCCGAGTCCCCATCCATAGAAAAGGATAGAAGCAATCAAATTTTGCATGACATAGCAGCTTAACGACATCTTCCCAACCTGTTCAAAAAGTTGCCAAAAGAAATTCCATTTCTTCCATTCTATCATTTTTGCAATTAGCGCAACATAGCCGAGGGATACCAACGGGGCGAACAGATAACGGGTCGGCAAATCAAATGCACCTCCGGGAACGAACGTAAATAGATTCAAAGGGAATCCAATAAAAATGCCGATTTTTAAAAGCTTGCGCCTCTGCGCCCGCCCCTTATCAGTAGGCGAAAATACTTCCGCACGCACCATGCGGACTCCTAAAAGGAAAAGGAAAGTATTCATCGGGATGATGAAAATCGCTTCCGTCCGAAGTAAAAGGAAATTGGACAAGCGATATCGGATTTGCTCGAACCATGTTCCGTCTTTATACAGAGCGACCACTTCCTGAAAACTTCCAAGCGACATGTTCGCACCAAGTAAACCAAGTAGCAGAAGGGACAGAATGCCAAAGACGTGGAAGCCTCCGAATCCTTGCATCGCTCTCCTAATCCGCCGATCGCCGCCTTTGATAATGAAAGCGACGATAATGGCGGTCACCCCGTAACTCATTAAAATATCGTACTCCATGACAAGAGTAAAATGCAGGAATCCTTCGGCAATCAGAAAAGCAGACGTCCAAAGGTACACACCCGGCCATGCCTTTCCTTTTCTCATCGCTTGCCTATATTTTAATTCGACCCCGACACCGAACATGATCGTCAGCAAACCTAGCAGCTTACCATTCACAAAAAATAAAACGACCATGCGGATGAAGTCATTTGTTTCCCACCAACCTGAATAATCCCCCGTCGTAATATAGCCCAAGTCCCCCAAGTGGGCGAAAATCCAAATATTCGTGCCTAACGTTCCCAACACCGCTATTCCTCGTAAAATATCCAACAATCGAATACGTCCGTGATACGTCTCCATGTCCTTCCCCTTCCTTCAGCTTGAATTGTCTTCATTGTAGCCAACAGGAAGCGCAGCGAACATTCACACGTGTAAGAAGATGGTTATGACACGTGTCATAAAAATAACTACGGGTGCCTGTGCATGGCACATTTATGACAATTCAATAAGAGGCATTTATATTCAAATATCAAAAAGTGAAATAGCGACATTGTTCACCTTTCGTTTTTTTATATTCAATCGTAGTGAATAAACAGAATTATTCCAACTCCTGTGCAGTAGACATTTATTAATATTCAATTTGATGAGTAATTATAGAAAAAATTCCCCATGAACATTGTCATTACACTACTTCTATATTCGAATTATACAATTGTTGTGTATAATTTGAATAGCGCGCTGCACAGGCACCTTAAAAAGTCGATATAGTACTTTCCACATATTACCTCTCTGAAAATTACACTTAAGCACCATTTTCAGAACGGTTCTTTTTGCTATAGGAAGAACTGTTAAAATTATCTAGGTAATGACATTTATAAAGGGGCGCATAAAATGAACAAGAAACGAATTATATTGAGTAGTATAGTAGCAGCAATCCTCATCCTCGGCGCTTGTGGGCAAGCTAAAGAGAAGGAAGAGGATGTGTCAGCTGCCGAACAACCCGAAACAGAAAAGCAAACGAACGAAAATCAGGATACCGAAACGACTGAAGTAGAAGAGGCAGAAGAACAAGAAGATGAAGCGGATGCTTCCGAAAATCCACAAAACGAAGCCGCTGAAAACATCAATCCAACAATAGAAGAAGAAACGGGCGGCGACATTGACATCGTTTATACGAATTCAGATCCGGGTCTGACATATGCCTATTCGGACAAAGTGACGATCTCCATCGAAGAATACCAAATCGCACACGTGTCGAATATGAACGAATCGGCCAAGCATAATTTCGATGATGAAGATGAAGGGTATGTCATTACGTACAAACTCGAATTCGAAAACAACTTGGATGAAGATGTATTTTTCAATGCAAGCACCATGATGCTTTCCGATGACGGTACAGAAAACTTGTATAAGCGAATCGGCCTCGTGAATCGGGAAGATTGGCTGCTAGGCGATAAAGACAATGCGGGACGCCAATTCTCTCCTGGGAAGTATACCGGGATGCAAGCCTACACCATGACGAAGGCACAGTATGAGCGGTTAAGTGCGCCGACCTATACGATCGATATTCCGATGCTGGAAGACGATTTTAATAAGCGAATCGGAAAAGAAGCCATTTTTAAAGTCCCTTTCAATGAAGACGGTGCTGAAAAAGCATCGAAAAGTTCAGCACTGTATGCAGATAAAATGGTGACAGACACGATTGCAGATAAGGAACTATTCTTTGCAAAGGAAGACATAGATGAAACACAGAAAATCGATGACGTGAGAGTCACCCTTGAAGGCATCCAATACGCCGACGTCAAGCCTACGACAGCGCATGCTTCACGGTTCAGCAATTTCGGTGATGGTCCACTCGTCGCATTGACAGCAAAACTCCAAGTGAAAAACGATAGTAAGGAAGCCATAGCGAAATCATTGATCGACAAACGGTTGATCCTTGACCAAAATCGAGGAACGATGTTGTCTCAAGGCATGCTAGAACCAACCCTCTATGGTGACCTGCAGCCTGGCGAGTCGGAAGAAATCCTAGCGGTATTCCTATTCCGAAAAGATGAGTTCGACCTATTGAAAGAACTGAAGCTCCAATTCGGTCCGCTTGCCGACAGCAATGCAAAAAAATTATTTAAAGAGAAATCGGTGACCTTCGACTTGCCGATGGAATAATTGAAAAACGAAAGACCGCCTACTGCTACTCAATTGGCGGTCTTTTCCTATTGGAATTTCAACCGGCAGCGGAATTAATCCAGCATTAATTTAATCCAAATCATCGTCTTCCCACGGGTCGATGTCCGCATAGATTTTATATCCATTTTCCCAATGCGTCTTGATCCACCGAATCGCCTTTACCATCTCTTCACTTTGGTCAGCGGCCTTCTCCTCAAGACTTTTCACTTCGTCCAGTTTTGCGGCACACCAAGCGGGATCCGGGAAAGCTTCAAACCATTCCTTGTCATCCTCTTCCAGTGGATCTGTATAGGACATGCCGTCGTCGACCGGCAACATTTTCGGCCAATCAAGCCCAAGTCCGACATCCTCCATTAATTGACGGATCTCAAGGCCGAATGTGAACGGAAATGTATACGCCGCCACGTCCTCATCCTCATTCAGGAAATGAAGTCTGTATTCTTTACTATTTTCCTGTTTGAACAGTTTTTGAAAGATCGATTCCTTGCGTGTAGTATCCTTGATTGTGAAGTTTCTGATGGCCATTAACCTGACCTTATCCGCATACTGTTCGCTCGTGCGATTCGGGTAAGTTTCCGCCATGACGGCCCTCACCTTATCCAATTCCTGCTGTTCCGAAGCTGTCAGTTTTGTCCGCAATTCCTTCTTCCGAAGGTCCGGTAACCTGAATGTCAGCCGTCGCGATTCTTCTCGATCCATTATGTATGCCTCCCAATCCGTTTTGGCTATGTCGCCTTATCTATTTATTCTGCACAACACGGCAAAAACCTTTATTACAAAATAATAAAAAACCATTTATGACGCCCATAACAGACACCATAAACGGCATTGCTTCAAACATCAAATCGATTTCAAATAAAACAGTCCGCCATTAATGATTTCAATGCGTATTTTCGTTTCATACTGCTCCTTAATCGCTTTTTTTTCACTTTCATACGTTTCAGGCTTATTTTCAATTCCTTCGTAAAAATAATCCAGCACACGAATGTCGCGTTGCTGCCTGACACGCGCTTCTTCCGCCCATGTATGGTCGTCCAGCTTTATTTGATTTTCAATTACCGCGTCCAATCGCTCCAAGGCACGTTGTGGTTTTATCGTATACGGCAAGTGGAATGTATTTGCTGATATCGTACTTTCCAGTTCCAAACGACTTATTGATTCCTGAAATTCCTTAATAATCATGCCTGTCATCAAATTGATGCCGAGCGAATAAAGGATTTCTCTCGTCCGGTCACTGGAATACGTTATTTTATAATTCACCCCTACCCATGGTGTCAGTATCGTCTGCACGGGAACTTGGGTTACTGGTGGCTTTTCATACATTTGCACGAAAGAACCGAGCTCTTTCGTCACGCTGAATAGCTGATTAAGCCGGGGCGATCCGTAGTGGACAACCTCCCCGACAATGCTTTCGGTCAGCTTGTTTTTGTCGGTTATCAATGTCAGCTGCGCAGGATTCGGCTCGTCCCCCGTGCTCTCTAAGTATTTCCAGTAGAACGGGCGATTCATAATTTTTTTATCCATCTCAATCGTTAATTGCACGTGAATGAAGTGCTCATTTTCCCGCAAAATATGACAGCTGTTTTCAATGAAAAATCGTCTTACATACTGATGAATTTGCTGTGGGTACATGTGCGTCCTCCTTGCCTTTAGATCGATAATTTGAACTCCGACAGAATATAATCCAACTCACCAACCACTTTTTCAAAGACACCAATCTTCACATTCAGCAGCTCCAGGATGTGGTCCTCAATTGTATGTTTAATGGCCAAATTGTATATATTAACATCATGCTCTTGCCCTAAACGATGGACACGACCGATCCGTTGCTCTAATTTCATCGGGTTCCACGGCAAATCATAATTGATGACATGATGGCAAAATTGAAGGTTGATCCCTTCGCTGCCGGATTCCGTTGCGATCAACACCTGCGCCTTTTCCTTGAATAGCTGCTTCATCCACTCGCGTTTATTTTTGCTGAATTGCCCGTTAAACGGGACGCTGACAATGCCTTTTTCATATAAAAAGTTCTGCAAATATGTTTGACTCGCCCTGTATTCTGTAAAAATAATGACCTTCTCGTCATTTGCCTGCGAAATAATTTCATACGCCTTTTCCGCTTTCGTGTTGATCTGCAAAGCAGATAATTTACCGATCAGCCCATCGATATAAGCATTTTCCTCCGAGTTCGCGCATTTCTGCCGCATTTCATTCAAAGTAAGGAAGACCGCTTCTTTGCTGCTGCACATTTCTTTTTGCAAGGTGATCATCGAAAAGGCACCCGAAAAGACGGAAGATACATTTTTCAACGCTGAAATCATGCCGTATACTTCTTTTTCCGCTTCACTGAACTCAAGCGGGATGATTTGAACACGACGATTTGTCCATTCGATTCCCGTATCGTGCCTTGAATTCCGCACCATTACTTGATTAATTAATTCCTTTAAAAACTCGTCTTCTTCCACATTATGCTTGCTCGCGGAAAACACCGATTGAAATGTTTCGAAATTGCCGAGATGCCCCGGTTTCAATAAAGAAATCAAATTGAACAGCTCGAATACGTCATTCTGAATAGGTGTTGCCGTCAACAGCAAACAAAACTTTTTCTTGAGGTTTTGCACGAACTCATAGTTCTTCGTCTTTGGATTTTTTAATTTATGAGCCTCATCTATAATGATTAAATCAAAATCCTGGTTATATAGGTTTTCCTTGTGAGGACTCCTTTTTGCCATATCGATGCTCGCGATGACGATGTTGCAGTAGTCCAAATCATACGCTTTTTTATAGTGAATCACCGGTATATGAAATTTTTGATTCAGCTCATCGATCCATTGATTCATAAGTGAGGCCGGGACAAGAATGAGCGCTTTTTTCACGAGGCCACGTATCAAATACTCTTTCAGGATCAAACCAGCTTGAATTGTTTTCCCGAGACCGACCTCGTCCGCAAGAATGGCTTTCCCATTCATCCGCTCGATGACTGTTTCCGCAGCCTCCAATTGATGCGGGAAAGGAGTCAACCCGGGTAAATATTTTGGCGATTGTAGACCGTGGAAGTCTGTAATCAATTTCGACTTCTCCACGTCAAAGCACATTTTATACAGCGTCCAATTATCCCACGGTTGGCGATTTTCCAACCGCTCAGTAAAGCCCTCTTTCCAATCGGACGACCACTCAATTTGCATAGACATCCCCTCATCCGATATTTTCTTGTTAGAATGTCCAAAAATGATTTTCCTATGTACAAAGGCTTTCAATGCATATTATTTTTTATGCTAATAAAAAACTCAACAATTTCTAACATGCAAATTGTTGAGTAAAAGGTAAACTATTAATTTATCACAACGCCTGCACTTGCATATCCTGCGATTGTAGTTGCGATGGTTAGTCCGTTTGCTGTAGCTGAAAACACCATTAATAAACGTGTTTGCGGCGTCACTGCTATATTCAGATTCGTTGTTATGCCTCCGGTGATAGCGCCGAGCGAAATTAAGCCTGCTAGTGAAGGTGTTAACGTCACAATTGCACCAGGAATAGGGGTAAAAATATTGTTAGGTGTGGTCGATTGATATAATTGGGCTGTTATCGTTATGGATCCGAGCGCAAGGGATAATCCAGCTGTAACACTGAAGTACGCTGAAATGGATGTGATTGTCCCCGCCCGCGGAAACGAAAATGCAAAATTCGTCAAAGGTCCGGCAATGGTGCCTGTAAGGTCTATATTTGCACCAAGAGCACTTAGTGTCGGTGCCGAGTTTCCAAATCCGATTAAGCCGCCTGTCCCTGCAGCTCCGCCTACTAGGGTAGTCAATGCGACTGGTATTCCTGATGCGAATGGGATTACTGTACCCGCAGCCGTAGCCCCGGTCGCGCCGGTTGCTCCCGTCGGACCGGGAACACCTTGAATGCCTTGAGTACCTGTCGCACCGGTTGCTCCGGTTGGACCGGGAACACCTTGAATTCCTTGAGTACCTGTTGCACCGGTTGCTCCGGTTGGACCTGGATCGCCTTGGATTCCTTGGATTCCTTGGATGCCTGTTGCGCCGGTTGCACCTGTCGGACCTAGGTCACCTTGGATTCCTTGGATGCCGGTCGCGCCGGTTGCTCCCGTCGGACCTAGGTCGCCTTGGATTCCTTGAGTGCCTGTCGCACCGGTTGGACCGGGAACACCTTGAATGCCTTGAGTACCTGTCGCGCCGGTTGCTCCGGTCG
>NZ_LQYA01000006.1 GCF_001531445.1 Sporosarcina koreensis
CATGATATATACTCGCCAAACCGCCACTGGCGTCGCCACAATCCCCATCAATCGAAAGAAGAATGAACGATCGACAACAAGCGAAAACAAAAGTCACGATGACAGCTGCAATCAATAATGTAAACCAATTCTTTGATTTCTCCACTCTTGATCAGTTGCTCGTAGAAGACGCTGACAGGCATGTGGAGAACTTTTTTTGTTCTTCCAGAATGTGATCCTTATCTTCCGGCGAAAGCCTTCTGGAACCTCCACGATCTCCGCGCCTTTTCGGTTTCAGCGCTTTAAATCCAATGCGACGGTAATTCAGTAGCCACACCTTCATCGTCTTCGCAGCGACTTTACGTTCTCAAAACATGGTAAGATTAATGTGCGTTAAAGTATTTATCCAAATGACCCCAGCTCCTTCTTGGGAAGGTTGATTCGCCAAAATCAAGGATCATTTTTAAATATTTTGTGGCCTCTTTTTTTAGATCTCCAGAAATCCCACGATTCTGTTCGAATTAGCAACAGATGGTCCTGGATTCATGGGTGATGAGCCATATGAAACGCTTGGCGAAAAACTTTCCTTGCCCCCATTCTATGAAAACAAACGCGAGACAATCGAAGGTCTTGTACGATCGATCGACACTGTCCGCAGCACAAAGAACTTTGAAAAAGAGTACTTGTGAGAATAGGATTTAATAATAAAGAGTAACCATCCCTTGCGAATATACCGCAAGTAGGAAGGTTACTCTTTTCCTATTCAATCACTTCATTATTACACTTATCCATCCCGTAACCAACCATTGCAGCAACAAATGCAGGCAAGACCCAGCCCAGTCCATGCTCAAAGAATGGGATCACATCTAGCCATCCGGTTACGCCTTCGACTTCATACCCGATACTCGTCAACGCTTCGTACAATGCAAAAATTGACGCAACGCAAACCGCAAGCCGATACATCATCTTCCCTCCGCCAGCAAAATGCTGGAACAAGGACAGGATGATCAACACAATGGAAATCGGATAAATGAACACCAACAGAGGCGTTGCAAAACTAAGAATCGCGTTCAACCCCAAATTAGACACCAACAAGCCTATCAATACAAAAATAGCGACATACGAACGGTATTGAATTTTCGGATAAATTTCATTAAAAAATCTCGCACAGGCATTGGTCAAGCCGACACAAGTGGTCAGACATGCCAACGTCACGATTGATCCGAACAGAAGTCCGCCACCACTGGCGAACAATAAATCCGATGCAACAGTCAGTATCTCTGCGCCATTCGCAAAGTCGTTCTCCCCGGGGATGACCCTGCCGATCCATCCTAAGGATACATAGACAACGGCCAATCCAAGCCCGGCTATGACACCGGCTCCCAACGTACCTTTCACCAGTGCCGACTTGGAGTTTGCGCCTTTATCTTTCAGAGCGTTGATGACGACAATCCCGAATGCCAGCGCCGCCACGGCATCCATCGTGAAATACCCTTCCACGAAACCTTTGACAAATGGAGACGAAGCATAGCTTCCCTTCGCCGGAGAAGCAATGTCCTCAAATTTGACGAAAGCCTGAATGACGAGAATAGCTAACACTACTAATAAAATAGGTGTTAAAAGTTGTCCAATGCGATCCACGATTTTCTTTGGATTTAAACTAATGAAGTAGGTCGCTCCGAAAAACAGCAAGGAGAATACAAACAGCGCGAGCCAGCCGTTAACGTTTACGATTTGCTTGAACCCCAACTCGTAAGCGACATTCGAAGCTCTCGGTATCCCATATAAAGCCCCGATTGACATATAGATGATAATCGCAAATATCAGGCCGAACAGCTTATGCACCCGGCTGCCAATGGAGACGAGTCCGTTCTCAGACAAAGAGATTGCCATAATTGCCATGAATGGCAACAGCACACCAGTAATCAGAAACCCGGTAATCGCCGACCCGAAGTTATTCCCTGATTCCAACCCTAGGAGGGGCGGAAAAATAAGATTGCCCGCTCCGAAAAATAAAGAAAATAGCATCAAGCCTAAAAACAGCACATTTTTTCTACTCATTTTGTGAAGCCTCCTAATTCTTAGCGAAAACACCATCTACTTCAACAGTCTCAAATATATTAATAAATGCTTTCTCGTCATAGCTGCGGACAACCTTTTTCACCTGCAACATTTCATACCGTGTCACGACCGTCATTAAAATGTGTTTTTTCTCTTGCGTGTAGCCGCCGTACCCTTCCGTGATCGTAATGCCCCGATAGATGGACTTCAATAAATCTTCCCGGATTGCCTCCCCTTGCGAAGTGACAATTTGCATCGTTAACTTGATATGGTTTGTATGAATGCTATCAATCATCTTGCCTGTCAAATAGATGGACAAAAGCGTATATAAGGCGATATTCCAATCGAAAGCAGCACCGGAAATAAGAACGATGATGCCATTCATGCCCGTTAGGAGAAGACCGATACTAATATTACTCGTTCGGGAAAGTATAATCGCAATAATATCCAAGCCGCCCGAAGTTCCGGAAAATTTTAAGATCAGTCCGACTCCAATGCCTCCTATGACCCCTCCAAAGATCGTCGACAACAAAATATTGTCTGTCACTGCGACAACCGGCACCAAATATAAAAATGCGGAAAGCGACAACACACAAATCAGTGTATTAACCGTAATCACCTTCCCAAGTTTAACGTATCCCAAAATCAACAAAGGCAGATTCAGCAAGAGGTTCATCAAACCAATATCAAATGGTGTAATCAATCCAATCAAAATAGCAATCCCACTAATTCCACTGCTCAAAATTCCATAGGGGACGAGAAAACAGTTAAAGGCAAACGCAACAATCAATGAACCTGCAACGACGATCAGATTTTTCATAACAATCGAACCTCCCTAAAGTAAAAATGATGCAACTCACCGTTATTTTCCCCATAAAAAAACTCGCCCCTAAACAGGGACGAGTTTGTGCTCGCGATACCACCCATATTCCGCAAGTCCCTCAAAAAGAAACCGTGCGGCGCTCAGTCAACGTACGATCATACGCGTTCCTAATAACGGAGGAAATCCGGCAAAGCTTACTGTTTTCAGCATTGCATCTCGGAGAATGATTTTCGGAATAGATCTGTCCATCGACTTCCACCAAGCGTCGACTCTCTAAAGAACAGGGTTCTTCTCTTACTGTTTCTCGTCACCGATTTTCATTTTATACAATACAACTTTACAGAGGGTGATTGTCAAAGTCAATAAGCATTGATTATTTCATAACTTTTCGACCATTCATTTTTACTTTCTGGTAGATCACTGTTCACCGCGCACAAACGGTAATCATTACGATTTAAAAAACAACAAAAAAATTTCACTTCGTTTCTCGATGAAGAGTCACTCTCCTCAAACGTGGGCAATACTTCTTTAATTCGATGCGCTCTGGCTTATTACGTTTATTTTTCGTCGTAATATAATTTCGATCTCCCGTTTCCGTACAGACTAGTGTGATTGTTACTCTCATCTCTACACCTCCCCTTTACAACCTTGTTAGCAGATCTTCAACATTGGACCAATCTTGCTTACGCTCTTCATCTGTAAGCAGACATTTGTTCAAACCTTGGATAATCTCTTGCTGATCCATATCGATTCCAATGAAGACAAGCTCATTCATTTTTTCCCCGGACTCCTCATCCCACATTCCCGCTATTTCAAACGTTATAGATGGACCTGCTTGGGATAGTAAAACCATGCTATCGTCACGGGTAGCCAACCATAGAAACCCTTTTGCCCGAACGATCTCAGCCGGCCATTCTAAAAGCCAATTCTCCAGGCGCACTGGGTGAAATGGAATTTTATCCCTATACACAAACGACGCAATTCCGTACTCTTCCGTCTCAGGAACATGCTCCTCGTTCAATTCCTTAATCCATCCAGCACTTTGACTGGCAGCCTCAAAATCAAACAATCCCGTATCCAACACTTCGCTTATCGGTACTTGGGAACGCACTGTCTCAATGATGTTCGCATCAGGATTTAACGCTTGCAGCATACCTTTTAACTCGCCAACATTTTCTGGAGATAGTAAATCCGTCTTGTTCAATAGCAGGACATTGGCAAATTCAATCTGCTCAATAAGCAAATCAGCAACCTCTCGTTCATCGACTTCCGAAACAGCTTCCCGTCGTTCCAGCAAAGTATCGCCAGATGTAAAGTCGTTCCAAAAAGCATTCACATCTACAACGGTCACCATTGTATCCAATCGACATAGTCTCGATAGATCAATGCCAAGCGCTTCGTCTACATAGGTAAACGTCTGCGCAACCGGAATCGGTTCACTAATTCCCGAAGATTCGATTACAATGTAGTCAATATCCCCAAGAGCCGCCAATTTTTCCACTTCAAGCATTAAATCCTCACGAAGTGTACAGCAAATACAGCCATTTTGCAGCTCTACCAATTTTTCTTCTGTCCGTGAAAAGCCGCCTTGTTTTAATAAAGAAGCATCAATATTCACTTCACTCATATCATTGACAATGACAGCAACTTTCAACTCATCCCGGTTGTGTAAAATATGGTTCAACAACGTCGTCTTCCCTGCGCCTAAATAACCACTTAGCACTGTAACAGGTATTTTTTTCACCCTTCACTCCTCCTTTTAACAGAAATTATTCGTTGCTCAATGCTTTCTTCAACGTTTCGATGTTGTGCTCCATTAAGGATAAATAATCTTCATTGTTTTTCACATCGTCCGCAGTTAAAACACCCAGATTATGAAGCATCAATGATTCTGCTCCGATTTCTTTTCTAATGACATCCGTTAGTTTAGAAGAAACGTTTTGTTCAAATAACACATACTTAATATGATTTTCTTTCGCATATTCAACGAGGGATGCCAGTTGTTTTTGTGAAGGTTCACTTTGTGAATTCAGTCCAGCTACCGCCACTTGTTCTAATCCATACGCATTAGCGATATAGCCAAATGCTGCATGCGAGACAAAGAATGTTTTCGTAGGTGCATGGACTGCCATCTCTTTAAATTTTTGGTCCAATTCTACTAAATCACTTTTCAAGCTTTCAAAGTTTTGTTCAAATACATCCTTTTTCTCAGGCATAGCTTCAATAAGTGAATCTTTAATCGTCGTTGCTAGCTCAATGCTCAATAATGGAGAAATCCATACATGCGGGTCGTACTCCCCATGTTCATGATTGTGCTCCTTATGATTATGTGTATCTTCACTCGCTTCTTCATGGTCATGCGACTCTTCGCCTTCCCCATCATGACCGTGATCATGGTCATGATCGTGATGATGCCCTTCACCTAACGATTCTTTAGGAATACTGTCCGCTACCGCTACAATTTTGACATGCTCGCCTTTCATTGTTTTTTCGGCGTTTTCTACGAAGCCTTCAAGCCCAAGCCCGACATAAAAGAAGACATCCGAGTCAGCAAGCGTCATCATATCTTTTTGAGTTGGCTCGAATGTATGCTCATCGGCTCCGGGCGGATAAATTGATTGGACTTTAACCGCTTCCCCGCCAATTCGCTCCGTGAAGTATTGAAGTGGATAAACAGTCGTATATACAGATAAGACTTCATCACCACCTCCCGTTTTTTCTTTCACATGTACAGGCTCGTTATTGCTGCATGCAGTGAGTAGTACTAAGAAAATCACTGACAATGCGGAAAGAAACTTTTTGTTCATTTCGTAAATCCTCCTTTCGATCGCCAAATCGTAATCGTTACGATTTGTCGGTTTATTTATCTTACAAGAAAGGTTTCTACTATGCAACTGTTTTTTTAAATTCATACCATTTGTCTGACATTGATTTCGGTTCTAAAAGTCATACGCCCACAAGCTTTTTTTGTAAAACTTGGTTACATGCGATTTGTAAGCCCAATTGATATCGGAAGGCAATGGTTCCAATTTCACGACAAAAGCCCCTTTCCAATTCATATTGGAAAGGGGCTTTCAGTTTTCATTTCATCATAGGAAAACGGACAACATTATTATGTATACGACAATCCACCCATTGAACAAAATGAAGTCTTATGGTAAATTTATTAAGATAGACTTTGTATTGTTAAGATGAATATATTATCCCAACTTTAATTATACAACACAATCTATTCATCAGTCAACCCTTTTACTCATTTTTTTAAAGGAGTGTTAGCTATGAAGTCAACTTTTCAGCAGGAGCAGCAACGCGTAGACAATGCGCTGGAAGTCATTACAGAACGGATTCACAAACTGGAGGAAGATACGACCCGACAACGGAACGAGGTCGTACAAATCCGCAAGCATTTCTGGGATGAAGTCAAAGTCAATGTCGATACGTTTGACGACTATCTTGAGACGATCATCGGTCTAAGACAGGAAGCGCAAGCACTCGCTGTCAGTCAAACCACTCATCGCCATGCATCCAAACGATTGTCCACACTGCGTCGAATGAAGGAAGCTCCTTACTTTGGCCGAATTGATTTCATTGAAGATGGTGTTTCAACTGAAGAACAAATTTATATTGGAATTGCTACGCTATCTGATGACAGCGGTGAAGATTTCCTTATATACGACTGGCGGGCGCCAATTTCAAGTGTTTACTATGATTATCAGCCGGGAGACGCTTCCTATGTAACCCCCGGTGGAGTTATCGAAGGAAAATTGGTGAAAAAGTGGCAATATCTTATTCGCGGCGGTGTTCTTCAATCGATGTTCGACACGAGTCTCACGATTGGGGACGAAATTTTGCAGCAAGTGCTAGGTAAAGGCACTGATAAACATATGCACAGCATCGTCGCCACCATTCAGCAGGAACAGAACCGGATTATCCGCCACGATCAAGGAAAACTTCTCATCGTCCACGGTGCGGCAGGAAGCGGAAAGACGTCAGCCGCCCTCCAACGGATTGCCTATTTGCTATACAAATACCGAGATTGCTTGAAGGCCGACCAAATTATTCTTTTTTCACCGAACACATTGTTCAACAGTTATGTGTCCAATGTTCTGCCGGAGCTCGGCGAAGAAAATATGCAGCAAGTCACCTTCCAAGAATACTTGAATCATCGATTAAGCAAGAACTATCAAGTCGAGAATCCTTACGATCAGTTGGAATATGTGTTAACCGCAACGGATTCCCCTTCCTATCATTCAAGAGTGGCAAGTATACGATTCAAAGCATCACCACTTTTCTTCGATGCGATCGAATCATATAGGGAGTCATTAGAGATTTCCGGCATGCAATTCAAAGACTTGATTTTCAGAGGAAAGCCGATTGTATCCAAAGAGCAAATAGCGGAACGATTTTATCGAAAAGACACCTCATTACGCTTCCACAACCGTCTCGAAAAGCTGCAGGATTGGTTGCTGAACAAACTGAAAGAAGCGCTAAAAGTTGAACGGCATCAACCATGGGTGCTAGAGCGAATCGAGCTACTTAGCGACGAGGAATACAATAAAGCGCATGCGTACTTAGCGAAAAAGCACGGTTTTAAAAGAGACTCAATCGCTGATTATGAGGTGGACACAAAAGAACTGGCTCAATTGATCGTACAACAGAGATTGAGGCCGTTGCAAAGACGAGTTCGGGCATTTGAGTTCATCGATATGAAAGGCATCTACAAGCAGCTGTTTGCCGACCCTTTGGCAATAAAACAATGGATGAACGGGGACACACCTGCGGAATGGCCATCTATTTGCGAAGAAACGGCACAAATATTAGATGAAGACCAACTTCGCTACGAGGATGCAACTCCCTTTCTACTGCTGAATGAGCTCATTAAAGGCTTTCAGGCAAATCGTACGATTAAACATATCGTCGTTGACGAGGCGCAGGATTATTCCCCTTTCCAATTTGAGTTTTTGAGACGTTTATTTCCATCTGCAAAGATGACTGTGTTGGGGGATTTCAATCAGGCAATATTCGCGCATGCAAGCGAAACAGTCGATTTCCACGTACTCACGAATCTATTTGGCCCCGATGAAACAGAAGTAATCACTATGACAAGAAGCTACCGATCTACAAAACCGATTATTGAATTCACACGTAAATTAATGCCGAAAGGCGACCAGATTATCCCATTTTATCGTGAAGGAGAGTTGCCTGAACTCAAACGGGTGATCGATCATGAAGAACTGCGCCGCAGCATCGCTGAAAAAGTTGCTCATTTTCAAAGCGTCGGCTACAACACCATCGCAATCATATGCAAATCAGCAGAGGAGAGCAGACATGCATATGAATCACTGTCTACGATTGAAGACATAAAATTGTTGCGAAAGGGTTCCATGGAATATGAGCAAGGAGTTGTCGTCGTGCCAGCATATTTGGCAAAAGGCATTGAGTTTGATGCGGTCACCATTTACGATGCATCCGAGCATATTTATGGAGACGAGAGCCTTCGCAGAATTTTTTATACCGCGTGCACGAGGGCAATGCACGATTTGCAATTGTATAGCGTCGGGGAGGCTACCCCGCTGTTAGAAACCGTTCCGCGGGATTGTTTCATCTTAGCTTAACTAAAGCAAGGGATTCCGTTTCGACCTACTTCTGTCCTTATATCGACCGTCGATGCATTGACGGTCGATATAAGGATTAATTTATTTACAGACGATAACTGCTACAGTAAAAAATCAGCTATAATTTTCTCTAGCGGAATAAAAACTAGGAGCGGATTGTATGACCAATTTAGATGAACCTGCCCTTCAGTTTCGAAACGTCGATTATAGCGTTAATGGCGTTTCGATTTTACATGATATTACAGGTTCTTTTCCAAAGGGAACGATTACAACACTTGTCGGTCCTTCCGGCTCTGGAAAGTCGACATTACTTAAACTTTGCAACAGCTTGTTAACCCCTACTTCAGGTGACATATATATAGATGCCAAACATATTTCTACATACGATCCAATCGCGCTGCGTCGCCACGTCGGAATCGCTTTACAAAGTGCTCCAATGGTGAAAGGCACCGTTTTTCAAAACTTAGCACTTCCTTTCGAACTTCAAGGTAAGGAACTTGCCGAGCAAGATGCCTTCGAAATCCTGGAAGATGTTGGCTTGAAGAGCGATGTGTTGCACCGAAAGACGAGCGACTTATCAGGCGGGCAGCAGCAAAAAGTTTCAATCGCACGCACATTGCTTAACCGATCGGAAATCTTATTGCTGGATGAAATCACATCTGCTCTAGATAGGAATTCGTTGCATGAAATCGAGCAATGATCGTCAACATCAACCGTAAATACGATTCGACAATCGTATGGATCACCCATAATTTAGAGCAAGCCATTTCCATTGGCCATTTCACATGGGTGCTAATTGATGGCAAACTTATCGAAACTGGTGACAGTGATTTATTAAAATCACCGACTCATGCATTGGTGAAGCAATTTGTACAGGGGGACCATCGATGAGTTACACAACCTTGGCTATCGCACTCGTTTTTATCGTCATTCCTTTACTGCTGTCAAGGACGCTTCGTCTAGGGTTGGAAAAAGATACAATTACTGCGACGATCCGGTCAATCCTCCAATTGCTTGCAGTTGGCTATATACTGAAATTCGTTTTCGATTCGGATGATGTTGTGTACATCATTCTCATGGTGACATTGATGATTGGGGCAGCGACACAAAATGTGCGCAAAAAAGGGAAAGCGATTGGCGGGATCACATGGAAAGTTGCTGTAACATTAGTGACTGTCGAACTTTTGACGCAAAGTATTTTACTAGGCTTCCGAATTGTACCCCCTACCGCACAATATATCATTTCTATAAGCGGCATGATTATTGGCAATTCCATGGTACTCTCCATTCTATTCCTCAATCGATTTACGGCGGAGATCGACGCGCATCGCGATGAAACAGAATTGATCCTTTCGCTTGGCGGTACACCAAAACAAGCAATCCAAAGACAATTGATCCAATCAATCAAGGCAAGCATGATTCCAACAATCGAAAGCCAAAAAACAATCGGCCTTGTGCAATTGCCTGGCATGATGAGTGGACAAATCATCGCTGGTGCCGACCCGATGCAAGCCGTTCAATTTCAATTGTTGATCATCTTCCTGTTGCTAACGACTGCCGCAGTGACAAGCATCCTACTCGGCCTTTTATCGTATCGTAGTCTATTCAATAAACGTATGCAACTTCTGCAAGAAAAACAATAAGTTACGTCAATACGACTGAACTTTTACAGCCATTTACACCTATACACCGTACGGCAGATTAGTAAGAAAGACGGGACATGGAAAAATATGTTGCCGATGTAAATCCCTTTGGATATGATAATCAAAAGGGATGGTGAATTTTCAATGAAAAATGATATTGAAGATTTATTTGACAGAGAAAAGCGAAATGAGCCAAAGATGAAAGTGGAAAGAAAAGATGGGGAACCGACTGCAGCTTTCAAAGGGGCTTCCTGGGCAGCGTTATTCATTGGGGTTTCGGCTTATCTGATAGGATTGTTTAACGCAGGAATGGAACTGAATGAAAAAGGATATTACTTTGCGATATTAATATTCGGGCTCTATTCATCCGTGTCTTTGCAAAAAGCGGTAAGGGATAAAGATGAAAACATTCCGGTTACAAATATTTACTATGGCCTTAGCTGGTTCGCACTTCTTATATCGATATTGTTAATGGGCATCGGTTTGTACAATGCCGGAAGTATTGTTTTAAGTGAAAAAGGGTTTTATGCCATGGCCTTTGTTCTAAGTATATTTGCAGCAATTACAGTTCAGAAAAACGTCAGAGATACACAGAAGGCAAGGGAGATGGATTGAACCATTTCTTTACTAGCGTTTAACCCCGTTCTAGACTTAGAGCGGGGTTTTGCACGGCTGGCTTTCATCCACCAAACCTTCTCAAGCATAACTAAAAATTAACCGTTACTTTTCATGAAAAACAAATGCTAACTCTTCTCCTTCTACAACCACTTTCATATCAAACTCATTCAAAAACCAAGAATTATTCTTATTAAAGTAAAATGTGATTCCTTCCACCACATCTTTTACAGCAATGTCCCCTTCTTTCCCAATAGACATGCCCAAGGAATAATTCGGATGCGCAGTAGGGATGCCGCCGTAAAGTTGAACGTAATATTGAACATAATCCCCCTGCTTCACATCCATCTCTTTTTTATACCAATTAGCCGCTTCCAGACTCACTTCAAATTTCATCTTCTAACCACCCTTTTCTGTTTTTACTCAGTAATAGAATCTTTGCACTGCTCATTTCTTCTTAATTGTACATAAAGATCGCGAAATTATCTTCAATTCAAGACTTTCTTCTTGCACCACTATCAATTGATTGGTAAAGTGATAAGTATCAAGGGAATATAATGGAGGATGGAACATGTTTAAGAAAAAAACGGATACTCATTTCGAGACATTACTTACTGAAATTGATCGGCTTAGGAAAGAATCCAAACAGGAAAAACCTACTTCTACTCAACTATCCGTTCAGACAAATAATCGTGATTTACAAAGAGTAGTCGAATCCATGAATAAATTACTAGACGCTTTACAGACAAAATATGAAAAGCTTTATATAAAACATCAGATCGTTACAGAACTAAACGGCATCGGAACATGGGATTTGGAAATAGAAGACGGCATTCCCGCTGGTAATAATGTTTATAATGATATTTTCAGAAAGTCATTAGGATATCAGAATGAAAATGATTTTCCGAATGTTTTCGATAGCTGGTATAACACAATCGCTCCAGATGAAGTCGAAACCGTAACAAACGTGTATCAGGAACATTTTTCAGGACAGACAAGAGAACCATATGACATAGAATATCAAAGTATAAAAAAAGATGGATCCATTGAATGGTTCCAAGCAAAAGCAGAAACATTACGAAATGAATTGGGCGTACCCTATCGCAACGTCGGAACGTTACTGAACATCCATGAAAACAAAACGAACACAATAAGAATCCAAAGTTTATTATCCCGCCTGGAGTTGATCGAAAAGTCACTGGGCTTCAGTGTGACAACTCTTGAAGGTGCCTGGGGCATGGACTTGAAAAACAACTTGGATACTCAAGAGGGATGGTTTTCTCCACAATTCAAGCGATTACTAGGATTTGAAGATAGTGAATTTGAACCAAAAATAGAATCATGGTTGAATCTGGTTATTGCAGAAAACAGAGAAAATGTACGAAGAAACTTTATGTCCCAACTTTATGATACAAATCAGACAGAGTTTGAGATGAAATTCCAGCTGATAATAAAAAATGGTGATGAAAGATGGTTTACCATGATGGTAAACATACTTCGTGACGACAAGGGAAATCCGACACTCATTTCAGGTGTTCTACGTGATATCAATCATGAAATAACTCGAAGAGAATACGACCTGAAAATTGAAAGAGAAATGAGCGACTTTACACACTCCCTACAAGACATCGCGGAGAATATTAAAGATATATCAAATAACGCTACAGAAATCGCCTATGAGCATAAAATAACGGCAAAATCCTCCGATGAGGCAATCGAATGCATTGAATTGACAAAATCCATAACGGAACTAATTAGAAACATTTCGACTCAAACAAATTTACTTGGACTAAATGCGTCTATCGAAGCAGCACGCGCAGGTGAACACGGAAAAGGATTTAGCGTAGTTGCTGCAGAAGTCCAAAAATTATCTTCCAATACATCTGAAGCGGTTGGGCAAATAGAAGAGATATTAGATCAAATCAACTCATCTGTACAAAGCATCGCTACAAGTGTTAATCATATGAGTGATAAGATTCAATCGCAGGCGACCGCGACCGAAGAGATTAATAGCTCGACGGAAGCTATTCATGGGATGTCTGGAAGATTATTGGAATTGATACAACAAATAAATTAGAAAATCATGTAACGCCCGCTATAATAGGCAGGCGTTTTTTGATGCTTACGTTGTAAACAATAAGAGATCATATTATTGCTTTTTACTTTTTAATTTAAATGCCAATAATATACCTAAAACTGCCAATACAGATGCAAGCATAAATGCGTTTTGAATCCCTTCCATCGCCGCTTGTTTCGGTTGTTGAAGTGATGTGTTCAAAGATGCATAACTCATCACAGAAATGAGTGTTGCAGTTCCAATTGATCCGCCAACCATACGAATTGTATTATTCATCGCCGTACCATGTGGAATAAGGTGCGGAGGTAGCGCATTAATGCCCGCCGTCATTAACGGCATCATCATCATAGATACACCAATCATCATAATGGTAAATATCGTCGCAATCCATATAAGAGATGCGTTAAGCGACAAGTTTGCATATAGAATTAACGCCATCGTAATTAAGGAAAACCCAATGACAGAAAGCCATTTACCGCCAAATTTATCGAACGCTTTACCGGTTATTGGAGACATAAAGCCCATAATTAGCGCCCCGGGAAGAAGCATTAATCCTGATTCAAGAGCAGTAAAGTCAGCTACATCTTGCGCAAAAATCGGTAGTAATGTTTGTGTTCCTACCATGATCGCAAAGACAAAGACAGACAAAATCGTTGTAATCAAAAACATAGGTGAGTTGAATACACTGAATTCCAACATAGGTTGAGTAAGTTTTAGCTGTCTTGTAATAAAGATAGCCAGCGCTACCACCCCTACACCAATTGCCCCAAGAGTTTGTGCACTCGTCCAACCAGCTGTACCCGCAATACTAAATCCGTACAGTAGTCCTCCCCATCCAAATGTTGAGAAAATAACAGATGCAATATCTATTTTCACTTGCTTTTGTTGCGTTACATTTTTCATTAAGAAGAACGCTAAAACGAGCACAATCAAAGCAACTGGAAGTACAGTGTAAAATAGAGAACGCCATGAAAACTGCACAATGAGCAATCCTGCTAATGTCGGACCGATTGCAGGAGCGAACCCTGTAACGAGACCTACCATCCCCATTGCAGATCCCCTTTTTTCAGGTGGAAAAAGCGTAAGGATAACCGTCTGCATTAACGGCATCATAATTCCAGCGCCCATCCCTTGAACAATTCTCGCTACAAGCAAGTAGGAAAAACTAGGTGCGATTGCTCCTATAAGCGTTCCAATTGAAAAAACACTTAACGCTGCAATTAAAAGATGTTTACTCGAAAACCTTTCAATGAGAAATGCTGTGACAGGTATTAATATTCCGTTCGTTAACATAAACGCTGTTGTTAACCATTGCGCTTGACTCGGATCAATTTGAAAATCGTTCATGATAGGCGGAATGGCTATAATAATTAATGTTTGATTCAATAGGGTAACAAACGACGCCGCTAACAAAATTCCAACAATAAGATTTCGATTAAATGACTGCTTTTCAGATATCATCTATTTTATACTCCTGTCCATTAAACTTATTTTTTTAATGCCTCACAAAATAATTGAATCGTATTCGTTACAAACGACTCCTCCCATTCATGTAGGAAATGCTCTTTCCATAAAGACGTCGATGAAAAATATCCATACAAAGTCGTTAAAAAAATAATTGCCTGCGCTTCTGCATCTGTCTCCTTTATTCGATTTTTTTCTTGCATGGAAGTGAAATAATCAATGATTAAGTCTTTAAGTTCATTCGTTTTTTTAGCGATGGCTTCATTTAACTCCGGAAAATCACTTCTTTCTTGAACAGCAATTAAAAAGATCGGCTTATTTTTATTCATCAATTGTAAATAAGACTTAGCAAGTAAGGTCAAATCCTTTTTCAAATCCCAAACAATACGTTTACCGAATATTTCTTCGAAACATGGGATATAAGAAAATTTATCTACCGCTGATTCGAAAACTCCCATTTTCGTCTTAAAGTGTCGAAAAATCGTCATCTCACTAACTTCGGCCTGTTGCGCAATTTCCTTTATTGAAACCTTTTGGTATCCTTTGTCTTCCATTAACGTCAATGCTGCCTGCAATATTTTATCCGAAGTATTTTGCATCTTATCCCCTCCAATAATTTTTTCCGATGTGAGTTAGCCATAACTAACATCGGAAGCAAAAAAATAATCGAAAACAATTGGCATAAAAATCCTCATGTCAGACGAAATCCCCTACGACTATTAAAACCACTGAAAGCGTCAAATCTTTTACAGTTGCATTATTTGACGCTCCCCAAAATGTATCTTTTCAAAAATGAAGTTTTCTACTGTTATACTCAGCTGCTATAAGAAGGAGATTTTAGTTCTCATGGAAGCTTGACGGTAATGCACCCATCTTTCTTCCGTGATAAACAAGGGGTGATTTCTTTTCAACAGTGATTTCCGATATCTCTCCAATAAAAATCGTGTGGTCTCCAGCTTCAATTCTCTTAAATACGTTACATTGCAACGTGGCAGCTGCCCCATGAATAATCGGCAGATGATTAGCCGAAAGATTCCACTTACAATTCGCAAAGCGATCTGTGTTCCTACTTGCAAATAAAGCAGCAATGTCTGCTTGATTGTCTGCCAAAATATTAACTGCGAACTTATCTACCTTAAGAAATGATTCGTATGTAGAAACCCTTTTATCAATTGACCATAAAATAAGCAATGGATCTAGCGATACGGATGCGAATGAATTGACTGTTAAGCCAATCGGATTATCTTTTTCATCAATTGTTGTAACGACCGTTACACCAGTGGGGTAATTTGCCATTGCTTCTTTAAAAGAATTGACTTTATCAAGACTGCTTTTCAATTCGTCACTTCCCTATATGTGGTTGGTTTTGAAATGCACAAGATAAGAGCCCGGAAGGCACCTTATCTTGTAGGCATCTATTATTTCTTCAATGCATCTTCATATTTTTCGCTTACAACATCCCAATTAATGATTTTGAAAAAGTTTGAAATATAATCAGGTCTTCTGTTTTGATAAGACAAGTAGTAAGCATGCTCCCAAACGTCCAATCCTAAAATTGCTGTGTCGCCTTCCATAATTGGATTGTCCTGATTTGGCGTGCTTGTTACCTCGATTTGTTTTTCTTTATTGACGACTAACCAAGCCCATCCAGACCCGAATCTTCCTGTTGCCGCTTTCGTAAAAACGTCTTGGAATTTTTCGAAGTTGCCAAATTCCTTGTCTAGCGCCGCCGCTAACTCTCCAGTCGGTAAATTGTTTTCAGATGGTGCCGTGAGGGTTTCCCAGAATAACGAGTGGTTCATATGTCCCCCGCCATTGTTTCGAACAGCTCCTTGGATCGCCGCAGGCAGCGTATCCAAATTAGTCAGCAGATCTTCCAATGTCTTGTTGCGTAGCGTTTCATGTCCTTCAAGTGCAGCATTGAGATTATTTACATAGGTTTGGTGATGTTTCCCATGATGAATCTCCATCGTCTGTTGATCAATAACCGGTTCCAATGCATCAAATCCATAACGTAATGCTGGTAAAGTAAAACTAGTCATTAATATTCCCCCGTTTCTCCATTTTCTTTTTATACTTTATAAACCCTTTAGTATAAAAAGTGTTCATCGTAATGATAGACCAAGTATTCAGCTGAAGTCAATGGAGTTGTCTCCAACACGCTTCCCTTTTACGATGGAAAGTTGTTGGCAACTCAGTCCCTTTTAATCAGCTTTTCAATCTTCATTGAAATTGATGAGAAAATGACAATGGTGATCGCCGTCAGCTTTGCAACTTGTTCGTTTTACACTTTTCGTATTTAATATTTCTTTGAACATATTTGTCTCGCAATTACAAGCTTGCTTAAAGTTTTTAGACACCTCAAAGATTGGACAATTATGTTCGATTAACTCAAACTCATTGTCGTCTATTTTAATGACATCAGCCATATACCCTTTTTCAATTTGAATATCCTTCAACTTCTCAACCATCTCTTCATTTGAAAAGTTGGATTGCATGTATGATGAGTATTTACTCGCCAGCCGTTCACTTCTCTTTTCAAAAAGGTGATTAATGATTTCATCTCCTTGAATTTCCTGCAGGTCATTCAAAAAGTCAACAGTAAGGTTGTCGTAGTTTTTAGGAAATAACACATCTGCCTGGGGTGTCAATGAAAAAACTTGAACGGGTCTACCAACAGGTTGCCTTATTTCAGACACATGGATGAAAGAATCTCTTTCAAGTGTATTAAGATGTTTTCTGACTGCCATCTCTGTAATTTGCAATCCTTCAGCCAATTGATTTACGGTCATTTTCGTTTCTTTTTTTAATAAATTTAGTAATTTTTCTTTTGTTGTTAAACGAGTGTTCATCGTTTTGCCACCTCCGTTGCCAGTAGCCTATCATAGCATGAATACTTCACTAATTACAAGATAGCCTTGATATACCTGGGTGGAGGCTTTTTCAAATCATTCAAATTTGCCCTCTCTATAATCTTTGTAAGCCTGTATAATCTCTTCCTCCGAATTCATCACAAACGGACCACGAGCGACAACTTTTTCTCCGATTGGTTGTCCTGCGTATAAAAGGACACGCAGTTTTTCTGTTGCATGAATGGCCACTTCCGTTTGTTGTTCATCCCCCGTGCGCTCAAGCCACAGTACTTGCCCTTGTTTTCCTTCCGTACTGTCCTTACCAAACGTTCCTTTTCCATCAACAATATAGAGGAATCCATTATAACTTCCAGGCAGATCTTGTGTAACCGACGCACCTGCATCCACATTACATTCAACCATTGTAACAGGGACATGATTTTTCGTATTCGCCGATACGCCCATCGAAGAACCAGAAAACACCCGTATTGCTGCCCCTTCCTCAAGGCGAACAGGCATATCCTGTGCACGCATATTTTGATAACGAGGTTCCGTCATCTTTTTGTCGCTCGGAAGATTAACCCACAGCTGCAGAGAGTGAACCGTTTCACCAGCAACTGGATCCTCAGTATGAATAATGCCTTTACCAGCTGTCATCCATTGAACGTCGCCCGGTTCTAGTACACCTTCACCCGCTTTATTGTCCACATGTTCAAGCTTCCCGTCAATCACATACGTAACTGTTTCAATGCCGCGGTGCGGGTGCATGCCAAATGTGCCACGGACAAAAAAATCTTCAGCCATCAATAAAAATGGGTCTACATCCTCCCAATTATTCGGTTCTATAACCAATCCCGCTTTGTGTCCTGGCGATCTCTCTTCGACAAGTACATCCCTGACACTTCTAATTCCTCTCGACACAATATGATCGTTGCTCATTTTTCAGTTCCTCCTTCTAATGAGATTGTTCTTTGAAAGTAGAGCCAATCGATGATTTTCGATTGGCTCTCTCTGCAGCCCTGCATAGGCCATATCCATATAGAACGTTTCACATTAAGCGTAAACAGTCATTTCTAGTAATCGTTGGGCAGAAGCTTTTACTTCATCCATGCCTGTTTCTATAATTTCTTGTGCTTTATGGGGCATTGCATTGTGACCTTCAATAATTACTTCATCAAGGATTTGCATACCGAAGACCCCACCGAATACATTGCGCATATAGTTGACAGCCATTTCCATCGGTGCTGCTTCTGGAGCAGAGTAAATACCGCCGCGCGCATTCAAGAAGATCGCCTTTTTATCCGTCAATAGGCTGACCAAGTTGCCTTCAGCGTCGTATTTGAATGAAAAGCCTGCAGCATATATATAATCGATAAATGTTTGCAATTTAGCTGGGATTGTCAAGTTCCATAGCGGGAATGCAATGACGACTACATCAGCAGCTGAGATGGCATCCATCGCTTTTTGTTTTGCAGCTAATAGGCGTGATTCAATATCTGTTAACTCTCCTCCGTTTTGAACTTTGCCAAAAGCGTCAAAGAGTTCTTGACCAAAATAAGGTGTGTCTTCTTTAAAAAGATCGTAAGTCGTTACGTTTACATCTTTACCTTCTACTTCAGCCATAAACGTTTCATACATTTTACTTGAAACTGCTTCTGTCGCGGGGCGATTATTTGCTTTCACTACTAAAATATTCATGCTTGAAAAAACTCTCCTCTTATATCTATTTACTGTACTGCATCTTCCATTATAAATCACTTGCACTCTTTTTGTAAGTACGTATTTAATTGTAACATAGTAATAAAAAGTAAACAGACAACTATCCTATCTGTATTCAATATATTCCTCAGAAATCATATTCTTCATCTTTTTTCTTACGAATTGCTTCGAAGGCTTCCACTGTCAATACGGTATCTTCAACCAGTCGGTCTAAACGGAAATGGATATCATCATTCACAATTTCTTTACGCAAAAAATCCTTTTCCTCAATAAAAACGTACGTCGGAACGATATGGGCTTTCATATAAGCTAAGATTGGCTTTAGTTGTTGCTCTACCATTAAATAATGCTTTGCTGTACCGGCTGTCACAACATTGCTTACGACTTTGTCCCGAAAAGCGTTGACCGGAAGCAAATCGAAGATGTTTTTCAGCGTTGCAGGAATGGATGCTTGGAAAGTTGGTGTCCCAATGATGATTGCATCAGCTGCCATAATCGTCTCTGTAACGTATTTTGTATCTCCGTCATATTCAAAGTAATTGCGCCCATCGCTAAATTCCAATGAATAGTCGGCTAGGTCAAGTAGTGTCACTTCATGTTGCGGGTATTTATGTTCAAGAATGTCAGTCACTTTTAACATGGCTGTTTTAGTTTTCGAACCGACGTTCGAGCCGGCTAGCGCTACAATTTTCATGCTGTTCACTCCCATCATGATTTGGCTGTATATTTTTTAATTGCCGGGATGATGTCATTCCCGATGATTTCAATGTTTTTCATGATCTTTTCGAATGGAACGCCGCCAAAGTCGACCTGAGCCATGAACCGCTGCATTCCGTAAAGCTCATATTGATAAAGCATCTTTTCAATAATTTCCTGAGTGCTGCCAACCATTAATGCATCACGCGTATCAGGCGCTTGGGCGAATTGCTGCTTTGGATACCCCCCGCCACGAATCGCTTGAAATCCTCCATTGATATGTGGATACATGCCTTGTAATGCCTCTTTTGTTGTATCCCCTACATAAAACAAGCTTGTTGTCGCAATGGGTAATGTTGCGGGATCAAAGCCGCTTCGTTCAGCGGCTTCACGATAAGCATCGACAGAAGGCTTAAAATTGATTGCCGGCCCTCCCAATGTAGTCAACATCATTGGAATCCCCATATAACCAGCTTTAATGGCACTCGCAGGTGGTCCTCCCACAGCTCGCCAAATAGGCAAAGAGCCATTTTTAGGTTGCGGCAGGATTTGGGCATTTTGTAACGGGGCACGGAATTCTCCTTGCCAAGTCACGCTTTCTTCTTCGTTTATTTTCATGAGAAGCTCTAATTTCTCTTCGAATATTTCTTCATAATCCTGTAAGTCAACACCAAGTAATTGATATGCGCCTACCCGTGAACCACGACCGGCAACGATTTCCGCACGGCCTCCAGAAATCAGATCAATTGTCGAGAAATCCTCATACACACGTACAGGGTCCGAGACGCTTAGCACCGTAGCGGAGCTTGTAATTTTAATCTTGCTCGTCGCCTGTGCGATAGCCCCAAGTACGACAGTGTGGGCTTGAGTTGTAAAGTACGTTTGATGACTCTCCCCGACGCCGAAGACATCAATTCCGGCTTGTTCGGCCAATTTGCTTGCTTCAATCAATTCTTTGATGCGCTGTTCGGCGGAAACACGCTCTCCTGTCAGCGGATTGGGAATGTGGTCGCCTAGTGAATAAAGCCCAAATTCCATGCCTTTTGAAGGTTCAATGCGATATTTTTCCATAATTACTCCTCCTCAATTGGTTGTAGTTTTTCTTCAATTTCCTTACGGCGTTCCTCTAAAAATGGCGGCAAGTCTAATTTTTCACCAAGCGTTTCAATATCACCATCGATTGTAAAGCCCGGGCCATCTGTCGCAATTTCAAATAGTATTCCGTTTGACTCCCGGAAGTATAAGCTTTTAAAGTAGAAGCGGTCCACAATACCAGATGACTGGAAGCCACGCTCCCGCACTTTTCCATCCCAGTACGCCAACTCTTTTTCATCTTTGACACGGATCGCCAAATGGTGAATGCTGCCACGTCCCGGTTTTTCGGATGGACCGTCTAAAAATTTCACTACGATCTCACCGAACACTTCGCCTTGAACCGATTGGAAAATCGCCTCTTCTTCCGTACGTGACACCTCCGTATAACCGAACATTTCCGTAAGAGTATTTGCAAGTTTATCGATTCTGCGAACAGTCATCTCTACTGAACCCATTCCTTGAATTTGATGCTCTTCCGGTACCGTTGACTTTTCCCACGTTTCCCAATGTGCAACCTTCTCCCCATTAGATACAAGGAGAACCATGCGCAAGCCTTCTGCATCTTCAAAGTGCAAAGCGGGACGGTTTGCGTATGAAATGATGTCACCGTGCTGTACACCGAATTCCTCAAAACGTGCTTTCCAGTAAGTTAAGCTAGCTTCCGAAGGGACGAGCAACCCGATTCGTGTGATAGCATTTGTCCCACGGTGGGTACTGCCTACAACCGGAATTTCAAAAAATGAGAGTTCCGTTCCCGCGCTCCCTGTTCTGTCGCCATAAAACAAGTGATACATGGACGGAGAGTCCTGATTGACTGTCATTTTCACGCGGCGCAAACCAAGTACTTCTTTATAGAAATGATTGTTTTGACTTGCATTTTTTGTGATCATCGAAATATGGTGATGCCCTGGAATTGTATACATGTATTGTTCCTCCTCTTCATTCATTTGATTAGTCAAGTGAATGGGTAAAAAAAATTACCTATTCGGCAACTCCTTTTTTTCACTGTTTCTTTGTACACGTGACATGAGTGTATATAAGGTTTTCATTTCTTCTTCTGATAAACATTCCTCAAAAAACGAAGACTGGAACGCAAGCTGGGCTTCAAATGCATTGTCCAATTTTTGACGACCTTTATCCGTTAACGAGATTGTTTTCGTCTTCCATTCCTGCTTTCGTACAATGAGCCCTTCCTTTTCCAGGCGAGTGAGCATGCGCGAAATACCGCCTTGTGTCACAGTCACTTTCTCAGCTAATTCACTTTGTGTTAACGGTTCATATGTCGAGATTTGCATTAACACATCAAATTGCGCAGTCGTCAAATCATATTGTTTTAAAAACTCATTTGAAAGTAGATTGCTTTGATGAGTGAATCGAGTGAGCCGCAGCCAAATTAACGATCCGCGTGTATTCTTTTGCATATTGCTCATCACTCCCTTTCTCTACTATCACTTTACCACTCAACTGACGGAGATGCAAGCGAAATATCTCGAATTAAAGATTTGAATAAATTCCTGGAAACTTGGTTTACTTCTTAAATGATAACCCATTGGCTTTCAAAGCATCTCTAAGCTTCGGTAAAGAAGCGGGTCCCATACCGTGAAATTGCAAAATCTCGTTTTCACTACAAGTCGATAGCTGTTGCAAAGAAGTGATACCGTTGCTTTCCAACGCCCTTCTTGCCGGTGCTGAAAGTATCGAAAGAAATCCATTTTCAGGTTTACGTTCTTGCTCACAAGTCGGACATGTCGGGCAATCGCTGCTTTTATAGTAGCTATGTCCTTTGCTACAAGTCCGTATAGTTTTCTTTGAAGTTGTCATTGGTAATCCTCCTTAAACAAAACAAAATACAGTTTTCAACTTCCGGCATAGCATATGTTACTTTGGCTATTCTACACATTTTCTCCCTCCCACACTACCCCCTATCCCAAATACGTTATCCTTAGTAAGAAGTAAACTTTTAAATAATTTTGAATCGAAATGGACTTTTGTAGGGTCTAATAGAGTGAAGGGGGGTGCGAGATGTTAACAACTCAAAATACACTTGTGGAAAAGGCTCAATCGGGGGATGAAAAAGCCTTCTATGAACTGCTTGAACCATTACAGACACAATTATATCGAATTGCATTTGTATATGTTCGGAACGAAGATGATGCTGTTGATATTTTTCAACAATCTGTTGTTCGTGCATTTGAAGGACTACCTAAATTAAAAGAGCCAAAGTACTTCTCTACTTGGTTAACACGTATTGTTATCAATTGCAGTAAATCATACATAGAAAAAAATAATCAGGTCAAACTTACCGATCCGCTCAAGTTTGATGATTATGAATCGAAAAGCACTACTAATATAGATGAACAATTGGACTTATGGCAGGCATTAAGCCGGTTAGAGGAAAAATATAAAACAGTTTTACTGCTGCGTTTTTATCAAGATCTTGTCGTAAAGGAAATTGCTCTTATTTTAGACTGCCCAGAAGGGACTGTAAAAACAAATATTCGGCGAGGTTTGCAAGCTTTGCGCCAACAGTTGAAAGGAGCGTATATAGATGAGTGGGTTCAATCCATTGAAAGAAGTGATTGAAAAGATCCCTGTTCCGCAATCGAGATTAACAGAAGTGTTACGTATTGAAGGCATGTCAAAAGTTTTCAAACAAAAAGAACACCGGGTGAATGCATTACAAAATATTCACTGCACCATATTTCAAGGGGAAATGGTGGCCATCATGGGGACAAGCGGATCGGGGAAAAGCACCTTGCTCAATATGATCAGTGCCATTGACGAACCAACTTCGGGCACTATTTTTCTATTCGGGAAAGAGGCGAATGCCATTTATAAAGAACCAAAAGCATCGAATTTCCGCAAAGAAAATATCGGGTTCATCTTCCAGTCGTTTCATTTATTAAAAGATTTGACGGTTGAAGATAATATAGCGCTCCCCCTTATTTTACAGGATGTACCGTCCAAAGAGATTGAATCTCGTGTACATATGATGATGAAACAATTGGGAATCGCGAACTGGAGAAAGCATCGTCCACATGAGCTGTCGGGTGGGCAAAAACAACGCGTTGCCATTGCCCGTGCCATTATTACGAAGCCTCCAATTTTGTTAGCCGATGAACCGACCGGTGCCCTCGATGTGAAAACAACAGATGAGATTCTACAATTGCTTGTAGATCTACAACACAGTGGACAAACCATTCTGCTTGTAACACATGATCCGTACGTTGCAACATTTGCAAACCGGGTTCTGTTTTTCCACGATGGATCGATTGCAGATTCTTATCAAAATAAAAAAACAGATGCCGACTTAGATAACATTCTTACCAAGTTTAAGACCGTCACACGAGGTGAGGGATAATGTTCGACCTAAAATCGATTGCCATTAAATTATTCCGCGCAGCTAAGACCCAAGTGTTGACGAGCATCAGTATTATTACCATTTCAATTTGTTTAATCATGACGATGGGCGTGTATATGTGGAACGCCAAAGCGCAGATGGAATCAGAAATTTATCATCTATTCGGCAATGCGGATATGACAGTTGGCTATAATCCGGAACAGCAGAAATGGATAACATCAGAACAATTCAACTCCATCGCGACGATGGAAGGTGTAGCGGAGGTTTCCCCCGTTTTACTGACGGCGACAAATGTTGAAAATGTTTTGCCTACCGTTTATACAATAGGCGTCAATAACGATGCGCTTGTAAAAAGCCGGTATCATTTCGAAGAAAATCTAGACGAAAACGAAGTGATTTTATCACAAAAGATCGCCTCTCTATTCGATAAATCGATTGGTGATACAATCGAAATTGAATCCGATCCTTATGTGATTAAAGAAATTCTAACGCCTCTCCCTGGAGCTTCAGATGTTAAGATTATTATTTTGTCAAATACTACTGTAAGACAATGGCTAGATATTACAAATGACAATGCTGTTGGCCTTTTCACATTAATGAAGCTAAAAGAAAATGCGGCACCTTCATTGATTGCAAATAAAGTAACTGAACTAGACGAGACATTGCGCATTGATATTACAAACGAGTATGATTTTGTGAAAGCTAATTTCCAATCACTCGCTATTTTTATGGTTGTGCTCTCTATATTCATTTTGATAATTACTACAATGCTATTGACGTCTACATTCCAGCTTGTATTCTACAAATTAAGGGAACAATTAATGGTGTTGCGTGCACTCGGTGCGACCAAAAACCAAGTCGGGAAAATTGTTCAAATACAACTAGTAACAATCATTACATCAGGCGTTATCTTCGGCACTATATGTAGTGTAATCATCATTACGCAGTGGTTGCCGCTACTAATAGAAAAAATGCAACTGCCAGAAGCGAAGACGGACTTCCCATTGTGGCTTGCGATAAGTATATGTGCATTTACTTTCATGCTCCTCCAGGGTGTTATGCAATGGCAAGTGAAAAAAAGCATGCGGCTTTTGCCACTGCAAATCGCATCAGATAATCACGAATCATCGCCTCGTATGACAAAAACGAAGTTATATGTGGCGGGCCTTTTCATTGCAATCGCATTGATTTGTCTTTTTTCTGCGGCGTTTGAGCAAAACGATAGCCGACGAGCATTGCAAACCGTCATCGGCAGCCTGCTTATTTGCACCACCATCCTAACTACGATCCCGTATCTTTTTAGCCTGCTCCTGAAGTTTGTCCTTCAGCCGATCAGAAGGATATTCGGGAAGGAAGCTTATTTGGCGTGTCAGCAACTTATGTCGCAAGTTCGGAAAAACATGCCCATCGTGCTAAGTGTTATAGGCTTAATGGTCATATTGATATTTGGAACAACATTATTTAAAACTGTTCAGGAGAATGAGAAAGCCTATATTCAATTTTTATACGAAACGCCCATAGTCATTCACAATGACTTGCAAGATCCTACTTTGACAATTGATATAATCCGGGAGATTGAGGCCCTTCCCACCGTTGATTACGCCTATGCGAAAAGCGATTATCCAATTGTGGACTTCTATTTACATGATAGGTGGCAGAGTGTGAACTACACATCCATTGACATGAAGAAATTCACTGAAGTCGGGAAATTACCAGAACTACATGGAAAAGTTGAAAATGGCGTCATTGTTTCAACACAATTCGCGAAGGAGCATTCGCTAACTATCGGGGATTGGCTCAACACCGGGAAGTTCAATGTTGACTTGCAGTACGTCGAAGAAGTTGAACCGGTTCAAGTTATATCCATTACAGATCAGTATGGGAAAACACCTATTTTGTTTGATTGGTCCTCACCCTTTGTGAGTAATTCTTACGCAATCGTGAATGAGATCATGGTAGAAACATCAAATATTCAACAAACAATGATGGATTTACAGTTTTTACATGAGCAATGGCCAGCACTTACTTTTTCGGATTATGAAACCTTTTCGGATGAAAATAATCGGATGTTTTATCAGCGTTGGAGTTTGTTCGTGGGCATTATAATTATTCTTATAGCCGCAACTTGTCTCGAAGTCATTCAAACGTTACTGCATACGATTTACGGAAAGCGTAGTGACTATGCGATCCAACGACTCGTCGGCCTTACGCCGAACGGACTTATTAAACTGATTTTGACGCAAGTATTATCGTTTGTCTTATTCGGTCTAACTGTCGGAACAATGATAGGCTATCTTTTAACGCAGCTGCTTGCCTCTATTGACGCGGATACGGTTGTCGTTTTTGATCATACAACGCTTCTTTTTGTCATTGGCTTCTTTTTGTTTTTGACATACCTCATTTTCAGTGTGCAAGGATACTTCATTAGCCGCAAGACATTGACTGCCGAGTTAAGTGACTAGCTAGCACATTCACGTTCTAATGATAACAGCATAATTTTTGGCGCTAAAAAAGTCGCATACGACGCTGGTATTGCATGCGTCGGTATGCGACTTGGATTTCATCGTCAGCTCTTCAAATCTTCTATTGAATTAACGTCTTCCATATAAGCCGGAACCACGAGTCCTTGTCTGACACCGGTCATATTCGGACCAAGATCGTCAAATTGCCCTTCGTATTTTTCCACATATACTTTGTGGGTATAGGGCAGCCAAGGGGCGACTGATGCATCAGCTCCGCCGCTTGCGAGCGAAGAAAATAGCGGGCCGGGTTCAACTGAAGACAATGTAACAGTATACCCCATGTCTTCCAGCACAAGTTTCATCATGTTATGGCTGGCAAGTTCACTGTCCCATGGTGCAAAGACGAGCGTAATCTCATCGCCATCGACAGGATCTACGCCATCTGTCCATTCCGCGATTTTTTCAGGATTCGCTTCGACCCAATGACGGGCAGCTTCTTCTGGTTCAACGCCATCTTCAATCTCAATCATGATCTCCCCCATGTCTTCTGCTTCCCAATGGAAACGGTCCAAAATCGTATACGCTTCAGGCATATCCTCTTTCAAACCGAGGCGTGCGTATGTGTGAATTTGCTCCTCATCCCCGTAAATCTGTTTTGGATCATCTAAAAACTTTAAATCATACGTCAAGAACTTCCAATGCGGGTTCCAACCCGTGACAATAATCGGTTCTTTGTTGTCATACGCTCTTTTCAAAGCAGCGGTCATTGCAGCACCGTTACTTGAAGTAACTTTCCAATCTGATAAATCGTACTCGGTCATTACCCTTTCCGTAGCTTGCATATGGCCTGATCCCGGATCTATTCCGACAATTTCATAGCCAACTGAATCACCGACAGTTTGATCCCCTTTTTCTTGTTCTGCACTCGTTGAACCACAAGCTGCTAGGCCTACTGCTAAAAATGCGGCAGCTCCAAGCCCTGTGAATTTTTTCAACAATGTCATGAATACGTTTCCCCCTATGTTAGTTACAAGTTTCTTAAAACGGGTTTCTAAAGAATTGACTCAGTGAGATAAGCGTGAGTCAGTAGAAAAGAAAAATTCGAGTAGTAAGTGAGGACTGACACGAAAGTTCAGCTAATGGTATTTGAAACTTGGGGTGTTTTTAGTGCAATGCATCTGTTTCGACCACTCCCATCTACCTCGTCCCGCGTACTGAAAATGACGAGTTTTTAGTGTATGGCGACATAACAACCGTAACATAGATAAGGGAGGAGCTGGGCGCTCTATGGAAGATTAAGGCTTTAGGGCTATAGCATATTCTACTCTCCCCCCTTCTACCGCAAGACCCTAGATTTAGAGATTCACTTTATGATATGGTTGGTAAAAGAATTTATTGGTACCTTTGTCCAATCATATAAACGAGCGAGTGGGATAATATACTATTATTAGTATGTATTACAATGTAGACAATTAGTTGCTGAACTATCGAATAGGATAGTAGTATTTGCCACTCCTAATTAAACCGGTATTCTGTCAACTCGTTCTGCTTACTTTCATCGTAACTGCATTATTACTAAACAGTTTGGGAGGGTCGCTAGTGTCAGCTAGTGTCAGCTACTCGCATTTACTCCAGTTCGCAAGTTTTAGATCAAGCCGCAGTTTTATCTGCACTGGAATCCAATTTAGCAATGATTGAATTTAACCTACACGGGAATGTCATTTGGGTTAATGAAACTTTTGCACATACTTTAGGATATAAGGTACGTGAAATGAAGAACCTTAATCATGAACAATTTTGCACAAAAGAATATAGAAATAGTAAAGACTATGCAAACCTATGGGGAAATCTCCAACGGGGGATGAAATTCCAAGAGAAAATCCAGGGGATCGGAAAAAAGGGGAATCTTCTGTGGCTTGAAGCTACCTATATTCCAATCCTAGATAAGGATAGCAAAGTAAATGCCGTTCTTAAAATGGCTACTGATATTACGGAACGCGAGCATAAAGGTGAAGAAATTGTTTCCGGACTCAATAATATGTCAATTGAATTAGGGGATATCGTCGTTTCTCGCTCCAAGGAAAATATGCAAGCCCTTGAGGCATTGAGGGAACAAACTAAACGTGTTAGCGAAATATCAAAGACTATCCGATATATCTCTTCCCAGACGAATTTATTAGCGTTAAATGCAGCTATTAAAGCCGCTAGAGCTGGTGAATTTGGCCGTGGATTTGCAGTTGTAGCTGATGAGGTTCGTAAGTTGGCTACGAATGCAGAGAATGCAATTAAGGACGTCAATCATAATGTGGAAAATATAACGAGCGAAGTATCTAAAGTGAGCGAAATTACGGAAAACCTACAAATGACAGTTGAAGAAACGCGAGCGAAAATTAATAAGGCAATGGACGACTTTAGAGAACTAAATGCTTAGATAAAAGATACCGAAAGCAGATGCATCCAAAACGCCTTCAGCAGCAATTGTGTAAGAACTGACTTTAGATGAGGTTCTATAAAGCAAAAACAAATTTATAACCTCGGCAATACTTTCCTAACGCTAAGAACTATCCATGTGCTTAATACAAAGGGCATGGTTAATGGAGGAAGCCCAAAAGGGAGAAGCCATGAGTGAAGACTCGCTGTGATTGGAACAGTCAAACACGCAGCGAAAATCCCTGTAACATAAGAGAGTGGCCGTTTGCTTGTATTGAATACGACCGCTACCGCGATGGCAGTTAAAATACCATTGTAGCCGTACAAGCCTACAAATATTAATGAACGTTCCGCCCCTAGTACTAAAGCTGTTACTAACGCTACTGCATTTCCCAATAAAGCATAAAGACCATATCACCAACCAGCCCAAAAAACGGCAACGAAAAGCAAAATTCCGGATATTGTATAATCGAGAAAAAATACTTGTCCGATTCCGGTAAAGATGCCTTCTTTCAAATTAAACGGCCCGGTAATATCCAATTTCCATTGCCACAAACTTTGAGGAACGAGTGCGTTACTAATATGTACTGCACTTAGACGATAAGAGATTAGCAACGTAAACAAAGTTAATCTAACAAAAGGGAATGTTAGAACCGGCAAGCCCGTATTTTTCATCACATGCATCAATGCGGCAGTCACGATGGCAGCAAGAAAGGCACCGATTAGACTGAGGATCCAATGGTATGGACCCGTTAGAAATAAGTACAAGGCCATGCCTGTAAGTAAAGAGTTAAAACCAAATAGGCCTTGATTAACGAGCTTTTCATCAGCACCTCCCAATCTTCCTACTAATGTGCCAATCATTGTAGATAGCAAAGCAATGACTCCTAAAGAAAAGGAAGATACCATAATGGCAAGTAGAATGATAGCTCCAGTACAGCATTTTCTATCAAAATAACTTGAGAAATCCCTTTCAGTGATACTGTCAAAAAACGAAACCGGTTGACGGATAAATTATTTTTCAACGTATGTTCCCCCAATCGTCATGTCGTTTCGCGTTCGATTTCATGGAAAGTAATCATCACTTCGTCTTGGATCAAAACGACAGACTACAATTTTGCATACGCCAAATAAGGGAATAGTCTGCAAATTTATTGTAAGCTAGAGAGGCTTGAAATGCAATTGAAGTTCAATCATTTGGGGCAAACTTACTTTATCTAATCTTAGATTACATCTCCTATTTGAAACTCATGGCTTTTTAAATTCAATAATAAAAAAAAGGCGCCAGTCGCGTAAACACAGCTGGTACCATTACAATATGATCTAACTCTCAAGCGATTCACTTACTACCTCTTCCTTCTCTTCCTCAGCAGAAACCTTCTCATTCATGTCGTTAGAAGATTCCGCCGCTTTCCTAATTTGGTTGTTCACCTCATTATCGAGGCTTCTCATACGCTCGGCAAGTTCGTTAATTTTCTTGGCCTTACTCTCCACAAATGTCCCGCGCCCCAGGTCATTTTTCATTTCCGTTTTGAGTCGGCGATGCGCATTTTCAATCGGTACTTTCACTTGTTTTAACGCATTAACTTGTTCAAGCGATTGAACTGATTGAAGAAGAGATGTCAATTGTTCACTTCCGTTTTGTTCCTGTATTTTAGCAGCTGCTTTTTGCTTTTCTTCTTGTTCACGCTGTTCTCTTTCTCGTTTCTGCGCTTCTATTGCTGCCATTTGTCCTTCGATTTCAGCAATTTGTTCATCGAATGCTCCCAGTTGCTCTTTAATCGTCGAAAGTTCTTCCCCAGCCTCTAATGTACGTTCTATTAATTTACTTTTCGCCTCTTGAACTTTTTGGCGTTTTTCCATTAAGCTTTCAATCATGTTGGCAGACCTTTCTTGCCAATTCCCTAGCTGTGCTCGTGCTTCGTCGCTAATCATAATCGTATCTCTTTTGCCAGATTTCCCCGCGTCCTCATCATTTGCTTTTTGGGTAACCTGTGGTGAATAAGTTTTCGCGACTAGACTTACTTTTACTCCACTAAACACTTTCATTTCCCAACACCGCCCTTTTAAGCTTCTTATCTCTTTATATCGACATATATTGGGTTTTATTTAACAATGTGCCAGCCAACCAGACAAACATGTTTGTTTTAACTCCTGAAACGAAAAAAAGTTATTCGAAAGTCCAGCATTCGAATAGCACTTTTCTTCAAATCATCCGTTATTTACTGGTAAGTTCGTTGTCATTCCGTGGAAAAAAGTATGTCAACGTGATAATCGCTCCAATATCTCAACAGCTTTCATATTACTTTGATAACCAATTAAGTTACCAAACTTAAAATTCTTCGATGCCCTTGCCCCAAATTCCGCAATCCAATCTCTTCGTCCATTACTATCAGCAGATGTTTCATACATATTAAAATTGGACGGAACACCTGGCGCATTTCGTTTTAAATAGTTAGTAGCACGCTCATAATCAAATGTTATAAGAGCATGTTCCTTTAAAGATATTTCTCCAGCTTCATATAATGCACTGGATAGTTCAACAAGTTCCCCAAAAGTAGCATTTCGAACATCGTATCTACTAGAAAGTTCTTCATAAACAATGGATGAGTCCTTTTGTGTAATTACTACTGCTTCTGGTACTTTAAATACTTGTTCCCCAGTAGTCTCCATTTTCATTGCTGTACTTTTTGTATACAAAGATGTTGTTTGATAAGGTGCGACAGTACTAATATTCATGTAAGTATTCCTCCTACCTTTTTAGATACCTGTTTTATACTTTGTAATCCCGCTTTCCTTCTCCCAAGTTGCCTTGGTCTCTCTCTCACGCATTTGTGGATTAGATGATAGTTCAAGTTGTTTCATCAGCTTATCATGAGCAATATCGACTAAATTTCCCGATTCATTTTCCACTGTTCCATCAGGATTCTCCTTTTGTTTTGTCTCCATAACAAGAATTTCATCCCCATTGGCTTTTACAACATATTTGCGGATATATCCGCCTTCATTTCTAACTACAAATTTGGGTTTATTGTTCTGTAATTCATCCTCATCCAACATCAAGTGTGAAAGATTTTGCTCTTTAGCTTCTTTGTTTTTCAGCGTTTTGATATAACCCATTGCAGCAACATTACTAGATTGAATCTTCACTGTAACTGCCTCCTTCTATTCATCAAACTTTCCAATTAATACTTCTATCGGTTATCACACAATATTTTGAAGTTATACCTTGATTGTTCATTAACGCTCTCATTTTCTGATTCTCTTCTTTTTATGACTGCACAGGGAATTCCATAACGGCGGCTTTGACGTGTAGGGGGCCAGCCGCCTAAACAAACATGAATTTCTCGTTTGTTTAAACTTTCACGTCAACTAACACTAATCTCCACCCTAACTATGAATTAGTAAAACTCCGCCATTTATGCGATAATAATAGAACTAGCGTTTCTATTATCGAGTAAAAGAGGTGTACTCATGAAACCCGTCATCCTAGCTGAAAAACCATCTCAAGCGAAAGCGTATGCGGACGCTTTTTCTGTGCGGAGGCACGAAGGGTTCCTGGAGATCAACCCGTGTCCGATCTTTCCGGAAGGTGCCTATATCACATGGGGCGTCGGTCACTTGGTCGAGTTGAAGGAGCCGCATGCATACAACCCTGCTTGGAAACGTTGGTCGCTCGGAAGTCTGCCAATCCTACCCGACCGATATGAGTTTCAAGTAGCGAAAGGGAAGTTCAAGCAGTTTCAGATTGTGAAGAAGCTCATTCGCGGGACGGATACGGTCATTAATGCTTGCGACGTGGATTTATCTTCATAAAATCATGTGTACATAATAAACAATCTTATCCTTATTTAAATACTACATAGATATCTCGCTATTTTTTCATTTGTACATAAATAAAAAATGCGCATAATCAGATTTAACATCTAGATTTATGTGCATTTTCAAGTTTCTTTTATCTTTAATTCCCTAAATTGTTGCCATTTAATTTGCACGACTGCTTAACCATTTCCGGTTAGTTGCCCCAAACCTTATCCTTTATGTTTTTATTAATTGTACAAGTATTTATATAAGTAGATTTAACAATATCAAAATCGAAACGTTCCAGTACTTTCAAACGGATGAATGGTATGCTTATAGATAGTTTTAGTAACTGTTCAATTCCCTCAAAAAGTGGTTGGTTTAAATAACCCTTAATTGGATGGTTCTCGAAAATGTTTTATATTATAAAATTATAACGATAGAATAAAAAATATTTATAAGAAGGAGTAAGTCATGACGGTAGCACTCATCGTTTCATTCATTTTTGTAGTTATTGTTTTAGCTGTCGGACTAATTATGACCATATCCGCAGCTAATTCTATGAATAAAGGTTACAAGGGTGAAAACAGTTTTTCTTCTTTGCTATGGGCTTATGTTCTAGCAATCCCATTTATTATTATAGTAGTTCTTGTAGGTATATTTATAATTTATTAACAACAGAGGACGGTTCGGAACCAGTGAAATAGTACATGTCGTTCTCGTGTCTCAGTAACCGTCTAAGATTGCTGGGGGAACTAAAAAGTTATTGGAGTTCTCTAGAATTTACATTTTCAAACATTCCCCCATTATTTCTTAGCGCGTAGACAAACCTAGAAATGCCTTCTTTTATTGAAGCTTCGTTCCCTTTGCCATAAGTAAATCGAATGTATCCATTTTTCGAGCCCATTATTCTCCCAGGTACAAATGAAACGCCTTTTTTCATGGATTCTTCAAGTAACTTATATTCATCAATTTCGTGATTTATTTTACACCATAAATGAATTCCGCCTTGTGGCACTAAATATGTAACCTCATCTTTAGATAAGCTGTCCAATGCCAAAATTAACGCATTCCTTCGCTCTCTCAGTTGAATCCTTAAATCTGAAACGTGTTTGTCAAATTGGGGGGAATCTAGAAATTGATTTGCTATCCATTGCGGAAAAACACTATGGCCAAAGTCAATTTGCTGTTTGCCGTCTGACAAGCGTTTAATCACTTTTTCCGGACCAATAATCCAACCAATGCGCAGTCCTGATGCAACCACTTTTGATAACGAACTAATGTATAAAACATTATCATTATCGTCCATTGACTTTAACGTAGGTCCAATGCACCCGTCGAATGACGTCAAATTATAAGGATCATCCTCTATTATGGGGAAACCGTGCTTTGATGATAATTCCAATATTCTCTTTCGGCGTTCCAGCGACATTTTCGTGCCAGTAGGATTTTGATAATCAGGATTTAAGAAGAGCATACGAATTCGATGTTTTCTTTGTAAAGCTTCAATATCATCAGGATTTACACCATGTTGATCAACTGGGAGTAAGAGCGTTTTAACACCAAATGATTGAAAGATCGGTAAAGAGAATGCATAGGATGGGTCTTCAATCGCTACTGTATCCCCTGGTTTTAACAAGCATTGAACGATTAGGTGTATTGCTTGCTGGGCACCCGATGTAATCAATATGGAGTCCGGCTCAACTACCATACTTTTATAAGTTTTCATATGTTTACAAATGGTCTCCCGTAATCCCGCATCGCCTAAAGGATGATCGTAACCTAAATGCTCATCAAATGCATGCTCCTTAAGAATCCTAGCGAATTGGACGTTAGGTAGTAAATCTGTTGCAAGTTCCCCGCTTGATAGGTTAATCACTCCTTTTTGCTCAGTTTCATTACGAAGTTTTTGTACCAACGGAAGATTCGGAAGAAATGAGCCATCCTCTACATATCTCCCCCAATTGGGAACCCTTTTATGAGTTAGCCCCCATATATCCGTATTTATATACGTGCCGCTTCCTATCTTTCTGACAATTAATCCGACTGCCTCTAGCTCATCATAAGCAGTCACTACCGTACTTCTATTAACCTGTAAGTTTTTTGCCAACTCACGTTCAGATGGTAATGGCTGGTCCTGAGATAAATCTCCCGATATAATTGCATTCTCTATTTGTTCTACAAGTTGCCTATACATAGGTTTTTTTATTGAACGGTCTAGCATAAATTGCATTATACTCCACCCTTTATTTATAAGTTTTCATATAACAAATTATGTATTATGCTCATAATGATACAGTAAATGCTATTATAGCATCTCCTGACATCAGTATCCTGAAGTAGTGTTAAAGATGACCTTGGCCATGAATCGGATGTCAGTCACTCAAACAAATGAAACAAACGTGAATTCCCCCACTTGTTCAACCTTTCATGAAGATTAATCTCACTTTAGATCCTTGCTCCCAACTCGTAAACTTCTTCCATTTATGCAATAATAACAGAACGAACGTTTCATCATATAATGAAAGGAGGGGCTAGTGTGAAGCCAGTCATCCTAGCCGAAAAACCATCCCAAGCGAAAGCGTATGCAGACGCTTTTTCCGTGCGGAAGCATGAAGGATTTCTTGAGATCAATCCATGTCCAATTTTTCCTGCCGGAGCATTCATCACATGGGGGGTCGGCCATCTCGTTGAATTGAAGGAACCGCATGCTTACAATCCCGCTTGGAAACGTTGGTCGCTCGGGAGTCTACCGATCTTGCCGGAACGGTATGAGTTCCAAGTGGCGAAGGGGAAATTCAAGCAATTTCAAGTTGTGAAGAAACTCATTCGTGGGACAAATACGGTTATTAATGCTTGTGACGTGGACATATCTCCATAAAAATCCAAGCACATAATAACTACATTTATCCTTATTAGTGCTCTTCATATATATCCGACTACAAATTCCTTTGAACAAAAATATAAAAACGCACATAACCAGATAAAGCATCTGTAATTATGTGCATTTTTTATATTGCATTCTCGCTAGACAGTAAGTATCGTAACTATTCAATCAATAAAAAGTAAATATTCTGAAGGTTGCTGCCTTTTCACATCTCCCCATGGCATCACTTTTATTAAAGGGTATGTCAAATAACACTCTCTTTTAGCACGCGTTATAGCAACAAACATATTATTTTTTTCTTCTATTTTTTGCGAATGCGTTTTAGCACGATAGTCAGGAAATGTTCCTTGTGTCAACCCGAGAACAAAGACGATTTCGTATTCTAACCCCTTAGACGTATGAACAGTTAATAACGAGACACCCTCATTATTATCTTCTCTAAACTTCCCAAGTGATACTTGATTTCTAAAATAAGGTAAACTTCTACCTCCAGGTACTGACTGTTTACAATATTTACTCCATCTTTCCTTCCAAAGCTCAAGATCATTTTGAATAAGAAATTGAAAGTTTTCCTCTAACTGACATAAAGATAGATAAGTCTTTTCAATTTCATTTAATGCCACCATGAAATCACTTCCATCTTTATCCAGAATATTCCAAGCGTTAATTATTGCATTCACAATTTCGTCATTCAATTCAAGGTTATTGATTTCCCTGTTACTTAATAAGTCTTGTAAGAAATTCTCTGTTTGATTCTCTCTAGATAGATAAGAATTAACTTTACTATAGTTTAAATCGTCATGAGGATTTACCAAGACACGCAAACCTGTTTCGAATATTTTCATCTCGATTGTTTCACACTCTAAATGAACATTAGAACCACCAAATGAATAGGAAAGCTTCTTTTTTTGAAGGCACTTTTCTAAACTATCAAAGAGGTATCTGTTTCTTCCGATGATTGCTATATCTTCAAGTTCAATTTCATTTTCAACCCAAGGACTTCCATTTTCAATTAAATACTCAATTTGACTCGTAATCCAATTAGCTTCTTCTTCCTCGTCTGCAAATGAATGTACTTCCAATACACCTTCTAATGGATATACAGACTGAGACTTAGAATGTGGCTGAATACGATTGGCTGCATCAATTATTTTATATGTTGATCGGAAATTTTCTTTTAGTATGAACTCTTTCGGTTCAAAATCTTTAACAAACTTCTTTGTCATAATATCACTATCTGATCCATTAAAACCATATATTGATTGGGCTGAATCACCAACCATCATAAGATTGTAAAAGTCTCTAGTTAAGGCTTGAATTATTTTGTACTGCGTTTCATTTAAATCTTGTGCTTCGTCTATTAGAATATACCTATATAATCTGGTATAGTTCTTAGCGACTCTTGGTCGATCAACAAAGACTTTATAAGCGTAAAATAAAATATCATCAAAGTCTATAACCCTGTTGGATATTAAAAGATTGTTGTAGCTTTCATATAGATTTATAACATCTATGTTATGCTGCTCTTTTCTTGCCAAGTCGGGTGTAATAAAATTCTGTTTGAAATTTTGTATTTGTAAATAATACTCTCTCAGTTCCCTTTCTTTAAGAGAAAGATTTAAACTATCACACGATCTTTTAAGTAATTCTAATTTGTCTTTTTCATTCTCAATTAATGCTAATCCACTAGGCAGGCCTATTTGATTCCCTTTATTTGTGACAACATCTAAGCAAAAGCTGTGTATTGTACCGACTTCTACTCGCTCAAAATCCTCTTCCGCTATTTGTTCTTTGACTCTCTCTGATATTTCTTCTGCTGCTTTATTGCTAAACGTCAAAGCTAATACTTTTCCTTTTCGTTTCTCTATAATATTAGCTATACGTTGAGTAAGAACACGAGTCTTTCCGCTTCCTGGGCCTGCAGTAACAAGTAACGATCCATCTAAATACTCAACTATCTCTTGTTGTTTCGGTGTCAAATTCAACATAAATCCCTCCATCTTTTATTTCCCCGAAGGCTGCATTTATGGGATATTTCTTTATTTTTGCTATTTTAAAGAAAAAGTTCCTAATTACTTGAGGTATCTTATCTATGTTGTCCCTTTGCAAAATTAGTTGCCCTATCTGAGAAGAATACTCCGTCTTAATACTACCAAGACATTCTATCAATGCTGTATTGAAGCCTTCCTCTCCTTCGTAATCTTTGATTTCACTTTTGAAAATATTTTGAGTACACCTAGGACATACTTCTTCTGTACGTTGGGGTTTTCCAGATTGACCATTATTTCTTTCTATGTAATCCTCAATAAAAGATTCTTTTCCTTTAACTTCATCTATTACCTTTAATAATTCATTCTTATACCCAGACTGCACTAAATACTTTTCAAAATCACCGTGATCTGGCAAGAAAGTAATATAATCAGCTATCTTTGCATCGCTTACATCACCATACACTTGCTTATAATGTTTTTTTACATCACTTACTATCCTACTCTCTCCATCGCTAAATATAAATAATTCAATATCTAAGGCTTTGGCCACCCTCATAAATGGCTTATACTTTCCAGCTCCACCAACACCTAAAATATTTGTTCCAAGCTCAAAAGGTTCTAGTCCGTAATATTCTTTAAAAAACTCTGGTAAAACTTGATCTTCTGTTTCTCCTTCGCAAAGAATAAGTGTATCTGCAAACAAAATATCTCCTCTTGTCTTTATAACCTCCTCCTTTATTTTTCTGACGTCAGTATCACCTAAACCTTCTAAATTAATGTAGTTTATACTTGAAGATTCTCCTTTTTTATAAATATGAACAATTTCATCTAAATTTACTTGCGCCGCAATAATAGGGGAGTGTGTGCTAATAACTTTTTGACCTGTCAGTTCTTGCATTTGTCTATAGATTTTTCTTTGGGCCTGGGGATGAAGATGTGCCTCAGGCTCTTCAAGCAATAATAGAGGATGATAGGGTCTTCCTTCTCGCTCCATATCTATTATTTTCCATTCTATATAAGCTGAAAGTGTTAAAAATGCAGTCCAACTTCTCGTACCCATTCCCTGATTAGATATAGCAAACGATTCTGAATGACTATCACTAAATCTTACTTCCATTCCTTTATCTAAATCTTTTATTTTTCTAGAAACCGGATTTATTTCAACCCGATTATTACTAGAGTTTACTACTTTACTAATATCGTTCAATTTATCACGTAAATGCTTTAAAACGTCACTATTGCCTATTATCTGGTCATTTATATCATTTAGAAGTATTTCCATGTCTTTCAAATCGTCATCTGACAACTTTATATCTTTGACCAACTTTCCCCAATATGAAAAACGATCATTCATTTCAGATACAATATCCCTCTTTGCATCCAAATAAAAAACCGGAATTGCCTCTATAACTTCCCTTTTTACGGAGTGACTATTGAAATCAGTAAAGGAAACAACATCATCAGATTCTGGCCAAGCGTTTAATGCCTTTCTATCTAATTCATATTCTCCTTTAGCTGCACTATATTTAATTATAGTTCTCAAGGCCACAAAGTCTTTGCTTTCACCCTCCACGACAAAATCACCGAAAAATTCGTGCCAAGTATCATCGAAACTATCTCCGATTGGAGATATCAAGACATCTAATAATATACTTTTTTCTCTACTTAAGACCTCATCTTTTTTTAAAAAGATTAATTCCTCACTAATCTTTTTATATGGTGTAAAACATAGTTCCAGCGCCTCTAATAATGATGTTTTCCCAACATTATTTGCTCCTAGAAGTAAGGTTGAATTTTGTAATTTAACATCAGCACTTTCATAACATTTGTAATTTCTAATCCTCAATTCTTCAATAAAAACACCCATATTTCTCTCTCCCTTAAATAGTAACTTGGATTAGTGCAGACATGTATAGAACCTTTTCTATATTTTAACATAGTTCTGAAATATTTTTATTGAAGCTTCTTTAAACGTTAAATCATAGCACCTATTTAAATTTCAAGTTATGAATACTGATAACAAAAATGCTATCATAAGAACAAACACTCCTAGTTATCGAGGAAAGTCAAAAAAAAATTTATAAAGAAGTGAGTACAATAAGCAAAATAGCCATCCTAGCCGAAAAACCATCCCAAGCGAAAGCCTATGCAGATGCTTTCTTAGTAAAAGCTCGTCACAAAACGCATATTGAATTAAATCCATGCAGCACGTTTCCTAATGGCGCGATCATTACATGGGGAATTGGACATTTGGTAGAGTTAAAAGAGCCTAAAGAATACCGAAAAGAGTGGTCGTCTTGGAGTCTTTCGTCTTTACCCATCCTTCCAAATAGGTACGAGTATAAGGTTTCCTACGGAAAGAGGGTTCAGTTCAACTTCATAAAGGATTTATTCAATGATCCTGCCGTTTCAACGATTTTGAACTGCTGCGATTGCGATCGTGAAGGATCTAATATTTTCTATTCCATCTACTACATGACAGGTGCGAGGAATAAGACAATTAAGCGCCTATGGATAAATTCATTGGAAGTTGATGAAGTCCGAAAAGGATTTAATAACCTCCAAGATAATAAAAAAGACTTATTGCTTTATTATGAAGCTAAAACACGACAAGTTAGCGACTGGCTTGTTGGAATGAACGGAAGTCGACTATACACCCTTCTGTTACAGCAAAAAGGATTCAATGAAAGTCTTTCGATTGGACGAGTACAATCTCCAACGGTATATCTCATTTACCAACGGCAAAAAGAAATAGAAAGCTTTGTTTCTACGCCATTCTATGAAATCGAGGGAAATTTCACTGCTGAAAATGGAACATATAAAGGAAAGGCCAAGATTAAGAGCGATAAAAAAGAAGAAGGCCTACAAATTTTGCAACAGCATAACATCTTGGAGCAAAATGAGGGATTTGTAAAATTCGCAACAAAGAAAGAGAAGCGTGCCAAATCTCCAAAATTACATGCCCTATCAACGCTACAAGCTGCCGCAAATAAGAAATGGAGATATAGCCCTGCAAATGTACTAAAGCTTGTACAGGGGCTCTACGAGAAGAAACTTGTCACCTATCCACGAACTGATACACAATTCATTACCGACAATGAGTTTGCTTATCTCGTAGATAACGTGGAACGCTATCAACAAATTGCGGGTATCTCGTTCCCAATCGCTTCAAAACGACCAAACAAACGGTATGTAGACAGTTCCAAGGTCCAAGAGCACTACGCAATCGTTCCGACAAAAAGCATACCAACCGAAAGGAAGCTACAAGGATTATCCATTGAAGAACGTAACCTATATTTTGAAATTCTAAAAACAACATTGGCCATGTTTCATTCAGATTATATCTATGAAGAAACAAAAGTCATCACCGATGTGAATAGACTAGAATTTGAAACTACTGGGAATACGGAGATAAGCAAGGGATGGAAAGAACTCTTCACAGACATAAAACAGGAAACTGTTGATAGAAAAAAAGAGGCTATGCAAGCAATCCCATTGCTTTCAAAGGGTGAAAAGGTATTAGGTGTCGTAAAAATGACTGAAGGTATGACAACGCCTCCTAAACCATACACGGAAGGTCAATTAATCGGGATGATGAAGACTTGTGGTAAAACTGTTGAAAATGAAGAGGAAATGGAGATTTTAAAAGAAGTTGAGGGTCTTGGTACTGAAGCAACCCGGAGTGGAATTATCGAAACGATTAAAAGACATGGATATATCACAGTGAATAAGAATATTGTTAGTGTCACTCCTAAAGGTGTGATTCTTTGTCAATCCATAGAAGGTAATCTTCTTTCTAGTCCATCCATGACGGCAAAATGGGAAGCATACTTAAAGAAAATCGGTAATGGGGAAGGTTCACCAGAACATTTTATAGCTACGGTTACAAGATTCATCAACAAATTAATTCAAGAAGTCCCTCTTCAATTACAAGTCCAAGCTTTAGAACAAAATATCACAGCTATCCAGAAAGTCAGCGTCATTGCACCTTGCCCCACTTGTAAGAAAGGTAATATTGTTCAAAGAAAAACGTACTACAGATGCTCCGAACATGAAAACGGCTGCAAACAAACCTTTCCAGGGCAAATGTTAGGAAAGAAACTCTCAGAAAAGGATATCAAGGATTTATGTACTAAAGGACGAACGCGTGTGATTAAAGGTATGAAATCAAAAGCAGGGAAGAAGTTTAGTGCAGCATTAAAGTTCGAAAATCAAAACATCACATTCGAATTTGCGAGCAATAAAAAATAACAGTGGGATAAAACTATTGTAATAAGTTTTATTCTAGGTCGCAACAAAATATTACAGACGAAGCACCTATCCTCGTTCGTTGACTGTAAAAGGACTACTCCGTGAATTAAAATGATTCATGGAGTAGTCCTTTTTGATCACCAAACTGATAGTAGGGGCAACGCCCCTACTGCTTTTTATTGTTCATCGAAGGCGTAACCGACACCGCCCAATCTGTCCTGAAGCTCACCTTCATCAGAAGCCATAATTCCTGCGATTAACTCGTCATGTTCTTCTTCTGTTATATTTTCGTCCGAATTATCATGCCAAAATCCGGCAAGCCATTCTTTCATTTCATTGATTGTTTCAAATGAGAAATCTGTTTCATCCAGTGTGTCGTAGCGTTTGTAAAGTTTTTCTCCGGTTGCTGTGGTCATCTGAAGTCCCCCATTCAAATTGATTGCATATGAATTTATATTGTTTTTTGCTGCAAGTGCTTTTACTTCATTCATTAATTCTTCATGAGTGATTGAAAGGAATTCGATTTGGTTAATGAAGGTGGTATCAACTAATTCATTTCCGTTTTTCAGCATTAAGCAGGCTGTTTCTTTTACAAGTGTAATTTCATGAAAATCGGTAGTTGTTTGGGTTGTAGTCAATTGAATCTCCTCCTTTTGGTTTCGAGCGAAACGAATCTGTCTCCGAAGGGGATGATTTTCTCCGTTTCTATGAGCAGTTCGAACAATATGAATTAGCAGCACGTCAAGGGTTTCAGCCGGAAAAGTTTTTCATTGAAGCGTTTTTTGCTGAAAGGTTTGAAAAAGTTTTTCGCCCCTTGACGTACTGCTCGTTGACTTTGCCCTAAACAGGAAAGGGTTCGGGTCCCTACATGTTTAGGGCTTAGTCAACTTATGAAAGATTGTACGATTCGCGAGAGAAAGGGGGAAAATCACTAAATAAAAAAACAGGCCGCATTTGGCCTGTTATCTTCTTTTCATTCTTTTGTGGTCTTCGTCTCGTGCAGTACGGCCCTTGGGCAAACGGATCAGGAACTTACGGGTGTAGGAGCTTGCTCCGTACAGTCCGTATGTTATCGAGCCGTTTAGTGCTGTCAGCGACACGTTACAGACCGTTAGAAGGCGTTCTGTGCCTTTTTACGGTCTGTCGTGCTGACGCCCGTAAAGCAATATTAGTTGTTCAATAAAAAAAGAAGCTCTTAAAAGAACTTCTCAATTGATCTTATATCGTTTAAATTTAAAAATTACTATCGAAAATAATGAGCTAAAACAGGAAGCAATAATATGATAAGAAGACTTTGGATAAAAGATAAAGTTATATCTTTCTTCCATGTGTTTCCTTCGAGTTTCGAATTGGCTATTCTTTGGAACGCAAGAAGAATGATCCACCATATTAATAGAGAAAAAATAGCTGAACTAATACTACTATAATAGTCGTGATACAAGTTACTGCACCTCCATTTTTCGTTCTTTTAAAACATACAAAAACATAGATGGTTAGAAAATTTGACAAACCCTATCTTTAATAAGGCTATATAAGCATACAAAATTTTTAAAAAATTAACAAGAAAAGTAGAGAAGGGAATTTTTAAAATTACTCCCCACTCTACCATTTGGATCTGTATAGCTTACATCATTGGGATTTGAAAATCATTTCACTTCATACTACTTGCAATTTTCACCATTTCTTCAGCACCAAGGCTTTTATCGTCAGCGAGTGTATTAATTTTTTGATCTTTTGTATTATGAGTTGAAGATGTTAAGGAGTAAGATAGACCATCATCTTTCCAAAATAAAATTTCAACAGCTCCATTTGTGTAATACTGTGCATCTTTACCATTCAATTTCACAGCTATTAATCCTTCTCCATTCGCCCCATCTCCCATAGGAACAATGTCGGCATCAGTAACTTGGAGTTCTAATAAGTTGCCTGATGATTTGTTCATATAAAACTTATGAAAAACTTGTTCATTTTTAACTAAACTTGTAATTTGCTCACTTGTAATTTCATTTTTAAAGGGAAGTGAAGTTTTATCTATGTCTTTTATTTTATTTTTAAAATCAACTTTACTTAATGATTCACCTTCTGCTGTAATTCCTTGGGAAATTACATTTAGACTTTGAGTTTCACTGGAAGCTTGTGCTTTATCGTTCATTACTAACGTAGCTACAAATCCGCTTACTCCACCAAAAAATGCAGTTGCAAAACAAATTAATATTATTTTTCTCATATTATTTTTCCACTCCGTTTCACTCCATTTTTATTTAAGGTCATATTGAATTCCAATTGTGTAATCTTGGCATAGAAACCCTGCAGAACTTGCACAATCTAATGCATTTCCACTTCGGAATTTTTGTAGTGTGACAGGTCTTTCATAACCAGAAGGATAATAACCTAATTGTCTTGCTACACTTATTGAATGCGGTGAGACGTCTTGTAAAATTTTACCATTACGAGCGGAATATGTGTAATATTTAGCGTTTTTATTGTCATAAACTATAAAGTCTTGAAGCATAGGTGCACCTTTTTTCATTGTGCCGGAAATAGTATTATATGAAAGATGTAAGTTATAAGGATCAACTTTCCTTACTGAGTCTGAATGTGTAATATCAAAAGTTGTATAATGGTCACTTGCACTACCATTCGCATTGCAGAATGTCGCAAGGCTACTCGAAACATTACAAAATCCATAAAAATTGTTTGCAAGAGCATGATTACTGATTAGTATAAACGAAACAATAAATGAACCAGTGAAAACCAATAACTTTAAGTATTTCATTTTTTTATCCCCTCTCCGATTTCTGTACAATTTTGTTTACCGTTAAAACATTGCGGTTACCATTGCCCTCCTTCCTTTATCGTATTGAATATACGATACATTACCATATCCGAATTGTAAATGAATTCCATGTACTTAGAACGAACAGAATTGTTGGGAAAATTTAACCAGAAACAAGCCTATTTTCACATGTTTTAAACAATCCATGTCGTTAAAGTCTTGATATATCAACATTCTATGTTGGGAAAATTACTCGCAAAGTAATGAAATGTAGTTCCCTCTTGGTAAAAATGCGATGTTTGACCATAAAAATAGAAGCCCAAAATTGAGCTTCAATTGATTACTTTATCACTGTGAATTTTGTTTACAGGCTCCGCAAAAATACTTTCTCTTACGTAATCTTTCACCGCTTATCAACCTCTGTAATTAGTATTTCCATAGCAAAAAGAAGAGTACAGGGCCCTGATCACATGAATTTCCACTTGTTAAGTAAATCTTGAATCGAATCAGTCACGGTACTTGTCGTGTCCTTTATATTTTCAAGGAAATTTGAAAGGAAAACAAACCAGGAATAATGTTCCTCGGACGAGTTATTGGTATTCACATAACGTAATAGTTTCTTCAATTCAGACATTCGGCTATCATTCAATTCTTTTGAAAGGTAGGTACGAACAAAAATATTAGCAATATCCGTCTGTTTAATGGTTGTATCTAACAAGATTGCAGCAGCTCTTGTCGGTGTAACGTTAAGTGCATAGGCGAGTGTACAAATATTTTCATGTGTTGCTAGGGAAACACGTGTATGTACACGATCTGTAGCTTTGTCCGAATCCCTCTTTAAAACGGCTGGCCGATCCGGTCCACCTATAAAAAGCGAGTTATTCAATCGGACCGTCCTCTGAAAATGCACATTCAAATAAGAAAGGACTTTCCTTGAAACTACTCCATGATCGCAAATGTATTCCATAACATGCTGCATTGGTGTATCTGTAACAAAGGAAAGCCTTGCAATACAATCTTTTAATTCAATGGATACTGTTGGTTTAACATCAATTTTCTTATCACTTCTCACTTTTCTTTCTGCCAACACACCTGTCTTCCCCACCACAATCCCCCCATTTGTTTAAATCAACTCCATGTACTGTGTACCTGTGTACAGGACTTAAATGATGTATATGTCAATGGGGAAGTAGTGATGTATAGAATATTTCAATTCTGTGAATGATAGAGAAAATGTGATTAAAAGATTGCAAGGAAGTGAAAAAATGAAGAAAGATGTAGCTGAAAAGATGGCCCAACAAATGAAGAAGAATGCCGAAAAATACAACATTCCATTGAAAAAGAAGAAAAAGAAGAATTGAAATTTTGATTAGCACTTATGCTGAAAAAGAAAAGGACAGAGCTATTATGCCCTGTCCTCTTTTAACTTTAGAACTTTTGGTGGAACTGTAGAATGTCATATATTCCTCCCACAATATCAATTAGGTAGAAACCTTGTGATTCAACAGTCGGATTATTTGCCGGGTGATAGCCCTTGAATTCAAAAGTGTATTGCCCTTTTGGTATGCGTTCAAAATCCGATCGCCATAGAATAGCTTCCCACTCATATTCATATGTGCTTGTTCTGATCAATCTAAACTCTGAACTTGGAATTTGTACTGTTCCTACTTGACCACTGAAATTTACCCTCTACCCTATTTGCCGGGGAAGTTTTCAATCGAATGACAAACTGCTCTCCTGCAAGGAACATGTTTACGTCAGGATCGTGCCCTTCAGATATCCAGTAGTTTTTCCATTCATCAACATGAGAAATAACCTTCCTCTTAGTCTATTGGAAGGTTTTGTTTTATTTGGTTATCGCTTCTTATGCGTTATCTACAAAAGTAGAATTGGTTCTTAACAGGGCATAAATCCAATGTAAAAGCTTATTTGCACAGGCAATGACAGCTACATTATATGGATTCAATGATATTTTTAGCATCTGGTAAATTAGAAATAATGAAAAATGCTGTTGGTTCTATTGACCAATAGCATTTCCACTATTTATCTACTTAGTTGTTAACATAAATTCGACTTGGACGGGTTGGGATACACAGAGTAGTTTTGCATGACTGTGACGAACCTTTCTTGCATCTCTTTATTGAAAGCTTGTAAATCCTCCACACAATCCTTCACTTCCCCCGTAAATGCTCCCGAAAACATTGTGGCATCGTAATGAAACCACGCTTCTTGATTAGCTTTACGTTGTTGTAGATGTGCTAAAATATCCACGTTATTTAATAACGCTTCTTCATAATTATACAGGCCCATAAAGTGAATATTTGAACAGATATATTTATATTCTTCACTTTCAAGATCAATACTTAGTTCTTTCGCTACTCTAGGCAAAACTTGTTCACGACTTACGTGACTGTCCTCAATAGTCAGAACAATTCCATATACATTTTCTTGTTTAATCTGAACATCTTTACCGAACGGAAAGTAATCGTGTTGGAAACGATTTTTCACATGATCATATGATTGTAAGACCATTTCTACGGTGCGCTTCACAGTATGCTCTATATCCTTTATTTTAAAGTTACGGATACTTAATCGTGGAGACATGCTTTTACTTTCAATCAGTATTGCACTATCGCCTTGTAGAATCATAACATCCGCAGTTGCTTCTTTCTTTTTCCCTAGCCTATAATCAAACTCTCCTACTACTTCATGGAAATGTTTCGATTGCTTTGAAATATGGTAAATATAGTCCTCAACCACTTCTTTTCCACACATATTCCGTAATTCATTACTCTGGCCTTCAGTAAAGCGGAAATACATAGAGGTTGTGGTACTTTCTGTTACTAAGTGAGGTAACATAATATAGGCTTGTCCATCGTGATGAATAAAGGGATATTGATAGAAAAACTTAAAACCATATACATATTGCTCTATATCATTGGTAAATTTCCGTTGAACCGATTTAAAAGCTTCTCGACTAATTGTCAGCAACTCAGTTACATGTTGATATTTCCTTAAAAGGAAAGTAAATTGGTCTTTGTTCATCTTGTCGATACTTATGAGATAAATCATAAACGCATACACGAAACCAAATGTCTTCACGTCTTCGTATGACACTCCAAACTTTTCTTGAAAAAGGCTAGGCATATCAAGTTTTTCGCTTTGATAGTGAAAAAAGTAATTGTAACGATAGAATTTAATCAAATGGTTTCGTTGTATCGGAAACTGGTTTAACGCCATCCCCATCATTCGTATATCACTATCATGTTCATGAGGCACTTCGCTTTTAAAGAGTGTGGCAGTCGGAACATCATTTTTACGAATGGCAGAAATTATATTCTCGTAAATTGCTTTCCCTTGTTCTCCCTCAAGCACTTGATTTCCTTCATCCTCAGCTAGTATACAAAATAATGCAAATGTTTCAAGTTCTGTCGGAAGAAGAAACGACTCGTTATGAACATCTTTCAAGCTTATTTGATAAGGATGTACAAAACGACTAGAAACCTTATTACATATCCCAGCTCTCGAATGAAAACTATAAGACTTTAGTATATTTAAAATTTCTCGAATTTCCACTTGTATAACTGCTCCTTCCTTATTGAATGGTAATAGGCCCTATAGTTTCATGAAAAGAATAAATTCTTACAGATTCCAAAACGGTGCATTTACGGAGCTAGTGGAAATAATTTTTGCCCCCTTTGAAGTATTACAGGACTCGCACAATAACTGAAAATTGGATGCATCATTACTTCCAAACATGTTCAACGGGATAATATGATCAATATGCTTAGTATTTTGAACCCTAATTAAATGAGATAAATCACACCTACATTGAGAACAAGTACCTTTATCTCTATAGAATACCGCTAATTTTAACCACTCAGGAAAATACTGACGTTTAACCCTTTTCTTTTGTGATATATAGTCCGGATATTTCCTCTCTATTTCGCCCATATGTTCCTCGATAAACCTGGCTAATTCAAGATGAAAATCAAACAAAAACTTTCTGTTTTGAAAAATAAATTGAAATGCTGCATGTATAATTAACTTGTTTATTTCTTCTTGATTATCAATGATGAATCCTTTCCATTTTTCTATAGCTTTATTACATTCGCAATCATTGTGCCCATAGGCGCTGCTGCAATTTTCAAAATCCGGCTCACCAAGTTCCGGATGGATATTTAACTCATCAAGTGTTCTAATGATAAAGTTGTATATCCATTCAGCATCGAAAGCATCACACAACTTATGTAATTCATCTTCAATGTCTTGATAGAAATATAAATAATAGTGAATAGCGGTCATTCTAGTAGGCTTAACAATACATCCGATTATTTCCTCTTTGAAGACCCAAAAAGCCTCATAAGAACAATCTTCAAAATTTGAAACAGCAATTCCTGCTAAACCAATGCCAGAACTTAATGCAAGATGCTCATCTTTTGAAGCCATTGCCCCAACCACCCTTGCTATTATTAGACTTATAAATGTAATAAGTTTTCTGTTTCAATTACCAAATCACCCGGACTTTCATTTAGCCCCTTTGCCAACGCAAATATTGTATTTATTGTCGGCTTTCTTTTTCCTCTCTCCATAAGGCTTATATAAGTTCGATCCAATCCACAAAGATGAGCAAGCTCTTCCTGTGATATTGACTTTTCCACCCTAATTTTCCTCAGTACTTTTCCAAAGGCTTCTTCTATTTCCACGAGACACTCCACCACACTCTTTTTCTTCATACTCGAAGAAATGTGGTATTCAGTCCACGGACTATAGTCTGCAAGAAAGGCCTAGATGTGCTACAATATCAATAATATCAAGTAGCCCATATTTGAAGAAAGGGATGAAGAAGTTGGATGAAGTGATTTCTTTAATTTTGGAATCAAAACTACCTGATCAATTAAAGGAATATCTTAAGAGCAGCTCACGGATCAAAGAAATAATTAGCATAGAAACAATTTTGGAAATCGAGGACTTGTACATTTTTTATGATTCCTTGTACATCTTTGACACATCCGAATTTAGTGCTTACACAATTACCTCATTACAAAAATGCAAAGACTTGGATGCATTTTATTATTATCTGAAAAAAGTGATTGATACAAATCTAGAACTTGAAACCAAAGACAATAAAAGAAAAGATCAAGTATCAAACAAGAAGTCTATACCATTTAAATTCGAGAATTCTATTAAGGAATTCTGTTTATTAGTCGATAAAGTGTATAAAAACGACAAAGATATTGACCTAAATGCTACTTACAAAAGCCTGGGGAAAATGGAATTGATTTATGATCTATTTAAAAATCCATATCATAAAAAGATACTTGATAGTGGCAAGAATGTTCTCGAGAAGTATACAAAGCCAAACGAATAGCAGCAATTAGAGTTATTCGTTTGGCAAAAGAATCGTCCCTATAAAATTATCGAAATAATCTGTAACTATAAGTCGAATCGATTCAACAATCTTTCCATATTTTTGTTTTTCTTCTCACTCTTACTTTCTTTCGATTCTACATTAACTGGGTTGTCCGGAAAGTAAACAGATAAGTCATCCAGATCGGCATTTTTCATCTTATATTTTTCCATATCAATCAGTTTCTCAGTAATATTTAATTGTCCTATTTGCGAGTCTTGTATGCCTTGCAAATGCGGATATACACTTGATACGACAATGTTATTGTAGAGCTGCTCATAGTGTTCAGCACGCTTTCTTTGTTTCTCTACTTCATCCTTCAACGACTGGATTTCAGCTAGTCCACTTTTAAATCGTTCTTCTTTCTCTTTGTAATCCTGAAGTTCTTTATACAAGTCATATAGCAAGATCTCTAAATCAAGCAATTCATTTTTCAAAGCACGCTTGTCATTATCATATTTCTTGAAAATCAGATCAATACTCGGCAACAATGTTTCATTCTTTCCATCTAGCGATATGTCCGAAATGATGGGAGCGTTCAACTCTTCAATATACGTCTTCATTCGACGACTCCAAGTGTTGCGTCCCACCTTAGTTTCCTTTTCAAGAAGGGAAGGGGTTAGCTTTTTTCCATGCAGCTTATATTTAGTATCTAACGCCAATTGTTTCAATTCTTCGTCTGTCCACTCTTTTGGTCTTCCACGGCTGTGGCTTTCATTGCTCTGTGTCAAACGCATCAGCCTCCATAATTTTTGAATCTATATATACCTTCATATCCATGTATGTCATTAAGTTTCTAGAAGTTGATTTAAGTAGATCGTCGTTCCCTTGCCTAAATGCTTTTGACAAACCACTGGATAGATCTTTCATGAAATCAATTGACTCACGAATCTTCACTTCAAGTTCCTTTGAAGTGTCAGAAAGCCAAGCAATCGCTTCTGACTGTTCGTTAACAGCAGGTTGAAACGCATAATTGGAGCAAAACTTGCACTGCTCAATACATGTTAATGGAAAGTTATCTTTTTGCTCAGTGCAATATCCATATTGTACTTTCCCTACAATATTATCCATACGATCTATGTCAGTAAATTTGCCTTTGTCATAAATATACCTTTTCCAACCAAAGATTCCGCTGGTCATTTCATCACTAATTTCACGCTCTACCTTTTTCTGTGCTAAACGATAAACATAAGACTGCGCAAAATGCTCAGCATGCGAATAGTAACTAAATTGACTCTTGATCACGTCATGGCCAGCCATTCTTGCTATAGATAGCATGTTAAATCCTTGAAGAGCCATATTAATAATAGCGAAATGTCTTGTATCGCCCGATTTAATTCTGTCTAAATCATACTTTCCGTAAATACCTTCCACAACTTTCTCATAAAAATGCTTCTTCAGCAGATCAAAATCTCTTCTGTTAATTCGCTCATTCTTCTTCGAAAACTTTGCTTTTCTATATGCCCATAGCAATTCAACCGGAAATAAAAATTTTGATTGTGAGTCAATAGTGTTCAATAAGTTAATAGCATCTTTAATGACTGTGTATGCTTTTTCATCAATTTCTATTGAATCTATACGAACTTCAAAACCAGGTGAAGTAGATTCATTTTTTATTCTAGGAACTTTAATTCGATAAGGCGAATTACTATTCTCAGCATATTCCAAGCAATCTTTTTCTAACATTAAAAATTCCGACGGACGAAGAGGTAAAATATTGGTCAATAACCACCAAAGCATAATTGGAAAAAATTCTAATGTTTCTTCGGTGGGATGACTGTGAAAATAGTCATTGATTATATCGTCGAAAATCATTATGCTTTCAAAATTGGGTAGCTCTCTCACTGTCCTATTCAATGTTTGGCTATTACATAAATCAATAATGCGTTCGTGGTTGGAGGCTTTATAAAATGTAAGGAAGCGCTTAATATCATTGGCCATTTGATAACCCTGATATGAATATTTTTGGCTCTGATTTTCTAGCAATACTTCCAACTTGGAATACAAAGTGAATCCTTGGCTCTCTAAGATTGCCTTTTTAATTAGGGCGACTTCATTATATGCCGTAATAGGTGTTCTCCCTGATAATAGACGGACGACGGTATACGCTTTAAGCGCTATATTGTACTTATTATAAACTTCTATATCGAACGAAATAGTAATTGGATGATCCGCTATATTACATGGCAACTGCCAGTTAGTATCGCGAAATGCGCTTGAAACGAAATTACCTTCAATTAGCTGTTCAAACATTTTCTCATATTGTTCTATATCAAAAGTATCGAATTTCACGTTTTGTTTTCTCTCTATCACTTCGTTTGAGTTAAGAGAATCTATTGTTACCTTGATTTCCAAAGAATTCACCTCTGTTCTGCTATTCCAATAAGACTTTTTGAGCTATATTCTCAATCCTTGTCCACGTTTTTTCAATTTCAATGTATGCCTTGACCCTTTCATCCCCATATTCGAGGCGAGCCTCTTTCCATATAAATAGTGCATGCAATAAGAACTTCGATTCTCTTTGCAGGATAATCTCATTTGTTTCTTGTTCAATGCTATCTATAAGACGATTTATTTCCTCATTTAATTGGATAAGCATTAAGTTCCCTGGGATGACAAACTCACATGAAAAACAACTTTTAAACCTTGGATTTTTACAGGTTGGGGATACTAGGCATTGTGCGTGTTCATTTTTAGATGGAAGATCGCCTTTAGCTAGCTTGGATATAATCTCCTTTGTTTCTTCTGAGAGAAATCTGTTAACTTGGAAATAACCGATTGCCGTTTCTTATAGATGTCCTTGATAAAGTCTTCAATGTTGAATGATTGCTTCTTTGATGGTATAGGGCTCAAACTGTTATTGACGAACTTAGCTACACTTTCTAACTCGAATGGTGACAATTCATTTCTAACCTGTTCAATTAAATTGCTGCGTTGTTCTAAGGTGTCCTGCATGCCCTGGAACCGCGAGACGTATAAAATAAGGTAATTGTATAGCCAACCGAAATGACCCCGTTTAAACAGGTTGTAGGATACTCTGTTGATCGATCCATCTTTATTAGTGGCTTGGATATATTGGCTTGTCGTGTCGGGGCTTTTATGTGATCTTGATACTTGTGTGAGATGTAGAGCTAGGTCACTATCCTGCCCATCCTCTTCAGTGACGGAATAAAATAAATATGTTGCAACAGAACGGTTTAATTTTTGTGAACTAAATCGGAAATCAGCAAATCGATTTAAACCGTTAAAAAATTGTTGGTGGCGTTTCTTCCCTGCTGTTCGAACTGTGTTAAATGTACCCTCCATAAACGTATCTAGTAGCGTATCGCTATCTTCATATCTTCGATGTAATTCTGAAATGCATAAAGCCGTTGCCAAAGGGAGGACTAAATTGGGCGCAACGATGAATGTAAGCAATTCGTCCGTTTTACTTGTCCTCTTATAGCGAAAATGAGTGTACAGCTGGTTTATGACTGATTGACCTTGAAATTCCGATATTTTATTTTCATTAAACCAATAAAGCGAATCGATATTGACCGATTCTAAATCGATTGATGGTGTATTAATTATTAGATCTTGGCCTCGTATGAAATCGGTTAGTAACAGGATTGAATAGACCCACATATTGGAGTAAAACCGATCCTTTATAGCATTAGCTGTGTGAGTATTCAGCCCTCTGACATACTTATACAGTCCATGAAATTCTTCCGGCGAATACACCTCTTTTTCTCGATTATTCTTTCTTACAGTATTTACATTAAACTCTTGATTAACTTCAATTCCCATTTGGTTATATACATACTTTACAAAACGAATCAACACTTTCTTTTCATCTTTCCGAATTGGTGATTTTGCACCTAACAGATTAGCTATGTCATCTTGAGGAAGAACATAGATTTCGTTCTTTATTGTTGCAGCAAGCTTTTCATATAACCTTTTATAGAGAAGAATCCGATCGCGTTTGTATCTAGTGCTTCCATTTGTATTATTTATTTGAAGTAAGCAATATTGCAGATATAATTTCTTCGTTTCCGGTAAATTCTCGTCATGCACAATATTTTCTAGGGATTCTTTCAATTCCTTATATGCTATTTCAGGCGTATAACTAATTTTCTTACTTTTAATTGCTCTTGCTTCCTCAAATTCTTGAATGTCAGATACAGGGATACGCCATGATCCATCTTTTTTAAAAGCGTTTGGAAATTTCCCCTCTCCTATTAATAAACTTACCGTTCCATTATGCTTATAATTTAATCGTTTAGCAGCATCTTGAGTCGTAAGGTTATTTTGATTAAATCCCTTTTGTTCCTCTTTTTCCCTTTGATACTCATCCAAAATGTCTTCGTGAATCCAGTACTTCCTTTTAAATTTAAGTGCGTTGCCAAACGCTCCTTTTTGAATTAGAGACAGAATGTTCTTGCGGCTTAATTGCAGTATCTCCGATAGTTGGTTAACGTCTAAGCAATTTTGAATTTGCTGATTTTCTTTGATTGAAAACTTTTTTTCCGATAACTCTTTTTTTATTTCATATAAATTCATCTGGAGTCTTTTGAGATCTGTTAAGGGAATCCTCCATCCAGTTCCTACTTTAAAAGCAGTGGGAAAGTAACCGTTATTTAAATAAAGGAGAACTGTAGATGTTGTTTTGTAACCAAGTATTTTTGCTGCTTCAAGAGTGCTGACAGAGCTTTCAATGCTTTTTTCCATCTCTTTTCGCTCTTCTTCTTTTTTTATTTGATACTCTTCTATGTCTTTGTACGGAACACGTAAGACTCCTAAAACATCATTGAATGAATTGGAGAATACATGGTTACGAATCATCTCCGTAACTTTCGCTGGATTAACACCTAAGATCTGTGCTACCTTTTTAACGTCTAAATTCTCAGCTCTCATTTTTTCTACAGCCTCTATATCGGCCAATGGAATCCACCATTTCTTCTTTATTTGAAAGGCGTTTGGCAGTATCGATTTTTCTATTAACTGGATGATTGAAAATGGGGCTTTGTATCCTAACCTTTCCGCTGCTTGCCTAGTATCTAAGCATCCACTCGTATCATGTGAAGGAAGTGATTTTTCATATTGCCGTACATCCTCAATGGGAATGCGCCACTGTTTTTTTTCTTTAAAGGCATTAGGAAACTTTTTTGACTTTATCAATTGATTAATACTTTCTCTGTGTTTTATCCCTAATCTGCTTGCTACTTCAGCCGTATCCAACACCATTATTTCATCTCGTAATTTATTGTTATCCAAAATCACTCATTCCTCGCAATTAATTTTGGTATGTAAACTTCATGCATGCTTGAAAACTTTTCTTCAATCTTTCTATGAATTCTTTCTGTCGATACCATATATGTTAACGAAGAGTTAATATTAGAATCCCCTCTGAGATGGGCGATTTCATAAGGATTCTCTGCATCTTCTGCAACCATATTGGTAAATGTTCCGCGTCCAATATGTGTGGACCACTTCATGTACTTTAGATGCTTTGCCAAAATCTTTTGTTCACTGTCCCCGTGGTTCTCAAGCAAAGCAATGAAATGGTCCTTTACTTTCTGAAAGTACTGTCGGTAACTCCTTTGCGACAAGGCTTTTCCGTCCCTATTAATGAATAAGGCATTACTTCCATCGAGCGGTTTATAAAGCTGAATATGATCCCTCAAAAGACTATGTCCCCAGTCATTTATCTCTAATACTCTCTGCGTACGAACCTTTTTTACTGATGAATGCTCTTTCAAATCTGTTCTAAAGTTTTGGTTCTGCAGCTGGAGGATAAAATCTCCTTCTTGCATCCTCCGAGCTACTTGTGTTCTTTTTAAATTTACAACCTCTGATACTCTCAGCCCACCGAATATTTGAAAATACAGACCCAGTGCTATTGGCTTGGCTACTGCTATAGCTACCTCTAACAACATAGGTATATAATTAATTGGCAAAGTGTGTTCAATTTCTTTTGGCTTTTTTGCCGGATACAGTGGATGAAAAGGTGACTCAAAATAAGTGCCTAAGTGGGTTTCCTTTTTTTCAAGCACTTGTTCAGGTACTAAGGAAATTACATCAATTTTCATAAGCCAAAAGTAGAAAAGTGTTAAAGTTCTTTCTGCATCTTTTACAGTTGAAGTTTTTACCCCTTTTAATGCTAAGTGATTAAGATAGTCTGTTCCCAGATTAATCGTCAGTTCTGTCAAGGATGAAATATTTATACTTCTCCTGTGTTCTACTAAGTAATTCAGAAATTGAACAATATTATTAGCATGCTTTCGTTGAGTGTTGAACTCTTTGTTCTTCCAGTTGTCCATAATGAACTGGCTAATTGGATGAATTACATGAACATCTAACTCTGTGTTTTTTAGACCAATAACAGCCAAATGTCTTTTTTCAATTTCACCTTTCTTATGGAATATATATTCCATCCACACTGGAACAGTAACAAACTTTATACGTTGGTTTTTATCAAGGTGAATAACATTCTTATCCAAGAACATTCCTCCTCGCTATTTATGTACATTATTAAGTGATTCCTAATATAGAAGATCTGTATTTGTTCTAACATACCAAGTATTTACTTTAAGTGCAATATCAGTTATTGTGAAATTAAGATATATCCTTGTTATTAAAGGACTATAAAGCTTAATTAGATAAACTTTATGTACAAAATTATTATGTGCAATGTTATAGAGATAAGTGGATCGTGAAGGGTCAAACATCTTCTATAGCATTTATTATCAAACGGGCGCCCGCAACCAGACAATCAAGCGGCTTTGGATCAACTCTCTTGAAGTGGATGAAGTGCGGAAAGGGTTTGCGAATTTGCGGGACAATCGCAAGGACTTGCAGCTGTACGAAGAGGCGAAGGCGCGGCAAATCAGTGATTGGCTCGTCGGCATGAACGGCTCTCGGTTATACACCCTTCTTTTGAAGGCGAAGGGCGTCCAGGAAGTGTTTCCGATTGGACGAGTGCAGTCGCCGACAGTCTATTTGATCTACCAGCGTCAGCGGGAGATCGAGACATTCGTGTCAGAGCCGTTTTTCGAAGTGGAGGCTACGTTCAAGGCTGAACACGGAACGTACAAAGGAAAGGCAAAAGCCAAAGAGCCTAAACGCGAAATCATCCAGGAACTCCTTGCGAAGCATCAAATACAGCCAAATTCTCCCGGCGTCATCACTTCTGTCATGCATACTGATAAACGGACACCACCACCGCAGCTCCATTCCTTGTCGACGTTGCAGGCGACGGCAAATCGCCGGTGGAAGACGAGCCCTGCGAACGTGTTAAAGACGATGCAGGATCTCTATGAGAAGAAACTTGTCACGTATCCGAGGACAGATGCGCGTCATATTACGCCGAATGAATTTGCGTATTTAAAGGATCAAGTCGGCGATTACCAACAGCTGATCGGCCATCCCTTCCCTGTCGCTTCTCTTGCCCCGAAGAAACGGTATGTCGACAGTTCGAAAGTCCAAGAGCATTACGCCATCATTCCGACAAAGAAAATCCCGACGCAAGCGGTACTTGGCCGTTTGTCGACGCTCGAGCGCAATTTATACGATGAAGTCGTCCGCACAATGCTGGCGATGTTCCATACCGATTATTTATTTACCGAAACGAAAGTGACGACGGATGTGAACGGCCTTCCGTTTTTCACTACGGGCAAAACGGAAAGGGATTTAGGGTGGAAGGCTTTATTCCAACGGTCAAAAGATGAAAAAGAGGACCCTGCCTTGCCGCCGCTTCACACGCAAGAAACAGTCCAATCCGATATCGGCATTAAAGAAGGCAAAACGATGCCTCCAAAACCGTACACAGAAGGCCAGCTCATCGCAATGATGAAAACTTGCGGGAAATTGGTCGAGGACAAAGAAGAAACAGATATTTTGAAAGAGATCGAGGGACTTGGGACAGAGGCGACTCGAAGCGGTATCATCGAAATGATTAAGAAGCATGGATACATTACCGTATCGAAAAACATCGTTTCGATCACGCCAAAAGGACGGGTGCTTTGTGAAGCGATCGAAGGGAATCTACTAGCGAGCCCGTCGATGACTGCAAAATGGGAATCGTATTTGCGTAAAATAGGGAACGGAGATGGAACCGGACAACATTTTCTCGATAATATCGCGAAATTCATTGCAAAGTTATTAGAAGAAGTACCGCGGCAGTTGGAGTCAAAACCGATCGATGCCTCGAAAGTTCCACCGCGGCAATCAAAGTCACGCGGCTCTTATCAAGCGGTCGAAGTCGCCCTTTGTCCAGCTTGTAAAACCGGTACCATTTTGGCACGTAAAAGTTTTTACGGTTGCAGCAACTATAAAAATGGCTGCAAGCAGACCTTTCCGGGCATTTTCCTCAAGAAGAAGCTGACACCGGCCCAAGTGAAACTCCTTTGTACAAAAGGGAAAACGAATACGATAAAAGGATTTACCGCAAATAATGGCAATAAGTTCGATGCCAGCCTTACATTGGAAAACGGGAAGCTAAATTTGGTGTTCCAATAGAAAAATCCACTTGAGCCCTAGGGACCCAAGTGGATTTTTTACATTCTACTATTAAACATTCAATTCTTCTTTACTTCCTACATCATCCAAAGACTTATCTCTTCCAACCTTATGCATGTCCAACACATGCTGGGATGGTGGAATCAGGAAGCTTAACACAACAATCGTTACTCCTGAAACGATAACGCCGGAGAAGACTGGCATATGCCATAATTCATCCAACAAGCCAATGAATCCTTCAGAAGTCGTCGTTGGACCTGGTACGCCCGTAATCGATGTAACCATGTAATAGATAAGCCCAACGGTAATGCTAGCCCAGACAGCTGGCGTGCTCACCCGTTTCCAGAACGGGCCTAATACGATCGGCCAGAACAGCGTAACGAACACGATATCCCACGCCAAGTACGCTAAGTCGATTACTTTTTGTGCACCGATCGCCAATACTAAGCCTAATGCGGCACTTAACAGAATGATACTTCTTGATATGAACAATAGCTTTTTCGGTTCAGGATTTTTATTGATGAAATCCAAGTAAATGTTTTTCGTCACGATTCCTGAAGTTGCCACGTAGCAAGCTGCTACAGTCGACATCCCCATCGCCGCCATCGCAGTTAAGAAGATGGCCGCTAAAATCGGTGGGAAGTATCCTTGCGCAAAAGCAAGCATTAATGTTTCCGGATTGGAGCTATTCGGGTAAATCGACTTGAACGCTTCCCCTAACATGCCCGGAATCCAGCTGATCGCAATGACAATGGAACCCGCGATGATCATACTCTTCTGGGCGACACGCGGGCTTTTCGCCGCGGCAACCCTTTGCCCTAAATCGACTGCAGGGATGTCCCCTAACGCCAATACTAAGTACAGCGTCCAGAACTCTACCCCGCCCCGGTTCAATAATTCACTAATATTCCACCATTCCGGATTGAACGTAACGTCCGGATAATAAAAGAAAATGAAAATCGTGATTCCCAATATACCTGCAATGGCAAGTGCGCCTTGCACAATTTCCGTATAGGCAACCGCCCATAAACCGCCAATGACAGAGTACAATGCCGTCAACGACACGAACAGTATGGCAGCTGGGATAAAGTCAATTTGGAAAAGCTGCTGGATAATATATGTGCCGCCAACTGTCAATGCTGCAGCGTTGAAGACACCGAAAGCGACAGCCATCACGATGCCCGTATACGCACCTAACTTTTTGCTTCCATAACGTAATCCGTAATAATCGGCCAATGTCCAGCCTCTTAATCTTCTAAGCGGCTTCGTCCAGATGAGCGCCCCTAAAATCATACATGTTCCGAGGCCTCCCATTGTCGCGGAACCTTCAAAACCGCCGCTCGTATAGCCTGAACCGATTGCTGCGAAGAAAAATGGAGCTGCTAACATCGCAGCAACCAAGCTGCCCGTCACGACAGGCAGCGGCATGCTCCATCCTGCTACAATCAAATCTTCGGCTGTATTTACCCGCTTATAGCCTTTGTAACCAATATAGTAAATAAAAATCAAGTACAATCCAAATACAACAATATTCATTGTTCCGTATACTCCTGTCTATTTCTTAGCCATTCATGACGACGCCGCCATTTGGCGTTAAAATTTGTCCAGTATAGAAATTTGCGTTGTCCGATGCTAAAAACAAGACGCTCTTTGCAATTTCTTCCGGTTGAGCCAAGCGCTTCAGCGGATATTTAGCCGATTCTTCTTCGACATAATTATCTCCGAATGCGCTTAAGATATTTGTATGTGTACCGCTTGGCGCTACTGCGTTCACTAAAATATTTGGAGCCAATTCACGTGCCAATGCTTTCGTAAATGCATTGATGCCGCCTTTTGCAGCTGAATAATGGGCGAACTCTTCACATCCTAAGCTGCCGATATCTGAAGAGATATTAATGATCTTTCCTTTGTTTTGTTGCTTCATTCTCTTTGCCGCTTCACGACTGTTATTAAAACAGCCGTAAAGATGGACTTTAATCATTCGATCCCATTGCTCATCCGTCATCTCCGTAATCGGAGCGTCTTGTGCAAATCCTGCGTTATTCACTAAAATATCAATGCCGCCAAGCTGTTCATCCATATATGCGTACATGTCGCAGACTTGGCTTGAGTCGGATACATCCGCAAGATACGTCAATGCACGGACTCCGTGTTTTTCGACCTCTTGGCGGGTTTGCTCGGCAATTTCTTGATCACCGATATAGTTAATCAAAACGTTTGCCCCGTTCTCGGCAAATTGGAGGGCGATCGCTTTGCCGATTCCCATGCTAGAGCCGGTAACAAGCACGTTTTTACCTTCAAGACCTAACTTCATTCCATTTCACCTCATAATTCAAATCGTTTGATCAATGACTGCAGCTCTTCTGCTGTTTTGTCCAATGATTCGGATGCCTCGATTACTTCTTGCATTGACCGTACTTGTTCATTCGTCAAGTTCGAAACGTTAATCGACAGATCAGCTGATTGCTGTGATGCTATTTTCATATTCGTAACCGACGCGGCCACTTCTTCTGAAGAGGCGGAAATTTCTTGTGATGCAGCCGAAATTTCTTGGATTTGATCCGCAACTTGCTCAGCAGAGAGAACAATCTCTTGGAAGATGTCTCCGGCTTTCGCTGTTTGATCCATCCCGACGCGCACATTCTCTTTCCCTTTTTCCATGACTAACAATGAGTCATTTGAGTTAGACTGGATGTGATTGATGAGCTTATAAATTTCGGAAGCTGAATGAGCTGATTGCTCCGCCAATTTCTTCACTTCTCCCGCTACAACAGCGAAGCCTTTTCCATGCTCACCCGCTCTCGCCGCCTCAATCGCCGCATTCAAGGCCAATAAATTCGTTTGTTCTGCAATCGCTGTAATAATATCTACAATGTTGCTAATACGGTTGGAGTTTTCATTCAAACCTTGAATTGTTTCATCAATTTGATTGACGGATTCATTGATCAATTGCATTTGGTCGATGACTTGCTGAATGACTTCGTTTCCTTCCTTCGCAGCATTTGAAGTGAAATACGATGATTCTGACACGGTTTGTGCAGATTCTGCGATACGTTGAATGCTCGTTGCAGACTCTTCCATGGCAGAAGCTGTTTCTACTGTCATGACCATAGTCGTTTCAGCGTTTTTCGCAAGATGATCGATTTCTTTAGAAACATTCGTCGCATTGCGATAAGATTCTTCAGCAGTTGTCGTCAGCTGTGTTGCAGACGACGCAACGATATTCGACGTGTTTCGGATATTCATAATAACGTGCTGCAAATTGGATACCATCTCTTTAATGGAACCGGATAGTTTTCCGACCTCATCTTTTGATTCATCCAATTCCACATCACGCAAATCGCCGCCTGCCACTTGATTGGCAATGAGAACTGCTTTGTTCAACGGGCTGAGCAAACGGATAATCGTAAAAAATAGGACCGCAAACAAAATGACCAGCCCGATCACTGCAATAACAATTTGCTTCGTAATGCTTTTTTGAATAATCGCTTCGATATAGTCGGCTGAATAGTCGATGCCTAAGAGAGCGATCGTATTTCCTTTTTGATCCTGTATTGGACTAAATACCGTTCTCCACGATCCAAAGGTGTCTTCAAAAATGCTTGTCACTGCCGGCTTGCCATTTTCAATAGCCTGCTCTGCAGCTGTCATATGTTCGGGTGCAATATCAGTGAACAATTCGCCGACTTCATACACTTCGTTCAAATTATTCGTATAGCCAACAGTGTTGACACCGCCATCTTCCATCTTCCAAATATAGCTCCAAAACATAATGCCTTGCTGTTCCAAAATATGATCCAACTGATTCTGGACCTTTACGAAATCGGGATCTGATTCCCCTCTTGCATCAAAAACTTTTTCTACGTCTTTCGCATCCAACTGCATCGCCGTCAAGAGACCGACACTTTTCAGCTCTTGCTCAAGATCGCTTTCCAGCTGATTTTTCAGTTGAGAAATGCTTTGGATCGTTGTTACAGCGAACAAAGCGATGACAATCGCAAAAACAGTAAGTAACAATTTGAATTTAAGCGGAATGTTTTTTAACAAACGCATACCTTTTCTGCTCCTCCATCTGTATTAATTTTTTTATACATTAAAAAATGCCCATTTCAATATAAGAAATAGGCAAAATAAAAAACCAGAAAAACATCCAGTTTCATGCGGCTCGGCCATCATTGCAACAACTGCTTTAGACCCGGAGCTTTGCGTCCCTCTCTTTCGAAAGGTTTGCCAACTATATCACTAGTAAATAGTACCATATGTTTTTATATACAGCAATAAAAAGTCCTATTTTTAAGAAATAAACAATTACATTCATACTACCAGTCGTAGGATTATTGATACTTCATTAAACTAATCAAAACCTTATACTTTTGAGCTATTCAACAACTACTTATACATTAAAGTTTGACGAGATGAGTGACCAAGACCTAACTATGATTAGCAAACATCCCCCGCTTTATCGTCCATTATGAACAGAACTTTTGCACTGCATTAGACATACAGTTGACAATTGACAATAATTCCAAAGCTTGATATCATTTATTTGAACAGTGGTCAAACGAGGAGGAGCTATGTCATCTCGAAAATCTGCGCAACGTGATCTAACTCGTGAAATGATCATGGATGCTGCAAGGGATTTATTTATCGTAAAAGGATACCAACACGTTTCGATGCGTCAAATAGCGAAAGAGCTTGGGTATAGCCACGGAGCTATTTATTATCACTTTACTAATAAAGCAGAGCTATTTTATGCACTCGTGCAAAAGCATTTCGGCATGTTAGAACATAAGCTGATAGAGCTCGCACAAGCCACTCTCGCCCCGCGGGAAAAGCTTGAAGCCATCTTGCTTGGCTATATCGAATTTGGGTTAAACCATCAAAGCCATTATGAAATCATGTTTTTAATCAAAGATGAAGAAGTGCGAGACTATCTTAATCAAAGCCCAATCGAAACGTATGAATTGTTCGCCCAAACCGTGCATAGTTTGAGTGAGAAGCAGCTTTCCATTCAAGAGATTTGGTCTATTTTCTTATCTTTGCATGGGTTTGTTACACACTATTTACGCCATGTGCTCCAATACGAAGACGTTTTGGATATGGCAAAAGCACATGTTCAGTTTCTGTTGAAAGGTATATTTCAAAGTTAGCCGTTTATCGGCTTACTTTTTTCACCTCATTTGAACAGTGGTCAAATAATAATTTGGGGGTTTTTATATGAAAAGAGCACTTGTATTAGGAGCGTCAGGCGGCATGGGCTATTCGCTTGTGAATGAATTAATTAGCAGAGGCGTGGAAGTGATTGCATTCGCACGGTCAGCGCAGAAACTGAGGAATTTGTTTGAAGAGAGAGAGGGAATCACCATTCAAGCAGGAGATATTTTTAATCTACAAGATCTCATTACCGCCTCTGAAAACGTTGACGTCATTTTCCAAGCGGCTAATATCCCTTATCCCGAATGGGAGGATAAGCTAGTCCCTTTCATTGGAAATGTCTTAAAGGCAGCAACACCCCAGAATACAAAGCTTGTCATGATTGAGAATATATATGCTTATGGCAGATCGAACGGTAGTAAAGTAACGGAAAGTGCATCGAAACAACCGAATACAAAAAAGGGAAAAATCCGTTTGCACGTAGAGCAGCTGGTCAAGCAATCAAACGTTCCAACGATCATCGCACATTTCCCCGATTTTTATGGACCGAACGCCAAAAATACACAATTGCACTTTACTTTAAAGGATGCCGTTCAGCATAAAAAAGCTATGTTCGTCGGAAACCAAACGATTGCAAGGGAGTTCATTTACACGCCAGACGGAGCGAAAGCCGCGGTCAACTTATCGATGCATGACAATGCGTACGGCCATAACTACAATATTCCTGGCTATGATGTCATTACCGGTGAAGAAATCGTTCAGATCATCCGTGAACTATCCGGATACGATAAACCTGTCCGGACTGTTTCTAAAAATATGATTCGATTCTTAGGTCTTTTCAATGCAAATATGCGTGAGGTCGTTGAAATGTTCTATTTGAATGAAGAGCCGGTTGTGTTAGATGGCACTAAATACGAATTGGAAATCGGTCCCCTACCTCGCACATCCTATCGGGAAGGAATCAAACAGACGTTACAATACATGGCCCACTCGAAATGAATAATTGAAAAAAAGCCAATCAATAAATTCAGTCCTGATTCTGATTCGAGCTATTATTAACCTGAAGAGTACGAAATTGGTTCGGTGAGAATCCTGTATTTCTCTTAAATGCACTGTAAAAACTAGAGATGCTTTGATATCCTATTTGGTAACCAATCTGTGTACTATTAAATTCCGTAGTTAAAAGTAATTCCTTCGCTTTATTTACTCTAAATTTTTCTAAGTACATTCGAGGCGTGCACCCTATTCGTTCTTTAAAAATCCGATTTAAGTGAAAGCGACTAACTCCCACATTTGATGCAATATCGTCTAAAGACAAATTTTGAATATAATTATTTTTTATCAAGCGGATAGTATCTTCTAAAATAAAAGTAAGCGGATCATATTTTCTAAAACATAAATCAGGTCTGCATCTTTTACAGGGTCTATATCCCGCCTTTTGGGCTTCAGCAGCAGATCCAAAAAAAGAAACATTCTCATCGTTAGGAACCCTAGACTTGCAAGAAGGACGACAGAATATCCCTGTTGTTTTTACTGCGTAAAAGAATACCCCATCATAAGTGGCATCACATGATATGGTTGCTTTCCACATCGAATCCTTTGAAAGGTAATTTTGATTACTCATTGGATTTCAAGCCCCCTTATAGGCAAAAATATTTTTACTCAAAATCATATATACTGCATAAATTGCTAACACAACTAATGGTACAAATATATACAACTGAAAAAATGGAATTACCAATAAACATAAAATCAAAGAGGTCAAGGATGCCCACCATGCTAATGTGTTCCTTTTAAATAATTTTACGCCTGCCGCCATAGAAAGAACATAAACTATAATCCCGAGTGAGGTTGGAATAAATAAAATATCATCAAATGTCAGTGTTAAAGCTCCCGTCACTATTACACCAGTTATCGAAAAACAGATAATAAATAATACCATTCGTCTTGGAATATGAGTAGTTACATGTCGTTTTGAAAAAAACTTTGGAAAAGCCCCATCCCTACTTAATGAATATCCTAATTGCGTGAGACTGGCTACAAAAGCATTGGATGTCCCTGTACAAATAATTAACGCCAAAATTGCAGTGACGATTTTAGCCCCTACTCCTATTGTATCTTCCATCATAACACCAATAGGAGATAGGCTGCTTTCTTGATTGCCATACGTTACTGTTCCAATAGTTACAAGGCTTAATCCTAAAAATAATAGTCCTATTATAACTGCACTAATAATTGAAGCTTTGACAATATCTTTTTCTGGCCTTTTAAAGTGCTCCGCTAAATTACAAATTGCTTCCCACCCGAAAAAGGACCAGAAAATAACCGTTATAGCACTCCCAACTGAAAACCATCCATTTGGGGCAAAGGGAATAAAATTCTCCCATTGTATTCTTGAAAAAGATACACATACAGCTACCAGCAAAAGAATCAGCAATAAAGAACTTAATGCCAATGCAACTTTCCCACTAACGTCTACGCCATAATAATTGAACGCCCCCGCAATTACTAATATCACAATAGCAACTACTGCTGTTGTAAGACTTGATAATCCAAATGCCTGACCGACATAATAGGCGCCAGTTAAGGAAACGATTGTTTGACCAACTGCCGCTGTTACAAAGTAAAACCATCCAACGATATTACCAAAGTGAAACCCGAAGGAATTTCTTACAAAGATTGCTGCTCCACCTGCATCAGGGTACTTTTTTGCTAGACTAGCGAAGGAGTAAGCAAGTGGAAAACTAATTAATATCACAATAATCCAAGACAATATAGATGCAGGTCCCGCCATTGAAGCAGTTACTCCAGATAAAAAAAGAACACCGGAACCTAATATAGCAGCAATATATAACGCGACCCCTTGATATAATCCAATTGATTTGTTATTCATAATCTCATCTCCTTTATAGTAAGTAGTGTACTAGTAAGAAGATGAACAATTCTTCCTGTTTTTTGCGGTTCAATTCACTCTTTAAAAATAGTTTGGATCGTTTTTATAAATCGAATTATAGATAGTCTATTGGATAACAAAATAATCCTCATGGTAGCCAATAACTTCTTTGCGCCTTTCCACCTTGCTGTTTTAAGAGTTAAAAACCCCATATATGTAATACCCTAAAGTAAAGAAGAAATAAAACAGACGTTAGAATACATGGCCCACTCGAAATGAATAATTGAAAAAACGCCACTCCCATATAGAGGAAGTGACGTTTTTCATTGATTACATACGCTTCGGCCAAAAACTCCATTTGCCCAGCAGCACTAATACAGCAGGAATGAGCAACGGTCTGACGATGAACGTGTCGATTAAAATGCCGAGTGCCATTATGAAACCGAATAGCTTCAACTCATAAATTGGCATTGTCGCAAGCACAAGGAACGTCGCCGCTAAGATTAGTCCCGCGGAACTGATGACTCCTCCCGTACGCTCCACCCCTTTTCGCACTGCATCGTCAAATGGCATCACTTTCATCTCTTCCCGGATTCTTGCGATGAGCATGATGGAATAATCGACGCCAAGTGCAACAAGGAAGACAAATGCATATAGCGGAATCCTGTAGCTCAATCCTTCAAGGTCCAGGAACACGCCGAATAAGAAGTACGCCAAGCCTACTGTAGCCGCAAACGACAGTAAGATGCTTCCGATCATGTAAATCGGCGCTACAATCGACCTCGTTTGGAAGCCTAACATAATCGTGATCAAAACAGTCATTAAGATCATGACAATCCACGTATCCCGGTCATTGATGTCCCTCAAATCGGCATTGATCGCCGTTTCACCCGAAATATACAATGTCGTATCTGATAGATTAGCTTCCTTCAAGATCTTTTCGCTATCTTCCCGAAGCTTCAAGACCGCATCGAACGCTTCCTCGTCATAAGGGTTACCTGCAAACGTTACAGAGAATTTCGCGGCATTACCGTCTTCATTCAAAGGATTGCCTTGTGTCGTTATTTGGGCAATGGCAGGATCTTCTTCAATCCGTTCAATCACTGCCTTCATTTCTTCCATGCCTAATTCATTATCAGAAACGAACAGCAATGTACCCGGCGCTAAGCTTCCTTCCGAAAAATCCGCCCCTAACCGCTCATATCCAACCCTGGATGAAAGATCCTCTGGAAAAGAAGCGATCAAATCATAGGACTCTTTCATATTTGTCATATTCCATGCACCAAGCCCGAGCAATAATAAAATCGGAATCATGAAGAGGAACGGCTTTTTCGTAACGACGGCCGCCACTTTCCCCCAAACCGTTTTCTTTTCTACCGTCTTCTCTCCGTATTTCGGGATGACTGGCCAGAACGCTTTCCTGCCAATCAATGCAAATAATGCCGGCAATAACGTCAATCCTGCAATCAACATTGCCCCCGCCGCAATTGCAAATACGGGCGCAAAATTACGGTACGGCTCATACAGAGCAAAAAACAATGTCGCAACGCCCAAAACGATCGTGCTGCCGCTGAAGAAAATCGGCTCCTTTACGTGGCGCATCGTTTCTTTCATCGCAACGTTGGCATCCTCATGCACCTTCAATTCCTCTCGATAGCGGGAGAAGATGAGTAATGAATAATCCGTAACTACCGCAAATAAAAGGATCGTCATAATTGACAGCGCTTGGCTATCAACGCCAAACCAGCCTTGTGCAGTCGTGAATCCGACGACTCTATCGACAACCGCATAAACGATCCCAGCGCCCAACAAAGGGATGAACGTCAATAGTGGCGAGCGATAAATGATTAATAACAGAACCAAAATAAGTCCTACAGTAGATAGCAACAGGACAATATCCGCTTGGCTGAAAAGTTCGACTGCGTCTGAAGCGATTCCAGCCGGCCCCGTCCAAGACAATTCAATTCCATCTGCTACTTGACCGCCGACAGACTCCTTAACGGATTGAACTAACTTGTTCATATCTTTTCCTTCAAGATTTTGCGGCAATGATAGTGGGACGAAAAATGTTTTTTCATTCTCCGATAGGAAAGATGCGCGCTGCTCCGGCTGTAGTTTGGATAAAGGAATGACATCCACCTCTTCAAACGCTTCATCCTCTTTCAATGACTCAATAGCTTGCGCAAAATTGACGACCTCTTCGTCCGATAGTCCGCTATCCTTATGGAACACTGCAAACAGCGGCATTCCGCCGTCATTCGGAAAATATTTCTCCAGTTGATGGGTCGCTACAATGGAAGGTGCGTCAGACGGCAGACCTGCGTCTTTATTGGCAACAACATTTTCTTTGCTTCCCGGCGCAATCGCGGTCAACAGAATTGTAAGCAGAAGCCAAATTCCAATAGATAGCCACCAAAGCCGCCTTCCTTTAAGTCTCCCTGCAGTCATTAGCGTCTTCCTTCTCTCTCAATAAGAAATGTCACTAAAACAAATAGAACAAAGCTGATGAGCAGAACGCTTCCTCCAACAATATAGAAAATGAGCGAGAATGTTTCATTCACACCGAACGGGTTCATAAACTGCAACCACATTCCTGCTGTCAGACCGATGGATCCGATGATTGCGGTCCAACCATGTGCAGCAACCATCTTTTTCGCGCGGACTTTGTAGATTTTGTAGAAGACGCCCCAAGCGAAGACCGATAACCAACCGACAACAAGGATATGCGCGTGAATCGGACGGAAAGCATATGATCCCGCCCCCGCCATATGGGATCCTAGAAATGCTCCGATCACTCCAAAAATTGCTGAAATCCTAATAAGCCTTATACTCCATTTCTCTTGCATGTTATTTCCTCCTATCTCGTTTATGTTATATTCCTATCATAGAAGGCCAATATGAACGGAACATGAACAACAGATTACAATTTTGGTAGTATGATTGTAAATGTCGTGCCGACCCCTTCCTTGCTATCAATCTGCACCAGGCCCCCGTGGAGCTTCACAACTTGATGAACGATGGAAAGTCCAAGCCCTGTCCCCTCGACTTGTTGCGTCCTGGAATGATCGACTCGGTAAAAGCGGTCAAACAGCCTGCTCAAATGCTGCTCCGCAATTCCCGCTCCGTTATCCTGGATTGCAACTTTCACCTCGTCTTTTCCTTCCGTCAGACGAATGTCAATTTCTCCGCCCACCTCCGTATATTTCAACGCATTGGAAAGCAGGTTTTCCCATACTTTTTCAAGGAAGGCGGGATCTCCTGTTACCGCGACTTCATCCAATTCCATGACGAGCGACATCTCCTTCTCCTCCAGAAGCCATCTTTGTTTTCGAATGACTTCTTTTAATTGCTCATCCAGACGAAATTTGATTGGTTTCAAAGGAGACTCTAATTGATCGAGTGACGTCAATAGCAATAATTGCTTCGTCAATAAAGAGAGCCGTTCCGTTTCGGATTGAATGACTTTCGCATAGTTTTGCCGCTCCTGTTCAGGCAAGCCACTATCCATCAGCAAATTGGCATATCCTTTAATGTTAAGCAAAGGCGACTGAAAATCATGTGATACGTCGCTAATGAACTCTTTACGCATCCGGTCATTTTCACTGAGCTTCTCGGTCATCCGCTGAAAGCTTTGCGCCAGCTGGCCGATCTCATCACGCCGGGTAATATCAAGAGATCCAGTGAACTTTTCTTCGCCGACTTTTTTCGCTGCCGCAGTTAGCTTCGTGATCGGTTCAATCAACTTTTTTGCAACGATCAGCATCGACAACAGGCTGACAATCGCCATGACGACTACCATGCCGCCCAATAAGTAGTGAACTTCCGTGAACAGCAATTTAATATCCGGCCTCATGAAAAGGGCATAAGTTTCCCCATTGTATGTAAACGGAACGCCTACTGTGTTCGCAAGTTCATCCGAAAAAAAACCGGTCATGAACGTCTCCGTTTTCAAATCCCGCATTCCGTGGTACAGCTGACCATTCAGCACTTTATCCACCGAAGCTGGTCTCAAATTCTCCAGCCGGAAAGGTGCTCCATACAGAGTTGCCTGACGGCTATCGTTCACGACAAATAATTTATAGCCAGAGGTCGCTTGCGTGCTGAAGTAACCCGCCAGATCGGCAGGCTCCTCCGTCTCGATGTATTCAGCCATCGTGAGTGCAATATTCATGTTCTTTGCGTCATTTTGCCCTTTCAATTGCTGATGATAATATGTATTCACCACAAGAAATGCAACGACAGCGCTTGTCAGCATGATGCCCGTTGTGAAGGAGAGGAATTTTCCGTAAAGGGATCTCATGTACTCGACACCTCGAGCTTATAACCGACTCCGCGGACTGTCGTTATGCGAACATCTTCCGGCAACCCTTCCAGCTTATCGCGCAGCCGTTTGATATGGACGTTCAGCGTCTGCTCATCCCCTTCATAATCGAAGCCCCAGACGCGTTCAATAAGGAAGTCACGCTCAAACACCTGATTCGGCTTAGATGCAAGGACAGACAGCAGCTCAAACTCCTTCAATGGCAGCAACAGCACTTTTTTCCCAATAGACACTTCATAGCTTTGCCTGTTGATCTTAAGCGGCCCTGCCTGTATGAGTACATCGACTGCCTTGTCATATCTCCGTAAGATGGCATTGATTCTGAATAAAAGCTCCCTCGGCTCAAACGGTTTGACAACATAATCGTCAGACCCGGCCAAAAAGCCTTTCTCCTTATCCTCCAGCTCCCCTTTCGCCGTTAGCAATAAAACCGGGATATCCGCTTCCGCCCGTAGCCTCTTCGTCAATTCAAACCCATCCATCCCGGGCATCATGACGTCAACAACCGCCAAATCGGGAAGTTGTTCCTCTAGCTTTTCAAGTGCCTGCGCGCCACTTGCCGCCTTGAACACTTCATACCCCGACTGGGATAAATGGATACTCACTAACTCCAATATATTCGGATCATCATCCACTACAAGTATTTTCATAATCATCTTCCCTTTCCTTTTAAAAATGCCCGGCTCTCTGCGTTGAGCAATCCTGAAACCATCAGGATGACTGCAGTCAAATAAAACCAAAGGACGAGTAGGATAATCCCGGACAGCTGTCCATAGAGCTTCGTATAATCGACATTTGCCACATAGCTTCCGAAAAATAGCGAGAACAGCTGCCAGCCGATTGCAGAGAAAATCGCACCCGGCAACACTTCCTTCACTCTCATTCTACCTGTCGGAACAACTTTGTAAAACAATAGGAAAAACAGGAACAAAAACAAAGTCCCAAGACCCCACTTCACCATCGGCCAAACGGTCTTCCAGCCGCGCCATTGCTCGACCGTATCATAATACGTAACCACTTCGTGCAACGCCCTTTCGACTACCGGAAGAAATAGGGACAAAGAAAGAACTAGCATGAATAATAATGTAACTCCCAAATCCCGGATCAACACTTTCCAAAATGCATATCGCCTGACATACCCATACGCCTGATCCAACGAGCGTGCCAATGATTGCACAGCAACTGACGACAACCAAAAAGCGACAGCCAAGCTCGTGTATAAAACATTCCCCTGCACCTTGAAAATAATCGCCCGTACATTCTGTTCAATGATCACATACGCCTCACTAGGCGCAAACGGACGAAGGAACGCTAAAAACATCTCCTCATCTACAGGCAAATAACTAAGCAAGGAGAACAGGAAGATGAGAAAAGGAAACATCGATAACAGCAAATAATACGCAGTCTGCGCCGCCTGATCGAAAAAACGCTCCTTGAAAAACCTTTTCGCTACATTACGTACAATCACCTTCCCCCACCTCCTCCCTTCAATATACCCTATTCTTCCAGAAGAAATTGAATGCGTAGAAAGAAATTTAACTGGAGTGGTTTGCTTTGAATGTTGGGGGGGCTTTATGGGGGGATTGGAGATTTTTGAGGGAGTTTGAAGGGGTTCAGAGGTTTTTTGCCCGTTTCGAGGCTTGGGAGCTTGGCAGCATGGGCGGGGGCTACTATATGAGCGGAGAGCGGCTTTATGAGCGGATAAGGGAGTTTATGAGCGCTTGGGCGGATTTATGAGCGGATGAGAGGATTTATGAGCGGATGAGAGAATTTATGAGCGTGGAAGAACATCGTATTTTAATCTATATAATATCGCGCCAAATGCCTTTTTGCTTGAAAAGAACTAATTGTAAACACAAAAAAACCATCCCCCACAGGGGATGGCCTTTGCCCGGCGACGTCCTACTCTCACAGGGGGAAGCCCCCTACTACCATCGGCGCTGAAGAGCTTAACTTCCGTGTTCGGTATGGGA